>QEVL01000002.1 GCA_003577305.1 Burkholderiales bacterium
TTCTCTGAAAGGAGGTGATCCAGCCGCACCTTCCGATACGGCTACCTTGTTACGACTTCACCCCAGTCATGAGCCCTACCGTGGTAAGCGCCCTCCTTGCGGTTAGGCTACCTACTTCTGGTAGAACCCACTCCCATGGTGTGACGGGCGGTGTGTACAAGACCCGGGAACGTATTCACCGCGACATGCTGATCCGCGATTACTAGCGATTCCGACTTCATGCAGTCGAGTTGCAGACTGCAATCCGGACTACGACCGGTTTTCTGGGATTGGCTCCCCCTCGCGGGTTGGCGACCCTCTGTACCGACCATTGTATGACGTGTGAAGCCCTACACATAAGGGCCATGAGGACTTGACGTCATCCCCACCTTCCTCCGGTTTGTCACCGGCAGTCTCCCTAGAGTGCCCTTGCGTAGCAACTAGGGATAAGGGTTGCGCTCGTTGCGGGACTTAACCCAACATCTCACGACACGAGCTGACGACAGCCATGCAGCACCTGTGTCCAGGTTCCCTTTCGGGCACCAATCCATCTCTGGAAAGTTCCTGGCATGTCAAGCGTAGGTAAGGTTTTTCGCGTTGCATCGAATTAATCCACATCATCCACCGCTTGTGCGGGTCCCCGTCAATTCCTTTGAGTTTTAACCTTGCGGCCGTACTCCCCAGGCGGTCCGCGTTAGCTGCGTTACCAAGGAAATGAATCCCCGACAACTAGTTGACATCGTTTAGGGCGTGGACTACCAGGGTATCTAATCCTGTTTGCTCCCCACGCTTTCGTGCATGAGCGTCAGTGTCATCCCAGGAGGCTGCCTTCGCCATCGGTGTTCCTCCGCATCTCTACGCATTTCACTGCTACACGCGGAATTCCACCTCCCTCTGACGCACTCTAGTCATGCAGTCACAAGTGCAGTTCCCAGGTTGAGCCCGGGGATTTCACACCTGTCTTGCATAACCGCCTGCGCACGCTTTACGCCCAGTAATTCCGATTAACGCTCGCACCCTACGTATTACCGCGGCTGCTGGCACGTAGTTAGCCGGTGCTTATTCTTCCGGTACCGTCATCCCGCCCGGGTATTGGCCAGGCGGATTTCTTTCCGGACAAAAGTGCTTTACAACCCGAAGGCCTTCTTCACACACGCGGCATTGCTGGATCAGGCTTTCGCCCATTGTCCAAAATTCCCCACTGCTGCCTCCCGTAGGAGTCTGGGCCGTGTCTCAGTCCCAGTGTGACTGGTCGTCCTCTCAGACCAGTTACGGATCGTCGCCTTGGTAGGCCATTACCCCACCAACAAGCTAATCCGACATCGGCCGCTCCGATAGCGCGAGGCCCTTGCAGGTCCCCCGCTTTCTACCTCGGTACGTATGCGGTATTAGCTCGACTTTCGCCGAGTTATCCCCCACTACCGGGCACGTTCCGATGCATTACTCACCCGTTCGCCACTCGCCACCAGGGTTGCCCCCGTGCTGCCGTTCGACTTGCATGTGTAAGGCATGCCGCCAGCGTTCAATCTGAGCCAGGATCAAACTCTTTTCATTGGTTTCCCAATGGATGTTCGTTTACCGTGTGAGCGTTCGATTTTCCGAGATCCGCTCCGGAACGAGTCCGGCCCGGAACCCGCCTCGGGTCCGTGAGAACCCTCGGCTTGGCGCGTTCGCCCGAACGCCCACACTTATCGGCTGTTGATTGTTAAAGATCGTGGATCGCGCTGCATTTGCAGTTGGCCGCGATCAGCAGAGAAAAGAAAGTATGGAAGATTATCGTAACCCTGTCAACTCGACTGCCTGATCGGCTCGTCCGCACTTTCGTGTGCGCTTCTCACCGCAGAGCCCTCCACTATAGCAACGACCGCCGCGGCCCGCAAACCGCGGCGGCGGCCACGCGCCCGCGGCCGCCTCGCCTTCAGCGATGGCGGAACTGCGGCTTGCGCTTCTCGACGAAGGCCGCCATCCCTTCCTTCTGGTCTTCGGTGGCGAACAGCGAGTGGAACAGGCGCCGCTCGAACAGGATCCCCTCGGCGAGCGGCGCCTCGTAGGCGCGGTTGATCGCCTCCTTGGCCATCATCAGCGCGGGCAGCGAGAATCCTGCGATCGTTGCAGCGGCTTCGAGAGCCTCGTCGAGCAGCCGCTCGGCCGGCACCACGCGCGAGACCAGCCCGGCACGCTCGGCCTCGGCCGCATCCATGGTCCGGGCCGTCAGGCACAGGTCCATGGCCTTGGCCTTCGACACCGCCCGCGGAAGCCGCTGGGTGCCGCCGGCGCCTGGAATCACGCCCAGGCGGATCTCGGGCTGGCCGAATTTCGCGGTGTCGGCGGCGATGATGATGTCGCACATCATCGCCAGCTCGCAGCCACCGCCGAGCGCGTAGCCGGCGACTGCCGCGATCACCGGCTTGCGGATACGCCTGATCGTCTCCCAGTTGCGCGTGATGTACTCGCTGCGGAAGACCTCCATGTAGCCCCAGCCGGCCATCGCGGCGATGTCGGCGCCGGCGGCGAACGCCTTGTCGCTGCCGGTGATCACGATCGCGCCGATGCCGTCATCGGCGTCGAAGTCGAGCAGGGCCGCGCCGAGCTCGTCCATCAGGCGGTCGTTGAGCGCGTTCAGTTGCCTGGGCCGGTTCAGCGTGACCAGCCCGACCCGGCCGCGGGTTTCGACCAGAATGTTCTCGTAGGACATGCGCAGTGCTCCTCATGACGCCCGCGCAGCGGGCGGGCGCATTGTGCGGCGCCGGCACGCGGCGGTGCCGACGGTGGACGGAAGACGCCGACGGTCTGCGCGGCAGCGAAGGCCGCGCCGGTCGTCGACGCCGATTCTGCCACGCACGCCACATGCCGCGCCGGGCAGCCGCACAGGGTTTAACATCGAATCGTCGCGCACGACGCCCGCCGTGCAGTCGCGCCGCGCCACGAGAACCGGGGGGGGTCGCCATGAGCTCCACGAGTGCAGCAGTGATGGTCTCGGCCGGAGGGTTCCCGCTCGAGCCGATCGAGCGGGCGAGCGTCGACGAGTTGCGCGCGCTGCAGTTGCAGCGGCTGCGCTGGTCGCTCGACCACGCGTACCGCAACGTCGCGCATTACCGCGCGAAGTTCGACGCCGCCGGCGTCCGCCCCGAGGACCTCAACTCGCTCGACGACCTGGCGCGCTTCCCGTTCACCACCAAGGCCGACCTGCGCGAGACCTACCCGTTCGGCATGTTCGCGGTGCCGCGCGAGAAGGCGGTACGCATCCACGCCTCGAGCGGCACCACCGGCAAGCCGACCGTCGTCGGCTACACCGCGCGCGACATCGATGCGTGGGCCAACCTGATGGCGCGCTCGATCCGCGCCGCGGGAGCGCGCCCCGGCGACATCGCGCACGTCAGCTATGGCTACGGACTGTTCACCGGCGGGCTGGGCGCGCACTACGGCGCCGAGAGGCTGGGCCTGACGGTGGTCCCGTTCGGCGGTGGCCAGACCGAGCGACAAGTGCAACTGATCGTCGATTTCCGGCCCGCGATCATCCTCGTGACCCCCAGCTACATGCTGGCGATCGCCGACGAGATCGAGCGCCAGGGGCTCGATCCGCGCGCGACCAGCCTGCGCATCGGCGTGTTCGGCGCCGAGCCGTGGACCAACGAGATGCGCGCCGAGATCGAGAAGCGGCTCGCGATCGACGCGGTCGATCTCTACGGGCTGTCGGAAGTGATGGGGCCGGGCGTGGCCTGCGAATGCCTCGAGACGAAAGACGGACCGACGATCTGGGAAGACCACTTCTACCCGGAGATCGTCGACCCGCACACCGGCGTGGTCCTGCCCGAAGGCGAGTTCGGCGAACTGGTGTTCACCTCGCTGTCGAAGGAAGCCCTGCCGATCGTGCGCTACCGCACCCGCGACCTCACGCGGCTGCTGCCCGGCAGCGCACGCACGATGCGCCGCATGCAGAAGATCACGGGGCGTTCCGACGACATGATGATCGTGCGCGGCGTGAACGTGTTCCCCTCGCAGATCGAGGAGCTGATCCTGCAGCGGCCCAATCTGGCGCCGCACTACGTGTGCGAGCTCACGCGCGAGGGCCCGATGGATGCGCTCACGGTGCGCGTCGAACTGAAGAGCGGCGAGCATCACGACGGCGCCGACGCGGTCGGCGCGGCCGCTGCGCTCGAGCACGCGATCAAGACCTACATCGGCGTGACGGTGACCGTGCGGGTCGAGCCGCCGGGCGCGATCGAGCGCTCGGTGGGCAAGGCGAAACGGGTGATCGACAAGCGGGGGCGGTGAGCAGCGGCCCTCGTCACGGCACTGCGGGCACGAACCGGGCGCCGAACGAGCCGATGGCGATCAGGCCGCTCGTCGTGCGAAAGCGCAGGCGACCAGCCAGTTCGAGACCCACCTCGCCAGGCCTGCCGAAGTAGCGCGCCTCGAAGGCGCCGCCGTCGAGATCGGGATCGATGCGGTCGACCGAGGTGAGCGACCCCGTCAGCTTGCCGGGAGACACGCCGGACGATTTCGACAGGTCCAGCGGATCGAGGGGCAAGGTCTCGAACGCCAGTGTCCCCGGAGTGCCCGTGTAGTAGGGCATCACGATCGTGCCGAGACGCCCGGAGACGATCTGCCCGACTCCGTCGACCCTGATTTCGATCGGCGCACTGAAACTGCGCAGCCGGTCCAGGTATCCGCCACCGGCTTCATCCGGCCCCACGGCACCGACGGCAAATCCCCGGAACGACCCGCTCGCCCGATCGAGCGGCCATTGACTGGTGAGGCTGTTCGGGGTCGCCGCGTACCACGGGCCGACGAAACCTTCGACCTGGTTCGGCACCTTCTCCCAGGTGCCGTAACCCGCGTATTTCAGCTGCGGCGGCTGCCACGGCGCGGCGACCTTGTAACAGCAGGCGCTGCCGAAATCGGTGAGCGCCGCGTAGGGTGCAGTCAGACCGGACCTCAGCGGTTCCTCGTACGCGCTCCCCTGCAGTGCGCCCAGGATGTCGCGCTCGTAGACGGAAGGAGTCCTGTTGTCGGCGGTGAACGCAATGACGCTGTCCAGCGGATGCAGGGCAACCGGGAAAGCCAGCGTCAGGTCGTAGCTGTCCACAGGCTGGGGAATTCCAACCGCGCCCTCGACGGACAGGAAGACGCCGGTCTTCGTCGGCACGCACATGCCGATCGCGAATCCATCGGGGCTCGACGAGGCCGCGGAATCACAGGCCGGCGGGACCGGAACGCCCGGGACATGTCCGGTCGCCGAGCCACCGCCGCAGGCCGCGACGCCGACGGCAAGCAACAATGCGACGGCCGATGCGCGCAAAGGCCGGGAGTCACGCGTGCGCTCGGGATTCATGCGGCCAGCCCCGGAAAAAAGCCCCAGTATGCGGTTGGAGTGTCGATGGACGCCGCAGCATCGCGCCCGACGAGCGGACGAACGGAGGGCATGCCCCGCCGAGTGTACCCGCTGGCCGCCCCGCGGCCGACGCCCCTGCGCGGCCGATCGCGACGAAAGTCACTTTCACCGCACGAAGCGGGCAAAATAGCGCGCTGCGAGCGAAAACCCAGGGGAACCAACGATGTTCGATGCGCTGTACCTCGAAAAGCCCGAAAGCGGCTTTTCCGCGACTCGCCGGCAACTAAGCGACGAGGAACTCGCGGCGGCCACGCCCGATGCCGACGTCACCGTGCGCATCGAATACTCGACGATCAACTACAAGGACGCGCTCGCGATCACCAACCGCTCGCCGGTGGTGCGCCGCTGGCCGATGGTGCCGGGCATCGACGGCGCCGGCGTGGTCGAGTCGAGCTCGCACCCGGGGTTCGCCGCCGGCGATCGGGTGATCCTCAACGGCTGGGGCGTGGGCGAGACGCACTGGGGATGCCTCGCGCAGCGGGCGCGGCTCGAGGGCGACTGGCTGGTGGCAATGCCGGCGGGAATCGACGCGCGTCGCGCGATGGCGATCGGCACCGCCGGCTACACCGCGATGCTGTGCGTGATGGCGCTCGAGCGCCGCGGCGTCATGCCTGCGCAGGGCGAGATTCTCGTGACCGGTGCCGCCGGCGGCGTGGGCAGCGTGGCGATCGCGTTGCTCGCGCGACTCGGTTTTCGCGTCGTCGCATCCACCGGCCGGGCGGCCGAGGCCGACTACCTGCGCGCACTCGGCGCCGCCGAAGTGATCGATCGGGCGACGCTGTCCGAACCCGGCAAGCCGCTGCAGAAGGAGCGCTGGGCCGGCGTGGTCGATGCGGTGGGCTCGCACACGCTGGCCAACGCCTGCGCGCAGACAAAATACCGCGGCACGGTCGCCGCCTGCGGACTGGCCGGCGGCATGGACTTCCCGGCGACGGTCGCGCCGTTCATCCTGCGCGGCGTGACCCTGGTCGGCGTCGACTCGGTAATGTGCCCGATCGACGAGCGGCGCGAAGCGTGGCGGCGCCTCGCGACCGAACTCGACCCGGCGCAACTCGAGCGCATCACCACCATCGTCGGTCTCGACGAGGCGCTGAAACTCGCGCCGCAGATGCTGGCCGGCAAGGTGCGCGGCCGCGTCGCGGTCGACGTGAACCGTTGAGCGCACCGGCCAGGCGCCCGGCGGGGGGCGCAGTGCGCCGGCACGGGGTCGAGCCGGTCTCGTACCGGATCGTGCCGGTCGATCCGCACGCACACCTGTTCGAGATCACGCTGACGATCGCGCAGCCCGATGCCGAAGGGCAGCGCGTGGCGCTGCCGGCCTGGATTCCCGGCAGCTACATGATCCGCGAGTTCGCGCGTCACGTCGTTTCGATCGGGGCACGCAGCGCCGGGCGCGCGGTACGCCTGCGCAAGCTCGACAAGCACACCTGGCAGGCGGCGCGCTGCGACGGGCCGCTCACGCTCGTCTATCGCGTCTACGCCCGGGACCTGTCGGTGCGCGCGGCGCACCTCGACGCGACGCACGGCTTCTTCAACGGCACCAGCGTCTTCCTGAGAGTGCTCGGCCAGGAGGAGCGGCCCTGCGAAGTGCTGATCGAGCCGCCGTCCGGAGAGGAATACGCCGGCTGGCGCGTGGCCACCACGCTGCCCGAGGCGGGCGCGCGCCGCCACGGCTTCGGCCGCTATCGGGCGGCCGACTACGACGAGCTGGTCGATCACCCGGTGGAAATGGGGCGCTTCACGCTCGACGCCTTCGAAGCGGGCGGTGCGCGCCACGAGATCGCGATCACCGGCCGCCACGACGCCGACACCGCGCGACTGTGCCGCGACCTCGCGCGCATCTGCGCGCAGCACGCGCGCCTGTTCGAGCCGCGCACGCGCCGCGCGCCGCTCGAGCGCTACCTGTTCCTGGTGATGGCCGTCGGCGAGGGCTACGGGGGGCTGGAGCACCGCTCGAGCACCGCGCTGATCTGCTCGCGCAACGACCTGCCCTGGCGTGGGCAGCGCGAAGTGTCCGAGGCCTATCGCACTTTCCTCGGACTGGCGAGCCACGAGTACTTCCACACCTGGAACGTCAGGCGGATCAGGCCTGCGGCGTTCGCGCGCCACGACCTGCAGCAGGAGAACTACACGCGGCTGCTGTGGATCTTCGAGGGCTTCACCTCGTACTACGACGACCTGATCCTCGTGCGCAGCGGGCTCATCGGCCGCGACGCGTACCTGGACCTGCTCGCGAAGGTGATCACCGGCGTGATGCGCGGCCCGGGCCGGCGGGCACAGAGCGTGGCCGAATCGAGCTTCGACGCCTGGATCAAGTATTACCGACCCGACGAGAACTCGCCGAACGCGGTCGCCAGCTACTATGCGAAGGGCTCGCTGGTGGCCCTGGCGCTCGACCTGACGATCCGCAGTCGCACCGGCGGCCGCCGCTCGCTCGACGACGTGATGCGGCTGATGTGGACGCGCTACGGGCGCGACTTCTTCTCCCGGCGCGAGGGCCTCGGCGAGGAGGAGTTCCCGCGCCTGCTCGAAGAGGCCGTCGGCCTGCGGCTCGACGCGCAGATCCGGAACTGGGCCTACGGCACGGCCGAACTGCCGCTCGCGCCGCTGCTGAAGACCGTGGGCGTCGAGCTCGCGTTCGGTCGCGGCGACCAGGGCCCGGTCTCGCTCGGCGCGAGGCTCGCTACGCGCGACCGGCAGGTCGAGATCGCCACCGCCTACAGCGGTCAGGCGGCGCAACGCGCCGGCCTTTCGGCCGGCGACACGCTGGTCGCCGTCGACGGCCTGCGCGTCGACGAGCGCGCACTGAAGGCGCTGCTCGCGCGTCGCAAGCCGGGCGACCGGCTTCGCGTGCACGCATTCCGCCGCGACGAATTGTTCGAGTGCGAACTCGAGCTCGACGCGCCGCCGGCGACCGACGCGAAGCTGAAGCTCATGCCCGGACCCGGCGCACGCGCCACGCGGCTGCTCGGCGGATGGCTCGGCGGGGGCCGCTCCGGTCCTGCGGGCTGAACGCGGCGGCACGCCAGCGGGGCAGCCCTACCCGAACAGCGCTGCCAGCGCCTCGCCGGGGTCGGGCGCGCGCATGAACGCTTCGCCGACCAGGAACGCGTTGACGCCGGCCTGCCGCATCCGCGCCACGTCGGCCGGGCCGAGGATGCCGCTCTCGGTGACGACCAGCCGGTCGGACGGAATGCGCGGCAGCAGCGCCAGCGTGGTATCGAGCGACACCTCGAAGCTGCGCAGGTTGCGGTTGTTGATGCCCAGCAGCGGCACGTCGAGCACGAGCGCGCGATCGAGCTCGGCCGCGTCGTGCACCTCGACCAGCACGTCCATCGACAACGCGCGCGCGAGCGACGCGAATTCGGCCAGGCGCGCGTCGTCGAGCGCCGCGACGATCAGCAGGATGCAGTCGGCGCCGTTGGCGCGCGCCTCGTAGACCTGCCAGGCGTCGACGACGAAGTCCTTGCGCAGCACCGGCAGTGCGCACGCCGCGCGCGCGGCGCGCAGGTCGCCGAGCGAACCGCGGAAGAAGCGCTCGTCGGTGAGCACCGACAGGCAGGCCGCACCGTGCGCGGCGTAGCGCGCGGCGATGGCGGGCGGATCGAAGGGCTCGCGCAGCAGGCCCTTGCTCGGGCTCGCCTTCTTGATCTCGGCGATGACGGCCGCCCGGCCGGCGGCGATCTTCGCGCGCAGCGCGCGCTCGAAACCGCGCACCGGCTGCGCCTGGCGCGCCGCCTCCGCCTGCGCGCGCATCTCGGCATCGCTGCGCAGCCGGCGGGCCGCCGCCACTTCCTCGCGCTTGACGGCGACGATGCGCGCCAGGATGTCCTCAGCCATGGCGCTCGCGCGCGCAGCGCCGGGTGAACTCCACGAACGCGTCGAGCCGGGCACGCGCGGCGCCCGAGGCGATCGTCTCGCGCGCCAGCTCGATGCCTGCACCGATCGAATCGACCACGTTGGCCGCGTAGAGCGCCGTGCCCGCGTTCAGCGTGACGATCTCGCGCGGCGTGCCGGGCCGGTTCGACAGCGCCTCGAGCACCATCTCCTTCGACTCGAACGCGTCGACCACGCGCAGCCCGCGGTTGCTGATCATCGACAGGCCGAAGTCTTCCGGATGGATCTCGTATTCGCGCACCTCGCCGTCCTTCAGTTCGCCGACCATCGTCGCCGCGCCGAGCGAGACCTCGTCCATTCCGTCCTTCCCCCAGACGACGAGCGCGTGCTTCGCGCCCAGCCGCTGCATCACCCGCACCTGGATGCCCACCAGGTCGGGATGGAACACGCCCATCAGGATGTTCGGCGCGCCGGCCGGGTTGGTGAGCGGCCCGAGGATGTTGAAGATCGTGCGCACGCCCAGTTCGCGGCGCACCGGCGCGACGTTCTTCATGGCCGGGTGGTGATTGGGCGCGAACATGAAGCCGACTCCGGTGGCGCGGATGCAGTCGGCCACCTGCGAAGCGTTCAGCATGATGTCGGCGCCCAGCGCCTCGAGCACGTCGGCGGCGCCCGATTTCGACGAGACGCCACGGTTGCCGTGCTTGGCCACCGTCGCACCGGCCGCCGCAGTGACGAAAGTCGACGCGGTGGAGATGTTGAAAGTGTGCGAGCCATCGCCACCGGTGCCGACCACGTCGACGAAGTGCGGACCACCGTCGACCTCGACCTTGTGGGCGAACTCGCGCATCACCTGGGCCGCGGCGCTGATCTCGCCCACCGTCTCCTTCTTCACGCGCAGACCCATCAGGATCGCCGCCATCATCGTCGGCGACATTTCGCCGCTCATGATCTGGCGCATGATCTTCAGCATCTCGTCGTGGAAGATCTCGCGATGCTCGATGCAGCGGGTGAGCGCTTCCTGCGCGGTGATCGTCATCGTGGTTCTCCGAGGAAGTTGGCGAGCAGCGCGTGGCCGTGCTCGGTGAGGATCGATTCGGGATGGAACTGCACGCCCTGCACGGGCAGTTCGCGGTGCCGCAGTCCCATGATTTCGCCGTCGTCGGTCCACGCGGTCACTTCCAGGCAACCGGGCAGCGTCTCGCACTCGAGCGCCAGCGAGTGGTAGCGGATCGCGGTGAACGGGTCGGGAAGCCCACGGAAGACGCCCACGCCGTTGTGGCGGATGAGCGAGGTCTTGCCGTGCATCACCTGCTTCGCGCGCACCACGCGCCCGCCGAAAGCGGCGCCGATCGCCTGGTGCCCGAGGCACACGCCGAGGATCGGAACGCGCCCGGCGAACCGCTCGATCAGCGGCAGCGAGATGCCGGCTTCGGCGGGAGTGCACGGGCCTGGCGAGATCACGATGCGCGCGGGCGCCAGCGCGGCGACCTCGTCGAGCGTGGTCGCATCGTTGCGCACGGTGCGCACCTGTTCGCCCAGTTCGCCGAAGTACTGCACCAGGTTCCAGGTGAAGCTGTCGTAGTTGTCGATCATCAGAAGTTTAGACACAGCAACTCCTTGATTTATATGACTTAACTTCCGAAGAAGAGCTGCCGTTACTCACATCGTTATACACATTCGCAGTGGATTTCGATGGAACGAGCGCAGAAAAGTGGCCCGGACGAGGAAAAGGCGCGGTGGTGGGCGCTCCGTCGCACCGCTGCGACACGGGCCGACTATGGTGCAAGCAAGGACGCAGGGGCGCCCGCCTGCGCAGAGGACGCGCAGGCACACCTTGCGCCGTTGGGGCGCGCGGTGTTCGCGATCTAGGGGGTGTTGGTGGCATCGGGCAATCTCCTATGTTCTTGGAGCCGCCGTGCCGGAGAGCCATCTGCTGAACCTTGCCCACCGATACGGCGGCAAGGCGCGGTGCGAAACCGCAACGACGTGCCGCTTCCTACTGGAAGCGCCACCACTGAGCAACGTTGATCGGAGCGATGCGGTTCATTGGCAAACCGAAGTTCAGCTAACCGGAAGATGCGTGTGCAAGCAGAGCTGCCCACAGCAGCTTCATAACCTGGCCATATTACCACGCCACCCCTGGTAGCCGTCCACCATTGCTAAGCGCAAGGGCAACCAGTTACTGCACGTTGGCGAACATGTCGATCTTCGGCCAGCCGAGCAGCTTGGCGCTGCCGTGCAGCAGGACCAGCCATGCACTGACGATGCGCAACAGCGAAAGCGCTTCGGGCGCCCAGCGGTTGGCGAGCGCGGCCGCATCCGGGGCTGTCGTACCTGGGGCTGTAGGGCGCGCCAGGCGCCGCAGCGGGCCGGCCGCTGCATCGCCTCGCGCACCCGGTCGGGCCGGTCGCTGACGACCAGTTGGCAGGCCAGCTCTCCGGGATGCAGGGGCGCAAGGTATCGGCGCCGCACCCGACGGCGATCAAGGGTGAACCTGCCCAACCTCGGAACTCACCTGGACACTGCCGATCGAGGGCATCCTCTTATTGAGCAGCGCAAGATCTCTCTCGCGCCGATCTTCGACCGTGATCTTCTGTGCCTTCCACTCGCGCAGGTCCAGATTGAGTTGACCGATGTAGGTCGCCTGCCCGGGCTTGATGACAAACCGGTAGCTGAAGGGACGCTTCGGGCTGTACTCGGTACCACCGCTTGCCTCAGCTCGGTCTCTGAGCTGCCATGTATAGAACTCGTACGCACCAGGTGGCAGGCGGAGAGATGCAACGCGCCCGGCCGTTGCGCCTTCCCATAGGTCAAGCGGTTCGGCCGAGCTTGGCCCCTTGACCACGACCTCCTGGCCGCCGCCAGCGCGTGCAGTTGCTCTCGATGCACCGCGTGCATGCTGAAGCACCGATTCGAAGTACGGTCGAGCAATCACAGCTTCGCGCTCTTCTGGAGCGAGCGCGCGGATCCGGTACTCGAAGCTGGAAATCTTCTCAAGCGGTTCACCCGACAAGGTCAGCGACACGATCAAGAGCCCTTCCGGTTGCCCTGGGGTCAGAGCGTACCCAGTAGGAAGATCGGACGTGGCTGCGCAGCCTGTCAGGCTCAACGCGACCAGGGTTGGAAACAGCATTTGCTTCATGAGGACTCCCTTCCTTCTCTGTGATTGAATCGCTGGTATCCAATGTCCATCCGTGGACGAACGGACGTCACGGCGTCGGCTCCCCCTCTTTAGACCCAAAGGTCTCGCGCGCACGCGCGAGGAATCGCTTCATTGACGCAGACGGTTCGCCTTGCCGGCGAAGCAGGTAGGTCGACAGCGTGGGAGCTGTACCTACCAGGGGGCGGATCGCGATGTCGGAGCGCTGGAGGGTTTGCACCTGCGAGGCGATGGCGAAACTGATGCCGTAACCCGCCCCTACTAGAGTGAGCATTACGCCCAAGCTAGTCACGTGGTCGACAACCTTGGGCTCTACCGATGCACCTTCAAGCACAGCCTGGATCTGGTGGTGACAGCCCGAGTCCGCCTCTGGATGACACAGCACCACCGGAAACTTCAGCGCGTCGTCCAGCCTGACCTGGCCGTGGATCAACAATGGATGGCGCGCCGGCACAACCACAGACAGAGGATCGGTCCAAACCGCCTCGGCGACGAGCCCGTCGTTGACCGCATTGGACAGGGCAAAGCCAACGTCCAGCAGGTCGTTGTGCAGACCCTTGAGCTGCTGACGAAACGGCATCTCGAACACACGTATCTCAAGCTCAGGCTCTTGCTCACGGCTGCGCGCGAGCAGAGTGGCGATGCGCGGCTGGGCCAAGCTGTCACAGATGGCGATGCGCAAATAGCCCTGGTAGCCTTGCGCCGCCCCCTTGGTGGCCTGGATTGCCTGGTCCACCGTCGCAAGCACGCGCCTGCTTTCGCTCAACAGTACCTGACCTGCCCAGGTCAATCGCGTCTGGCGCGTACTTCGATCAAACAATTGCACGCCAAGCAGGTCTTCAAGATCCCGCATCGCGCGCGACACCGGCGACTGCTCTATACCCAAGCGCTCCGCCGCACGCGCGAAATGCAGTTCCTCCGCCGCGACGACAAAATAGCGCATCAATCTGAGTTCCATGGCGGCGGCCTCCTGTTCTCGTTGTTCGCTTGCCTGCGGCAGACCACGGCGTTGCTCGCCATGCCGTCGCTACCCAACGCCATCAAACTGCTGGAGCTGAGAGGCTTCATAGGTGCGGGTGCCATGCACTGCCTCTCTAATCAGGCCGGGGAGGCGGACGATTCGGCTGTGCGGGTAGCCTTGACCGAACCCGAAAGTCCGTCCTCATCCATCAGGGTCATGCCGATCGAGGAAATTCCACCCGACGATGCAGCCAACGGCCGCCCACCATGCATGCGCGCAATCGCCGCCACAATGGACAGCCCAAGCCCATGATTGCGACGAGCGTCGCTGCGCGAGGGATCTGCGCGGTAGAAGCGGTCGAATAGGCGTGGAAGGTCTTCAGAACCGATCGTGGCGCCTTTATTCACCACCTTCAGCACGACTTCTCCAGAAGACGCCTTCGAGATTTCCACTCGTATAGTGGATCCGCGTTGCCCGTAGCGCGTGGCATTGCTGATCAGGTTGGACAGCGCGCGCTGCAGCAAAGGAGTGTCGAAGCTTCCGTCGGCATCACCGGCAATCTCGAGCCCCAGACCGGCGTCGGCGAGGGACGCTTCGTGGTAGTTCGACACCTGTCTCGCCAGCGCTGCCAGGCTCGGTGTTGGCGTACGTCGTGCCGTAACGCCGCGGTCGGCCTGTGACAGAAAAAGCATATCGTGGACGATGCCGGCGATGCGCTGCAGTTCTTCCAGGTTCGATCCGAGCACATCGCGCAACTCACTGGCATCGCGCGCCTTGCGCAGCGCCAGCTCTGTGCTGCCGATCAGCGTCGTCAGCGGCGTGCAAAGCTCGTGCGCGACATCGGCATTGAAGCCCTCCAGTTGCTCGTAGGCCAGCTCCAACCTACCGAGAAGGCCGTTGAACTGTGTGATTAGTGGTTCAAGTTCGTCCGGCTGAGCAGATCCGTCCAGCCGACGATGCAAGGTATCGGCCGCAAGCCGTCGAGTCTGCTCTACCAGATCACGCAGCGGTTGCAGGCTAAGACGAACAAGCAGGAAGCCGCCGACCGACACGAACAGCGTCCCTGCAAGGGCGGCCACTGCGAGCGTGAATCCGAGGCGACGCAACAGCGCGACATCGTCGCGAATGTCGAGCGTCAGGAGGGCGACCAGCGGATCTTGATTGGAAGTTCGGACAGGCGAAGTGAACCGCACCGAGCGAACAGAGTTGGCCGGCGCAGGCCGTGCGTACAACACCGAGCCATCGGAACGCGTGAGCGAGAGAGCCATGTCGGCATGGCCGATGAAGAACTCGTCGAGCTTGTGCTTCAGCGTGCTTATGTCTTCGTCGGACTCGGCAAGCAGATGGCGCAACTGCGCCTCTTTCTGCTGCAGGTCGTCGATTTGGCGTGCCTCGAACCCTACCTGCGCGGCGCCATAGACCGCGGCACAGACCGCGATCAGACCGACCAGACTCTGCAGTGCCAGCCAATAGGAGAGCCGGCGGCCAAGTGATCCAATGCGGCTGCGGCTCATTGCTCGCGAAGCTCCAGCACGTAGCCCATACCGCGCACCGTGTGCAGCAAAGTGCGCTCAAACGGACCATCAATCTTGTTCCGCAGACGGCGAACGGCAACGTCAATGACGTTCGTCGCGCTGTCGAAGTTCATGTCCCAAACCTGCTCAGCGATCTCGGTGCGTGAGAGCACCTCCCCCTGTCGGCGCAGGAACAGTGCAAGCAGACTGAACTCCTGAGCGGTGAGTTCCAACCGGCGGCCAGCCCGAACCGCCCTGCGGCGCATCAGGTCGATCTCAAGGTCCGCCAGACCAAGCACGGTCGTGTTGCCTACTTCGCGCGCCGGTTGTGCGCGACGCAGAAGCACTTGGATGCGCGCGAGCAGTTCAGAGAAGGCGAACGGCTTGACAAGGTAGTCGTCAGCACCGCTCTGCAAGCCTCGCACACGATCTTCGACACGCACGCGTGCAGTGAGCATCAAGACCGGGGTCTGCTTTGTCTGTCGCAGCGCAGCCAACAGGCTCAGACCGTCGATACCTGGCAGCATCCCGTCCAGCACGATTAGCTCGTAGTCGAACTCCATTGCCAAGTGAAGCCCATCGACGCCGTTGTGAGCGACATCCACCACGAAGCCTTCTTCCGTCAGCCCCTTACGCAGGTACTCGGCCAGCTTGATCTCGTCCTCGACGACCAGCAGCTTCATCGTCCCTCGGCTCCCGCGCGGCACCGCGACAACCTGTCCGAACTGTCATCAGTCGGACCCACTTCTGTTGGCACGCGATTTCTACATTGGCAGGCATCCCCCAGCAGGCTGCTGACGGGACCCCTGCCAGCAAAGGAACCGACACCATGCGCTTTAG
The DNA here is from genome assembly GCA_003577305.1 of Burkholderiales bacterium. GTDB lineage: Bacteria > Pseudomonadota > Gammaproteobacteria > Burkholderiales > Burkholderiaceae_E > Zeimonas. The sequence goes on from QEVL01000002.1 coordinate 15,690, forward strand.
CCACCCCACCCTTGCTGCTCTCGCAGCCACCGCCGCCCTCGCTTTGCCCGGCTTTGCACAGGCCGATTCGCCGTATCACCCCGCGAACGGCGAAGTCGGGTTCACCTACCATCCGGAGCACTTCAAGAGCACCAAGTCCCGCGCCGAAGTGATCGCCGAGGTCGAAGCCGCACGCAAGGACGGAACGCTGGCCTTGATCCAACGAGGTGCGCCCTTGCCTGTGAAGAGCACCGGTCCTGCCAAGACACGCCAGCAGGTCATCGACGAGATGCGGAACGAGCCGCCCGAACAACGGCGCGCACGCATGGAGATGATGGTCGGCCCCTGAGATACTGGCGTCTTCTAGTGGTGGCGCGGATTGCTCTTGTTGGAGCCTCCGCGCCGCTTCTGCTTTCCGGCAACTCGACCCGCTGTCAAGCGGTCCTGAAGCTGCTGGCTGTAGCTGCGCGGGGGCGTTGCCGGCGGAGGTGGATGCCGCTTGCGCCAGTAGCTGTACACAAGCCAAGCCACCACGCCGGCAACAAGAAAGCCCAGCCAGATCAGTGCGATTGTCTGAGCCAGGTCCTTGTCGAGCAGATGTCTGCGCATCCCCCCTCCTCGTGCTGCGCTCGCGCTCGACGGAGCGCCAAGCGCGCGCGCGCCAACTGCCGAGAACGCCGCCGTCCACGTGACACCGACCAAGACCTGCCGCAGGGCCGCACGTAGGCGGCACTCGAACCTGGTGTCCGAAGCTTGACTTCGTCCGGGCTGAGGTCCGGCCAGGGAGAGCCGCGGTCACGCCTAGGGCCACGCGGGACTACTTGAGCGTGAACCGTGCCGCAACGGCTGGCTTGCCGTTGAGAGCCACGTCCGCCAGCACCTTTGTGCCGGCACCGAGCTTGAAACTTCCCTTCGCTTCGAGCTTGTCGCCAGCGAGCGTCAAGGGTGCCTCGGTCTTGTCGCTCCCGTTGAATACCGTCACCTTGCCAGTGGCACTGGTCAGCTTCATTGGCTTACCGTGGTCGCTGACGTGGATCACAATCAGGTCGGATTTGGCGACAAGCTCCATGTCACCGGTCTTGGTCTCGACGACCACGCCACCATGCTGGGGCTTGTGATCATCTGCAGCGTGGACCGGCGCCGCGGCGACGATGGCAGCGACGAGGGTCGCGAATGCATAGCTCTTCATCACGTCTTCTCCTTTCGACTATCGACTGAGATAGCCGGTTGCGTGGGAACGCGACAGGCAGCGAACACGTCCGCCTGAGCGCGGTACACAGCGGCTCGGACACCGGAAATGCCCAAGACCGAGTGGTACAGGTTGTCGTGCGACAGGGAAGAGGTCCGTTGCATCAAGCAGCCACGGTCCAGCCCGAGGCGCCCGAGCGTGGCCTCCGGCAGCCAAGCCATAAACGGCACTTCCTTCTGGTAAGGCGGTGCGAAGTCATAGGGCATGCCATGCAGAAAGATCCCGCTCTCGCCGAGCGACTCGCCGTGATCGGATACGAACATCAGCGCCGTGTCGGCTCGGTTGGAGTTCGCGCTCAGGCTCGTGATTGCCCAATCAAGCACGTGGTCTGTGTAGACGAGCGCGTTGTCGTAGGCGTTGACGACGGAAGCCGGATCGCAGCGGTCCAGAGCGTTGGTGCTGCACACAGGGGCGAAGCGCTCGAAAGTCGGGGGATAACGGCGGTAGTAAGCCGGTCCGTGCTGGCCTTTCATGTGCAGCACAATGACCGTGTCGCGTTCGACTGCCGCGAGGCGCTGATCCAGTCGATCGAGTAGCACCTCGTCGAAGCAGCCTTCGACGCCACAACCAGCATCCGAGGCAAGGCTCGCAGCATCAACAACCTGAACGCGGTCGCACACGCCCTTGCACCCGGAGTTGTTGTCGATCCACCAAACGTCCAATCCCGCGCGCTGCAGCGCATCGAGCAGACTCTCGCGACGGTAGGCCAGACCGTCGGCGTATGCCGCCCGGCCGACGTCCATGAACATGCAGGGCAGTGAGGTGGCCGTCGCCGTGCCGCAGGCTTCAGCCGTACCGAAATTGATAAGGTCGGGGCGCGCCGCCAGCATCGGCGTCGTCGGACGGCCGTACCCGTTCAAGGACAGGCTGGCGGCACGAGTGGTCTCGCCGATGACGAGCACCAGCACCAGTGGCCGGCCTGCTTGTTCAACGCCAGAAAGGCGCGCCGCATCGGCCGCCGCAAGCACGAACTCGCGGGGCGCATTGATTCGCGCACGAGCAAAGCCATGGGCTGCTGCCAGCAGGTTGATCGGTACCAACTGCGATCGCAAATCGCGATGGTTGCGAAACAGCGACGCATAGGACGCGAAGAAGCCCGTGAGGAGCAACGCCGAGACGCCAAGCAGCACTGTCAACGTCGCTGCCTTGTCGGCTAGCGCGCCGAGCAGACCGCGAGGCGTCAGCGGTATGCGAGAGAGAACCACGGCAGGAACGACGCCCAGGCCGAGCACCCAGACAAGCAACCCGGGGCTGAGCAGCTCGCCGACCTCGGCTGCATCCGTCTCCAGGACATTGCCGAACATCCCTCGATCGAACGCGATGCCGTAGCGGTTCATGAAATACGCCAGTGCCGCCGCAGCGACCAGGAGGCCGCACAACACCGGCTTTGCCGCGCGCCCCCAAGTCAACAGTTCGAGGCTCAGCCAGACCAGGACCAAAGCCAGTATCGGCAAGGTCAGCAGCCAGGCCGCACGATCGGCGCTCCAACCATCAACGGCCCGCCACAGCGCGGACCAGAACGGCAGGTTCAACAGCCCGAGCATCCACAGCGCCACCGCGAGGTTGAACACCGGCAGGCGGATCGGTGTCCGAGGATGGAGCGGGACTTCACGCCAACGCATCGCTCCCCCTGGCCTGCACATCAACCGACCCGTCTGCCCCGTTCGACGGCGCCAATGGGCCGGGTGAATGCGGGAGCTGCCACGCCCTTCGTAGAGAGGCGTGCGCAGCATCGACCTTGGCGTGGCCGGTGCGCATCGGCAGTCGCTGGCAATGGCCGGCGGGCTGGCTTCGCATCAGTGGATCGCCTCCGCCGACACGATGTCGACGACGTAGATCCAGCCAGCTCGTCGCTGCCCGGTTCTCCCTGCGGCGCGAATCGCGGCCACCAACTCGGCCACGTCCGCATCCTCGCAATGCAGCTCCAGCTTGAATTCGCGGGTGACCTCCTGTCCGAGGTCGACCGAGTAGTGGCGCTCGTCCTGGTCGATTGGCGCCAGCGAACCTTGCACGGCATAAACCGTCAGGTTGTGCTGACCCGCGTCGCCGGGCCGGGGCACCCACGCGCTGGTTGCCTTCACCGCCTCGATGACATCCGCGATGCGCGTGCGGTGGACATAGGCCTTGATTTCCTTCATGGAGCTTCCTCTCGGGCTTGGACGGATGGGGAGGATTCGTCGCTCTCGGCGCGTTCAGCCGCGAGGCGCTTGCGCTCGTCGCGCGCTTCGGACCACTCCCAGATCAGCGGCAGCAGCAACAGCGTGAGCAGCGTCGAGGTGATGAGGCCGCCGACCACGACGGTGGCCAGAGGCCGCTGCGTTTCAGCGCCCACCCCGGTGGAGATCAGCATCGGGATCAGGCCGAGGATGGCCACCGAGGCCGTCATCAACACCGGGCGCAGTCGCAGCGCGGTGCCCTGCCTGACCGCATCGCGCACTGAAAGCCCCTGTCGTCGTCGGTCGTTCAGGAAGCTCACGAGCACGATGCCGTTGAGCATCGCGACCCCGAACACGGCGATGAAGCCGATCGCCGAGGGCACCGACAGGTATTGGCCCGAGATGAACAGCCCGACGATGCCGCCGATGATCGCGAAGGGGACGTTGGCGATGATCAGCGTCGCATGGCGCACCGAGTTGAACGCGGTGTAGAGCAGGATGAAGATCAGGCCGATCGTCAGCGGCACGATGATGCCCAGGCGGGCCATCGCGCGCTGCTGGTTCTCGAAGGCGCCGCCCCACTCGATCCAGTAGCCCGGAGGCATCTTGACCTTCGCAGCAATCGCGGCGTTGGCGTCCTGCACGAAGCCGTCGACGTCCCGCCCTTGCACATCCATCTGCAGCACGGCATAGCGCTGCAGCGACTCGCGGCGCACGAAGGTGTAGCCCTCGTCCAGCTTGATCTTGGCCACCTGGGAGAACGGCACGAGGGCGCCCTCGGCCGTGCGAATGGGAATGGAGGCGATCGCCGAAGGACTGTTCCGGTACTCCTCGGCCAAGCGCACGGCGATGTCGAAGCGGCGCGTGCCGTCGATCAACGTCGAGACCGTTTCTCCGCCCACACCCGCTTGCACGACGCTCAAGATGTCGTCAGCATTCAGGCCATAGCGGGAAGCCGCCTGCCGGTCGACTTCGATGACCATCTGCGGCTTGCCCTTGTTGGCCTCGGCCGACAGGTCGGCCACCCCGGGCACGCCGCCGATGACGGTCTTCAGTTGCCCCGACAGATCCTCGAGCTTGTCGAGCTGCTCACCGTAGACTTTCAGCGCCAGCGTGGCTCGCACGCCGGAGATGAGTTCCTCGACCCGCATCTGGATCGGCTGCGTCGCGCCGAACACCGCGGTCTGCACTTCGCCTTCGAGATACTCCTGCATCTCCTTGCCGAGTGCGGAGAAGGACTGCTTCTGCGGCCACTCGTCCTGCGGCTTCAGGTCGAGCAGCACCTCCATGTAGTTGACGTCGGCGGTCTCGCCCTTCTCGGCGCGGCCGATGGTCGCCAGCACGGAGCGCACCTGCGGATACTTCTTGCGCAGGCTGGCATCCATCACGTTGGCTACGCGGATCGACTCGTCCAACGATGTCGAGGGAATGCCGACGACGCGGAACATGATCGCGCCTTCCTGCAACTGCGGCATGAACTCCTTGCCGAGCAGGGGAAAAAGGGCCAACGCGCCGATCAGCAGAACTACGGCAGCACCGACCACGGTCTTCTTGCGGTCCAGCGCCCAATCGAGCAGCGGCAGGTACACCTTCTTCGCGCCGCGAACCAGCCAAGTGTCCTTCTCCTCCTTCGGTTTGAGGATCAGCGCAGCCAGCACCGGCACCAGCGTCAATGACAGCAGCAGCGAGCCGGCCATCGCGAAGGTGATGGTCAGCGCCATCGGCTTGAAGAGCTTGCCTTCTAGCCCCGTCAGCGAGAACAGCGGCAGGAAGACGACGATGATGATCAGGATCGCAAAGGCGATGGGGTTCGCCACCTCACGGGCTGCTTCCAGCACCACGCGCGTCCGGTTGATCGGCCGTCCGGATTCGCGTGCGTGCGAGAGCAGCCGGAAGGCGTTCTCGACCATGACCACGGCGCCATCGACCATCATGCCGATGCCGATCGCCAGGCCCGCCAGCGACATCAGGTTCGCCGACAGCCCGAAGCGGTTCATCAGGATGAAGGCGAACAGCATCGCCAGCGGCAAGGTGACGATAACCACGATGGCCGAGCGAAACTCGCCGAGGAAGAGGAACAGGATGATCGCCACCAGGATCGAGCCTTCAAGCAGAGCGCTCTCGGCGGTCTTGAGGGCCTTCTCGACGATCTCGGTGCGGTCGTAGACCGCCTTCAGCTCGATGCCCTTGGGCAGCGCCGCCTGCGCAACGGCGAGCTTGGCCTTGACCCCGGCGACGACGTTGGCCGCGTTCTCGTGGATGCGTGCCAGCGCGATGCCCAGCACCGTCTCGTGGCCGTCGCGCGTCACCGCGCCGAAGCGCACCGCCGGTGCCTCCTTGACGTCGGCGATGTCTCGAACGTAGAGCGGCGTGCCGTTTCGTTCGGCGACGACGATCGAACCGATGTCGGCCACGTTGCCGACGAGCCCGATGCCGCGCACGAGGTACTGCTCGACGCCGATGTTCAGGTACTGGCCGCCGACCTGCTTGTTGTTGGCGGCCAGGCGCTCCATCACCTCCTTGAACGTCAGGCCGTACTTGACCAGGCGGCGCGGGTCGATCTGCACCTGATACTGCTTCTCGTGCCCACCCCAGGTGGTCACGTCGTCCACGCCCGGCGCGGTGCGCAGGATCAGCCGCACGGTCCAGTCGTGCAGCGTGCGCAGATCCATAGCGCTGAGCTTCTTGTCGGCGTCCTCGATCGTGTACCAGAACACCTGGCCGAGGCCCGAACTGTTCGGACCCAGAACCGGCTCGCCATAGCCCTGGGGCAGGCGCTCCTTGACTTCCTGCAGCTTCTCTCCGACCAGGCGGCGCGCGAAGTAGATGTCGACGTCGTCCTTGAAATAGACACCCACGTAGGACAGGCCGAACAGCGAGACCGAGCGCACGACCTCGACGTCGGGCAGGCCGGCCATCGCGCCTTCGATCGGCACGGTCAGCAGGCGTTCGATGTCTTCGGCGGCAACGCCGGGCGACTCGGTGTAGATATTGACCTGCGCCGGCGTCACGTCCGGGAAGGCATCCACCGGCACCTGGCGGAAGGCCATGACCCCAAGCCCGACCAGCACGGCGAAGGCGACCAGCACCAGCACCTTGTAGCGCAGCGCGGCATCAACGATTGCATTGAGCATGTCGTCTCGTCCCTCTCAATGCCCGTGGCCGAGCTGCGACTTGAGCTTGCGCGCCTTCAGCGCGTAGGCGCCTTCGGTGACCACCTGCTCGCCGTTCTTCAACCCCGCCTTCACCACTGTGCGCCCGCCGCTACGCTCGCCTGGCTCGATGACGCGCATCTCATAGGCGCCTTGCTCGTAGACGAACACCGTCGGCTGGCCTTGCATCAGCACGATCGCGGCATCCGGGAGCGACAGCACCTCTCGGCTCGCGGCGCCGGTCCGACCGCCGGCCTCGATCGTGGCGGTCGCAAACATCTCGGGCTTCAGACGCCCGTCGGCATTGGGCACGACGATGCGGGCCGCGACGGTGCGCGAGTCCTTGTCGAGCGCGGCGCCAATGAGGTCGACGCGGCCGGCAAAGGTCTCGCCGGGGTAGGCCGAGACGCTTACCTTGGCGCCCGCACCAGTGCGCACCTTGGCGAGCGCGGATTCGGGCAGATCGGCCAGGATCCAGACTTGACTCAAGTCGGCGACGGTGAACATGGGTTCGCTGGGGCTGGCCAGTTCGCCGAGCGTGGCCTTCTTCTCGACCACCGTGCCCGCAAAGGGCGCCGTCACCGCAAAGGTGGACACACTTCCGGTGGAGCCTGCTGCGCTCCCTCGGAGTAGGCGCAGCTTGTCCGCGGCGGCCCGCAGCGAAGCGGCTGCCTTGTCGCGATCGGACTGAGCACGAATGAAGTCCTTGCGCGGGATGATCTCGTCGGCGGCGAGATCCTCGGCGCGCTTGAAGTCGGTTTCGGCGATGCGCAATTCCGACTGTGCCTGCACCCAGGCCGCGTGCGCTTCGCCGACCTCCACGCTGTCGAGCGTCGCCAGCGCTTGACCGGCGCGCACGCGGTCGCCCAACTTGGCAGGGGCCGAGGTGATGCGGCCCTCGATGCGAGGCGCCACACGTGCGAGCTTGTCCGCGTCGGGTCGGATGGTCGCCGTGACGACGACCTCGTCTCCCATCGCCTGGGCCTTCAACGCCTCGACCTTCACGCCGGCGCGTTCCGCCTCTTCGCTGGTGAGGGTGAGTTCTTCGCTCTCGCTGTGTCCTTCCTCCTTCTTCTGCTCGGCACTGCTGGCGCCTTCAGCCGCGCGTTCATCCTTGGCGCCGCCTCGGTCGCAAGCCGCCAGCGTGAACGCCACGGCCAGCGCGAGGGCCAGCCCAGCCAGGCGCAGGGGGCGACGGGTGTCGTCTTGTGCCGTGATCATTTGAATCCTTCCTGCGACCAGCCGGCCGCTTGTTCGAGTTCGATTCGGGTCGCGTGGTACTCGGCCAGCGCGTCGTTCAATTCGCGCTCGGCATCTAGGGCCTGGCGGTTCACGAGCAGTTGGTCGAGCAGGCCGATCTGGCCGGCTTGGCGCGACCTCGCGGCGAGCTGCTGGTTGTCGGCCGATGCGGAAGCCATCGTTCGCTGCAGGCGCAGCACGCGCTCGCGCTGGCTTTCCAGCCGGCTCCACAGCCGCCGAACCTGGGCTTGCGCATCCCGCACGGCGACAGTGCGTTCGATCTCGGTCTGCCCCACTTCGCTGAGCGCCTGGCCGATCGCTGCGTCGTTGCGCTTGAAGAGCGGCAACGGCACCGACACCGTCAGCGAAGTGACTTGTTCGCGCGCACCGGCGAAGCCTTCCCGGCCGACATTGACACCGACCGTCACGTCCGGGTAGCGAGCGGCCCGCTCGACACCGAGGCGGGCTCGCGCCGCGGCCTCGCGGCCCGCGAGCGCGCGCAGTCTCGGTAGATCGAGCGCCGACGTTTGGAGCTGTTCGAGCGGATACGCGGGCGCATCACCGGCCGGCAGGGGCAACTCGCCGACCACGTCGGGCAGCGCGGAGGGAGGAAGCTGAAGCACGCTGCCCAGGTCGCTTCGGGCATCGAGCAGGTGTTCGCGTGCCACGGCGACCGCGTTGCGCGCCCGCTCGGCCTCGATCAAGGCGACGTTCGCGTCGAGGCGCGTGTCCTCGCCCGCGGCGCGTCGCCTCGCGACCGCCTGTGCGGTGCTGTCGAACAGTTCGACCGAGCGTTGCTCAATCTGGACCCGGCGCTGAGCGGCCAATACCGCGTGGAAGCGCAGCGCGGCCTCAGCGCGTGCTTGTCGGCGCGCATCCTCGACTTCGGCGCGTAGCGCATCGAGCGCAGCCGATGCAGCTTCCCGGCGTCGCGCTTGCTGTCCACCCGTCTCGATCGCTTGGGCGATGCCGACAGTCCACTCGGTGGCACGGCCATCAGGTGCACTCGCGCGACGGCGGGTGCCCTCCGTGCTCAGCGCAGGGTTGTTGAAAAGCAGCGGCGCTGCTTCTCGGCGCGCGCCCTCGACAGCCGCGAACTGAGCTTCGCGGGCTCGCAACGCGGGGCTGGCGGCCTCGGCGAGGCGCATCGCCTCCGCCAGGGTCAGCGGTCCAGTACCTTGAGGACTCTGTGCACCTACAGGTAGCGCTGAAGCCGCCAGAATGACGGCCAGCGCCGGGAAAAGAAATCGCATCGAATCATCCTTCTTGTCTCACGACAGAAGCGATTCGGGGCGATGTGTCTTTTCGTCAGTCAGCCTATATGAGCTGCCGTCACCACGCCGCCGAATCGCGCGGCAAGAGTGGGATGGGCTCGATCAGGGCGCTGAGGTCCCGGAGGGATGTGGGAACTGTAGCGGGGTGTCTGGAATCGCGTGAAGTCAGCCTTCGGGGGCTCTGCGAGCACGGGCGACATCGCGGGCATGAATGCGCACGTAGCAAGGTGGCAGCTCTCGCAGTCCGCGTGATAGATGCCCCCGCTATCGCCAGTATCGTCCGTAGCCGACACGACCTCGCCGCTGGCCAGGTGCTTGTGCTCGTGATGGCCGAAATGCTTCTTGGCCAAAGCACTCGACTCGTGCGCGCAGTACGGCGCAGCCGAGGCCCAGACCATCTGGAACGGCATCACGCACAGCAAGAGGACGAGCACCCAACGACGCATATCTTTTTATGTTACACGAACGCAAGGCTTTCGGGCGATGGCTTCTGCGCCCTCCGGCTCGACGGGCCCGCACAGACAACATCCCTCCACCTTGTTCGTGCGCAATCTACAGGCTGGTGAGGGACAGGAGTCGATCCGCAACATGACAGGGCTGTCATGTGAGGTATGGCTCCGCCAGCCCTGGTTGCGCCGACACCGCTCCAGCCGCCGCATGGACGCACCGCGTTGACCTACGGGGTCGACGCCGAGCTTCGCGCTGCACCCATACGAGAACGCCGGCAGCGAAACCCAGATCCACCGCGCCGCCCGATACGAAGCAGCCGCCTTCCACCGCGCACCCGTGAGAGTCGCGACATGGAGATCGACGCGGGGCGAGCGTCTGCATCCGTGTCCGGTGTGCCGGCGACGAAGTGATCGCACAGGGCGAGGTTTTGGGCATGATCAGACCGTTCGCAGCAACGATCGCATATCAAAACGGCTGCTGAACTTCGGCACCCTGAAGCGCTTCGTCCTCAAGCTGGATCGTCACATGCGTCAGGCCGAAGCCGGTCTTCATCGCCTCCTGCGCGGCAGCCAAAGTCGCCCGTGCCGAAGCCATGTCGGTCACGACGAGATGACCGCTCATCGCATCGGCGCCGGACGTGATCGTCCAGACATGGAGATCGCGCGCGGCGACTACGCCGGGAATGTCGAGCAACGTCTTTTCGAGCAGCGCCATGTCGATCTCCGGCGGCGTCCCTTCCATCAGGATGTGGACCGCCTGCTTGAGCAGCGTCCATGTGCGCGGGACGATGAACAGCCCGATGCCCGCGCCGATGATCGGATCGACCAGTCGCCAGTCGGTCAGGACGACGATGGCCGCTGCGACGAGGACGCCGAGCGAGCCGAGCATGTCCGCCAGCAGCTCGAAGTAGGCGCCCTTGACATTGAGACTTTCCGTCGACCCCGCGGAAAGCAGCTTCATGCCGACCAGATTGACGACGAGGCCCACGGCGGCAATGACCAGCATCGGCCCGCCGACGATTTGCGGATGGCTCAGGAATCGCTGATACGCCTCGTACAGGATGTAGACCGTCAGCAGGAGCAGAACCACGGCATTGGCCAGCGCCGAGAGCACCTCCGTGCGGACGTAGCCGAAGGTGTTGCGCGGTGTCCGCGGCCGTTCTGCAAACCGGATGGCGAACAAGGCCAAGGCCAGGCCCCCCGCATCGGTGAGCATGTGCGCGGCATCTGCGAGGAGCGCGAGGCTGCCGGTCCACAAGCCGCCGACCACCTCCACGGCCATGAAAGCGCTGGTGAGAGCCAGCGCCAGACGCAGCCTGGTCTTGTGTCGACCGGCGGCCGTCGTGGCGGGCATACGCTCCACCGTCGATTTTCCGTCCTCCACTTGGCGATCCTCTCGTAGGCGGCTACGGTTGGCTCAGTATTCCTGCCTGGCTCTTCGGCAGCGACGAGTTCCCGTTCGCGTCACGATAGGCCAGCAGCCGCAGCGCATTGAAGACGACCAGCAGGGTGGACCCCTCGTGCACGGCCACGGCCGGGCCGATGCCCAGGCCGATGATCGTGGCCGGCACCAGCAGCGCCACGACGCCCAGGCTGACGAACACGTTCTGGCGAATCACCGAGCGCGTATGTCGACTCAGGCCCACCGCGAACGGCAGGTGCTTGAGATCGTCAGCCATGAGCGCCACGTCGGCGGTTTCCAGCGCGACGTCCGAGCCGGCGGCGCCCATCGCGACGCCCACCGTCGCGTTGGCCATCGCCGGGGCGTCGTTGACACCGTCGCCGACCATCGCCACCTTGGTCTGCTGCCGCAGCTTGCGGATCGCCTCGACCTTGTCCTCGGGCATCAGGTCGCCCCAGGCTTCGTCCAGACCGACCTGGCCAGCGATCGCCTCGGCGACCTTCTTGTGATCGCCGGAGATCATGATCATGCGGCGGATGCCCAGCTCGCGCAGTTGCTGCAGGGCTTCCTTTGCGGCGGCGCGCGGCGTGTCCAGCAGGCCGATGGCGCCCAAGTCACGATCCCCGCGCCGCACGACCATGGTGGTGCGGCCGCTTTCGCGCAGGCGCTCGATCGCAGCCTGGGCGGCGGCACCCAGCGCCGGCACGCCATCGGTACCGAACATCTCCACCTTGCCGATCCACACCGTTTCGCCTTGCAGGTTAGCGGTGACGCCTCGGCCGATCAGGTTCTGCAGGCCATCGGCTGTGGGCGCATGCTTTCCGCCCAGGCGCTCGCGCCCATCCCGCGCAATGGCGGCAGCCAGCGGGTGGTCGCTGAGCGACTCCACCGCCACCGCCACGGACAACAACTCTTCTTCGCTCGTGCCATCGACGGCCACCACATCCGTGATGCGGGGCTTGCCCTCAGTCAGCGTGCCGGTCTTGTCGAAGGCCATCGCATCGAGCGAGCCCAGCTCCTCCAGCGGCGCGCCGCCCTTGATCAGCACACCGCCGCGCGCGGCCCGTGCGATGCCCGAGAGCACCGCGCTGGGCGTGGCAATTGCCAACGCACAGGGGCTGGCGGCCACCAGCACGGCCATGGCGCGGTAGAAGCTGTCGCGGAAGGGTTCATCGACCACGACCCAGGCGAACAGCAGCAGGAAGGCCAAGCCCAGCACGGCGGGCACGAAGATGCGCTCGAACTTGTCGGTGAAACGCTGCGTCGGCGACTTGCGCGTCTCGGCCTCGCTGACCATCTTCACCACCCGCGCCAACGCGGATTCGCTGGAGCGGCGAGTCACTTCCACCTCGATGCCTCCCGCACCATTGATGGTTGCAGCGAAGACGCGCGAAGACGCATCGACGCCATCGGGACGGGCGCGCGCCTTCGCGGCGTCCCCGACCGGGCGCTTATCCACCGGCATGCTTTCGCCCGTGACCGGCGCCTGATTGATGGCGGAGGTGCCCTGCACGATGAAGCCGTCGGCCGGCAAGCGCTCATTGGGCCGCACCAGAACGATGTCGCCGACGACCAGCTCCTCGACGGGAATCTCCTTCGTCTGACCATCGCGGCGCACCGTCGCAGTGTCCGGCGCCAGCTCGGCCAGTGCCTCGATGGCGCGCTTGGCGCGTCCCATCGCGTAATGCTCCAGCGCGTGCCCCAGGCTGAAGAGGAACAGCAGCAGCGCACCCTCGGCCCAAGAGCCCAGCGCTGCGGCGCCGGCGGCCGCCACCAGCATCAGCGTGTCGATCTCGAAGCGCTTGAGCTTGAGGTTGTCGATGGCCTCGCGCAGCGTGTAGAAGCCACCGAAGAAGTAAGCCAGGATGAAACAGGCCAGCGGCAGCCAGCCAGGCGCGCCCGCCATCAGTTTGTCGATCGCTACGCCGACGCCTAGCAGCACGCCGCAGGTCACCGCGAAAATCATCTCAGTGTTGGCGCCGAGCAGGCCTCCATGTTCGTGCTCGTGCTCGTGCTCGTGTGCATGCTCCTCTTTCTCGCCCGGCTCGTGACGATGCCCAGGTTCGCCGTGAGCTGTGGGTGTCGCAGTCGTCGAGCCTTCGAGCCGCTCGACCCCCGCATCGGAGAGCGCCTTGAGGATGGCCTTCTCGGTGATCGCCTTGCGGTCGAAGTCCACATGAACCAGCCCGGTCGCGCTGGCGTCGGCATCCAGCACGCCCGGCAACCCGCGCAGCAGGTCGGTCACCGTCCTGGCGCGGCGTGCGTGGCCGATGCCATCGGTCTGCCACAGCACGTGCGCGAAGCGTTCGGTGATCTGCGCACCAGCCGCCTGCACGATCTCGCGTATGCGGGCCAGCGGCAGCACCTCGGGATCGTGATGGATGCACAACTGCGCCGGCGCATCGCCCTGCGCCGTGCGCACATGCACCTTGTCGATGCCTTGACGGCCTTGCAGGTCGTCGATCAGGCGTTGAACGATGGCGTCCTGCGCGTCAGCGATCTGTGGCAGTACGAGGGGAATGTCGAGGCGCAGTTTGTTGGCCATGCTGATGTGATAAGTGTTGAGAGAATGTCCGATGTCTCCGATGCGTCAAGCCGCCCGAGAAATCTGGGTGGATCGTCGATTCAGCCTATAGGCTTGCCGTTCGCCAATCGCCGCATCAAAAAGCCGAGTCACGGCCTGGCCTCGACCGCCGCAGGAGAGCAGCAAGTGGATGCCGACTGGCCGGATGCCTCTATGAACGAGGCCAGGATCGCGCAGTCGTGCGACTTGTCACCGTCGCAGCGCGCCCGCAGTGCCAGGAGCTGGCGGTTCAATTCGCGCAGCGAAGTCAGGCGTTGGCGCACTTGGGCGATGTGCTTGTCCAGCAAAGCATCCACCTGCGTGCAGGATTGGGAGGGCGCCGCGGCGAACGCCAGCAGCTCCCGGATTTCCGGCAGCGGGATGTCCAGCGAGCGGCAGTGCCGGATGAAGCGCAAACGCTCCAGGTGGTGATCGGCATAGAGCCGATAGTTCGAGGACTCTCGTGCTGGCGCCTCCAGCAGCCCTTCGCGTTCATAGAAGCGCACGGTCTGCACGTTGCATTCGGCCTTGGCGGCAAGTTCACCGATCTTCATTTCATTGCTCCACCGTTCGCCACTCGTGCCCTGTCGCGCGCCTCGATGATCAGCTCTGCGATGCGGGAGATCGCTGGTCGGACATCGCTCATGGCGCCTTGCGGAGGCGTTCCGCCTCGCTCTTGACCATCGCCAGCAGCACGCTCGGATCAGGCTCGGGCAACTGCCTGCCGTTGACGAAGAAGGTGGGCGTGGTGCGCACGCCCACGGCTTTCAGGTCGGCGACGTCCTGCTCCAGCAGCTTGTCCACTGCGCCAGTGGCCACGTAGGCGCGAGCCTGCTCCAGGTCCAGGCCCGCAGCGCGGGCGAACTCCCATGCCCGCTCCGCTGCTGGATTGCTGTGGCTGGCCCAGACCGGCTGGGATTGCATCAGCGCATCCATGACCGGCTCGAAGCGCTGCTGCCGACGTGCGGCCTCCAGGATCTGCACGCCGGCAACCGACGGTTCCTGGTGGAAAGGCACGTAGCGGATGACCAGTCGCACCTCGCGCGGGTACGCGGCCAGGATCTGCTTGACGTGGGGGTAGAAGGCGCGGCAGGCCTCGCAGGCCGGGTCGAAGAACTCGACGATCGTGACCGCGGCGTCAGCAGGGCCGATAACCGGCGAATGCGCTCGCACCATGACGTCGAGCTTCGCTGCGGCCTGCTCCGCCGCCTGTTGCCGCTCGTGGCGCTGGTAGAGGAAGGTGGCCGAAGCGAAGGCCGCCAACGCGACAAGGGCCGTGAGGATGACGGCGGAGTTGCGTCGGGTCATGCGGAAGTCCTTGAGCGGGTGATGATGAGCAGTACCGCGATGGCGACGAAGGCAGCCAGCGCCAGCAGGGGCAGCGGCAGGCCGCTCAGGATGGTCATGTCGGCACTGGTGCAGGACACGCCCCGACTGCAGGGCGTGATGCGCTCGGGGATCAAGCCCAGGTAGAGCAGGCTGTGAAAGCCTGCCACCAGCCCGCCACCGACAGCCAGCGGCAGCGCGTAGGGCCAGACGGCCGCATCCGCACGCAGGCTGGCCACGCCCAGCATGATCGCCAGCGGGAACATGAAGGCGCGCTGGAACCAGCACAGATTGCAAGGCGCCTGACCCATGACTTCGCCGACGAACAGCACCGCGAGCGAAGCCAGCAGCGCGATGAGCCAGGCGGCGAACAACGGGCCCCAGCCCGTCTGCTGGCGTGGCAGTGCCGCCTCCTCAGCCACGGGCACCCTCCCGGTGGCGGATCAGCCGCGATGAGTTGGCCAGGATGCCGATGTCGGGAATGGACTGCAGCGCCGCCGCGAAGATGGGTGGCAGCAGGCCGAAGGCCGCCAGCGACAGGCCGAAGAGGTTGTACAGAGCCGTGAAGGCGATGTTGGCGCGTACCACCCCCATCGTGCGCCGCGCAATGTGCACCGCCTCGGCCACGAGCCGCCAGTCCTCGCGCATCAGCACGACGTGGGCAGCCTCCATCGCGATGTCGGTGCCGCCGCCCATGGCGATGCCCACGTCGGCCTGGGCCAGCGCGGGGGCGTCGTTGACGCCATCACCGACCATCAGGACGCGGTGTCCCTGGCTCTGCAGCTCGCGCACGATGCCGATCTTGTCCTCGGGCAACAGGTCGGCACGGTAGTCAAGGCCCAGCGGCGCGGCGACGGCGACGGCGGTGCGCTCGTTGTCGCCGGTCAGCAGTTCGATACGGCTGATGCCGGCCGCGCGCACGGCCGCCAGTGCGTCGGCCACTTCCGGACGCGGCGTGTCCTGAGCGGCGAACAGGCCGGCGAGCTCGCCATCCACGGCCACGAATAGCAAGGTCTTGCCCTCGGCTTCGAGCCGCTGGGCAACGTCAGGTGTGGTTCCATCCGCGCCACCGGCGAGCAGGCGGCGGTTGCCGATCTCGACCACCCGCCCGTCCACCTCGGCGCGCACGCCACGCCCGGGCAGGGCTACGAAGCGGGCCGGCTCAGCCTGCGGCATCCCGCGCTCTGCTGCGAGCGCTCGGACCGCCTCCGCCAGCGGATGCTCCGAATGACGCTCGGCCGTGGCCGCCAGTCGCAACAGCGCGACCTCGTCCAGCGAGCCGAGCGAAACCACGTCGGTGATGCGTGGGCAACCGGTGGTCAGCGTGCCAGTCTTGTCCACCAGCATCACGTCGCAGCCGACCAGGGCTTCGATGACCTTGCCGCCCTTGATCAGCAAGCCCTGGCGCGCAGCCGCACCGACGGAGGCCATCATCGCGATCGGCGTGGCCAGCGCGAACGAGCACGAGCAGGCCACCACCAACACTGCCACGGTGGCCAGGATATTGCCGCTCAGGAGCCAAGTCAGCAGTGCGACGATCGCCACGATCGGGAGGTACCAGCCGCTGAAGCGATCGGCGACGCGTTGCACCTTGCCGCGGTTGGCCTCGGCATCCTCGACCAGTTGCACGGCGCGCCCGAAGGTAGTGTCGCGGCCGATGCGCTCGGCGCGCAGCTTGACGTGGCCGAGCTTGGCCAGTGTGGCTGCGTAAACCGGGTCGCCGGGCTCGACCTCCACCGGCATGCTCTCGCCGGTGATCGCAGACTGGTCGAAGGTGGCCTGGCCCTCCAGCACGATACCGTCCACAGGTACGCGCTCGCCCGGGCGCACGATGACCAGATCGCCCGGCTTCACAGTCTCGATGGCGACGTCGCGCTCCACGCCTGCCTGCAGCACCCGCGCGGTCTGCGGCACCAGTGCGGCCATCTCCTTGAGCAGCTTGCGCGCCCGCTCGCTGGTGAAGCGCTCGGTGAACTCGCCGATGCGCATGAAGAACACCACGACGGCGGCCGTGGCCCATTGGCCGATGGCCAACGCCGCCACAGCCCCCACAGACATCAGCGTATGGCTCGTGACCTCGCGCCGCAGCGCGCTTCGGAGCACGTCCCTGAAGATGGGGTAGCCGAAGCCCAGCACCGCCAGCAACCCGGCCCACCAGGGCACGCGCGCTGTGAGCTGGCCGAACAGGCCCAGGCCTTCGCCGATCACGACGACGAACAGGATGGCGCCGAACAGAATGCCCAGCGTGGTGAAGAGCTGGCGCTGCAGCGCCTTGGCTTCCAGGACGTGGGTGGCCGCCACGTCGGAGTCTGCGGCGACCGGCGCCGGCTGGGGCACCGAGAAGCCGATTCGCTCGATGGTCGCGCGCAGTGCGTCGGCTGTCGCCACGCCGTTGTCGAACTGGATGACGGCCTTCTCGGCGTTGAGCAGCACGTCGGCGCTCTGAACGCCGGGCACCTTCATCAAGGCGCGCTGGGCCTTGCGCGCGCACGCCGCGCAGTCCATGCCCGAGACCGGCAATTCGACCGTCTGGATCATGGCTGCGGCGCCGGTACGTCGAAACCGGCGTCCTCGATGGCGCTGACCAGGGCTTCGCGCGTGACGCGGGCCGAATCGATCTGGGCGATCACCTGAGCCGGCTCCAGCGACACCTGCACATCGGCCACGCCGGGCAGCGCGCGCACGGCCTTGTCCACGCTGCGCACGCAGCCGCCGCAGTCCATACCGGCCACCGGCAGGACGATGCGCTGGAGGTTCGGGGCCTGGGTCATGGAGGACTCCTCTTCAAGCGTTGACGTTCAGAGCCAGCGCCGCACCGTTGCGGCGTAGGCGTCAAAGTCGGGCCCGAAGCGGGCTCGCAAGGCCTGCTCCTCCGGCTTGATCTGAAAAACGGTCAGATACCAGACGAACAACGGCAGCAGCAGGAAAGCGGACAGCTTGGCCAAGTACAACGCCCAGGCGAGCAGCACGAGGCAAAAGCCCAGGTACATCGGGTTGCGCGTACGGTGGTAGATGCCGCGCACGACCAGCGACGCGGCGGCAGCCGGCCGTCTCGGGTCCACCGTGGTGTGGGCTTGGCGGAAGGCGAGCACGCCGGCCAGGCAGACCGACGCGCCCAGCAGCGCGACGATGACGCACACGACGGCATGCAACCGGCCCCAATGCGGCATAGCGATCACGGCGGGCAGGAGCCACATCACCGTGGCCACCGCCAGAACAAGTACCAGCGGCGGCACCTTCAGGGCCAGAGCGGGCCCAGAGGGTTGTTCAGCGCTTCTCATGGTGTTCCGCTCCGCCGCCTTGCGCGGCTGGCGCGCCCATCGCGCCAATCGGCGCCGCCAGCAGTTCGACCTGCACCTTGCCGGCGCGCTGCAGCTCCAGCGTGATGGGTATCCGCATCCCCGGCCGGATCGGCTGCGTCAGGTCCATGAACATGACGTGGACGCCGCCAGGCTTGAGTTCGACCGTTACGCCGGACGGAAGCGCCAAGCCGTCCTTCTGCCAGCGCATGCGGGCCACGTTGTCGATCGCCTCCATCGTGTGGATCTCGGCGCGACCCGCAACGGGGGATGTGACTCCCACCAGCCGATCGGCTTCGCGTCCCTCGTTGGTCAACGACAAATAGCCTGCACCGGTCGACGCGGCAGGTGGGGTTGCCCTCGTCCATGGACGGTCGATGCGGATGGCGCCAGCACGCTGCCCCTGAGTCCAGGCGCTCGTCACGAAGCAAAGCAGCACGGCGGCGCCTAGCACCCGACGGGAAAGACGATGGAAAAGAGGCGACATGGTTTGTGTTCAGTGTTCGCACAGCATCGACAAAGCAAGCCACTCACGTTCAGCTCCGCCCCTCGAAACGAGCGGTGGAAAGCGCTGACGAGCAGCTCTACCAAAGAGCGTAAACCCTGTAGTGGGTGTAAGGTCAACAGAGGTTCGAGACAAAAGCAGCCGATTCTTCGTCACGGCTCAAGACGGAGGGCAAAGCGGAGTGGCCGCCATGCGCCTTTTCTAGCCGCCAACGAGCCAACATCGGCGTTCGATTGAGTCCACTACCGAAAGCCTGCGCGGCGCCTCCAACCTATCCAGCAACCGCAGGCGCCCTCGCCGCACCTTCGAGAGCCCCAGCCATGCATACACGAGCATGCGCATGTGCATGTGCATGTGCACGATGAATACTGGCTACGGACTGCTCGACAGAGGCGTCGGATGCTTTGACGGCGGTACGCTGATCGAGCCGAAGGGCTATCGCGCACAGATGCGGTCGATGCGCTTGGAAGCGCGAGGGGCGGCAGAGCCAAGGCGCGATGAAGATCCCCCGCCAAAACGTCACTGGAGAACCAGTGATCCGACAAGCTCACAAACTAATCAAATCGCTCCACTGTGAACCATGGGGAGACCCGATCGTGCATGGCACGAACGACGGCAGTCTGCCCTGGTCTAATATTCACCGGCTCCGGCATCAGATAAAGAGCTGGCCTCCAGTGCGAGGTCGCAGTCTGCGCGCGCGGGTGATTCTCAAATGTCGTGATCCGATCAACCCTCAGTCGCAGCCATTGAACGATGCCGTAGCACCTCCCTTCCACTGTCACCGGTATGCGAATTTGGGTGCATTGCGGCACCCATTCTTTCTGTTGTTCGAAGTCAAATCTGAATGCTTCGGTCTCGTCACCAAGCAGTTCGATTTCAAGATCATCCCGCGCCAGCATCTGCCTTCTGGTGATCACCTGGTTGAAGGCCGAGAGGTCAAGGCCCTCCACCGTTTCCACGCTCAAGTTGGAAGCGAGCCTTTCACCTCCAAACAAAGCGATCATCAGACTGGCTGAGGCCGGTATGATTCGACAGCCCGGCTGGAGTAGACGCAGCTTTGCGTCTTCAATGCTCGCCAGCACCCGCTCGCCAAGCAGCTCGCTTGAGAACAGTTCGAATACCAGCACGTTTGCCGGCTCAGGCAGATCGGTTCCCAGTTGCAATTCTGTGGAGCGCTTGGGAATCAGCGAGATCCTGGAGGCCAATCCGTTGTTCTCGATAACCTTGCTCGCCATCTGCGCAACCAATGGTTCAGCCTCGCAGGTCGTCAGGCTCTTAGGGCCCATCCGTGCCGCAAACATGGATAGCAGTCCCGCGCCTGTCCCGATTTCGAGCACGCGTGAATCGGAATCGATTGCGGTGCGCAGCGCACCTTGGTAGGCCTCGTTCCTGGCGTGGTCGTTTAACATCGAGATATGCCAGAGTGGCACCTGCCGCTGCTGGACCTCCGCCAACCTGCGATGCGCGGCAACGAGGCCCGCGTCCGCTGCGATTGCAGCTTGAAACGCGGCCGTCGCTCCTGCCAGATCGCCGAGATGCTCTAGAGCAATCCCGAGATTGTTCTTCGCTCTCGCGTTAGACGGATCAATCTCCAGTACGTGCTCGTAGTGCTCAATAGAATCAGCATGCCGCTCGTTCATCTGGAGCAACCTACCGAGATTGAGACGAGCTACGGGCCAGTCGGCACGTAGCTCGATGGCCTTCCTGAAGCACGCCTCCGCCTCTTCTGTTTTGCCAAGCGATTGCAGAGTCAAGCCGAGGTTGTTATGCATCACGGCCACATTCGGCGCGAGCGCAACTGCCCTGCGGTGAACGGATTCCGCCTCGTCTCTACTGCCTAAGTCATCCAGCAGGCAACCAAGGTTGGACAAGACTTCGGGACTATCCGGCTGAAAAGCCAAACCCAGACGATAGGACTTCACAGCCTCCGGAAAGTAGCCCGCCTGCTGCAGCGCGCATGCATGGCTAAAGTGAGCTGCGGCGCTCGCGTGTCGCAGATCCTTTTCTCGATGCTTCAGACTCAATGCCTCTCCAGCGCAGAGAACGACCGGGTTTATTGGTTGTAGGCACTATAGAAATCCTTCGCGAACAGAATTCGAACGAGCAGATGACAGCCCTGTCATATTGCTGCCGATCAAGGCGGAGTCGACCGGCGAAGAGGCTGGCACAGCCGGGAGAGCTGGCGCTGAACAGTTCGGCTAGTGCGATGGGCCAATAGGCCGTCCCTCGACGCGGAGAAGCGATCGAGAGGTTCTGACGCAAAGGGGCAAGCAGCATGTACGTCTCCGTCGGCCAACGATGGCGCGGCTTTGATCGTCGCCGGCCGATAGCCCGGCGTCCTGGGCGCTACCTACCGGAAGACGCGGACCCCACGACAGCGGCGCGTTCAGCGCGAGCGGGAGATCCCAGATTCAGGACCGTGGCAACGTCACGAGGTAAGCGCAGCCACATTGGCCCAGGCACGTGAGCCCTGCCGAGCCACCGATGTTGCGAGCTTCTTCCATTGACAATTCGCATCTCACGCCACCCCACGCGCTAAGCGCCACATGCCCCACCAAGCGAGTGGCGCAAGGACAACAACGCTGGCCATGCCGGGGAAGTATCCATAGGGCTCGGTGGTCAGAAGCGGCAGAAGAAAATGCGCAAGCTCTGTGATTCCCATCGAAGTAAAGAACGTCCATGCCAAGAGGCGTCCGAACTCGTAGTCGCGCCTTACCAAGAAGGGAACAGCGAGCCATGCGCCAATCGGGACTATTAGGAGAGCCAAGATCAGTCCCACGGATATCTCGGGGACAGGCGTTCCAGTGATCCGATCGGAAACAACCTCGAAGAATGCCGTCCGATTTTCTTCGACCTTGTGCAGGATGAGGAAGGCGAGCATCGTCAGCCAATAGGGCACTCTGATGGATGCCCATGATGCTCCCGTCCGCACCAGGAGCCAGACTACGAATCCCCCAAGGTATCCCGTTAGAAACAAGGCCGCGTAGAGTGGCCCAAGATAGATAAGACCGAATAGCGGCACTGCAAGCGAAAAGAGAAGCGCGAGCACGATCAGCAGCTTCGACTTATTCATCTTCATCGCAAGATCCTTGTGTGTCCCGGCACGCACCGCACAACCTCACACGTAGGCAAACCCACAACCTTCGTCAAGCGCCAACTGGGGTGCCCCGCTAAAGCCGAGACGCGACAGATTTCGATCCTTGGTCCCAAGCGCCGACCGCTTGGCGCTGCAGGCACTCACGCCCTCCTTTGATTGGCGCTCCTTTATGTGAATTCTACTCTGGCGGTACAGCGTCGATCACGACGGTCGCGGCACTTCTCGAAGGCACTAAATCTATAGTTAGTATGAGTGCACGGCGGGGCGCGGCGCCGCGCCAGCGGGACGCGTTGACCAAGCGATGCGCCAGTCAGCGGGGCCAAGTGTCGCCGGCCATCCCATCTCGGATCGGCCACCGCAATACTGATGCTGTCCCTTACGACGCCCAGGCCTAACCGCGCGTCGGATCATTGAAGCATCCGAAGACCTTGTGATCCCAGGCTGTCTCAAGGCCTAGCGGCTCGATCTGAAGGTAGGAGAACATGAATTTGCGCCATCTTCGATCCTTTATCGCGGTAGCGGAGGAACTACATTTCGGTCGAGCGGCACGGCGGTTACATATAGAGCAATCCCCTCTGTCGCGAACAATTCAAAGGTTAGAAACGGACTTGGGCGTGGCCTTGTTGGAGCGCACGCCGCATGGTGTTCGCCTGACCCCTGCCGGGCAAGTATTCTTGCTGGATGCCCAACGTGTTCTGCTCACTCTCGATCAGGCGCAGACTAACGTGCGAGCGGCCGCCGCCGGCTATCGGAACATCTTTCGCGTCGCACTGTCGAGCCACATAGGAAAGTCCCGATTACCTGCGCTTCTCGCTCTCTCCCGGAAAGAAGCACCAGAGGTGACGGTCCGCCTCTTTGAGACCACAGGAGCACAGCTAATGATAGGGCTTGGCAGCGGCTTGTACGACGTCGGCCTTACCTTGGCGGATGACGGAGATGCTGGATTTATCGCCACACCACTCTGGGAAGACCCTTTGATGGTCGTCCTCCCTACACGGCATCCGCTGCTGGCTTACAAAGAACTGCCGCTAAAGGAAGTTGTCAGCTATCCCCTGGTGTTGTGCGACCACAAGGACAGCAGCGGTTGCACTCAGCAGCGCGAGCGACTGTTCCGATCGGTGGCGGCCCAACCCGTAGCGGTGGAATACGTGGCCTCCCACTCCCTGATGCTGACGCTGGTTGCGGCGGGATACGGAGTGGGATTCTCGACTGAAGGACATCTGGCGAATCGCCAACATTTCGATGTCGTGGCACGTCCGTTGGCCGGTCAGACAGCACCGCTGACCACGTATCTGCTGCGACGCGACGGAGAGATGGCGGAGCCTCTAAGGCAATTCGTCAACCGAGCGCAGCGTGTCGGTCGCTTGCAGGGAGCCGACGAACGGTCGGTGTAGTGCCGTCCGTCGGTCGGCCCGATTCCTTTTCGGTCTTGCGACTGACCTGATCTGCATCTTCGCCGAGCCCCGCCGCACAGCAGCGGTATGCCGTCGATCTGCATAGCAGCGTGCCACACCGCTGCGGGGTCGGGAAGGTCACTGAAGTGATGCGGGGCGCATCAGCGAGTGTTGGATGCAATCCGGCTCAGAAAGCCGATGCATTGACGCTTTACTCGATCTGACGTGGCGCGAAAACTTCATCATGGCTTTCGGGTGAAGCGCAACACTCTTGGTGCCCTCCCCCGGCGCGAACGAACAGGCGACCTTTCAACTCGTTGCGTCGGTAACTGAAGTTTTCACAGACGCATTATGGTGGAGGACTATCGAGCGCCGCAAGGTGTGATTGGCCAACTTTCGTGCGGCGGAGATCGCCGCTCAAGGTCTTTGCCACGATGCCGACCGGCTCGCGCTTCGTCTCGGACTCCTGGTACTCGCCGTGACCATGCGGGTCGCGCGTGTTGCCGTGTCGATCCGATGGTGGAGAGGGCGCGATATGCCGAAGAAGTCGAGCTGCCTTACTTTTGGGGCCAAGACCTACTATCGCCCAATTGAGGCGACTATTCGCTGGTGCGGCCTGCTGCGCTTCGAACTCCATATTCTGAAGGCACTTGGGCAGCGCGCGTTGCCGGAGGTGCGCGAGTTCCCGCGCTGGCCCCTGCTGCGTTTGAATGCGGAGCGCATATTCGACGCGCTGACACATGGTGAACTTCCCTGCGGCAAAGCGGGATTGGTGCAGGCGTCGCAACGGCCGTCGCTCGATGACCCTGATTTGACTGTGCGCCACGTAGACCTGAAGGTATGGATGTCGCACTACTATCCCAGCGAGAGGCCCTCCTTCCTCTTCGACGACATCGAGCGCGCACTGCATCCCGCGGTCAGCTTAGATGCGCTCAACGTCCTGCTGGCCGATCGCGAGGCCGCCAAGGTGCAGCTCGCCGAACTCTCTCAACTACATGCGGTACTGCAGGCGCAGCACGAAGCACTGGTGAAGGATCACGCCAGGCACGTCGTCGAGGGCGGCGATCCGCGCGAACCCAGCCTTCGCAGCGAATCGACCTATCTGAACATCATCGGCGGGCTGCTCACGCTGCTGCTGGGCAAATCGCCGTCAGGCACCGCGTACTCGTCCTTCCGCAACATGGATGCCGTGGTGAGCGCACTGCTCGCGCACCACGAGGGCCGGCCGGGGCTGAGCGAGCGAACGCTGTGGAGCAAGCTGGCACAGGCACGGCGGCATCTAGAGGCATCGCGCTGAGGAATCGGCACTCTCTGCAATTGCAGTCGTACCGTCTGCAGTTGCAGTGAATCGGACCGCAGCGATGTATTCAATGCGAGGCACTTTCCGAACAGCGCCAGTGAGCGTCAAGGAGTGTCTCTCATGTCTTCGCAGACCGCCGCATCAGCGGCTCCGGCCGAGCATCGCATCCTGCGCCGCGCCGAAGTCGAGGCCAAGACCGGCTTCAAGCGCGCTCACATCTACAGCCTGATGAAGGAAGGCAAGTTCCCGAAGGCGTTGCGCCTGGGCGTGCGCGCCGTGGGTTGGGACTCGGTGGAGGTCGAGCAGTGGATCGCTGATCGCCTCAAAGAGCGCGCCTGACGCCGCTTCTCGTTCATGCCATTCAACGAGGAGAGCGCCATGAAGGTGGTGAGCATCATTTCGACCAAGGGCGGCGTGGGCAAGACCACGACTGCGGCCAACTTGGGCGGCTTCGCGGCCGACGCCGGGCTGCGCGTGCTGCTGCTGGACCTCGACGTGCAGCCCACGCTGTCGAGCTACTTCACGCTGGACGTGCGCGCGCCGGCTGGCATCTACGAGATGCTGGTCTTCAACGAGCGGCGCATCGAGCAACTGGTATCGCGCACGGCCGTCGTCGGCCTGGACTTGGTGCTGTCGAACGACGACCGCGGCGAGCTGAACACGCTGCTGCTGCATGCGTCGGACGGCCGCCTGCGGCTGCGCCACCTGCTGCCGACGCTGGCGCCGCTGTACGACCTTGTGCTGATCGACACGCAGGGCGCGCGCTCGGTGCTGCTGGAGATGGCGGTGCTGGCTTCCGACTTGGCGCTATCGCCGGTGACGCCGGAAATCCTGGCGGCGCGCGAACTGCGGCGCGGCACCTTGCAGTTGATCGAGGACATCGCGCCGTACCGCCACCTCGGCATCGAGCCGCCGCCGCTGCACCTGCTCATCAACCGCGTGCATCCAGTGTCGTTGAATGCACGACTGATCCAGCAGGCATTGCGGCAAGTGTTCCAGGACCATGTCGGCGTGCGCGTGCTCGATACCGACGTGCCGGCGATCGAGGCGTACCCGCGCGCAGCAACAAGAGGCTTGCCGGTGCATCGCGTGGAGTTCCGCCAGCCCGCGGGCCGCGTCGCGCCGGCTGCCTTGCAGACCATGCGCGCGCTGGCCGGCGAGTTGTTTCCGGAATGGCGGGAGCGGTTCGCGCGGGTGACCGGCCGGCCGGACGTGCAAGCCACAGCAGGGAGCGCAAGCCATGGCGAGCGCCCATGAACTGGCGCGTGGGCACAAGCGACTGCGCGCGCTCATCGAGTTCGCGTTTGGCGAAGGTTGGCACGTCAAGCGCACACCGGGCGGGCACCTCAAGTTCACCAAGCCGGGCTGCGCCGCGATCTACACCAGCTCTACTACCAGCGACCACCGCACTGGGCTCAACGCTCGCGCGCAGCTTCGTCGCGCCGGCCGAGAGGCGCAAGCTGCTGCCGACCCGGCATCCACACCGGAGAATGGCCATGGCTGACCTGACGCCGCAGGACATGGCCGCTAAACTGCTGGCCTCGGGCTTCGAGCGCAGCGGGCCTATGGCCGCCGCATTGACCGATCCGATCGCGGACACGCCGATGGTGGTGACGCTGGACCAACTGCGTCCCTACGACCACGACCCGCGCGTGACGCGCAATCCGGCTTACGAGGAAATCAAGGCGTCCATCCGCGAGCGCGGTCTGGACGCGCCGCCTGCGATCACGCGCCGGCCCGGCGAGCCCCACTACATCATCCGCAACGGCGGCAACACGCGACTGGCGATCCTGCGCGAGCTTTGGGCGGAGACCAAGGACGAACGCTTCTTCCGCGTGCCGTGCTTGTTCCGTCCGTGGCCGGCGCGCGGCGAAATCGTCGCGTTGACCGGGCACCTGGCCGAGAATGAACTGCGGGGCGGCCTAACCTTCATCGAGCGCGCCCTGGGCGTCGAGAAGGCACGCGAGTTCTACGAGCAGGAGGCGGGGCAAGCGCTGTCGCAGTCCGAACTGGCGCGGCGGTTGTCGGCCGATGGCTTTCCAGTGCCGCAATCGCACATCAGCCGCATGGGCGACGCCGTGCGCTACTTGCTGCCGGCGATTCCTACGCTGCTGTACGGCGGCCTGGGCCGGCACCAGGTGGAGCGGCTGGCCGTGCTGCGCAAGGCCTGCGAGCGCACTTGGGATCGGCGGGCCTTGTCGCGCGACGTGTCGGTGGACTTCGCCTCGCTGTTCCAGGACGTGCTGTCGCAGTTCGACGCGCAGCCGGACACGTTCTCGCCGCAGCGCATGCAAGACGAGCTGGTGGGCCAGATGGCCGAGCTGTTGGGGGCGGACTACGACACGCTCGCGCTGGAAATCGACGACAGCGAGAGCCGGCAGCGTGCCTTGACCAGCGAACCGCCGCCGGTGAACCCGCCCACGCCTGCGATGCCCACGCCGCCTGTCGCGCTTGCTTCATCGAGGCAGCCCATGCCCGCGTCAGCGCCTTCAGCCGGCGGTGCGGCTGCGCCGGCCACAGCGCCGCCGCAGCCTGAACCTGCCGCGGCGCCGCGCGAGGAGCGCGATGACGAACGCCTGCAGGCGCACATCGTGTCGCCCGCGCCGACGACCGACCGGCTGCAATCCATCCAGCGCATGGTCGCCGACCAGATGGGCGACAAGCTGCCCGACTTCGCGGCCAACGTGCTGCACGCGATTCCGGTGCAGGCAGGCGGCCTGTATCCGATTTCGGATGTCTGGTACATCGAGCCCGGCCTGGACGCGCCGGATCGCCTGCGCGTGCACATTGCGCAGTTCGCCCGCGAGATTGCCGACGAGGCGGCGGCGGCCGATCACGTCGAGCCGCGCGACAGCGGCATCGGCTTCGTCTGCGTGGTGGCCAGCGAGGGGCGTAGTCTGCCGGCGTTCGCGCGCGCGGTGCTGACCCTGCTGCATGCACTGAGTGCAGCGTCCCTGCCCGCCACCGGGCTGGACCGCGCGCGGCTCGCCGACGAGCTCGGGCCGCTGCTGCACGGCCATGGCGGCACATCGGGTCGTCTGAGCGACGCGGGGCTGGTCAAGCTGTTCCGGCTGCTGCGCCTCGCGCGCCGGCTCCTGGATCTGGAAACCGATGCGCCGCCCTGCGCCACGGACAACGGCGCCTGAGCGCAGAGGCCAACCATGTCGGCACCGCACCCGCTCAACCAGGCCGTGATCGCGCAGGCGCTGCACGACCTGCGCAACGGGCAGTTGCGACGCTGCAAGGCGATGGGCTTCGGTGAGGAAGAACTCGATGCGCTGAAGCATCCGGCCCTCGTGAGCGTGCTGGTCAACGCCACCGTGTCGTGGTGTTCGGTGTCGGTCAACCGCGAAGTGCTCAAGCGGCTGCTGAGCCAGGTGCACGACGTCGAGCAGGAGATCGCCACGGTGGATCGCATGCTGCGGCTGGGCGCCAGCACGGAGATGGTCAGCAAGTTCTTCGGCCTGACGCACCAGGAGGTGGCGCTGCGCCGGGACA
The DNA here is from genome assembly GCA_003577305.1 of Burkholderiales bacterium. Classification (GTDB taxonomy): domain Bacteria; phylum Pseudomonadota; class Gammaproteobacteria; order Burkholderiales; family Burkholderiaceae_E; genus Zeimonas. Next base: position 43,572 of record QEVL01000002.1, read on the forward strand.
TCCTCGGTCTGCCCAAGCGCAAGGGCCGGCACCCGGTGCTGGACGAAGCGCAGGACGTGGCGTTGTGGGAGCACTGGAAGGCCGGCGTCTCGCAGCGCGGCATCGTGCTGAACGACGATGTGGCGATGCTCACATTGAGCATGGACCTGGCCGAGAGCATGAACCTGCCCATGTCGGTCATCTGGGCGGCGATACGGAACTGGATCGACCAGGGGCTGGTGTAAGGCCATGGCGACGGGCGGCGCACCACGGCGCGATGGTCCGGTGGCGCTGTCGGCTCTGTTCGATGATGCGCTACAGAAGCTGGCGCCTGCCCGTGGCGATGTGCCGCCTGTCAAGGGCGCCGCGCCTGCCGTCGACGCCTTCCTGTACAGCGGCAACCGGCACGAGAGCGTGCCGCGCCGGCTGTTCCTCGACCGCCGCCTGACGCCGTTGGAGCGCAACGCCTGGCAGGTGTTCCGCCTGCAGCTCAACGACGACGGCGTGACGGCATTCCCGACCTACGACCAGCTCCGGCCCTACCTGGCCTCGATGCCCTGCGCGGCGCAGGCCTCGCACGAGACCGTGGCGCGGGCGCTCACGCTGCTGCGCCTGACGCGATGGCTGTCGCTGGTGCAGCGGCGGCGCGACCCGAAGACCGGCCGCATCCTCGGCAACCTGTATGTGCTGCACGACGAACCGCTGACGCCGTTTGAGGCGATGCAGTTGGACCCTGACTATTTGGGCTTGGTCAGCCAGGCCCTCACGCACGCGGCCAAGGCGGTGCAGATCGTGGGCGTGCAGACGCTGAAGGAAATTGCCGAAGACCCGATGCTCATCGGCCGCACGCTGCCGACGCGCTTGCAGGTGCTGGCACAGCGCATGGCTGCGGAGAGTTATCCACAAGAGGCTGTGAACCACGAATCCGAAGAAGGCTCGCAGGCCCTTCTTCGGAATGCCGATGTGCCCTCTTCGGAATCCGAAGCAGGGCTGAAACCCGCGCCGGACGGCTCTCTTCGGATTCCGAACGAGGACCGTACAGTACGTATTCAAAGTCATAGTGAGGTACGTACAGTACCGCGCGCACGAGCGCTGGAAGGCAGCTTGCGCCTGCCACAGCGCTTCCTCGGCTTGAAGGACGAGCAACGCAACGGCGCCTTGGTCGCCTTGCAGCAGGTAGACGAGTCGCAACGGCAGGCGGTGCTGGACGAATGGGCCGCGCGCTGCCGCAACAGCGCGGTGCGCAACCCGGCCGGCTACCTGTTCGGCATCATCCAGAAGGCGATCCGCGGCGAGTTCAAGGCCTGGGCTGGCGAGAACGGCGCAACGCCGGCCGCGACACCGCCGCCATCACCGGCGCCTGCGCCAGCGCCTGCGCCAGCGGAGTCGCAGCCTGCCGATCCGACGGTGGCACGCGCTTATCTGGACCGGATTCGGTCGAGCCTGCGGCGGCCCTGATCGAGCTATCCCCAGGGGATAGCTGGGACAGCCGTCCTTCCATTGCGTACCGCGGTCGCAGCGGCAGCCTGACCTATCCCCAGGGGATAGCCGGAACACGCAGCCTTCCCGGATGCGCAAACCGGGCGCATGGCGGATTCGGTTTGTTGACTGACGGCCTTCCGGCCGATGCGGATGCTGGCGGCTCGTTCCCTTACCGCGAGTCGTCACCCATGGCCACCGAACGCTCTGAACCGCTGCAACTCAATCTCGGATCGTTGCGCAGCACGATGTCGCTCACGCTGCACACGCACCACGCTTCCCGCATCTGGCACGGCCGCGCGCCGGTCGAAGGGCGCCCCGGCATCATCGGCTTGAACGCCTACATCAGCGTGATGAACAAGATGAAACGGGGCTCGGAGCAGGACGACCCGTACAGCGACTGGTGGATGCTGCGCATCGAGGACAAGCTGGAGCAGACGAAGGCGGCGTTGAAGGGCCTGCGCGAGCAGGTGGACCAGGCCCTGGCGGACGTGCCCGCGGCGCTGTCATTGGGCGAGAACATGAACGTGCAGCCGGTGAAGCTACCGCTGTTCGTGAACGCCCAGCTCGGCTTCATGGCGGTGTACCTGCTGGCCGACTACGACGACCTGGCGCGGCGGCTGATCCTGGCCCACCACACCGCGTTGATCGACCGCAGCACGCTGGAGCGCTGGCTCAACGACGGCGCGCACAGCTTGCGCAGTCTGTTCAGCCTGGCCCAGCAGTACCGCTACTCCGGCGCGACGCGCGACGACTTCGCATCGAAGAACGCGGTGGCGCGCTCGGCGTTGGAGAAGTTCGGCGAGCTGCCGCAGGACGTGCTCGAAGGCACGCGCCGCTCGCGCTTTGCGCCACCGATCGCGCGGCGGACGAACCGCACCGGCGCGCCGGCCGCTGAAGCCGCTGCCAGCAGCTACACGACATCGAAGGATGGCGCAGCCGATGGTGCCCCCGGCGAGGACGCACCGGCATGACAGCATCGACGCCATCGGCGCGCTTCACGCCACTGGAACAGGCGGACTTCCAGCGGCTGGAACACGCAGCCTACCTAAAAGGCCTTTTGAAGCCTTTTAAGGGTAAGGGGAGTCTGGAGACCTGGGCCAGCCAATGCACGGCGCTGCGCGACGACGTGATCGCGCTGGCGCAGCAGCGCATCCTCCCGCAGACGTGCGCCTTTCCCTTCAGTCGGCTGGACGTGCAACTGGCCCAGCAGACCACTGGCGCAGGCACGACCTTCCTGCGCTGGCGCAACCTCGATCGTTCCAGCATGGGCGTGGCGCTGTGGGAATCGCTGCTCGCGCGTTCGACGACGCCGGCCTCGCTGATCGACGACCTGTACGCGATCGAGCTGCAGCGCATCGTGCTGAACATGCAGATCAGCCTTACCCACACCCTGGCCCGCCAGGCCCTGGACTGCGCCAACAAGATGGCCCAGGCCGAGGCGGTCTACCTGCGGCGCGTCCAAGGGCATGCCGCGTCCACCACCACTTCACCCACCACCCAGGAGTCACCATGAGCACGCACTTCGTCGGCGAGGGCAACATCGGTTCTGCGCCGGACTACCGCGAGTTTCCGAACGGCAACGACGAGCCGCGCCGGCTGCTGCGGCTGAACGTCTACTTCGACAACCCCATTCCCACCAAGGATGGGTTCGAGGATCGCGGCGGCTTCTGGGCGCCGGTCGAACTGTGGCACCGCGAGGCCGATCACTGGAAGACGCTGTACCAGAAGGGCATGCGCGTGCTGGTCGAGGGCCGCACGGTCAAGGACGAGTGGGAGGACGCCGACGACAACGAGCGCACGACCTTCAAGATCGAAGCACGGCGCGTCGGCATCCTGCCGTACCGCATCCAGGCCGTGACCCTCAGCGCGCGGACGCCGGAATCGGAGGCGGCCGCACCGGCGGCGAAGGAAGCCAAGGGGACAAAGCCGCCGAAGGAAACCAAGGCCAAGGCCTGATTCCGGCAGGGGGCGGCTGTAGCAATCCTCAGACGCCCGCCATGCACCAGCGACCTATCCCCAGGGGATAGCGCCAAGGTCGTCCACCGAGTTCCAGTCGCCCTCCCGATACGAGCCTCCCGCTGCGCCAGCCGCCGACAAGGCGGGCGCTGCGCCATTCGGCTTCCTTGCTGCTGTCATCTTCCTGCCCCGCCAAGCTGGGGCCATTCGATGAACCGCACGTTCCAAAGGAGGCTTCATGCGCGTTTTCCTGTGCGAGAAGCCTTCGCAGGGCAAAGACATCGCCCGTGTGCTGGGCGCCGGCCAGCGTGGCAATGGCTGCTACAGCGGCTCCGACACCGTCGTGACCTGGTGCATCGGACACCTGATCGAAGCTGCGCCGCCAGAAGCCTACGGCGAGCAGTACAAGCGCTGGTCCATCGACCAGCTTCCAATTCTTCCCGCCCGCTGGCGCGTCGAGGTCAAGCCCAAGACCGCCACGCAGTTCAAGACCGTGCAGCAGCTTCTCGCCCAGGCGAGCGAGCTGGTGATCGCCACCGATGCCGACCGCGAAGGCGAGATGATTGCCCGCGAGATCGTCGAGCTGTGCGGCTACCGCGGGCCGATCCAGCGGCTGTGGCTGTCGGCGCTCAACGACGCGAGCATTCGCAAGGCGCTGGGCGCGCTGAAGTCCTCGGCCGAAACGCTACCGCTGTACTACTCAGCCTTGGCCCGCAGCCGCGCCGACTGGTTGATCGGCATGAACCTGAGCCGCCTGTTCACCGTGCTCGGCCGGCAGGCCGGCTACAACGGCGTGCTGTCGGTCGGGCGCGTGCAGACGCCGACGCTGCGCCTGGTGGTCGAGCGCGACCGCGAGATCGCGCGCTTCATCTCCGTGCCGTATTGGGCCGTGGAAGTCGCAATGTCGGCCAGCGGGCAATCCTTCGTCGCCCACTGGCTGGCGCCCCAAGGCTGCACCGACGACGCCGGCCGCTGCCTGCAGCAGCCGGTGGCGCAGCAGGCCACTGAACGCATGCGCGCCGCCGGCACGGCGCAGGTCGTGTCGGTCGACACGGAGCGCGTGCGCGAAGGCCCGCCGCTGCCGTTCGATCTGGGGAGCCTGCAGGAGGTGTGTTCGCGGCAGTTGGGGCTGGACGTGCAGGAGACACTGGACATTGCCCAGGCGCTGTACGAGACGCACAAGGCCACGACCTATCCGCGCTCCGATTCGGGCTACCTGCCGGAGAGCATGCTGGCCGAGGTGCCGGCCGTGCTCGCTGCGGTGCTTGCCACTGATCCCAGCCTGCGCCCGCTGATGGAACGGCTGGACCGCACGCAGCGCTCACGCGCGTGGAACGACGGCAAGGTGACGGCGCACCACGGCATCATCCCCACGCTGGAGCCGGCCAAGCTCTCCGCGATGAACGAGAAGGAGTTGGCCGTCTATCGCCTGATCCGCGCTCACTACTTGGCTCAGTTCCTGCCGCACCACGGGTTCGATCGCACGACGGCGCAACTGGCCTGCGGCGGGCAGCAGCTTCAAGCCATCGGCAAGCAGGTCGTCGTTGCGGGCTGGCGCCAGGTGCTGGCCGAGCCGAAAGCGGAGGACGCGGACGGTGAACCGCTGCGCGGCCAGGTGCTGCCTGCGCTGCGCGAGGGCTTGCCTTGCCAGGTCGGCCAGGTTGATCTGAAGGCGTTGAAGACGCTGCCGCCCAAGCCCTACACGCAGGGCGAGCTCGTCGCCGCGATGAAGGGCGTCGCCAAGCTCGTCACCGACCCGCGTCTGAAGCAGACGCTCAAGGACACCACTGGCATCGGCACGGAAGCCACGCGCGCCAACGTCATTGGCGGGCTGCTGGCCCGCGGCTACCTGGTCAAGAAGGGACGCACCATCCGTGCCTCGGATGCTGCCTTCACGCTGATCGACGCCGTGCCGCCGGCCATTGCCGATCCCGGCACGACGGCGGTCTGGGAGCAGGCGCTGGACATGATCGAGGCTGGCACGCTGACGCTGGACACGTTCATCGAGAAGCAATCCGCCTGGGTGGCCCAGCTCGTGCAGCAGTACCGCGGCGCAACGCTCGCCATGAAGCTGCCGCCATCGCCAGCCTGCCCGCTATGCGGCGCACCGATGCGCCAGCACACCGGCAAGAGCGCGGCCTTCTGGTCGTGCAGCCGCTACCCGGATTGCAAGGGCGCGCAGCCGGTCGGGGCACCGCGTAAGCGGACCACCGCCAAGGCATCCTGACGCCCGCGATTCCCTCTGCCGCGCCGGCCGCTTCACTGGCGGCGAGGCAATCGTCCCGCAACCCGCGGGACACACCCCAGCGCGCATTCCCTTCTGCAACGGTGCGCACGTCCGGCTCGGCCGATACCGGGCTGCGGGATGGAAGGTATTTGCTCCGCGAGTTGCGCGTCACGCGATTCTTCTGATCGGTGTTCTTCCGCCGACTGCGAGGGGTCTCCCGAAGCCTTGCCTGCGCCGCAGCGCGGCGCGAGGTATCGGGAGACCCCTCGGGTCGTCGGTACTCGGTGCCGGCGCCTACCGGCGAAACAACAGGCTCCCTTTGTGCGCGGATGTGTGCCAGAGGCTTCCGGCCCCAGCCACGAAACGGGTCGGGTGCGAATGCTGACGCAGCGAATGGCTTTGACGACGGCCTGGCCTGCAACAGCCCACAGGTGGTTTTCTTCCTCTTCCGCCGATGGCCTTCGGGTTATCGGCGCCTTGGTCGTGCCCGTCTCCAAAGCGGACGGCAGGTGGTTCCATTTCTCCGGCGACGGCGCCATGCCGCGCGTCCATCCTCGTGCCATGCGCTGCTGACGATCGTCAGCACCATGCCCTGGCAGCTTCGGTCTTCAAGGCTGCAACGCGGCTCGCCGCGCTGACCGGACCCGTCCGCCTCGCACCGACCATCGCGGACGCTCGTCGTTTTCGGCGACGGTGCATTTTCTCAACCACCCGAGGGGAAGCCGATCCCCTGGGGATGCGCGCTCCTCGATCTTTCAAGGAGCACGTCATGTCTGAACCTTTCGCCGCCTCTCCCGCAGCATCGGTGCGCAGCGGCGCGCTGGCGCTGGCCTACACGGGCAAGCGCCTGCCGCTGCAAGTCCTGCGCAGTGCGGCCGGCCACTACATCGGCACGCACGACGACGAAGGCCCGGTTTCACGGGAGTCCGTCGAGTATTTCCCGAGCCCCGAAGCCGCGCAGCGCGCGCTGGCCACCGACGCCTGGACGCAGCGCGGCCACCCCTGACTTCCCTTCCCCCAGGAGCTTTCTCATGAACCTGCCATTGCGTCAGGAGCTGTACGACCAGCTCGCGCGTGAAGACGCCCATTTCAGGCGTGCGCCCCAAGCCTTCTTCGAGGCCTGGAAGCGCGGTGCGGAGATTGCCGGTGCCCAGTGGTTCGGCGACGGCACCCGCGAAGGTTTGCAGCGTGCCAAGTCCAAGTGGGATCTGCGGCCCAACCTCCTGCTGCTCAACGACGCCCTCGGTGTCCTGAGCAGCGGCCAGCGGATGTTCCTGTCCGCGATGGTGAGCTTCTACAACTCCCGCGAGGGAGGCGCGATGCTCAAGCGTTGCGGCTTCGAGGGCCTGTCCGACCTGGGCGGCCTCGATCTGGAACGGCGCCAAGTCATCGCGGACCTGACGCTGAACTACAACGGCTGGTGAGCCGACCCCGGCCCGCCACCGAACTGCTTTTCCACCCCGTGAGGGACGTGCGCGCTGCAAGGCGCCGTGTCCCTCGTTTTCTTTCAGACCTGTCCTTCCTGGGCGCCGGCCGCCTGGCTCCCATTTCATCCACCCGCTGGGGTTCAATCCCCGGCAGGGGATTGCCTCGGCCATCCTCTGCCGGAGAAATCCCATGTCCTATTCCACCAATCCTTTCGTCCGTGGTTACGACGGCCTGTCGGTCGACCGGCTGCTAGCCATTTCCTACGACGACGATTGCCCGCTGACCTACCTGCCACTGCACCCCTCGCAGTCGCATTTGCCGGACAGCCAAGTGACGCGCTACCCGTGCATCTTCTGCGACGACTTCGCCCTCATCACCGAGGGCCAGGACGTGCCGCCGGAACTGGACACGCAATGCCAAAGCCACGGCATCGCGCGCACCGTGGTCTACGCCGTCATGGCCCACGAAGACGGCAAGCCGCTGCACGTGGCCGACACCTACTCGGACGAGGCTGCGCGCGAAGTGGTTCGGCGTCTGCGTTTCGACACCGGGCACTACAGCCGGTGCTGGGAGATCAGCAGCGGCCACATCACCGGAGCGGCCTGGCACTTCCTCGCCGAGCTGGCGGACATCGCGACGCCGACGACGTTCCTGTTCATCGCGTTCCGCATTCCGTACAGCCAGGCGATCGGCGTGAAGCTGATCGCCACGCCGTGGACGGACGCCAACCTGCGAATGGTCGAAGGCACGACCGCCAAGCGGCTGGATCGGGAACACCGCCGCAAGGGCATGCCCGATTGCCTGGTCGAGGTGCTGCGCCTGGCGGCGCTCGCCGACGTGCGCATGCTGGTCTTCGACGCCGATGCGCCGGTGCTCGACGGATTGCCCGTGTTCGACGACTGACGTTTCCTGAGCCCCGCTCGCGGGGCTCTTTCATTTGCGGAACACGGTCGCCGCCCGCTGCCGATTCTGGGACGACGCGGGCCGGCGCGTGCGCCACGCTGCAGGCATGTTCGCTGGCATTGTCAGCAGCATCCCAGACAGCCGAGACCTTCGAGGCTGCGGTGCGGCTCGCCGCACTGGTTGTCTTTCCTCTCCCGGGCGCATCTCGCGCTCATCCACCACCCCAAGGGACAGACCTCCCCTTGCGGGCGGAAAGCCCCTTGGTTTCCACAAGGAGCTTTCTCATGGACACCCAAGCCATCCGCGCACAGATGCCGAAGCTGGTCATCGGTCACGTGCCTTCCAACGTGCGTTCGTTCAAGTTCAATGTCTTCGACGGCCAGCCCAAGGTTTCGACACTGGGCTTCCACATCGACCCCAAGCCCTTCGACGGCAAGGTGATCGCCAAGACCGACGAGGCCATCGTCGTCAAGACGGGCCGCGCCGAGTTCGCGGTGCTCGACCGCTCGCTCGTGACCGACGCACCCGACGAGGGGGCCAAGGTGCATGTCGAGCCCTACGTCAGACGCCGCTTCGACGGACTGCGCGCCGATACGCCCGAGGAAGAGACCGCGTTCACGTCCGACGGCCAGCCGTACACGATCCGACGCCTCATCCTCGGCGCCGCACCGGCGAAGCTGCCGATCCCCGAGCCGGCTTGCCCTCAGTTGCAGGATCTGATCCAGCAACTGGAGCAGTTGCCCGCGCCGGACGGCTTTCGCCGCGTGACGCACCTGCTGGTGGATGCCGGCGCCCGGGACTTCACCTGGGTCGATCCGCTGCCGAAGGACATCATCGCCGCGCCGCCCGCGATCAGCTTCACGGTCGCAACGGCGAAGTTCCAGGGGCGCGTCACCGTGCTCTACGAGCGTGGCCCCGACCTGTACGCGGTGGAACTGCACCGCGACGGCGAGCTGGTCGAACGGGTCGATGAACTGTTCTTCGACATGCTCGGCGAGGTGCTGGAACGGCTGATCGACGACGGGAGCTGGCGCCTCATCCGCGTGCAACGCCTGTCCGGCGGCAAGCCTGTTCAGCACTGAACGCTATGCGGTTTCCCGTCCGCGCGGCGGGAAGCCCTTCGTTCCATTTCTCGGACGTCATTCCATGTCTGTTCAATTCAAGGGCGCAGAGCTGCGGCCCGTGCTTGCCGCGGCCGTGGTCAACCAGTGCCGCGTCATCCTCGTGAAGGACCAGGGCGTGTACTTCATGTCCGAACGCGGCGAGAGCGAAGCTGGCGGCCGGCGCAAGCTGATCGCTTACGCGGTGGGCTGCAACCCCGACGTCGATGCATTTGACGACTGGTGGGAGTTGGCGCGCGCCGAGTTCGGCGGCGACGACTTCGGCGAGTTCTTCGATCCGCAGGATGGCGTCTTCGCGCTGGTCCTCAACGGCGAAGGCGACCTGGCGGTGTCGGCCACGGAGACGCACCTGTCGCTGCTGGCCGTCGCACCTGCGCCGACCGGCCACTGACGGTCCACCTGCCTTCCTCCTTACCCCCAAGCCCTCCATCGCGGGGGCTTCTTTTCTTCCAGCGCTGCGGCCTTGCCGCGCGCCGCGTTCGTCTCCAGCCCGTCCGGGCCCGCTCTGCCGGCACCCGCCGGCCCAACCGCCCGGAGACGAACCGAATGCGCGACCCCTGCGCGATCGACCAACCCACTTGCATCAGCTTCAGTGGCGGCAGAACCAGCGCGTACATGCTCTGGCGCTTGCTGCAAGCCAACGGCGGCCTGCCTGCGGACGCAGTGGCCTGCTTCGCCAACACCGGCAAGGAAGTGGAAGCCACCTTGCGTTTCGTGCGCGACTGCGCCGAGCACTGGCACGTGCCGATCCACTGGCTCGAGTACCGGCCCGACGCACCAGGTCTTGCGGTGGTCGATTTCGCGACCGCGAGCCGCGAGGGCGAACCCTTCGAGGCACTGATCCGCAAGCGCCAGTACCTGCCCAACCCGGTGGCGAGGGGCTGCACCGTGTCCCTCAAGGTGAGAACGATGCACAAGTTCGTGCGTGCGCTGGGTTGGACCGAGTGGGACCAGTTCATCGGCATCCGCGCCGACGAGCAGCGCCGCGTCGTCAAGATTCGGGCGCGCGGCCATTCCACCGAATCGGTCAGCGAGACCATGTGCATGCCCCTGGCCGAGGCCGGCGTCACCGTGCACGACGTGACGGCGTTCTGGCAGGCGCAGCCCTTCGACCTGGAACTGCGGACCGTCAACGGTCGGACGCTCGAAGGCAACTGCGACCTCTGTTTCCTGAAGCCGCGCGGCCAGCGCCTGGCGCTCATCAAGGCCAGGCCGGAGGCGGCGGTGTGGTGGATTCGCATGGAGTCGCTGAACCTCGCCAGCAAGCCAAGCGGCGCGCGCTTCCGGGCGGACGGCCCCAGCTATGCGGACCTGGCGCGATTCGCGGCCGACCAGCGCGACCTGTTCGATGGTGCGGACGAGCCGATCGCCTGCTTCTGCGGTGACTGACACACGCACCGCACCCTCGCGGCTGGTCCTGGTGCCGCTGTCGCTGCGCGCGGCCAACGCCTTCGTGCTGGCGCACCATCGACATCACCGGCCGGTGCAAGGCGGCAAGTTCAGCCTGGCGGTGGCCCTGGACGAAGGCGACGGCGCCGCACCCCAGCACCGCATCGTCGGCGTGGCCATCGTCGGCCGGCCGGTGGGCCGACACTTGGACGACGGCAGGACGCTCGAAGTCACGCGCCTGTGTACCGACGGCACGCCGAACGCCTGTAGCAAGCTCTACGCGGCAGCGTTCCGCGCGGCGCGCGCGCTGGGCTACACCCGCCTCATCACCTACACGCTGCCCGCCGAAGGCGGCGCCAGCCTGCGCGCCTCGGGCTGGCGCCTGACCGGGCTGTGCGGCGGCGGCAACTGGAACCGCCAGCGCCGTCCGCGGCAGGACACTCCCGCCGCTCTGCGCGGGCCGAAGCTGCTCTGGGAGGCTGCGTAACGCGCGCCGCCAATGCGGGACGGCGCCGATGCCCATTGCCGCTCGCGCCCGCGCGATCCCCGCGCCACGCTTGCCGCCATGTTCCGCTGACACCCGTCAGCAGCATGCCCAGTTAGCCACGATCTTCAAGGCTATGGCGCGGTTCCGACCGCGTTGATCGACCAGTTCGCACCGGCATCCTTGCGCGAACGTCCATCGGTTTCGACCGATGGTGATGCCACCAAGCTGTTCCTTCAACCCACGCGGGGGTTCCACACCTTCCCCGCCTGGGTCGGGTGTGTCTCCGCTTCTTTTCTCAGGAGATTCACCATGACCACTTCCACCGACAAGTCCTACTTCGACCTGCACATCACGGGCCTCGGGTATCTCAATCGCATCCGCGAAGTGAAGCCCAAGAAAGGCGACGCCTTCCTGGCCTGCGACATTGCGGCGCTCAACGGTCCCAATGACAACGTGTCCTATGTCCGTTTCGACACGCGCGTCTCGGGCTCCGAAGCGCAGCACCTGGTCAGCCGCTGCGTGCAAGCCGTCGAGGCCGAAAGGAAGGTGATGATCGGCTTCCGCCTGGGCGATCTGTGGACCGACATCTTCACCTACACCAAGGGTAAGAACGCCGGCAAACCCGGCGTTAGCCTCAAGGCCCGCCTGCTGTTCATCAGTTGGATCAAGGTCGACGGCAAGCTCGTCTACAAGGCCGAACCCAAGCCGACCGAGGCCGACGATCGCCAGGATGGTGAGGAGCGCACCCCGGAAGTCCCCGCGACGACCGAAGCGCCCGCTGCTCGCCAAGCCCCCGCACCGCAGGCCACCCAGCCTGCTGCCGAAGCTGCCGATGAAGCCGCTGCCTATGCCCCCGCATTGGCCGTTGCCGAGTCGTTCTGATCCACAAGGCCCCACCCCACGGGGCCTTGTCTCTTTCGTCAGCAGGAGACCTTCATGATCACCATCCCCGGCCAATTGGCCATCAAGACCATCCACGGCAGGAACGGCGACTTCAACGTCGGCCGCCTGGCGACCTCGATCGGCGAGTTCGTCGTGAAGAACGCCGAGCTGGACCAGTACGCCGAAGGCAAGTACGAGGGTGATTTCATCATCACGGAAATCCGTCCCTCCACGTACAACGCCAACGGCCGCATGGTCATCGAGATCCGCGCCCACCTGGGCGGGATGACGCTGTCCAACATCGACGCCCTGAGCCGCGACGACGCCCGCCGGCTGAGTCCGCAGGAAGTCGATCCGCTGGACGAGGAAACGCCGGCCCCTGCGCCCGCCGCACCGAAGGCACCCGCCCGAGGCAAGGCCCGCAAGTCGCGCGATCCCCTCGTCGATACCACGCCGTTCGGCAGCGAACCGGCCGCCACGTCACCCGCGGCTTCCGCCGATGCGGACGACGCAGCGCTGTTCGGCACGCTCTGGCCGCTGGGCGAGACCGTCAAGCTCGATGCCACCGTGGATCGCCGCGTCCTGCGTCAGCAGCGCGACCGGCTCGGCGAGCTGGGCTACGAGTTCGCTCCGCTGTCCCAGGACTGGCACCTCGCTACCGCCTGACCAGTCGCCTGATCCACCGCCGCGCAAGCGGCATTCCACCACCCGCCGGGGTTCTTCCCCCGGCGGGGCGGAACTCCGGCCTTTGTCACAGGAGAAATCCCATGGGCTGGACCTATGTCCGTACCTCGCGCGATCAACTGATCCGCGAGCTGACCGCAACGGAAGACACCGATCGCGGGCGCCGCGAAGTCATCGACCACGCGCTGATCGACAACGTGCTGTGGAGCGTGGTGCGCATCACCGCCAAGCAAGCAGGCCTGCGAGGGCTTGCGGCCGGCGATTCGGTCTGCATCATCTACTGCGACCTGCTGGAAGCCTCGGGCAACGAGTGGGGCTACAAGCCCCTCGTCGAGGCCGAGCATCCCTACTACTACTCGTGCCCGCTGCGCTTTCTCGCAATGGCGCCGGAGCAATGCGCCACCTGGCGCGCACGGGTGCACAGCTACCACGCACGCTTCGGTGGAGCAGGCAGCGCCGACGAATCGACGGCAGGGTGAGGTTCACATGGACAACATCTTGTCAACGCTCTCGGCCTCTCTGCTGGGCTTCGTCGAGGATCAGTTGTCCAACAACGACGTGTCCTCCGACGACGAGCTGTTGGAGCACTTCGTCGCCAACGGCCTCACCGAGGCGCAGGCGCGGCAGGCACTGACCTATCGCGACCTGTACCTGGGCCGCATCTACCTGGAAGGCTTCACGCCGATCCGCACGGGTGCGCAGGCGTTGCGCTTCAACCCGCACAGCCGGCAATTCGAGTCGGACTGAACCACAGGCCCGCTCGTCCGGCCTGCATTCCTCTTCGTCAGACCCCCGTCCGGCCCTGCACCGCAGGGCCTTTTTCGTCCCCCGCAATCGCGCGCATCGGCAGCTCGCCTGTCGGTGCCCATTGCTTTTTCCTCACAGGAGATCGTCATGCAACTCGCATCCCGCTTCGCCCCTCGTTCGCCGGTGCTGCGTTCGGACCATCCGTTGTCGGATGACCAGATTCGCACCGTCGCCCCGTCCATCTTCGCGGAGACCCCGCATGAAAGCCGTTCCCAGCGCTACAGCTACATCCCGACCGCCGCGGTTCTCACCGAGCTTCGCAAGGAAGGGTTCCAGCCGTTCATGGTGTGCCAGACCCGCGTGCGCCATGAAGATCGGCGTGAGTTCACCAAGCACATGCTGCGCCTTCGTCATGCCAGCCAGATCAACGGCGCGGAGGCCAACGAGATCATCCTGCTCAACTCCCACGACGGCAGCAGTTCCTACCAGATGCTCGCCGGCTTGTTCAGATTTGTTTGTATGAACGGTCTGGTCTGCGGCGACACCACGGCCGACGTGCGCGTTCCGCACAAGGGCAACGTGACCGATCACGTCATCGAAGGCGCCTACGAGGTGCTGCGCGGCTTCGGCCAGGTGCAGGATTCTCGCGACGGCATGCGCGCCATCACGCTCGATGAGGGCGAGGCTGAAGTCTTCGCCCGATCGGCGCTGACGCTCAAGTACGACGACTCGGGCAAGGCCCTTCCGATCACCGAGAGCCAGATCCTGCGGCCGCGTCGTTTCGACGACAACCGACCGGATTTGTGGTCGGTCCTGAACCGAGTCCAGGAGAACCTGGTCAAGGGCGGCCTGAGCAGCCGCGCCGCCAACGGTCGCCAGCAGCGCACGCGGCCCGTGCAAGGCATCGACCAGAACGTGCGGCTCAACCGGGCGCTCTGGCTTCTGGCTGACGGCATGCGGCAACTGAAGGCTTCAAGAACGGCCTGAACTCCGGCGGACCTGCTCGCAAGGGCATGGTCCGCTTTTTCTCGGGGCGCCGAATGCCGCGGGCCCGCGGGGCTGTCAGCAGTGGCTTCCCTAACCCGGCGATCGACGACCTTGCGGACAATCACCTCTGGCTGCAACCTCCCTGGCTTTTCCTCCCTGAGCCAAGCAGTCAATTTCGCCACCTCGGTTCGTTCCGGGGCGGCTCTTCTATTTCTGCGGTCTGGTGCCTGCCAATACGGGCACGGCGCACGGCCGTTTTGCGCTCGTCCCACGGAAGCCAATGAAGCAGGCTGCGCCCATGTCCGTCGGCAATGCCGACAACATGCCCAGGTAGCCCAGACCTTCAAGGCTACGGTGCGTCGTGACGCACTGGTTGTTCTTCTCGCCAAGACGCTCACCACGTTCCTTTCCACCCCATGGGGCAGTGACTGCCTCAGCGGGCGGTGCTGCCTCCTTCTTCATCGAGGACATCACCATGCCCGTACCCACTGCTCCGAAACCGCTGTACCGCATCGACGAATGTCCCGACCTCATGGCCGATGGCTGCGTCGGCGACGAGAACGGCAACCTCGTCTTCCTCTCCATCTGGGCGCGCGACACCGCCGTCCAGCAGTTCCTGGCGCGCCTGACCCTCGGGCGCGACGAGCAGGGGCTGGACCAGTTCCACATCGTCAACGCGCAGGGCGGCTCCATCCCGGTCTTCGTCGGCAACGTCGAGAACCTGGAGAAGCGCAGCACCCGCGCCTACCGCCGCACGTTGTTCGGTTCGCTGACCAACCTGTGGCTGTTCGACCGGCGTTGTGTGAGGCCCGACAAGGCCAATGCGAGCGCGCTGGTACTCCTGCCGCGCGATACCACGCACCGGCTCGACCGCCTGTGGACGCTGGCGCAGGACACCTGCCCGCTGCCGCTGCTCGACCACTGGCGCGACCTCGTGCTGGAACTGCTGCAAAGCAGGTCGATGCTGACCCGCCTTCCGTTTGCCCTTGGGCCGCTGGAAGGTCATCGGCTCGCCATCGACGTGCCGGCGCTGACCCAGGCGCTGGGCGGCTTGATCCGCCAGGACGTTCTCACCACCGGCGAGCCCGCGAAGCGGATCACCTGCCAACGGCCGCTCGAAGCGGTGGCCTGAACTCGTCCCACCGGACATGCACGCGCGCATGTCCGCTTTCCTTCATCCTCAACCTAGGAGATTTCCATGGCTCTCATGTTCCCGCGGCTTGCCCGCAACTTCGTGAAGAACGGGTACTTCCCGACTGACGAACCCACGCTCGAAAGAGCGCTCGCCGCACTGTTGCCCGCGGACCCGTCCAATGGGCCGATGTGCATCCTCGATCCCTGCGCCGGCGAAGGCGTGGCGATCGCCGAAGCCGCGCACGCCCTCGGGCGCCAGCAGGTGCAGGCGTTCGCCGTCGAGTTCGACGCCGAGCGTGCGCGCCACGCACGGCAACTGGTCGATCGCTGCATCCACGGCGACCTGATGGACACGCTCATCTCGCGCCAGTCGTTCGGCCTGCTGTGGCTCAACCCGCCGTATGGCGACCTCGCCAAGGATGCCAACGGCAACCTCGGCTACCAGGGCCAGGGCCGCGCCAGACTCGAGAAGCTGTTCTACCAGCGGACGCTGCCGCTGCTGCAGTATGACGGCGTGCTGGTGTTCATCGTGCCGTCCTACGTGCTCGATGCCGAGCTGGTCGGGTGGCTGACGCGCCACTTCGCCGAGCTGCGTATCTACCGTGCGGTGGAAACGCAGTTCAAGCAGGTGGTGGTCTTCGGTCGGCGTGTCCGCCGGCGCGACCAGGCATCGGATTCGGTGAAGGCTACGCGCGCGCTGCTGCTGCAGATCGGACAAGGCGACGCCGAAGCCGAGGAACTGCCGCCCGCATGGCCGTTCCTGCCGTACACCGTGCCTGCCAGCCCGGCCGAGCCCGAGCACTTCTACCGCGTCACGATGGAGCCCGAGCAGTTCGCCGCTGAAGTCGGCCGACTGCAAGGGCTCTGGCCGATGGTCGATGCGCACCTGGGTGCCGCACAGCAGTCGCTGCGGCCACCGGCGCGCGCCTTGTCGCTCTGGCATACCGCCCTGGCCGTGGCCGCCGGCATGATTTCGGGCGTGGTGCGGTCCAAGGCCGGGCGGACCTTGGTCGTGAAAGGTGACACCCACAAGGAGAAAACGCTCCAGACGGAGTTCACCGAGCGCGACGACGGCACCGTGGCCGAGACCCGCATCTTCACCGACAAGTTCGTGCCGGTCATCCGCGCCTGGGACATGACACCGGGCTCCGCGACGCGGGGCCAGGTGCTGACCATCCGCTGATCGTTGTTCCCCGACGGCTTGCCGTCGCTCTTCTCTCCATCGACGGCTTCGCGCCGTTTCCTTCCCACCCTGGGGCATGTCATCGCCCCGCGAGGGAGGTGCATGCCCCTCTTCTTTGGAGCATCACCATGTCCCTCGAAACTGTTCCCCCCGTTGAATCCGCGTCCGGCGACGCGCCCGTCCAGGACGACTTGCTGGAAGCGGCGGACTCCTCTCTCACGCTCAGCCTGCAGGACTTCGTGTCCGAGTTCGGCGACGAGCTGCTCGACTCCCTCAACCGCGCCAACCCGCCGGTCTACACCGGCCAGGCCCGGCCGCATCGTCAGATCGTGCTGGCGAGCCTCAAGCGCAAGCTGTTCCAAGCGCAGGCCGAAGTGGTCCATGCCGTGACCGAGCTGCTGGCCGACCGCGGCGAGCGCGCTGCGATCGTCAACGGCGAGATGGGCTGCGGCAAAACGACGGTCGGCATTGCGACCGCCGCCGTGCTGCATGCCGAAGGCTACCGCCGCACCCTGGTGCTTTCGCCTCCCCACCTGGTCTACAAGTGGCGGCGCGAGATCCAGGAGACGGTGGCCGGCGCCAAGGTCTGGGTGCTCAATGGCCCGGACACGCTGGTCAAGCTGATCAAGCTGCGCGAGCAGTTGGGCGTGCCGTCACCGAGCCAGGAGTTCTTCGTCCTGGGTCGCGTCAGGATGAGGATGGGCTTCCACTGGATGCCTGTCTTCAACCGGCGACGCACGCTCCACGGCGACGTGGGCACCTGCCCGGACTGCGGCCAGGTCATCACCGACCTCGATGGCGAGCCGATCAACCCGGTCGAGCTGCAAGCCGAGGAGTTCCGCCGCAAGTGCAGCCATTGCGCCGCGCCGCTGTGGACGCTGATCCGACCGCGAGGCCTGTCCGCCAGTGACCAGTCCTCAGCCGTGCTCAAAGCCTTGAAGCGCATCCCCACCATCGGAGAAGTCACCGCGCAGAGGCTCATGAAGCGCTTCGGCGATAGCTTCCTCGCCGCGATGTTGGGCGACAACGTGCACGAGTTCATCAATTTGATGGACGGCAACGGAGAGCTGGTCTTTTCTGACCGCCAGGCGACCCGGATGGAACGGGCGATGGCGAACATGGAGTTCGGTTTCGGCGAGGGTGGCTACCAGCCCAGCGAGTTCATCAAACGCTACCTGCCGCAAGGCACGTTCGACCTGCTCATCGCCGACGAGGCCCACGAGTACAAGAACGGTGGCAGCGCGCAGGGCCAAGCCATGGGTGTGCTCGCAGCGAAGTCACGCAAGACCTTGCTGCTCACTGGCACGCTGATGGGCGGCTACGGCGACGACCTTTTTCACCTGCTGTTCCGAGCCCTGCCTGGGCGAATGATCGAAGACGGCTACCGCCCGACCAAGAGCGGCAGCATGACCTCGGCAGCCATGGCGTTCATGCGCGACCACGGCGTGCTCAAGGACATCTATTCCGAGAGCACAGGCACCGCGCACAAGACGGCCAAGGGCACCAAGGTGTCGGTGCGCACGGTCAAGGCGCCGGGCTTCGGTCCCAAGGGTGTGCTGCGTTGCGTCCTGCCGTTCACGGTCTTCCTGAAGTTGAAGGACATCGGCGGCAACGTGCTGCCGGCCTACGACGAGGAGTTTCGCGAGGTGGCGATGGACACGGCGCAAGCCGCGGCCTACCGCGACCTGTCGGGACGACTGACCTCGGAGCTGAAGCAGGCGCTGGCGAAGCGCGACACGACGCTGCTGGGCGTGGTCCTCAACGTGCTGCTGGCCTGGCCGGATTGCTGCTTCCGGTCGGAGACGGTGGTGCACCCGCGCACGCGCGCCACCCTGGCGTTCGTTCCCGCTCAGTTCAGCGAGCTGGAGGTGATGCCGAAGGAGCGCGAGCTGATCGAAATCTGCCGGCAGGAGAAGGCAGCGGGTCGCAAGACCCTGGTCTACAGCGTCTACACCGGCACGCGCGATACCACGTCGCGTTTGAAGGTGCTGCTGGAGCAGGAAGGCCTCAAGGTCGCGGTGTTGCGCGCAAGCGTGGATGCCGCACGACGCGAGGACTGGATCGCCGAGCAGATTGATCGCGGCATCGACGTGCTCGTCACGAACCCGGAGCTGGTCAAGACGGGGCTCGACCTGTTGGAGTTCCCCACGATCGTCTTCATGCAAAGCGGCTACAACGTGTATTCGTTGCAGCAGGCGGCGCGCCGGTCGTGGCGCATCGGGCAGAAGCAGCCGGTGCGCGTGATCTACCTGGGCTACGCCGACTCCTCGCAGATGACCTGCCTGGGGCTGATGGCCCGCAAGATCATGGTGTCGCAGAGCACATCGGGAGACGTGCCCGAATCCGGGCTCGATGTCCTGAACCAGGACGGCGATTCCGTCGAGGTAGCGCTGGCGCGTCAACTCGTCGTCGCCTGACCCACGTGCTCATGCCGGCGGCCCCACCAGGCCGCCGGCTTCTTTTCTTTCCCCTCATTCATTCAACGCCTCTGCGGAGGCCAGGAGTCATCTCATGGACAACATGCATATCGCGGTCGCGTGCCGCAATGCTTCGGGCATGCCCGACGTTCCCGTCTTCACCGTGGCTGTCACGCCGCGGGACATCGAAGAAGGCACCCACTACGACAAGGCCATCGCACTGGCCGAAGACGCCCGCTACGAAGGCCCCTTCGTCTGCTTCGACGCCGAGGAAGCCGGCCCCATTCTGGTCGCGGCAAGGGCGCTGGACCTGATTCCCCAAGTGGTCGTGATCGACATGACCGATGGGGCCGTGCAATCGGTGCGCTGCGACGCGGGCGAGATCAAGGTGATCTGCTACGACGAAAACGACACCGAAGAAACGTCCGCTGCCATGGCCGACCGTCCCTTGGGCGAAGGCGGCCAGCTCGTGCGGTGCTGGGCTCACGTCCAGACCGCCGATGTCGACCCAGGTTTGACCAAAGTCCGAGGCTGAACCGTCCTCGATCTTCAACGGCCCTCCGGGGCCGTTTCTTTTGGCACGACATGCGCAGCGGTCGACGCCGGTAATCGGTCGGCTTCCAGTTCCCTTTGTTTGCTGCCGCCGAGCGACGACGCGGCGAAGGTGGCGGCTCCACGTTTCGGGGAGCCGATCCAATGCGACTGTCCGCAAGTTTCCTCCGCCACCTGGCCGCGCCTGCGGCGATGGCTGGCGCCGTCTTCGTCGCGGGCTGCGCGACGAAGACCCCGCCACCGCCACCGGACCCGACGCCGACGTCGACAACCTCGATCGGCAATCCCGGCATGGCCGCCGAACAGGCGACGAGCACCGGGTTGCCGGTCGGCTTCGTTCCAATCGCCCGCTATGGCCGCTACACGCTGGTTGAGCTGGTGCCACAGCCAGCTCAGCGCGACCTGATGGGCCAAGTCGTCGAGGTGGCGATTCCGGCCGGCTTCGATGCGAACGTGGGCGATGCCTTGCGGCACATTCTGCTGCGCACGGGCTATCGCCTCTGCGATACGGCCGAAGCCGCCCCCCTGTACGCGCTCCCGCTGCCCGCGGCGCATTTGCGTCTCGGACCGTTGCCGCTGCGCGATGCGCTGCTGGCGCTGGCTGGGCCGGCCTGGGAACTCTCCATCGACGACGGCACGCGCCAGGTGTGCTTCGCACGCCATCGGGCTTCAGCGGCAGCGGCGCAGGCCGCCATCTCGGCTGCGCCCGATCAGGCTCCACGCACCGAACCCCAGGAGATTCAGCCATGACGTTCCCGCAGATGCCATCTACCGGCGAAGGCCGCACCCGCTGGACCAAGATCGCCGCCGGCGTGTGGCTGGCACTGGTCAGCGTGCTCGCCATCGTCAACAGCGTGGCGCTGTCGCGCCCGGCCGAGCAGGACCCCTCCTCGGCGCAGGACGCCCACGTGCAGGCCCTGGTCTCGCGAGTGGGCAACCTGGAACGGCAGGCCGAAGCTGCCGGACGCCAGCCCAAGGCGATCGCCCAAGCGGACTTCGAGGCCGCGCGCAATGCGCTGGATGTGCGGCTCGCGCAACTCGAACAGGCACAGGCGGCGCAGACGCCGACCGGCGATCTCGATGCCTTGCGCTCTCGCGTCAGCGAGATCGAGAGCCGCCTGAAGAAGGCCGCTGCGCCGACCACGGCACCGCGTCGCACGGCCGAGCCGGTGCCGCCGAAGGTGTCCGAGCCGCCATTCAAGGTGATCGGTGTCGAACTGCGCGGCGGCCAACGCTTCCTGTCGGTGTCCGCACCCAATGCGTCGTCGGTTCTCGACGTGTGGCTGGTGCGCGAAGGCGATACGGTCGGCGCCTGGCATCTGCAGGCCATCGAAGCGCGCGCCGCCGTCTTCCGTATGGACGGCCAGACGCAGCGCATCGCGCTGCCGTAGGAGCGCGCCATGACGCCCGGCATCGCGTCAATGATCGGCCTCGCCCTGGCGCTCGCCGCCGTCGCCACCGAGGCGTCCGCGCAGGCTGCGCCGGTGGCGACTTCCCGCGTGACGCCGAGCCAGGTGCAGGCGAGCACCGACGCTGCGCTTGAAGAACGCCTGGCGAAGGATTGGGGCCTGCGTGCCGACGAATGGGCGCGCTACCGGCAGGTGATGCAGGGGCCGCTGGGCATCTACTCGCCGAACCTCGATCCGCTCACGGCGCTGGGCATCGAAGCCCGAAGCGACGAGGAGCGCAGGCGCTATGCGGAGCTGCAAGTGCAGGCCGAATCCAAGCGCGTGGGCAAGACGTTGGCCTACCAGCGTGCCTACGACGCTGCATGGCAGCGCCTGTTTCCCGGCCAGCAGCGCGTAAGCCTACCCGGCGCGCAGGCACCGGGCGCGGGCAACAAGGGCTCGGGCCGGTTGGCCGTCTTCGTCAAGGCCGACTGCGCACCCTGCGACCAGCGTGTGCGCCAGTTGCAGGCAGCCGGCTCCGCCTTCGACCTCTACATGGTCGGCAGTCGGCAGGACGATGCACGCATTCGCCAGTGGGCGACGCAGGCCGGCATCGACCCGGCCCGGGTGCGCGCGCGCACGATCACGCTCAACCACGACGCCGGGCGCTGGCTGTCCCTCGGCTTGCCGGGCGAACTGCCCGCCGTGGCGCGCGAGGTGAACGGCCAATGGCAGCGGCAATAGCCACGTCGTGGCCAGCGCGCGCCGCACTGGTCATTTGCTTGTGGGCGTGCGCTGCGGTCTCGATGGCGCAGGAAGTGCCGCCACCGGCCTACCAACTGGCCGCGCAGCAGGCCGGCGTGCCGTCGCCGGTGCTCTACGCCGTGGCGCTGCAGGAGAGCGGCGCCAAGCTGCACGGGCGCCTCGTCCCCTGGCCCTGGACACTGAACGTCGCCGGCCGGGCGGAGCGTTATGCCACGCGGGCGGAGGCCTGCACTGCCATTCGCCGGGCGCTCGCCCGCGCGCCGGCCCATCGCGTGGACATCGGCCTGGGGCAGGTGAACCTGGGCTACCACGCGCACCGCTACGACCAGCCCTGCGACCTGCTGGACCCGTACCGCAACCTCGCCGTCGCCGCGGAAATCCTCAAGGAACAGCACACCCCCGGCGAGGACTGGTTGGTCGCCATCGGCCACTACCACCGACCCGCTGGCGGCGAGCCGGCCGCCCGTTACCGCCGCAGCGTCCACCAGCATCTCGCGCGCGTGCTCGGGCCGGACTCCTCCCTGACCTCCACCCGGAGCCGCACGCCATGAACCGCATCCCGCTTGCCCTTGCCGCCTGGCTGGGCGTTGCGACCGCCGTTGCGCAACCCGCCGCGGCGCCGAATCGCCCCGTGAGCAACCAACCGCTGATCGTCGTCGAGGACCGCGGCGGCGTGTCGGCGCTGCCGTACTACCAAGCGCTGAATCCGCAGGTTGCCGGCCCGGCGCAACCGCCTCTCAACTCGCCTCCGCCGCCGCGCGTGGGCAGTGCCGCCGGCGCGGAAGCCGCCATGCTGCCGGTGCGCTCGGCGCGGCTGACGCCGGGCGACGAACCGCGCCGCGTGATCCGCGCGCCGGGCCTGACGCCGCTGTTCCTGGTCGGCGACGACGACCGCTCGCGCGCCTGGCTGCGGCAGCGGCGCGCGGCGCTGACGGAGTTGCGCGCCGTGGGCATGGTGGTCAACGTGGCCACGCCCGAGGCGCTGGCCGCGCTGCGCAAGCTCGTTCCCGGCATCACCCTCGCGCCGGCCTCCGGCGACGATGTGGCGCAGCGGCTGGGCGTTCGGCACTACCCGGTGCTGATCACCGCCACAGGCATCGAGCCGTGATCGGGTAGCCCGGTGAAGCGCCCGCCATGGCCCAGTCCCAAACCGTCGAGGTGCTGCTGCGGCCAGCGGTGGAGCTATACACCGTCGCGGTCTGTGCGGGCGCCGCGCTTCTGTGCCTGGTGGCCCCGTGGTCGCTCGCGCTGAGTCCAATCCTCGGCATCGGCAGTGCACTCGCGTTCCTGACTTTCGGCGCCATCCGCTGGTGGGACGCCTGGGCCATCCTGCGCTACCGCCGCAACATCCGGCGCCTGCCGCGCTACGTAATGACGAGCCGCGACGTGCCGGTCAGCCAGCAGCGGCTCTTCGTCGGCAGAGGCTTCCGCTGGGACCAGCGTCACACGCACCGGCTGATGCAGACCTACAGGCCCGAGTTCGGCCGCTACGTCGAGCCGACCCTGAGCTACCGGGCAGCGCGACGCATGGAAGAGCGGCTGGAGTTCGCGCCATACCCGCTGTCCAGGCTGGCGAACGCGCTCGCCTGGGATAGCCCGCTCAACCCGGTGCGGCCGTTGCCGCCGGTGGGCGGCTTGCCCCGGCTGCATGGCATCGAGCCGCACGAGGTCGACGTGACCCTGCCGCTCGGTGAGCGAGTCGGCCACTCGCTGGTGCTGGGCACGACGCGCGTGGGCAAGACGCGCCTGGCCGAGCTGTTCATCACGCAGGACATCCGGCGCAAAGTGGGCGGGCAGCACGAGGTCGTGATCGTCTTCGACCCGAAGGGCGATGCGGACTTGCTCAAACGCATGTACGTGGAGGCCAAGCGTGCCGGCCGCGAAGGCGAGTTCTACGTCTTCCACCTGGGCTGGCCGGACATATCGGCCCGCTACAACGCAGTGGGTCGCTTCGGTCGCATCTCGGAAGTCGCCACGCGCATCGCAGGCCAGCTCTCGGGCGAGGGCAACAGCGCCGCGTTCCGCGAGTTCGCCTGGCGCTTCGTCAACATCATCGCGCGTGCGTTGGTCGAGCTGGGACAGCGCCCCGACTACCTGCTGATCCAGCGCCACGTCATCAACATCGATGCTCTCTTTATCGAATACGCGCAGCACTTCTTCGCCAAGAACGAGCCGAAGGCCTGGGACATCATCGTCCAGCTCGAAGCCAAGCTGAACGACAAGAACATCCCGCGCAACATGATCGGGCGCGAGAAGCGCGTCGTGGCGCTGGAACAGTACCTCTCGCAGGTGCGCATCTACGACCCGGTGCTCGACGGGCTGAGGTCGGCAGTGAGGTACGACCGCACGTACTTCGACAAGATCGTCGCGAGCCTGCTGCCTCTGCTGGAGAAGCTGACCACCGGCAAGATCGCCCAACTGCTCGCGCCGAACTATTCCGACCTGAGCGACCCAAGGCCGATCTTCGATTGGATGCAGGTCATCAGGAAGCGAGCCATTGTCTATGTCGGACTCGATGCCCTGTCGGACGCGGAGGTCGCTGCCGCGGTCGGCAACTCGATGTTCAGCGATCTCGTGTCAGTGGCCGGGCACATCTACAAGTTCGGCATCGACGACGGCTTGCCGGGCGCATCGGCAGGCACCAAGGTGCCGATCAACGTGCATGCCGACGAGTTCAATGAACTCATGGGAGACGAATTCGTGCCGATGGTCAACAAGGGCGGCGGTGCCGGCGTCCAGGTGACGGCCTACACGCAGACCTTGAGCGACATTGAAGCCCGCATCGGCAGCCGCGCGAAGGCGGGCCAGGTCATCGGGAACTTCAACTCCCTGTTCATGCTACGCGTGCGCGAGACCGCCACCGCCGAACTGCTCACGCGGCAACTGCCCAAGGTCGAGGTCTATGCCACCTCGCTGATGAGCGGCGCGACCGACAGCTCGGACCCGACCGGCAACACCGCCTTCACCTCCAACACGCAGGACCGCATCAGCAGCAACAGCGTGCCGCTGATCGAACCCGCGCACGTCGTCGCCTTGCCCAAGGGACAGTGCTTCGCGCTGCTCGAAGGCGGCAACCTGTGGAAGGTGCGCATGCCGCTGCCGGCCCCGGACCCCGACGAATTGATGCCCAAGGATTTGCAGGAGCTGGCCGGCTACATGCGGCAGCACTACGTCGAGGCCGGCGACTGGTGGGAGAACCAAGGCTTGTCAGGGCTGCAAGACAGCGCACTGCCCGCCGACCTGGTGGACGACTTCAAGCAGATGGCGGCCACCGCTGAGGACGCCGCGGCATGAGCGATCCCGCCGTCGCGGCGCAGCGCCAGCAGGTCCGGCAGCAAGGCGCGATCGCCAGCGTGGTCACGCTGCCGATTCGCTTCTTCGGCGTCTTGTGCGGGTCTCTCCTGCTGTGCATCGTGATCGAGTGCGTCGGCATGCACTTCTTCTGGCCCGACGACGGCTGGCGCCACGCGCAGGGCATGCTCAACGACGAGCTGGTGCACATCTCGGACTACTTCACGCGCAGCGTGGTCGTGCAGGAGCCGGGACGCAGTGCGCGCATGCTGATCGAAGGCGCCTACGACTGGCTGTTCGTCAAGAGCGGGTTGCTCGACTGGATGCGCGAAGCCGCCGCGCAGTCCCGCGCCGGCGCGAGCCGCCAGGCGCACGACTTCCGCTACTACCTGGGCCAGGTCTACGTGCATCTGGAGAGCTACCTGATCGCCTCGGCATACACGGTGCTGGTCTTCCTCGTGCGGCTGCTGGTGCTGACACTGACCCTGCCATTGTTCCTGATGGCGGCCTTCGTCGGCCTGGTGGATGGCCTGGTGCGCCGTGACGTGCGCCGCTTCGGCGCCGGCCGTGAGTCGGGCTTCGTCTACCACCGCGCCAGGGCGGCTCTGATGCCCCTGGCGGTGCTGCCCTGGGTCACGTACCTCGCGCTGCCGGTGAGCGTCCATCCGCTGCTGATCCTGCTGCCGAGTGCGGCGTTGCTGGGCATCGCCGTGGACGTCGCAGCGACGACGTTCAAGAAGTACCTGTAGGAACGGGCGCCACGCGAAAGCGGTGGTGCTGCGGTTCCGATTGATTGCAGCGCCGACGCGCCCGCAATTTGAGCATCAGGCCTTCCGCATCACCGGAGAACGGCCCGATGAGAACCGTCCGCAGTCTCACGCACGTCCTGCGCCTTGCCGGTGCCGCGCTGGTGTTCGCCGCTGCGGGGATTGCGCCGGCCGTCGCTGCCGATGCGCCGGACAACGCGGCCGAGCACGAAGTGCTTGCCGCCGTCGTGCGCCAGCTCGACCTGCTGGACCGGCTGGCCGAGCGCGCCGCGGCCGTCTCACCGCCCGAGCGCGCCCGCTACCACTTCGACCATAGCCGCCTGCGCGAGGACGTGAAGCGTATGCGCGCGGGCGTGCAGGACTACCTCATTCCCCAGCGCGCTCAGCCGCGTGATCCGGTTCCACTCGCGGCCGACTACACGCGCGGCGGCGTCGCGGACGAGAAGGCCAACAAGGAGGCGCCGTCGCCATGACGCCTTCCGCCGAACAAGTCGCCGCCTTCCAGGCCAACGGCGGCTTCACCCCCGCAGCCGTCTCCACCGTCGTGCTCGGTTTCGTCTTCGCCGTGCTGCTCCTGTGGGGCGTGTGGGCGATGCGAGCCGCTTACGTCGGCTGGGCCGAGCAGCGCCTGACCCAACGCCAGCTCCTCGGCGTCATCGTGCGCTTCGTCGCGATGTACCTGGTGCTGGGCTTCTTCCTGCTGTCCTGACCACCACGAAAGGGTGCATCCCATGAACGCTTCGACTTCTCATCGCACTGCTGCGCGCACCGGGCACATCCCGCGCTCCGCAGCGGCTTTGCTTCCGCTCAGTTTCACGGCCATCCCGCTGTCTTCCTGGGCGGCTTTGCCGACCCTGGAAGACCCGTCGCGCGGCACCGGCAGCGGCATCATGCAAACGCTCCAGAACTACGGCTACGACATCGTTTTGCTGATCGCGTTGCTCGTGGTCGCCTCGATGTTCGTCGGCGTCTGCTACCACGCCTACACGCGCTACGCGGAAATCCACACCGGCCGCGCGACTTGGGGCCAGTTCGGCTTGACGGTAGCCGTGGGCGCGATCCTGCTGGTCGTCGGCATCTGGCTGCTGACCAAGGCCACCGGCGTCCTGTAAGGACCGGCAGCGATGGCCGGCTACCCCGACAGCCCGCGCGAGGCCACGCGCGACGGGCTCGTGACCTTCCTGCCGCATCGCTTGAACAGGCATCCGGTCGTGGTGCGCGGGCTCACGGCCGACGAGCTGTGGGTCTGCGCGGGCCTGTCGGCGGCGGCCGGCTTCGTGGCCGGCGTGCCGCTCGCCTGGCTGACCCACAGCATCGCTACGGTGCCCACGCTGGTCGTCGCGGGCATCGGCGTCGGCGTCTTCGTGGGCGGCGGCCTGTTGCGCCGGAACAAGCGCAGGCGGCCCGACATCTGGCTGTACCGGCAGATCCAGTGGCAGCTCGCACTGCGCTATCCGGCGCTGGCCGCGCACGTTGGCGGCGGACAGCTCATCTCCCGTTCGGGCCTGTGGAGCACGCGGCGCCTGCAGTCCGCGAACATCGCCGCCAAGGCGTCCGCAAAACCCACCGCAAGAGGTGTCGCATGAGCCGCTTCAAGAACGAGGTCGCGCACCTGCAGGCGCACGTCAAGACCTTGCGCATGGGCGCCGTCGTGCTGCTGGTGATGGCGCTGCTGCTCGGCATTGGCTGGTGGAGTGCGCCCAAGAGTCTGACCATCCACGTACCGCCCGACCTGCGCTCGGGCAGCACGCGCCAGTGGTGGGACGTGCCGCCGGAAAGTGTCTACGCCTTCACCTTCTACATCTGGCAGCAGGTCCAACGCTGGCCGACCAACGGCGACGAAGACTACCCGCGCAACCTACGCGCGCTGTCCGCTTACCTCACCCCGAGCTGCCGAGCCTTCTTGCAACAGGACTACGAGTACCGGCGCGGCAACGGCGAACTGCGCCAGCGCGTGCGCGGCGTCTACGAGATTCCGGGACGGGGCTATGGCGACGATCCTGCGACGCGCGTGCGGGTGATGTCCACCAACAACTGGATCGTCACGCTCGACGTGAGCGCCGACGAGTATCTGGGTTCCGAGCAGGTCAAGCGAGCGCTGGTGCGCTATGCGCTGAAGGTGGTGCGCATGGACGTGGACCCCGAGAACAACCCGTTCGGCCTGGCACTCGACTGCTACGCCAGCGCGCCGCAGCGCATCGAAGCCCCGCCGGCCGCAACGCCAGCCGGCAAGGCCGCCGGTGCTATCGGCGCCCCGCAAGGAGACCACCCATGAAGCGCCTTGCTGTGCCGGCCCTGGCCGGCGTCCTGTTGTTCCTGTCGCTCGCGTCCGCCCAGGCTGTGGAGATCCTGCGCTGGGAGCGTCTGCCGCTGGCCGTGCCGCTGGTCGTCGGCCAGGAGCGCGTGGTCTTCATCGACCGCAACGTCCGCATCGGCCTGCCGCCTGGTGTCGGCGAGCATTTGCGCGTGCAGAGCGCGGGCGGCGCCATCTATCTGCGTGCGAGCCAGCCCATCGCGCCCACGCGGTTGCAACTGCAAGACGTGGAGTCTGGCGCGCTGATCCTGCTGGACATCGCCGCTGAGCCGGCGAAGGCCGGGCAGGCCGCGCTGGAGCCGGTGCGCATCGTCGAAGGCGATGCGACCGCCTCGCGCGGCGGCGCGGCCGGCACGTCGTCAGGCGCAAACCCTAACGCGGAGGACGAGGCGCCGCGCGAGGAGTCCGCTTCGCCGTCCACGCCAGTGCGCAAGCGCGAGACGCCGGTGCCGGTGGTGCTGACGCGCTATGCGGCGCAGAACCTCTATGCGCCGTTGCGCACGGTTGAACCCGTAGCCGGCATCGGCCGCGTGAACCTGCGACACGACTTGGCGCTGGACACCCTGCTGTCCACGCTGCCGGTGCGCGCCCAGACGCTGGCCGCCTGGCGCCTCGAAGACCAGTGGGTGACGGCCGTGCGCCTCACGAACACGTCGGCGCGCTGGCTGGATCTCGATCCGCGCGCGCTGCAAGGCGACTTCGTGGCGGCGACCTTCCAGCATCCCACGCTCGGGCCGGCGGGCCAGTCAGCCGACACCACGGTGGTCTACCTGGTGACGCGCGGCCGCGGCCTGGCCGACGCCGTGCTGCCAAGGATCAGTCGCGTCAACGCCATGGTGAACCTGCCACCCGCGGGCGCGGCTGGCGCTTCCGGTATCGCCGAAGGGGCCAACGATGAAAAGTAATCCGCTCCTGAAGTGGCTCCTGATCCCGATGGCGCTGCTGCTGGTGTTCGCCGGCGTCAGGATGTTCTCGGGTGATCGCGTCGGCAAGCCAGCGCCGGCCGGCGCCGCCAGCCAGCTCACGCCCGAGGAGATGAAGGCGTTGGGCATCGAGGGCGACACGCCGCGCGATACGGTCGCCACGCTGGTGGCGCAGGTCAAGCAGTTGCGCAACGAGCTGCAAACGGCCCTCAACGACAACCGGAACCAGAAGGCCGAGAACGAGCGCATGCGGTCGCGCGAAAGCGCCATCGACCAGCGCATTCAGAGCGCGCTGGACGGTGAGCGCACCCGCCTGCAGCAGGCCCGCGAGCAGGTGGCGAGCGACCGGCAGCAGACCCAGGGGCTGCTTTCCGATCTGCAAAGGCGCCTGGACAGCCTCTCCGGCAAGGGCGGACAGGCCGACCTGCCGATCGGGTTGGGGCTGGAGGACGGCGACGGAAAGAGCTTCGGCGGCGGCCGGAGCCCTGGCAGCGCGAGCAGCAGCGGCACGCGCTGGGTCGAACCGGACGACGCGAAGCCGCAGGCCAAGAACGGTAGCGCGATCGGGAACTTCAACTTCCCGACCAGCTTCGGCCCGGCGCAGAAGACGCTTTCCAACGCCGCCGACGCCGTGACGGACGCCGGCAGCCGCGCAGTCGGCGCATCCAAGAAGGCGGTCTACACCGTGCCGTCGAACTCGACCCTGATGGGTTCGATCGCGATGACGGCGCTGATCGGCCGCGTGCCGATCGACGGCGTGGTGACCGATGCATATCCGTTCAAGGTCTTGATCGGTCCGGACAACCTCACCGCCAACGGCATCGACATTCCCGACGTGGCGGGTGCGGTGGTCAGCGGCACGGCCTCCGGCGACTGGACCCTCTCGTGCGTGCGCGGGCAAATCCGCTCCGTCACGTTCGTGTTCAACGACGGGACCATTCGCACCATGCCCGAGGACGGCAGCCGCAACCAGGGCAGCCAGGGCGGCAGCGCGCAGGCGCATGCCGGCAGCAGCACCCAAGGCGGCCTGGGCTGGATCAGCGATCCCTATGGCATCCCCTGCGTCAGCGGCGAGCGCCGCAGCAACGCGCAGCAGTACCTGGGCAGCCAGGCGCTCATCACTGCGGCCGGGGCTGGCGCGGCCTCGCTCATCAAGTCCAACAACGGCAGCGTCGCCGTGGTGGCCAATAGCAACGGCTCGCTGGGCACCGTCGGCATCTCGGGCAACGAAGCCATGGGCCGCATCCTGGCCGGCGGCGTGCGCGACATGGCCGATTGGGTGAACAAGTTGTACGGACAGGCCTTCGCCGCCGTCTACGTGCGGCCCGGCGCCAAGGTCGCGGTGCATCTGGAGCAGCCGCTCAACATCGACTACGACGCCAAGGGGCGCCGGGTCAATCACACCCTCGGAGGCGCCCATGCGTCGGAACTGGATTGAAGCGGCCGCGGCTTTGCTCGCGGCCATGGGCACAGTGATGGCGCTGGGCGGCTGCGCCACCAGCAAAGACGAACTGCTGCCGCACGGCAATCACACGATGCTCGACGTGTGGCAGCAGGAGACAGGTGGCAGCGGCAGCGCGGGCGGCGGCCAGGCGGCGCGGCAACTGCTCGATGCACGCCAGGGCCTGCGCCGCCCACTCACCGAAGCCGACGTACAAGCCGCGCTGGCCACCAATGCCGCCTACACGCGCACGGCCACGAATGAAATCCGCCAGCAGTTCCGTCGCCTGCCGAACCCGGACCTGGTGATGTACGTCTTCCCGCACCTGGCCGGAACCGACTCGGTGCCGGTGCCCGGCTACAGCACGGTGTTCCCGTTGCATCGGAGCGTGCAGTACGCGATGCCTGGTGAACGGGTGGAGGACTACTGATGGCTTGGTCCTTGCCGTGGCTGCGCAAGGCGGCTTCGCCTGATTTCGTCACGACCCTGCCGGCCGATGCCGCTGACGATGGTAGCGACGCCTGGCAGCGGCACGTCGCCAGGCTCGGCGAACAGGGTATCCCGGAACCCGGCATCCGTGACGATGCCTGCAGGCCTGCGACACAGGCCGAACATGACGCCCTGTACCACGTCGCACCATCGTTCGCCGACCTCCTGCCCTGGGTGGAATTCCTGCCCAGCTCAAAGAGCATGCTGCTGGAAGACGGTCAGTCGGTGGCCGCCTTCTTCGAGCTGACCTCCTTGGGCACGGAGGGGCGTGAGATGGCCTGGCTGTGGCAGGCCCGCGATGCGCTCGAGAACGCGCTGCAGGACTCGTTCGATGAACTGGACGAGAACCCTTGGGTGGTACAGCTCTATGCCCAGGACGAATCGAACTGGGACAGCTACCTGCGCGAGCTGGCCGGCTATGTGCGGCCGCGTGCTCAGGGCAGCATCTTCACTGAGTTCTACTTGAAGTTCTTCGCGCACCACCTGCGCGCCGTCGCCAAGCCCGGCGGCCTGTTCGAGGACACGACGGTCACACGCCTGCCATGGCGCGGCCAGGTGCGGCGCGTGCGCATGGTGGTCTACCGCCGCACGCCCACCGCATCGTCCGCCCGTCGCGGCCAATCGCCCGAGCAGGCGCTGGCTACCACTTGCGACCGGCTCGTCGGTGGCTTGGCCAACGCTGGCGTGAAGGCCCGACGCCTACTGGCCGCCGACATCCATGACTGGCTGCTGCGCTGGTTCAATCCGCATCCGATGCTGCTGGGATCGACGCCAGACGACCGCGAGCGGTTCTACGCGGCGACGAGGTATCCCGAGGAGCCGGAAGAAGGCGAGATCGAGCTCGCGAGCGGTGACTTCGCTCAGCGTCTGTTCTTCGGCCAGCCGCGCTCGGACGTTGAAACTGGCACTTGGTGCTTCGACGGCCTGCCGCACCGGATCATCGTGATGGACCGGCTGCGCATGCCGCCCGCGACCGGCCACGTCACTGGCGAGACGCGCAAGGGCGGCGATGCGATGAACGCGCTGTTCGACCAGTTCCCGGAGGACACGGTGATGTGCCTCACCCTGGTGGCGACACCGCAGGATGTGCTGGAGAGCCACCTGAACCACCTGAGCAAGAAGTCGGTCGGCGAGACGCTGGCTTCGGAACAGACCCGACATGACGTGCAGCAGGCGCGCGGCCTGATCGGCTCCGCGCACAAGCTCTATCGCGGCGCGCTCGCGTTCTTCCTGCGCGGCCGTGACATGGACCAGCTCGATGCGCGCGGCGTGCAGCTCGTCAACGTCATGCTCAACGCCGGCCTGCAGCCGGTGCGCGAGGAAGATGAAGTGGCGCCGCTCAACAGCTACCTGCGCTGGCTGCCCTGCGTCTACAACCCCGGTGAGGACAAGCGCCAGTGGTACACGCAACTGATGTTCGCGCAGCATGGCGCGAACCTGGCGCCGGTGTGGGGCCGCAGCCAAGGCACAGGGCACCCCGGCATCACTTTCTTCAACCGCGGTGGCGGGCCGATCACCTTCGATCCGCTGAACCGGCTCGACCGGCAGATGAATGCGCACCTGTTCCTGTTCGGCCCCACGGGCTCGGGCAAGTCCGCGACGCTCAACAACATCCTGAACCAGGTGACGGCGATCTACCGGCCGCGCCTTTTCATCGTCGAGGCGGGCAACTCGTTCGGCCTGTTCGGCGACTTCGCCGCACGTCTCGGCCTGAAGGTACATCGCGTCAAGCTCGCGCCCGGCGCGGGCGTGAGCCTCGCACCGTTCGCCGATGCGCACCGCCTCGTAGAGACGCCCAGCCAGGTGCAGACGCTGGATGCCGATGATCTGGACGAGGACCGCGACGAGGCGGTGCAGGCGGCCGATGCCGACGAGCAGCGCGACGTGCTGGGCGAGCTGGAGATCACCGCGCGGCTGATGATCACCGGCGGCGAAGACAAGGAGGAGGCGCGCATGACGCGCGCCGACCGCAGCCTGATTCGCCAGTGCATCCTCGATGCCGCCCAGCGTTGCGTGAGCGAGAAGCGCACGGTGCTCACGTGCGACGTGCGCGATGCGCTGCGCGAGCGCGCCCAGGACGCCACGCTGCCCGAGGCGCGCCGGGCGCGGCTGCTGGAGATGGCCGACGCGATGGACATGTTCGCGCAGGGCGTGGACGGCGAGATTTTCGACCGGCCCGGCACGCCTTGGCCCGAAGCCGACATCACCATCGTCGATCTGGCGACCTTCGCGCGTGAGGGCTACAACGCGCAGTTGTCGATCGCGTACATCTCGCTGATCAACACGGTGAACAACATCGCCGAGCGCGATCAGTTCCTGGGTCGGCCGATCATCAACGTGACCGACGAAGGCCACATCATCACGAAGAACCCGCTGCTCAGCCCGTTCGTGGTCAAGGCGACCAAAATGTGGAGAAAGCTGGGCGCTTGGTACTGGCTGGCGACGCAAAACATCGACGATCTGCCCAAGGCGGCCGAGCCCATGTTGAACATGATCGAGTGGTGGATCTGCCTGTCCATGCCACCCGATGAAGTGGAGAAGATCGCGCGCTTCCGCGAGCTGAACCCGGCGCAGAAAGCGTTAATGCTGTCGGCGCGCAAGGAGGCCGGCAAGTTCAGCGAGGGCGTGATCCTCTCCAAGAGCATGGAGGTGCTGTTTCGTGCGGTGCCACCAAGCTTGTACCTCGCGCTCGCGCAGACCGAGCCGGAGGAGAAGGCCGAGCGCTTCCAGGTCATGCAGCACTACGGCATTGGCGAGCTGGATGCTGCCTTCAGAATCGCCGAGCGGATCGACCGCGCACGGGGCATTCAGTCCCTTGCGCTCGATGCGTTGACGCCGAATGGAGGGGCATGATGCGCGTACCCGCATTCGCCCGGTCCCGTCGATTCGTCGTCGCCGCGTCATTGGCTACGGTGGGCACGCTGGTCCTGGTCGCTTCCCTGCAGAAGCACGGGCCTTCTTCAGAAATGCCAGTCGCTGAACCACCAAATGCGGAGTCGCCTTCTATGCTGACCGGCACGCAGGGCGCGTCATCGACGCCTGCAGGCTCGCCCTGGCGCTACGGCCGGGCCGATGCGCGCTTCACGGTGGTCGAGTACGCCGACCTGGAATGCCCGTTCTGCCGCGCGTACTTCGCGGTGCTCAAGCGCTGGATCGACGCGCATCCCGAGGTCAACTGGCAGTGGTACCACCTGCCGCTGTCGATGCACGAGCCCGCAGCATCCGCGCAGGCACGTCTGGTCGAATGCGTCGGCCAGACCGGCGGCTCGACGGCGTTCTGGCAGGCCGTGGAGTGGGTTTATGCGAACACGCGCGGCGAAGGCCAAGGCTTGCCCGAAGGGCTGCGCTACCCCGGCCTCACGGCCGACGCGCAGCGCTGTCTGGACAGCGACCGTCCCGATGCGGTGATCCGCGCACAGGCAGACGAGGCGGCTAAGCAGCGCATCGCCGTCACGCCCACGCTGCGGCTGCAGGACAACCAATCCGGCAAGACGCTGCTGCTGCACGGCCCGGTCGAGGGCGACGCCTTGATGTCGGCCATCGACTTGCTGACTGCCGGTGATGCCGAAGCCCCGTCAACAAAGGTAATGCCTGCCGACGCCGCCGGCGACATACCCAGGTAAGCCAAGTTCAAGGCCCTACGGTCTTCGATTCCCCGCGGGAGCTTCGGCTCCCGCTTTCATTTGAACAGGCAAATCGGAACGGTTGCGATGCACTTTGTTTGTCGCGGGCGAATTGGCGTTGTCGTTCGATTGGGGCTTCGACCGAGTTCCCGGGGACTTCCGACATGACGGCTTCCATCTTCACGCGCTTGCCGCGGCAGCGGGCTACCCACATCGCCGTGATGCTGGGGTTGGCATCGGCTGCCATTTGCCAGGCGGCAACGGCAGCCGATGTACTCGTTGTCACCGACAGCCTGCATCCGGTGCAGGCACCGGCCGGCGTGCGCGTCATCGAACTGGACCAGGCTGCACGCATCGAGGCTGAGTTGGCCGTCAACCTGCCTGCCGATCCCGTCCGCGCCACCGCCATCGTGCAGCAGCGTTTGCGCGAGGGCGGCCAGGACTTGCAGCGCCGCATCGCACGCGCCTACCAGGACGTGGCCGATGCGTGGGGCTTGGGGCTGACCAAGCTGCCCGCCGTGGTCGTCGATCGCTGCTACGTGATCTAAGAAGTGGCGCCGGATAGTCGGACAGCCGGGTAAGTGGGAGCTCTGCTCCAATGGGCGACGTTGTCGCCGAGGAGCAGACCATGAAACGACCGCGCAGGAACCACGCACCGAAGTTCAAGGCCATGGTGGCGTTGGCGGCGATCCGGGGCGAGAAGACCCTGGTCGAGCTGGCCGAGCAGTACAAGGTCCACCCGAACCAGATCGGGCAGTGGCGGCTGGAGTTGCTGGAGCGCGCCGCCGAGGTGTTCGCCACGGCCGCCGAGAAGCGCGACGCCGGTCCGGATGTGAAGACGCTGCACGCCAAGATCGGGCAGCTGGCCTTGGAGAATGATTTTTTGGCCGGCGCGCTCGGTCGCATCGGCGATGCGAGCGCAAAGCGATGATCGACCCGACACATGAACTGCCGATCGTGCGCCAGGCGCAGCTGCTGGACCTGGCGCGCTCGACGGCCTACTACCAGCCGCAGCCGACCTCGGACGCGGACCTGACGCTGATGCGGCGCATGGACCAGCTGCATCTCGAGCATCCCTTCGCCGGCAGCCGGATGCTGCGCGACCTGCTCAACCGAGAAGGCATCGCGGTCGGCCGCAAGCATGTGGCGACGCTGATGCGCCGGATGGGCATCGAGGCGCTGTATCAGCGGCCGCGGACCAGCGGCCGGCATCGCGAGCACCCGGTGTTCCCGTATCTGCTGCGCGGCGTCACCATCGACCGGCCGAACCAGGTCTGGGCGATGGACACGACCTACATTCCGATGCGCCGCGGCTTCGTGTATCTGACCGTAGTCCTCGACTGGGCCAGCCGCCGAGTTCTGGCGTGGCGACTGTCGATCAGCCTGGCCGCGGACGCTGCCGTCGAAGCGTTGGAGGAGGCGATCGCCAAGCACGGCGCGCCGGAGATCATGAACACCGATCAGGGCAGCCAATTCACCGCATCGGCCTTCATCGATGTCCTGCGCCGCCACGACATTCGGATCAGCATGGACGGCAAGGGCTGTTGGCGCGACAACGTGTTCGTCGAGCGGCTGTGGAAGTCGGTCAAGTACGAGCACGTCTACCTCCACGCCTACGAAACCACGAGCGAGGCCCGCACCAAACTGGCGGTCTACCTTGACTTCTACAACCGCCGCCGGCCGCATTCCAGCCTTGACCGGCAGGCACCGGATGACGTGTACTTCGACCAGCCGCCGCTACGACTGGCGGCTTAACCCGCAGAG
Organism: Burkholderiales bacterium; assembly: GCA_003577305.1. GTDB lineage: Bacteria > Pseudomonadota > Gammaproteobacteria > Burkholderiales > Burkholderiaceae_E > Zeimonas. The sequence continues at coordinate 79,895 of QEVL01000002.1, forward strand.
CAACCACTTAAGAAACCCGAAAAACTGTCCGACCGCGTGGGGCCACCTCTCTACGGCGAGACGGACGTGGCCCGCGGCGTGGCGCGCATCGAAACCCACCGGAGAACCAAGCCGTGATTCGCATGCTGACCGCATCGTCGCGCCGCGCGCGCCTGGCCGTCGCTTCGCTGCTGCTGGGCGGCGCGGCCTCGTCGTTCGCCGTGAACACCGCCACCATCGTGTCATCTGCGCTGTCGCCGGACTGCCTCGAATACCGCGTGGTCGGCATCTGCTATTGGCTCTTCTGCACGTGGACGGGCTGCACGGTGCGCACCTCGGTGAAGGTGCGCCACTACGTGCCCGATGCCGTGGTGTCCAGCTACAGCAACACCGGCGAGAACCCGTGGGTCGAAGTGCGGGCCATGAGCACGCCGAATCCCACGGCGCAGGCCGGCGGTGACGGCACGACGAACCACGACAACGAGAACAACTTGGCGAAATTCAAGAACGCCGACGTGATCGGGCATCCCGGCGGCTACGCGTTCAGCCAGTTCGCCAGCGCCTCCGGCTATGCCTGCCAAGGCGCGGGCACGGCGTTCATGCCCTACCTGCTGAGCACCTTGGACACGCTGGCCTGGCGCTACAACATCCCGGAGATGGCGTATCCGGAAGCGTTGATCCCCGGCATGCGCGAGGTCGGCGGGCGCACCACGCTGGATCTCTGGGGCAACGTCTATCCCCGCGGCGGCTTCCTGCACCAGACCGATGACTACATGAGCGGCGCCGTGGTCGCGCAGCGCGCCGGCGACATCGTGACGCGGCGCACCCAGCCGCACGTCTACCAGCCGCTGCTGGCCAACGCGCGCGACGGCTACTGGCCCGCCGGTGCGCTGATGGAGACCGATGCCTCCACCGGCAAGTGGCAGGAACTGCAACCCACGCTCTCCACCTCCTGCGCGGTCTTCCCACACAACAACACCCGCGTCCAGGCGCAGCAGGGCGACTACGCCTGGGCGCTGTGGCGTCCCTATGCCTGCTGCCAGCGCCGCGGCCAGGTGTTCCTTGGCAGCGTCGATTTCATGTGAGGTGCTTCGATGAAAGCGTCCCTTCTTCAACTCCTCCAACGCGCCAAGCCCCATGCCTTGAGCGTGGCGCTCGCGTGCGCCGTGACTGCTGCTGCCGGCGTCGCCTGGGCGCAGACGCGCATCGACCGCAACGGCGTCGGCGTGAGCGGCAGCATCATCGGCGACGACGTGCTCTACAGCATCGGCGGCGGTCGCGCCGTGTCCATGGGCGGCGCCGGGAACATGCAGAGCATCGGTGTCGGCGTCGGCTGGAACAGCAATCTCATCTGCGGCAACATGAGCATCACGACGACGCTGCAGAACCAGCTCAATGGCCTGACCAACGGCTTCCAGGCCATCATGTCGTCGGTCATCCAGAACGCCACCGCCGCGGTCGCGTCCTTGCCGGCGCTGATCATCCAGCGCGCCGATCCGGGCCTGTACAACCTGCTCACCAACGGCGTGTTGCAAGCGCGGCTGGACTTCGATCGCAGCAAGATGACCTGCCGCGCGATCGCCAACCGCATGGCGGACATGGCCGGCGGCCAAGCCGGCTGGGACCAGTTGGCCGAGGGCTTTGCGCTACGCGATTCGGTCAGCAGCACCGACGCGGTGTCGGCCGTCGATCAGGCCGAGTCGAACCGGGGCAACAACGGCGTGCCTTGGGTCGGCGGCAACAGCGCGGGCGGCTCCGGCCAGAGTTCGATCAAGGTGGTCGCCGATGTGACCCGTGCGGGCTATAACTTGCTCAACGGCCGCGGCGTCTCGGACACGTCGTCGATCCCGCGCGCGTCCTGCAACAACCGCCTGACTTGCCTCACCTGGTCCTCGCCGCAGCAGGCCGCGGACTTCGCTACGCGCGTGCTGGGCGAGCGCGAGCAGCGCACCTGCGAGACCTGCACCAAGACGCAGACCACGCCGGGCGTCGGCCTGACGCCGGTGATCCAGGAAGAGTACGAGACCAAGCTGCTGGCCCTGCAGGAACTGGTCACAGGCGCGAAGCCGACGACGGTGGCGAACCTCGAGGCGGCCGGCAGCAACTCGCTGCCGTTCACCCGTGGCCTGATCGAGGCGCTGCGCGACGAGCCCGATCAGGACTTGCTCGGCAAGCGCCTGGCCTCCGAGGCGGCGCTGTCGTCCGTGCTGGAGAAGGCGCTGCTGCTTCAGCGCACGCTGCTGACTGGCAAGAAGGAGCCCAACGTCGCCGCCAACGAGCTGGCCGTGAAGGCGGTCGATCAAGAGAACAGCGCGTTGGAGCAGGAGATCAACAACCTCAAGACCGAGCTGGAGCTGCGGCGCACGTTGGCGGGCAACTCGGCCATGGCGATCGTGCAGCGGCATGGCATGCGCGCCGCCGGCTCGCGCGGCATCTTCGAGGGCGACACTACGCGCGACCGGCTCAAGGAAGTGCAGAAGCCGAGGAACAACTGATGGGCGAGATCGCACGGACCTGGTGGCGGCCGGCTTGGCTGTTCAGCCGGCGCGTGGGCGTCGCGCTGCTATGGCTGGCGCTGATCATCGGCATCGCTGTGACCGTGAATGTCGTCGGCATCCGCATCGTCGGCGGCATCGACGGCTGGGAGCACTGGCTGCGCGCGCACTCGGCGCACTTCCTCGTGTGGCGGCACGCCCTGTATGCGGTGACGGCCTACGGCTGGTGGCGGATGCGCGTGCGGCTTCGGCAGCGCGAGCCCGGCCCGGAAACGCATCGGCGCTTGCTGCGCGTCGAGATCGCGGCCGTCGTCACCGTCGTGCTGCTCGAAGCGAGCCAACTGCTGCGCGCTGGCTGAGGGGAACGCCATGACGCTCTACACGACGGACTATCTGGAGTATTACCTCACCCTGGTGGCCTGGATCGTCAACAACGGCATCTGGAGCATCCTGGTGGCCAGCGGTGTGTTCGCCTTGCCGTTCGTCGCCATCACGATCCAGGAGTGGCTACGGGCGCGGGCCGAGGGCGCGGACGAAGGCAACAAGGGCGTGCTGTCGTCCATGCGCATCGAGAACCGGGTGTGGGTGGCGATCGTGGTGATCCTGTTCGCCGGCATTCCCTTCATTCCCGTCGACCTGAGCACCATCCGCTTCGACACCACCCGCTCGGCGCAGTGCCAGGTCAACATCCCGCAGCCGGCCAACACGGGCTGGTCCAATGCCTACACGACACTGAACAACCAGAGCGCGCTGGTGCCGGTGTGGTGGTTCGCCATGCACGCACTGTCCAAGGCCGTGACGGGCGCCGCGGTGGCGGCCATCCCGTGCGGGACGGATCTCAGGCAGATGCGGATGGACGTGGACGCGACCCGCATCAACGACCCGGTGCTCGCCCAGGAGGTCGGCGATTTCGTGCACGACTGCTATGCACCTTCGCGCGCCAAGCTTTTCATGAGCCGCCCGACGCTCTCCGACGAGCAGATGAACGACGTGACCTGGATCGGCTCCAGCTACTTCCTAGGCAATCCCGGCTTCTACGACACCTACCACTCCAACACGCCGCGCACGGCGTGGCCCTATGACGCAACGCGCGATGCAGGCCTGGCCCAGGTCGATAGCGGCGGTGGCTATCCGACCTGTCGGCAGTGGTGGTCGGACGGCAGCAGCGGCCTACGCTCGCGCCTGCTGGCCCAGGTCGATCCCGACCTGTTGACGCGCCTCGGCCGCTGGGCGGGGTTCCTGTCGCAGAACGAGGTGAACGACTCGGTGGTCCGCGCCGTGGTCTCACCACGCCAGCAGAAGATGAACCAGGGATCGGTCTACACCGACTACGGCGGGCAGATCGAGAAGACGCTGCCCAACATCGTGACGCGCGGCGCTGGCGACTTGGGGATGACGATAGGCGCGCTCGGCATCTTCCCGGCGATGGACGTGGTGCGCCAGGCGCTGCCGATGGTGCTCTCGCTGCTCAAGATGGCGCTGGTGGTCTGCATTCCGCTGGTGCTGGTGTTCGGCACCTACGAGCTGAAGGCGCTGGTCACCGTGAGCTGCGTGCAGTTCGCCTTGTTTTTTGTCGATTTCTGGTTCCAGCTCGCTCGCTGGCTCGACAGCACCATCCTTGATGCGCTCTATGGGTGGGGCTTCGGAGCGAACCGGCCGCACAGCAACTTTGATCCGTTGATCGGGCTAAACAATGCCTTCGGAGATATGTTGTTGAACTTCGTGATGGCGACGATGTTCATCGTGCTGCCGGGCTTTTGGGTAACGGCTTTGGCCTGGGTGGGAGTTCGCGCGGGCAACGCGCTGCAGGGACTGTCCGATGGGACGAGGGCTGCAGGACAGGCCGGCTCCAAGGGAACAGGCATGGTCATCCGCGGCGCGAAATAGCCTGCTACCGCTCGTCCTTGAAGCGAGGGTCGGGATCGTCGCTGTAGTTCATCGGATCGTAGAAGACGCTGCGCTTGTGATCCGCTTGGTCGCCGATCGCCCATTCCTCGGATTCGTCGCTTGCAACGTCGCGAGCCATCCAGGCAGCAGCCACTACAAAGGCAAGTAGTAGCGCGAACCAAACCGCGACGTAAAGCAGTACGCCGAGCGCAGCGAGCTTGACGAGCAGCAGAAGTGCCTTAGCGACTCCAGGGGCGAAGCCGTTAGCAATCAGGCTTTGCGCGGCTCGCCGCTCCAACCGTGCGCAACCGCGCCAGAGCCGGCCAAGGTTTCGGCCTGCGCGTTCGACGAATGTGGTCTGAGCTGCGGTTTTCATGGTGGCTACCTCATGCTGTCCTTCGTATCGCCTCGATGCTCGTCATTCGATGGGTTGATTGAATCCTGCGTCAAATCTCAACGATGAGTGGAAATCCTCTGCAACATCCAATCAGGCCGTCCCGAGCTATTTATCCTTCGCCGGCTGCCAATCTGCCTGGCTCGCCTTCACCAGCGCCGACCAATCGTCGGGTGGGTTGCCGCGGCCGAGCATCTTCTCGAATACGGCATACGGGTCGTGGCCGGCGACAATTAGCCTGACCGGTTGACGACAACTATCTTGGCCGGTCGACCTGGACCGGGCGGTCCTGGATGCGTGGCTACAGTGCGCCCTCGATGTGGACGTCGAGGGGAACTGGGTGCCCGGCGAGAGGATCACGGACCGACAGGTGAACGAGTACAAGAGGTACCGGCTGGCGAACAGCCAGGAGACGGCGGCTGCCAAGGCCGGGATGAGCGTACGGACGGCGCGCCGGGTGGAACGGGCGACGGCGTTGCCGTCGCAGCGGGAGCCGCGGGCATGGCGAACACGCGAGGATCCGCTGGCGGCGGTGTGGGACACGGAGGTGGTGCCGCTGCTCGAGCGCGATGCGCAGCTGAATGGGGTCACGCTGCTCGAGGAGTTGCAGCGCCGGCACCCAGGGCAGTACCCGCACGCGGTGCTGCGCACGTTGCAGCGCCGGCTGCGGCAGTGGCGAGCGCTGCACGGGGCAGAGCGCGAGGTGTACTTCGCGCAGGAGCATCCCCCGGGGCGACTGGGGCTGTCGGACTTCACCGTCGCAAACGACCTTGAGGTCAAGATCGGTGGGGCCTCGTTCGATCACCGGCTCTACCAGTTTGCGTTGGCGCACTCTGGCTGGCGGCACGCCGAGGTGGTCGAAGGTGGCGAGAGCTTCCTGGCGCTGTCGTCGGGTCTGCAGGCGGCGCTGTGGCGCTTGGGCGGGGTGCCCGAGGAGCACCGCACCGACAGCCTGTCAGCGGCGTTCAACAACTTGGCCGAGTGCGAGGAACTGACGCGGCGCTACGAGGGGCTGTGTGCGCATTACGGGATGCGGGCGAGCCGTTGCAACCCGGGGCAGTCGCACGAGAACGGCTCGATCGAGGCGCGCAACGGCTCGCTGAAGGTGGCGATCGACCAGGCGCTTCGGCTGCGCGGCTCGCGCAAGTTCGAGACCCGCGCCGATTACGACGCGTTCGTCGCGACGGTGGTGCAGCGGATGAACGGGCGGCTGGGCAAGCGATTCGACGCTGAGCGGGCGGCACTGCGGAGCTTGCCGGCGAGGCGAACTGCCGAGTACGTGGAGGTGCCGGTGCGGGTGAGCAAGTTCGGCACGTTCATGGTGAACCGGGTGCTGTACTCGACGACGAGCCGACTGATCGGTTACCGGCTGATGGTGCGCGAGTACGCCGAGCACATCGAGGGTTGGTTGGGCGGGGTGTGCGTGCTGCGCGCGCCGCGCGGCAACAGAAGCGGCGACAGCCGCCGGGGCAAGGTCATCGACTACCGGCACTTGGTGGAGGCGCTGCAGCGCAAGCCGGCGGCACTGGCGCGCTGGGTGCACCGCGACGCCGCGTTCCCGCGGCCGGTGTACCGACAGACGTGGGAGCGGTTGATCGCGGAGCGCCCGGAGCGGGAGGCGTGCCGCACGATGGTGGGACTGCTGGCACTGGCGGCCAAGGGGTACGAAGCGCAGCTGGCGGGTGAGCTCGAGCAGTTGATCGAGATCGACGTGCTGCCCGAGCTCGACGCCATCACGCAGTTGCTGGCGCCGCCGGCGACCGTGATCCCCACCGTGCGGGTCGAGTTGCCGGAACTGAAGCGTTACGACGAGGTGCTCGGAGGTCGGCCATGAGCTCGGTCGCCCAGGGAAGGCTCGCCCTGATGCTGACCGAGCTGCGGCTACCCACGGTCAAGCAGTTGGCCGCCGACATCTGCGAGCAGGCCGACCGCGAAGGCTGGCCGGGGCTGCGGCTGCTGGAGGCGCTGTTCGAGCACGAGATGGCGCAGCGCGAGGTACGTCGCATCGCGCGCCACCGGCTGGAGTCGGGGCTGCCGCCCGAGAAGCTGCTCTCGAGCTTCGAGTTCGCGGCGGTGCCCACGGTCTCGAAGGCGCAGATCAGCGCGTTGGCCGAGGCCGACGCATGGCTCAAGCAGGGAGGCAACCTGCTGCTGTTCGGGCCGCCCGGCGTCGGGAAGACGCATCTGGTAGCTGGGCTCGGACACGCTCTGGTCGAAGCCGGGCACCGGGTGCTGTTCACGCGCACCAGTGAGTTGGTGCAGCGCTTGCAGGCGGCGCGCCGGGAGCTTCGGCTGCCCCAGGAACTGAGCAAGCTCGATCGCTTCGACCTGCTGATCCTCGACGACATCAGCTACGTACGGCGCGACCAGGCCGAGACCTCGGTGCTGTTCGAGTTGATCGCCGAGCGTTACGAGCGGCGCAGCCTGGCAATCACGGCCAACACGCCCTTCTCGGAATGGGGTGCCGTGTTCCCCGAACCGGCGATGACGGTGGCCGCCATCGACCGCTTGGTGCACCACGCGACGATCCTGGAGATGAACGTCGAGAGCTACCGGCGGCGCGCCGCCCGGCCGGGGCATGCCCCGGCCGGGCGAAAGGCCAAGTGAGCGAGCAGGAATGAACCGCGCATCCACCGGCCAAGATAATTGACGCCGACCGGCCAGGATAGTTGACGCCGGGCAGGGTCGGACTTGCTGCCCGCCGAACGCAGCGTCTGCTCGTCGTTGACCCAGGCGAAGACGATGGCCTTCGCCTTGGAGTCGTAGCGAAAGAACAGCCGGAATCGCCGCCCGATCTTCGCGCGCCGCCAGTGGCGGTACGCCGGCCCCAGCGTGTTGCCCTGACGGTATTCGTCGCGCGCCGGATCTGTCGGCACGACGTCCATGATCAACTGGCTCAACGCCCGGAACAACTTGACGTTGGCATTGCCCTCGAAGCCCCGCGGGTCGCTCTGCTCTGCTCGATGTGCTGCCGCCTGCAGCTTGCGCAACTGCTCGATCACGCCCTCGTGGAACAGCAGCGTCCAGCCATGCCGCTGCATCAGAGAGCCACTTCGCCTTCGATGTCTTCATCGAGATCCACCGCGTGGCCGGCGTGCTCCAGCATGGCCCGCGCCAGATCCTCCGGCAGGGACCGCACGTGGCGCCCCGCCCGGATGTCCGCTTCCAGCAACCCGAGGAAGGCACCGATGGCCGGGTCTTCGTGCTCGGCGTCGACCCGCGTGACGACGATTTCCCCGCCGCGCATGTCGAATGCCACCTTGCCTCCGGTGTCCACGCCCAGCGCCTGCCGGATCGACTTTGGCAGCGTGAGCTGGCCCTTGGAGGTCAGCGTGGCGACTTCGTGGATTTCGGGCATGGCGGTTCTCCTGGTAGCAGGAACCACAGCGTAAGGAAATTTCCTTACCTTGTCAATCTGAGCGAGCATCGGACCTCCGGGCAGTGGTCGAAGAACGGCCATCGTAGGTACGGCACAGCCTGCCTTCCCGATTCAATCCGACCTGGGCCAGCACCGCATTGGTCCTCGCCACGGCAGGAGTCGCTGCCCTATATCCAAAGGCTTCCAAAGGCCAAAGGGCTGGGGAAGGGGCAAGGGAATGGAGCCAAGGGGAAAGGCCCTACCCGAAAAGGCCAAAAGGCGCCCCCACGCAGCCCGTCTACAGGGTTCGCCATGCTCTCGCTGTTCCAGCGCAAACGGGCGGCGCCGACTGCCGGCGCGCCGACCACGCCCCCTCCCGAAGCCCCCAAAGGGCTGATGCGGCCGGAGTCGGCCGCATCGCTGCTGGCGACGCCGCGCCGGCAGAAGCTGCTGGAGCACATCTGGCAACGCACCTCGCTGTCGCGCCGCCAGTTCGCCACGCTGTATCTCGCGCCGCTGGAACGCTACGCCGAGCTGGTCCAGCAGTTCCCGGCGTCCGAGAGCCACCATCACGCCTACCCGGGCGGCATGCTGGACCACGGCCTGGAGATCGTCGCCTACGCGCTCCGGCTGCGGCAATCGCACCTGCTGCCCGCCGGCGCCACGCCGGAATCCCAGGCGGCTCAGGCCGAGGCGTGGACCGCCGGCACGGCCTACGCCGCGCTGCTGCACGACATTGGCAAGATCGCCGTGGACCTGCACGTCGAGTATGCGGACGGCACAGCCTGGCACCCGTGGCATGGCCCGCTGCGGCGTCCCTACCGCTTCCGCTACCGCAAGGACCGAGAGTACCGGCTGCACGGCGCCGCCACGGGCCTGCTGTACGCCCGGCTGCTCGATGCGGCCATCTTTGACTGGCTCAGCGGCTATCCTGCCCTGTGGGCCGCGCTGCTGTACGTGCTGGCCGGCCAGTACGAGCATGCCGGCACCCTCGGCGAGCTGGTGGTGCAGGCCGACCAGGCGTCAGTTGCTCAGGAACTCGGCGGCGATCCCACGAAGGCGATGGCCGCGCCGAAGCACGCACTGCAGCGCAAGCTGCTCGATGGCCTTCGCTTCCTGCTGCGCGAGGAGTTCAAGCTGAACCAGCCGCAGGCGTCGGATGGCTGGCTGACCCAGGACGCACTCTGGCTCGTGTCCAAGACCGTCTCCGACAAGCTGCGCGCCCACCTGCTGTCGCAGGGCATCGACGGCATCCCGTCGAGCAACACGGCCGTGTTCAATGTGCTGCAGGATCACGGCATCGCGCTGCCCACGCCGGACGGCAAGGCGATCTGGAAGGCCACCGTCACGAGCGATGCCGGCTGGTCGCACAGCTTCACCTTCCTGAAGCTGTCGCCCGCGCTGATCTGGAAATCGGCCGAGCGGCCGGCGCCATTCGCGGGGCGGGTAAAGGTCGATGCGGAGCAGGACGAGCCGACGGCGCAATCATCCCCACCGGCGCCCACGACGGCCGATGCCGAGCTCGGCTACGCCGGCCCGCCGGGTACGCCGCGGATCGCACCGGTACCCGAAGCTCCCGACAACGGCGTCAATGCGCTGCTCGAACTGCTGAACTTGGCGCCCGTATCCGCTGCATCGTCCTCGTCCTCAGCGTCAGCACCAACGGTCGAGCAGGCACCGGTTCCGGCGCCAACCCTTGCCTCCGATTCCATCGTGCATTCGCCCGATCACCCTGAGCCCTCGGGCGAGCACTTCATGGCCTGGCTGCGCCAAGGCATCCAGGCCCACAAGCTGGTCATCAACGATGCGAAGGCCCTGGTGCACACAGTCGCCGGGACCGCGTACCTCGTCAGCCCTGGCGTCTTCCAGCGCTACGCCCAAGAGCATATCCAAGTCGCAACGCTGGTCAGGCAGGAGAACATCGAGGGCTGGCAATGGGTGCAGAAGCGTTTTGAAAAGCTCGGGCAGCACCGCAAACAGCCCAGCGGGCTGAACATCTGGACCTGCGACGTGACGGGGCCGCGCAAGACCCGGCGGCTGCACGGCTACCTGTTGACTACGCCCGACGCGCTGTTTTCAGAGCTGCCGCCGGACAACCCATACCTAAGCCTCGCCAACGAGGCACCAAAACGCGAAAATCCCGCGACAGGGGAGAGGGACAACACGCAGTAGTGGCGTTATTCCTCATTGGCCAGCTTCCGTGTTCGGGGCTTTGCCGCAGAGGGTTTCGCCAGTTTGACTTCGGTCAGCGCCATCAAGTGGGCAGAACTGCATTTCAGCGCGCGAGCGATCTTGAGGATCAGAGGAAGCGTCGGTACGTGCTCGCCACGTTCGATCTTCCCCATGTGGGAGCGCTCGATGTCCGCCAGGTGAGCCAGCGTTTCCTGGGCGATGCCCTGGCTGGTTCTCACCTTGCGAACGGCCGCCCCAAACGCCTTGGCTGGAGCTGCTTCATAAGTTGTCGTGCCGGCTGGTCGGCCTCGTTGTATGGGACGCCTTTGCATTGCCAAAAGCGTCGACCAAGGCCACGATTTAAACCACGTTAAACTTAACTCACAAAGCGGCCTGAAGCGGCCGCCGCGAGTTCACCGCCTGGGGGAGCCGGACGTGAAATCCAGCGATGCCTGCGCCGAAATCAAGGTGGCCGTCCTCGGCGAATGGGTGCCTTCGCAGCTCGCCGAAGTGCTGGCACTCCAGCGCGTCGAAGAGCCGGAGACAGCGACGGCGTTGATCGGCTGCTCGGCCCCGGCGCAGACGCACGACTTGCCGCGCGAGCAGTTCGACTTCGCCTTGTCCACAGCCGCGTGGCAATGGCCGGGCTGGACGTGCGAGCCGCTGTGGCACGACACGCTCGCGGTTGCCGTCGCCAAACGTTCCCACCTGCTGGCCTATCGCGAAGTGCCGTGCCAGGAGGTGCTCAAGCAGCCGATGATCTGCGCGCAATCGACGGCCGACGATCCGTGGCGCACGGTGCTGCAGCAGTTGTTCGGCGGTGCGCTTCAGGAACATCAGCAGACGGTCGCCACCTTCGACGTAGCGATGACACTCGTGTCTGCAGGGTACGGCATCGCCTTGGCGCCGGCGGCACGGCTGGCGAGCTACGCGCAGCGCGGTATCGCCGTGCGGCCGCTGGCAGGCGCGCCACTGGTCGTCATGGCCTATCTGCTCCATCGTTGTGCAGCCCTGACAGAGCCACAGGCGAGATTCGTTCGGCGCGCGCGCTCGATGTCCTGAGCAAGCGCACCGTCTTCACTCGCGTTCGATGACTTTCAGCAAAGCCGTGCGCCGCCTCGACAGGGGCCCGAACCTCTCCATCACTTTCTTCATCTCATCGCCGCGGGCCAGGGCATCGAGGATGTCTGCCCAGTCCTGCATGATGATCTTGCGCGACGACAGGAACTTGGTGTGGTCGTAGGGCGCGCGCGAAGAATCCTTCTTCCTTTTCGAGTGCGCGAGTTGCAGGTCCACTCGGTTCTCGGGGTAGCTCAACAGACCCAGCAGCGTAGTGGCAGTCGAGCGGAAGCCATGTCCTGAGAAGCGGCCGAGGTATCCCATGCGTTCCAGTGCCTTGTTCAACGTCGTGGCCGACATCACCTGGCCGGGTTTGCGGTAACTCGGGAAGAGCACTTCGCCTCCTCCGGTCAGCTTCTGCAGTTCCTTCAGCGCCGTGACGGCCTGCTTCGATAACGGGACGATGTGGGGCTGGCGCATCTTCATGCGCTCGGCAGGGATGATCCAGATCGCGTTGTCCAGGTCGAACTCGCTCCAATGAGCCTTGCGCAGTTCGACGGTGCGAACGTAGGTCAGCGCCATCAGCCGCAAGGCGAGAACGGTGGTCCTGTAACCACCATCCTTGTCCACGCTGTTCAAGAACTTCGGTATCTCGGACCATGACAACGGCGGGTTGTGCCGAACCCTCGGACGCTTGACCGACCGCTTCAGCAACGCAGTGGGGTCTTGCTCACAGAACCCTTGCGACGATGCATACGCGAAGATCTGCCCGCACCACTGCCGGATCAGGATGGCAACGGTTGGAGCGCCGCGCTCGACTACGCCTTGAATGATGGGCCGCAGATGAGATGCCTTGATGGCGCCAATCGGCAGCTTGCCGATCTTGGGGAACACGTCCTTCTCCAGGAAGGACTTCACCTGGCGCGCGTAGTAGTCGCTCCATTGCAGGTTGCTGGCCATCCATGCGCGGGCAACGGCCTCGAAGGTGTGTTCGTTCCGCTCGACCTGGTTGGCGATCTCGACCCGCTTCTCCAGGGTCGGATCGCGACCTTCGCGAACCATGTTGGAGGCCCACTCGCGCTGGCGCCGAGCCACTTCGAGCGTGACCTGAGGGAAGGAGCCGATCGAGTAGATCGCCGGCACGTTCCCCAGGCGGTACCGGTACCACCAGAGCTTGCTTCCGTTGGGCTGAACGCGCAGGAACAAGCTCCCGCCGTCCCTGAGCGTGTACGCCTTGGGCTTCGCCTTAGCGGCTTCGAGCTCGCGAACGGTGAGGAGCTTGAGGGCCATGTGTATAACGCCTTTCGGTGCGTTCGTTACTCACACCGTTATACACATTCGCAGTGGCTCAGTCTAGCTTGCCGCAGAACTCACCAGATGCTCAACCAATGCAAATCAACAGCTTACGTTACTTCCTTGGACGTCCAAAGCCTCCAGCAGACGTCATTCGTAGTTGTCGATCATCAGCAGCATGTTCGTCTCCGGCCGCGTCAGATCTGGCCGTCGAGACCGGCCTGCACCAGCTCGGCCGCGCGAAGCACAGCGCGCGCCTTGTTCTCGGTCTCCTGCCACTCGTTCTCCGGAACCGAGTCGGCGACGACACCGGCGGCAGCCTGCACATAGAGGGTGCCGTCCTTCACCACCGCGGTGCGGATCGCGATCGCCAGGTCGAGGTCGCCGAGGAACGAAATGTAGCCACAGGCGCCGCCGTAGACGCCGCGCCGCGTCGGCTCGAGCTCGTCGATGATCTGCATCGCGCGGATCTTCGGCGCGCCGGTTAGGGTGCCCGCCGGAAAGGTCGCGCGCAAGACGTCGATCGGCCCCGTGCCGGGCTTCAACTTGCCCTCGACGTTCGAGACGATGTGCATCACGTGCGAGTACTTCTCGATCGCCAGCCGGTCGGTCACGCGTACGCTGCCGGTTTCGGCGATGCGGCCGATGTCGTTGCGCGCGAGGTCGATCAGCATCACGTGCTCGGCGATCTCCTTCGGGTCGGCCAGCAGCTCGCGCGCGAGCGCCTCGTCCTGCGCCGGCGTGGCGCCGCGCCGGCGCGTGCCCGCCAGCGGGCGGATCGTGATGCGGTCGCCGTCGGGCTGGCGCTCCTGGCGGACCAGGATCTCGGGCGACGCGCCGACGATGTGGAAGTCGCCGAGGTCGTAGAAATACATGTACGGCGACGGGTTGATCGAGCGAAGCGCGCGATACAGCGTGACCGGCGACTCGCGGAACGGCTTCTCGATCAGCTGACCGACCTGCACCTGCATCACGTCGCCGGCCATGATGTATTCGCGGGCCCGCGCGACCGCCGCGAGATAGTCGTCGCGGGCGAACTCGCGGCGCTCGCCGATCTCGACGCCCGCCTCGGGCAAGGGCATCTCCAGCGGCCGCGACAGCTGCGCGTAAAGCTCGCGCAGGCGCTTGCGGGCACGCTGGTACGCCTCGCCCTCGGCGGGATCGGCATAGACCATCAGGTAGATCTTGCCGGTGACGTTGTCGACGATCGCGAGCTCTTCGGTGAGCAGCAGGAACACGTCGGGCACGCCGACCGGATCGGGTTTGTCGCGGCCGGCCGCGCGCGGCTCGATGTGGCGCACCGCGTCGTAGGCGAAGTAGCCGGCCAGTCCGCCACAGAAGCGCGGCAGCCCCGGACGCACCGCCACCTTGAAGCGCTTCTGCCAGGCGTCGACGAAGTCGAGCGGGTTGCCGCGGTGGCGCTCGATCGTCTCGCCGTTCTTCACCACCTCGGCGCCGTCGACGGTGGAGCGGATGACGGTGCTCGCCGGCAACCCGATGAACGAATAGCGCCCGAAGCGCTCGCCCCCCACCACCGATTCGAGCAGGAAACTGTACGGCTGGTGCGCCAGCTTCAGGTACAGCGACAGCGGGGTGTCGAGGTCGGCGAAGCACTCCAGCAGCAGCGGAATGCGGTTGTAGCCCTGGGCGGCGATCGCCCGGAACTCGATTTCGGTCATGATTCCCTCGCGGAACTGCATGCGGGCCGCCGTGGACCCGGGGCGCCCGCCACGGGGCGCCAATCGACGTTTCAGGAAGCCCGGCCGGGGGTGCGGCGCCGTGATGGCGCTAGCGGCTCGGCCGGCGTGCGGCGATCAGCGCCAGCACCACCAGCGCCAGCCCCGCCAATCGTTGGCGTTGCGGGCCGAGCGGAGTTCCTGAACGTTGCGCATGAGGGAAAGGATGTCCTGGCTGTTTCTGGACGTCGCGGACTATAACATCATCACCACCGAGGGCGTCAACCGGCCTCGATGCGCATCGCCGCCTCGAGCAGGTCGGCGACGACCGCGTCGGCGTCGATCGTGCTCACCGGCCGTCCCTCGTTGTACCCGTAGGGCACGATCATCACCGGGATGCCGGCCGCACGGGCCGCCTGCGCGTCGTTCAGCGAATCGCCGATCGCCACCATCTGCGAGGTTCGCAACCCGAACAGCTCGCACGCGTGGTGCAATTGCATCGGATCGGGCTTGGCTCGCGGAAGCACGTCGCCGCCGATCACGAACTCGAAGTGGGCAGCCAGGCCGGTGCGGGCAAGCAGCACATCGGCAAAGGCCTGCGGCTTGTTGGTGACGCAGGCGAGCCTGAGCCGCCTCGCGCGCATCGCCTCCAGACCCTCGACCACGTTCGGGAACAGCGTCGCCGAGCGGCCGTTTTCGCGCTCGTAGTGCCGCTCGAACGACTGCATGCCGCGCGCGGCGGTCGCATCGTCGACACGTCCGTCGAGCGAGCCCGACAGCGCGCGATGCACCAGGATGCGCGCGCCCTTGCCGACGTAACTGCGCACCGTGGACTGCGCCAGCGCCGGCCGCCCGAAGTCGGCCAGCATCGCGTTGACCGCCGCGGCGAGATCGGCGATCGTGTCGAGCATGGTGCCGTCGAGGTCGATGGCCACTGCGCGGGCACGAAAGACGCGCACGCCCATCGGCTCAGGCCGAGGCCAGCGCGGCGCGCATCTTCGCGAGCACTCCCCGATAGCCGCCGTCGGGATCCGGGTCGCCGAATACCGCCGAACCTGCGACGAAGGTGTCGGCTCCGGCGCGCGCGACCTCGGCGATGTTGTCGATCTTCACGCCGCCGTCGACCTCGAGCCAGATCGGCTGGCCACCGGCGGCGACGTGCGCGTCGATGCGGCTGCGCACCGCGCCGATCTTCGGCAGCGTCGCCGGGATGAACTTCTGCCCCCCGTAGCCCGGATTCACCGACATCAGCAGCACCATGTCGAGCTTGTCCATCACGTGGTCGAGGTGGAACAGCGGCGTGGCCGGGTTGAGTACCAGCCCGGCGCGGCAACCGCACTCGCGGATCAGTTGCAGCGTGCGGTCGACGTGGTCGGACGCCTCGGGGTGGAAGCTGATCAGGTTCGCGCCGGCCTTGGCGAAGTCGCCGACGATGCGGTCGACCGGGCTCAGCATCAGGTGCACGTCGATCGGTATTTTCAGGTGCGGGCGCAGCGCCTCGCACACCAGCGGCCCGATCGTGAGGTTCGGCACGTAATGGTTGTCCATCACGTCGAAGTGGATCATGTCGGCGCCCGCGGCCTCGACCGCGCGCACCTCCTCGCCGAGCCGGGCGAAATCGGCGGACAGGATGCTCGGGGCGATCCGGAAGGCTTGCGTCATGGTGGAGTCCTGCCTGTGGTCGTACGGGCGCACGGCCCGTCATTGTCTACAATGACCATTGTAGCCACCGCCCCGCCGTCCCTCATCGACCTCCATTCCCCGTGACCGACAAGCGCTACCAGTTCCGTGTCGAAGTGCAGGCGGCCTACCTGCCCGAGCAGTCGAAACCCGAAGATGCGCAGTACGCGTTCGCCTACACGGTGCGCGTCACCAACACCGGCAGCGTCGCGGCGCAGCTGATCAGCCGGCACTGGGTCATCCGCGACGACAGCGACCGGGTGATCGAGGTGAAGGGGCTCGGCGTGGTCGGGCAGCAGCCGCTGCTCGAACCGGGCGCGCGCTTCGAATACACCAGCGGCAGCCAGATCGCCACGCCCACCGGCGCGATGCGCGGCAGCTACTTCTTCGTCGCCGAAGACGGACACCGTTTCGAGGTGCCGATCGAGGAGTTCGCGCTCAGCATGCCGCGCACGCTGCACTGAGCGATGAGCCGCGGCCGCACGCGATGCGCGTCACTTCTTGCCGCGCATCGTCCACCAGACGAAGAACACCATCAGCGCCAGCACGCCGCCGGCTTCGGCGAACAGGATCCACGCGTCGTCCATGCGGCCGATTCTAGCCCGACGGCGCGTGGCAGCGGGCCGATCGCCTCACTGCGGCGCTCGTTGTCGGGCCCGGCGTTCGCGGTTCGGGTTTCGCATCTGCGAAGTGCGGTACTGGCGATCGCACTCGCACCGGTCATCTGCCTCGCATCGGAGCCCGTGCCGCTGACACCCGGCCAGTTGCCCGGCTGGGACCGCGATGCGCTCGCCGGACTGCACCGGGCGATCGAGCGCCAGTGCGCGCTGCCGCGGCCGCCGCAGCCCTGGCCCGCACTGTGCCCGGGCTTGCCGCGAGCCGATGCGCTGAAGACCTGGCTCGGTGCGAATTTCGTCGCCTGGCCGATCGCGCGCGCCGATGGCACGCCTGGCCTGCTCACCGGCTACTACGAACCGGTGCTCGAAGGCAGCCGCAGCCGCGAGCACGACGGCCAGGCGCCGCTGTATCGGCCGCCGCTCGACCTGGTGCGCGGCCCCGATGGCAGCCGGATGCGGGCGCCAGCTTCGACGGGCACGGCACCCTCGACGGCAGCGGCGACCTCGCCGGGCGCGCTGCAGCCGTATCCGGCGCGGGCCGAAATCGAGGCCGGACGGCTGCTCGAAGGTCGTGAACTGGTCTGGCTCGACGATCCGGTCGAGGCGTTCTTCCTGCAGGTACAGGGCTCGGGACGGGTGCGGCTGCGCGACGGCAGCACGATGCGCGTCGGCTTCGCCGATCACAACGGGCAGCCCTACTTCCCGATCGGCCGCGAACTGGCCGCGCGCGGCGCGCTGGCGCCGGAGGCGGTCGACGCCGACGCGATCAAGGCGTGGCTGCGCGCACATCCGGACGAGGCGCGTGAAGTGATGCGACGCAACCGTCGCTACGTGTTCTTTCGGGAACTGCCGGGAGGCGACGACGGGCCGCCCGGCTCGCTCGGCGTCGCACTGACGCCGATGCGCTCGGTGGCTACCGACCCCGCGCAGGTGCCGCCGGGCGCACTGCTCTTCATCGATTCGACGCATCCCGACGGCGGCGCGCCGCTGCAGCGCGCAGTGCTGAGCCAGGACCGGGGCGCAGCGATCACCGGCGCGGCGCGGGCCGACCTGTTCTGGGGCGCGGGCGACGAGGCCGGCCGACTGGCCGGCCGCACGAAGCAGCCACTGCGGATGTGGCTGCTGTGGCCGAAAGGGCAACCGAGGCCGGCGCTCAGCCCTTCGAGTTCTCGGCCAGCATCCGATTGAAGCGATCGGGCGGCGCATAGCCCTGCAGCCGCTTGCCGTTGGCGAAGAACACTACCGGCGTGCCGGTGATGCCGAGCTTGCGCGCGAGCTCGGCCACTTTCGCGAGAGGCGTGTCGCAGGTGCCGGCGTTGCCCGGAATGCGGTTGTTCAGCAGCAGGTCGTTCCAGGCGCGCGCCTTGTCGGCCGCGCACAGCGCCTTGCGCGCCTTCGACTCGGAGTCGGCCGCGAGGAAGGCCATCGGGAAAGTGTAGATCGTGAGGTCATCGAGCTTGACCAGGTCGGCCCGCAGGCGCTTGCAGTAGCCGCAGTTCGGATCTTCGAACACGGCCACCACCCGCTTGCCGTTGCCTGCGACCTGCTTGATCGCGAGGTCGAGCGGCAGCGTGCCGAAATCGATCGCCAGCAGTTCCTCCATGCGCTCCTGCGTGAGATTGCGCTCGCCCTTCAGGTCGATCAGGTTGCCGTCGAGGAAGACGTACTGGCCGGTCTCGTCGGCGTACATCAGCACGTCGTTGCGCACGCGTACCTCGTAGATGCCGCGCAGCGGCGTCTTGCGCACCTCGTCGACCGGGTAGCGGCCCTTGAAGAACGCTTCGACCGCGGCCTTGACGCGGGCGGCGCCCGGATCGGCGGCGGCCGCGCCCTGGGCATGCACGAGCGGCGCCGCGATCCACAGCGTTGCGGCGGCGACGAACGCGAACGCGGCGGCGGCGACGCGGGTGAAGCTCATCGAATCGGTCATCGGTACGGCATCCTCGGGGGCGCGACCTGCGGTCGCGGGGGTTGACACGGCGTGGCACCGAACGCGTCAGCGAACTGCCTGCGCCACCAATTGTCGCTTGAGCCAGCGCGAACCTGCCACCACCCGCCAGCCGAACGCGACCGCCGATTCGACCAGCGGGGCGAGCGCGGCCGGCGCCGGACGGCGGGTCGGATCGAACAGGCGCTGCAGCGCGTCGGTGGCGCTGCGCATCGCCTCCACCGGTTCGGCGCGCGCCCGCGCATAGCGGCGCAACAGCAGCCGGTCACCAGGGTCGCTGCCGGGATCGCGCTCGCGCATCAGGCGCGCGAGCACCGCCACGTCGCCGAAACCGAGGTTCATGCCCTGCCCGGCCAGCGGATGCACCAGGTGCGCGGCGTCGCCCACCAATGCCACCCTCTGGCCGATCATCGACCCGGCGCGGCCCAGCCGCAGCGCAAACGCCTGCGCCCGCGAGATCGTGGTCATCGCGCCGAGCGCCGATCCGGCAGCCTGCTGCACGCGCTGCGCGAGCTCGCCGGGCGACATGGCCAGCAGCGCGTCGGCCAGTTCGTGCGGCGCCGACCAGACCATGCTCACGCGCCCCTGCGGCGCGCCGGCCCCCGTTGCCGCCGGCAACGGCAGCAGCGCCAGGATGCCGTCGCGCCCGAACCACTGCCAGGCGATGTCGCGATGCGGACGTTCGGTGTCGAAGTGCGCCACGACCGCGCGTTGCGGATAGTCGGAGACGCTCCAGCGCAGCCCGGCGGACTCGCGCACCCGCGAACCCGCTCCGTCGGCGCCCACCAGCAGCCGCGCCGACAGGCGGCGCCCGCCTTCGAGCCGCAGCGGAATCGTCGACTCCGGCACCGCGTCCGGAGCCCGCTGCAGGGCACCCGGATCGGCATCGATGCCGTCGAAGCGCTCGTCGAGGACCGGCAGGCCCGCGAAGCGCACCGCCTGCCCCAGCGCACCCAGCAGGTTGCGCTGCTCGACGATCCAGGCGAGCGCCTCGACGCGCGCTTCGTAGGCGCTGAAGTGCAGCGCATCGCGGTCGGAGCCGAAGGCAGGGTAGACGCGCATGTCGTAGACCGGTGCCACGCGTGCGGCATCGAGCGCGTGCCAGACGCCGATCGACTCGAGCAGCGCGCGCGTGGCCGGAGACAGCGCGAAGACGCGAAGATCCCAGGGATCGATCTCGCCGCCGGCATCGGCCACCGGCGGCGCGCCGATCAGCGTGGCACGCAGGCCGGCGCGCGACAGCGCAAGCGCCGCGGCCAGGCCGACGGCTCCGCGGCCGACGACCGCAACATCGGCCGGCATGGCAGCAGGGCGGGAGGGCATTGGGCCATTATAGGGTCGCGGCGCGCTCGTCCGCCCACCCGGTTCTGCTATGATTGCCGGCTCTCGGGCGCGGCGTTCTGGTCTGCGCCCCGGCGGCCAAGTAGCTCAGTTGGTAGAGCAGAGGACTGAAAATCCTTGTGTCGGCGGTTCAATTCCGTCCTTGGCCACCATCTTTTGGCTTGAGTTTCCCGCGAAGCATTCACTAACGTCCGAGAGGCTTCGCTTCGCTCGTGTAGCCACCATGTAGCCGCGGTGGATCAACGCGAGGGTTTCGGCCACCGAAAGCGCACCGGGAATCCGACACAGAGTACGCTACACTCCTACCGCTGGCCCAGCGCCAGCCCCGTGGATTTAATGACCACTTGCCGACGGGAACCAACAGGCTAAAGCGTCGCGCCCGCGCCCTCCTCCCCGCACGCAGGCAGACGTTGCAACGACGTCTGCGGGGGCAGGAGAAACGAAATGAACCCGGGTTCCGCCTTCAACCTTTACACCGACGAACCGTCGATCGGAATGGACCATCCGCTGTTCATGGCGAAGGTCCAGACCGCGATGGACGCCACCTTCGCCGCCGAGCGCGGACAACCCATCGAGGACGCCCTCGCCGTGACTCGCAAACGCATGCGCGGGCTCTTCGGCGACGTCCCGGCAGCGCTGATCGACACGGAAGTCACTATCGCCTACGCCCGGGTCGCCGCCCGAAAGGACCGCTGCGATGAGTGATGCCGAACACCTCCTCCCCAAGATGAGCCGACGACAGTTCTTGGGCAGCCTGCTCGCCCTGGGCGCATCCGTCGCCCTGCCCGTCCCGCTCGCCAAGGCCACCGACGCCCAGATCGACGCCGCGTGGGCGCAACTCGCGAGGCAGGAGCCCTGGTACTTCGAGGTCGGCGAGTCCGGCACGATCGTGGCTCCGGGCCCCGGGCCGTCGATCCGGCGCGACGTATTCAAGCTGTGGACCGGCGGGATCGACTCGCCCGAAGCGCTGATCGAGGAGGTCGATGCGTGTCCGCCTCTCTGGTCGCGTTTTCAGGAGTTCGCGGAGCAGGCCGTCGAAGAGATCGATTCGCGGCTGCACGAGGATCTCGACGACCGCACATATCGGCGTCTGCAGCGTCTCGAAGCGCTCTTCGCCCAGGAGAACGAGGGCTGGAAGGCCTGGATCCGGCACGAGGCGAAGCGGGACTTCCCCGGCTTATTGGCGAGAGTCGAGGCCTGGCTCGACGAACCGATCGACTGGAGCGAGGCGGACTATTTTCCCTACGACTGGGGAACCCATGGAGAAGCGCTGTCGTTCTTCGAGAGAGTCGACGATGAGACGCTCGACGCGCTCGGTGTCGAGATCGTCATGGGCGACCGCCCGGGCAGCAGCTATTACGCGGCGGAGCTGCCCGGCTCGATCGAGGCAACAAATGCAACGGCGCACCGGCTCGGGTTACCGTTTCGGTTCCGCCGCGCGACTGAATAGTCCCGAGGATACTAAACGGAGCCGCCATCTTTCCGGAAATCAGTGGACCGAAGAACCAGGGCAGGTCACTTGCGCTTCCGCTCTCGCGCGCCGTCCACAAGTCGCGCTGCGTCTGCATCGCCAGCCAGAAGCCCGGCGTCGTGCCGAGCGCCTCGGACAGCCGCAAGTCAATATCCGCGCTCACCGCCGAGCGGCCATTGAGCACGCGCGAGAGCATCGGACGGCTGACGCCGATGTGTGCGGCGAACGCCGTCACGGTCACATCCAGGTCAGCCAGCCAGCCCGTCAACAGTTCGCCCGGGCGAGCGGGGTTGTCCATGTCCATTTGCGCACTCCTCAGGCAGCGTCAAGCTCGCGCAGCGGCGCCACACTCAACCGCAGGCCCATCGCATGCAGCACCTTCTGCATGGTCGCCAGAGTCGGATTGCCGCCCTTGCCCAGCGCGCGAAACAGCGTCTTCTCGCCGAGCTCCGCGCGGCGCGCCACCAGCAGCGCGTCCATGTCCTCCAGCTCGAGGGTGGCCTCGATACAGGCCGCCGCCTCGGCCGGATCCTTCAGCGTCTCGGCGAGGCAGTCATCGAAGCTCGAATCGCGACGTGCGGTCATGGATTACCCCTTTGCCAGCGGTGCTCGTCAGGCTGCGACCGGCACCGGCCGCACCCGCAGTCGCGCTCTCTTCAACTGTTGCTCAGCCTGCCAGAGGTCGTGCGCGGTCTGCTGGGCCAGCCACACCCGGGCATCGCCGCCGCGTTCCCTGCCCAGCCACGCCTGCAGGCGCAGCGCCATCTCCGGCG
Organism: Burkholderiales bacterium; assembly: GCA_003577305.1. GTDB lineage: Bacteria > Pseudomonadota > Gammaproteobacteria > Burkholderiales > Burkholderiaceae_E > Zeimonas. Next base: position 102,038 of record QEVL01000002.1, read on the forward strand.
AAATCGCCGCCCGGCCGTTGAGCACGCGCGACAACGTGACGCGGGCCACACCGAGCTGCTCGGCGGCCTCGGTCACCGACAGACCGAGCTCCGGCAGCACCTCATCGCGCAGCGTCAGGCCGGGGTGCGGAGGATTGAACATCTTCGTCATCGTCTTGCCTGTTCAGTGGTGGTCCTGGTAGTCCACGAGCACGGCATCCGCGCCGTCGAACGCGAACGTCATGCGCCAGTTGCCGTTCACCCACACGGACCAGTGCCCGCGAAGGTTTCCCCCGCTCAGCGGATGCAGCCGCCAGCCCGGCACATTCATGTCATCGGGGCCGGCCGCTTCGTTCAGCCTGGCCAGCTGTCGCGCCAGTCTGGGCGCGTGGGCAGGCCGAATCCCCGCCTTGGAGCCGCGCTCGAAGAACGCCTGCAGCCCCTTGTGGCGAAACGACCTGATCACGGCTCGAATGTATCGCGTAGCGTTACGAGTTGCAACGGCTGGAAAGCCAGTCAGTCGATCGGCTATCCACTACCCACCGCCCGCAGGCCGCCGGCCGCCGGCTTGGGTAGATCGATGCCGGCCTCGGTGAGGATCCAGACCTCGATGCGCTCGTGCCATGGCCGCAGCAGGTCCAGCGGGCGCGCCCGGTAGTGCTTTTCGGCGATCGCGCTGGGCTTGTGGCTCTGGAACCGCCTGACGGCCCATCACCATCGGGAGATCGCGAACCTGAAGGGTCAGGCTGCCGCCTCGAAGCGGCAGATGATCGCACTGGAGAGGCAAGTGCGAAATGCCGGGGCGGCGCCGCAGGATCCAGCAGAATCGAAACGGATTCGGTTCATCCCCAAAGGGCTGGTTTCGACTCGCAAGCGCCTTGCTCTCTCCGCTGCCGACCTTGCGAAGATGATGGGCGTGTCTGCCCAGACGATCTACAACTGGGAGCGCGGCGTGACGAAGCCGGGGCGGGATCGGCTGGCGAAGTTGGCTTCCCTGCGAGGCGTTGGGAAGCGTCAGTTGCGAGCGCATTTCGCCGCCGGCCAGGCAGAAGAATGGCTCCGTCGCCGCTGGGGAGCTTGCCCTCGAAGCCATCGAGCAGTTGGCTGAGCAGCTTCACCTGTCGTTCGTTCGGCGGCGTAGTCGCCCAACGCTGCCAGAAGCGAGCCTTGGACAGCGCGGTGACGTCCATCGACCGCTTCTGGGTCCTCTCCAGGATGTCGCAGTAGGCCTTGCGCTCCCGCTGGATCCCGGATGCCTGGCAGACGCGTGATTGTCGGCTGCCGCAGGCGCCGATGGCCCGCCAGGCGGTGCGCCGCTCGCGGAGACGCCGCGTGCTACTCCCGAACTTTCGGTGCCCGCCGCCTTTCCGGCGGCAACCACGCCGAGGCAGCGCGTGCCGGCCGCTGCAGGCGCAGGAACTCCACGGTGACCGTCGCGAGGCCCGCAGCGCAGGCCTTCGTCTCGACGGCGGCGCGAACCCGCTTGCGCACGAACGCCGGAATCCGCTCGAGCATCGCGCCTGCCGCCGGCTCCCACTCGATCCCCCGGCCTGCCTCGGCAACCGGCGGTAGCGGTTCCGGCTGCGCCGTCGCCGGCTTCACGTAGGTGCATTTCGGATCTTCACCCAGCAGGTTTCCGGAACCGGCCGCCCGAAGACCTCGCTCGTGTTCCAGATCACGGCCAGGCGCTCGCTGTTCAGGTCGCCGGCCACTTCCGGGATGTATGGACACGGGGTCACGCGCCCCTGTGGCGTGACGCGCAGGTACTCGCGCCCGGCCAGACAGGCGCTCGACCACGCCTCGTAGCCGTCGCGCGCCTCACCGGCGCGCAGCCCGAGGAGCCGCCGGGCGTACGGCGCGCAGCGCGCCCGGATGATGAGCTGCGGCCGCGCACGCTGGAGCTCGAGGATCTGCGCCAGTGTCCGCTCGTACAAGTGTTGCGGCATGTCGGTCTGAGTGACGCCGCGGCCGGTACACACCAGGAAGAAGAAGTTGAGCGCCAGCGCTCCGGCCTGCTGCGCGACCTCGGCGATGCCGGCGAGCTCATGCCGGTTGTCCGCGAGAAGCGTCGCCTGCACCTGCACCGCGAGCCCGGCAGCGCGCGCGGCCCGCATCCCCGTCAGCGCGCCCCGCCAGGCGCCCGACCTGCCTCGCAGCCGGTCGTGAAAGCCGGGTGCCGCGGAATCGAGGCTCACGCCGACCCCGGCTGCGCCTGCCTGCACCAACTGCCTGGCGCGATCGTCATCGAGCAACACGCCGTTGGTGCCGATCACCGGCATCAGTCCGACGGCTGCGGCCCGCGCCACGAGACCGACGAGATCGGCTCGCAGCAGCGGTTCTCCGCCGGTCAGCACGAGCATCGCGCCCGGAGCCGCCTCTGCGATCTCGTCGATGACGCGCAGCGCGGCCTCGGTCGAGAGCTCTCCGGGTGCCTCGCTCTTCCTCTGCACCGCGTCCAGGTAACAGTGCCCGCAGGCGAGGTTGCAGCGCCGCGTGAGGTTCCAGGAAACGAGTTGTGGCGCCGACATCGGTTACCGGAGCACTTCCCGGACGGCGTGCGAGGCGGCGTCGACGACCTCGGCGTCGACGCTGGCGCGCTGCATGCGCCGCGCGAGCTTCTCGATGCGCAGCCTGGCGTGCTCGCGCACGGCCTCCGGGACACCCGACAGGCGCTCGAGCGCGGCCAGCTCCCACGTGATCGGGGTGTCCGCTGCGTTGCCGGAGGCTTCCCGCGCCGCGACCTTGCCCGAGAACGGGCAGCACCCACCCGGCATTACGCCCATGACTGCGTCGATCACGTCCGAGGTGACCACGGTGTGGCCTTCGCGTGCCGCGTGGCGCAGAATTGCGCTGCGTGCCATTCCGCGCGCGAATTCCGGCACACGGCTGATGCGCTGCTCCGCTTCTTCGGTCCACGCGATGGTCGCTGCTGCGGTTTTCTCAACTGGCGGCTCGAAGCTTCGCGCGGAGACGAGCAGATTGCATGACAGGCGTCGCAGCAGGTTCTCGGTCACGCTGCCAAGATCCATCGAGGTGTCCGAGTGCACACCGGTGCGACCGAGCACCAACAGCCATGGTCGAGCCTCGGCAGCGTAGCGCAGCAGTTGCTCGAAAGCCTTGCCGGCGACCAACCGCGTGGCGAGCACGGTTCCCGCCTCGCGCGCAAGAGCATCGGCGACCTCGAGATGGCCCTGGTAGATCTTCGCCAGCCCCGAATCGATGATCTCCTCGTGCAGTCGCTCCTGCTCTTTGAAACGGAACACGCTCGCTGCCTCGGTCGACAGGACCTTCGCGATGGAGTTGAATGCGACGTAGTGGAATTGCGGGTCGAATGCCGCGACCGCCTCGACCCGCCGGCCGAGGTGCTTGCCCAGTTCGATCGCTGTCATCAGGCCGCCGAACGACTGCGGACTGCCGTCGAGCGCCACGACGATCGCGCCCTCGCCGTCACTTTCGCCGGTGCGCATCACCAGCAGATCCCTGTCTATCCGGCGAGCGACGCGCTCGCAGACGCTGCCGATCTGGCTCGATTCGACCGCGCCCAGCCCGAGCGCGCCCATCACCACGAGGTCGGCGTCCGACGTGCCGATGTCCTCGACGAGTCGCTGCCAGTTCTTGCCCTCGAGGGCGACGCGCCGGTGCTCGATCCCGGCGCGCGTGCAGCGCTCCGAGAACACGTCGAGATAGGAGTCCGAGATGACTTTCAGCCCGCGCGTGATGAGATCGTCGTGGATCACGCGTTGCTCGACGAGTTTATCCTCCTTGCGATACGGCTCCGGCAGGCCTCCCTCCATCTGTCGGAAGCGCCGGTCGTGCAGCCTCGCGGCATAGACGTGGCTGCCGGTTAGAAGCGCCCCGGTAGCGCCTGCGAGCTCGATCGCGAAATCGAGCCCCACCAGCGACAGCGGCGAATTGTCCAGCGGCAGGTAGATGGAACGGTACACGGATCAGTCGCCCCGCCGCGCAGCCCGCTCGCGCAGCTTGCGCAGCCCTGCCATCTGCGCGGCAAACACTCCGGCGACGACAGCCACCGGCGCGAGCCAGGTCACGCTGCTGGTCGGCTGCTCCAGGCTGAGGAAGTACCAGGTAGAGACGGCCTTCTCGGCGCCACGCTCCTGCTTCGCGCCGTTCCATGCGGCGAAGGCAAACGGAACGGTCTTGCCGCGCGCGAAGCTGAATGCCTCCTGTGCACGCGGGATCGAGATCACGGTTCTCCACATGCCGTCCTTCCACTGCGCGTGCGACTCGCCGTCCTGCTCATCCGCAGGCACGGGTTCGAGGGTGCCGAATCCGTGCGCGATCAGTTTTTCGACCGCACGCTTCGATTGCAGCGCCGGGTCCGTCAGTGCATTGCCGGCCCACCAACTCGTAATGAACGCCTTGTCACCGCCCGATTTGCCATAATCGGTCGCCTCCGCGATCTCGCTCGCCGAGCGCGTGGAGAATGGATACCAGTCGACCGCCATGTCGGGGTACTTCTCGTCGACGTCGGGTGGGTTGTCCGCCGCCCAGTCGGACTTCCACTGGTAGATCACCACCGGCCGCTCGCGCTCGCCCATGCCGAAGAAGGGAATGCCCTTGGCCGGATCGTACGGAAACTCCAGCGCGATCGCGTCCCGGAACGCCTGCACGGCGCCCTTCATCACGTCCTGTTGGGCGTCGTGCCACGCGAGGCGTACGGCGAGGCGCTCTTCGCTGTAGAGGGCTCGCACCTCGATCGACTTCACGCCCGCTTCGTAGCGACGCGGCTTTACCACGGCCTGCGGTGCGAGCGGCACCTCGAGGACATCGGACTGCTGCCACGCCGGCGCGTCCGGATCGTCGGGAATCGCGTCCACCGGGCGTGCGAGCAGGCTGGCCTTCTCTGCCGCGCGCGCGTCGCGTGCCGGCAGTGCGAGCCAGCCGCCCAGCACGGCAAACGGCGCCGTCAGCCACGGACGGCGCCCGCGAATCGGTTCACGTGCGCTCATGCATCACCTCGCATCGGTCCCCGCCGGGGGGCACGCCGCAACTCTCCGCACAACCGTCCTCGGGCAGCTCGGGCGCCTCGTTGAGCCGCCCGCCCCCGGCGGGTCGCACACCAAGCCGCCGTGCTTCGGCGTCGACATAGTTCTCGAGCAGCTCGGCGAGAGTCGCGAAAAAACCCTTGCCTGCGACCGCGCGCAGCCGCCGCGCGAAGCCCCGCGACCAGACTCCGAGGTGCTCTCCGACGAACCTGGCCTGTGCGGCATTGCACTGCCGGATGCGATCGCTCCGGGCGGCGTGCGCCTCCTTCAGACAGAGGAATTCCATGAACTCCAGCTCGACGCTGACGTGATCGACGCGCTCGTGCAGTTCGGGCGCCGTCTGCAAACCGAAGGCGCGGTAGAAACCCGCGACGTCGGCGAGCGTGTGCGTCTTCTGGAACAGGTTCGCCTGGTCGTACTCGGCCTCGTAGGGTGGGCACTCCTTCGATATTGCGTAGCCGAAACACCGCACGTGCTCGGCGCGCCAGCGCTGCAGGGAGAGCCGCGCCAGGCAGGTGCGCAGCGCGCGCGCCCGTACGAGACTCGCTTCGTCGCCGACTTGGCCGAGGCAGGGTTCGAGCGCAGCGGCACGTTCGCGCAAGTTGCGCAGCGCCTGCCGACCGGGTTCGGCGAACGCCAGCGACAGCGTGCCGTAGACGCGGCTCCTGCAAAGAGCGCTGGCGGTCGTCATATCGAGTTGTAGTGCTTGTCGGCGCGCACGAGCCTGGGCTCCTCGACCGTCACGCGCGCGACCTCCTTACCGCTGCGCCCGTAGCCGATCACGGTGTCGTTGTACATCTCCCACTTTTGACCATCCACGGTGGTCTCGAATACCTTCGGTCCCTGGACGATCTCGTGGCGGAAGATCACGGTCTGGCTCGCGCGAAACAGTTGCAACACCGCGAGCAGTTCACGCGAGGGCCGCGTGTAGCGCTCGATCGCCTCGTCGACACCCGGGCCGAACATCTGCCGCAGGTATGCCCGCGGCACCCAGCGCGGCGGAATGTAATAGCCGTTCGGCTCGGTTCCGAACTGCGGATACAGGGGCAGCGCGACCTTCTCCACCTTGACGAGAAAGTAGAGCGGGTTGTCGCGCTGCTCGACCCAGGCACCGTCGGCGCCGATGCCCACCAGGCCCTGCATGCGAATCTTGCCGACGCAAGCCGCCATACAGCGCGTCTCCATCGGCTCGCCCTGCGTGAGTTCGTCCTTGCCCTCGATGCGCGGGTAGCAGGCGATGCACTTCTCCGAGACCCGCGTGGTGGCGCGGAACATCGGTTTCTTGTAGGGGCACGCGGCGACGCACTTGCGGTAGCCGCGGCAGCGCTTCTGGTCGATCAGGACGATCCCGTCCTCGCCCCGCTTGTAAATCGCCCGGCGCGGACAGGCGGCGAGGCAGGCAGGATAGGTGCAGTGGTTGCACAGCCGCTGCAGGTAGAAGAACCAGGTCGCGTGCTCGGGCAGCGCGGCCGGCTCGAGGTTGAGCGAGTCGCGCCGGTCCTTCGACCCGGTGGCGGTGTCCTCGTAGATGTTCGGAAATCGCCACTCCAGATCGGTTGGCTCGTAACCGAGAACGACCGCGTCGCGCCGGTCGGCAGCACGCGCGGCCTCGAACACCGTCATGCCGTCGAAAACACCGTACGGCCGCGTCTTCGACTCTTTCTTCGAGGCATCCCAGACCGCCTCGCGGCCCGCCTTCTGGTGGGCGCCGTCGAGCAGTTCGAGCAGCCGCGTATCCCAGAACTGGGGATAACCGCCATAGGGCTTGGTCTCGACGTTGTTCCACCACATGTACTCCTGCCCCTTGGAGAAAGTCCACGTGGACTTGCAGGCCATGGTGCAGGTCTGGCAGGCGATGCAGCGGTTGATGTTGAAGACGAACGCGAACTGCTCGCGCGGGTGCGCTTCGCGGTACGGGTACTCCATCGACCGACCCAGCTGCCAGTTGTAGACCTTAGGCATCGCGGCCGGCTCCCATCCATTGCACGCGAACCTCGTCGATCAGCGCACGGATCCTCTGCTCGCCCAGCGCGCTTGCGAGCCCGTGCGTCGCGCGATAGCACGGGCGCTCGAACAGCAGCGCAATGCGCCGCTCGTCCCAGCCGAGCAGCAGATACTCCTCGATCAGGCAGCGCGCCATTTCCGCCGGATCGGCGGGCAGGGCCACGCCGACGAGTTCCATCGGGTCGCCGCACTCTGCGGGTTTCATTCGCCCGCTCCTTTCACCTTGACTACACCGCCGGCGAGATAGCGGGCGGTGAACGCGCTCTCGTGCGCCGGCGAGTGCCCGCTCGTTGCCGGCTCCCACACACCTTTGCCGTCGAGCCCCCCGGGTTCGGCCTTCCGGATGCGAACCAGCGTCTCCTTGGGCACCGTGTTCACCGCGTGGTTGTCGACGTCGAAACCGAACACGAAACCCATCGTCCCGGTCTTCTTGTGAAACAGGCTGTCGGTCTGGTGCATCGGCGGTGCCCAGCCGCGCGTCACGCTCTGGTGCGAGCCGTAGCGGAAGTTCGACTGGTAACCGGTGTCGGACGCGAGCGTCCGCCTGTCGGGCCGCGTCTCGTGCGCCTTGACCGTGCGCTCGCTCGCGATCCAGGCGCTGTGCTTGGTCATGACGACGTTGTACGGGTAGGCCGGGTTGTACTTCACCCGCGTGAGCAGGCGAAACGCCTTGTAGCGCGGGTCGGAGTCCTTCCAGCCGGCGTACGGCCGGTCAACGGGGTTGGCGTCGACGTAGATGTAGTCGCCGTCCTCGATGCCGAGGTCCTTCGCCGCCTCCGGATTCATATGCACCTGCCAGTCGCCCACGCCGGGGCTGCGCGGCTCCATGCGGTACGGGTCGCCGAAGTTGGTGCTCCATATCCAGTTCCAGTCCACCGTCGCCCACGACGAGTGCGTCGTGTGCCTGCTCTTCGGAGTCATGCAGAAGAAGCGGTAACCCTCCTCCCACAGCGGGTTCTTCGTCTTCTTCACTTCCTTCCAGGCGAGCTTGTTGTTCGCCACCGCGCGCAGGTCGGCGTCCAGGGTCTTCGCCTGCAGCATCTGCGGCGTCACGCCGAAGTTGTTCGGCCGCACGAACCGACTCGTCGAGACGATGACTCCCGGCAGATAGGGGGTTGCCTCCGGAGCCTCGCGGTGCACAACGAGGTTCTCGCCGTACTCGATCGCCTCGGGAATGTCCGTGTAGGCATTCAGCCGCCCTGTGTCGGTGTAGAAAGGCACGCTGTCGTGGACCTGCTCGTAGAAAGCCACCCGCGGGTACGAGCGGAACAGCAACAGCGCGGCACCCGGTTCGCCGTACTTGCCGGCCAGGATGTCGTCGACCCGGTAGCCCTGCGTGGTGCAACTGGCATCGAGCACGCGCTGGATGTACACCTCGGGCTTGCCTTCCAGCATGAACTTCCAGTAGTCGCGGAAGCGCCGGTCGCCGGTGAGCCCGGCGAGCTTTTCGGCGACGAGGGCGAAAATCATGCCGTCGTCCATGGAGTCGTACAACGGCTTGATCCCGTCGCCGCCCCAGATCTGCAGGAACGGATTCGAGCACGAGACGCCGCACTCGCGCGTCTGGAATTCGAGCCAGGTGTTGGCCGGCAGGACGACGTCGGCGTATTCGGCCGAGCCGGTCCACTCCACCTGCTGATCGATGATGCAGTCGATCTTCGGGTTGACGTTCACCAGGAGGTGGTAGATCCACTTCGCCTGGTTCATCAGGTTCGCGTTGTTGTACCACATGAGCTTCGTCGGGCTCGGCATGTGGGTCTTGCCGGTGAAATTCCTTCGCCCTGCCGGCGTGTCGACGATAAACGGCCGCTCCCCGAAACCCCAGTAGCTCATCTCCTCGCCGTGCAGCAGTTCGCGAACGTTCTCCCGGCCGATCTTCGCCTTCGGGTCGAGCACCGGCTTGAACGGGTCCTCTTCGACGTAAGCGCCGCCCACGCCCGGGCCCGACCACAGCGAACCCTGGAAGAGCGCCCCCTTGTAGTTGCCCGCCCAGGTGTGCGCGCCCGAACCGGGGATGCCGATGCTGCCCACGAGCATCAGCGGCAGGCATACCGCGCGGTTGTGCAACGTGGCGTGGAAGTAGTGGTTGATGCCCTCGCCGTAGTGGATCGCGATCGGGTAGGCTTCGCGCGGCTTGCCCTTGTAGTCCGGATCCCAGAAGCGGCGGCCGAAGTCCTTCGCCAGGCGCTCGAGCAGTTCCTTCGGCGCGCCGCAGATCTCGTGCACCGTGTCGATGTCGTAGTCGCGCAGGTGCTCCCGGTACATCTCCCAGACCGTCATCGCCTCGACCTGCCTGCCGTCGACGAGGCGCACCGTGCCCTTCCAGTCGAGCCGCGGTTCGATGCCCTGCGCGCCGACGTGCCTGCCGACGTCGTCGCGGCTGATCGGCCTCGGGCCACCGGAGCTCTGGTCCCAGACGACGAAGTCGCCGATGCGATCGCGCTGCTCGGCGGTGAGTCCGTGAATGGTGACTCCCGGTCCCCTGGACAGATCCCGGTTGCGATATCCGGCGATGATGTCCTGCGGCTTCAGCCGCTCGAGCGTATCGGTGCGCACGAGGAGCGGGAAATCGGTGAACTGCCTCACGTACGCCTCGTCGTACCAGCCCTTCTCCATCAGGTAGCGGGTAACGAAGAGGAAGATCGAGGTGTCCGAGAGCCCGGGGCGTACCGAGATCCAGTAGTCGGCCTTGCTCGCCGAAGGGCTGTACTCCGGCGCGATGACCGCGATGCGCCCACCGCGCTCGATGATCTCGGTGAGCCAGTGCGCCTCGGGCATCTTGTTCTCGATCAGGTTCTTGCCTACCTGCACGGTGAACCGTGTGAAGCGCAGGTCGTTCAAATCGATGTCGGAGGTCTGCAATCCGTGCACGAACGGCTGCCCGGGCGCCTGATCGCCACGCCAGGTGTATTCGGACCACTCGCGCCCGCCCTTCGCCTTGTCCGGCCCCACCTTGCGCACGTGCGCGTCGAGCAGGCCGAGCATGTTGGCCATGCGGAAAGTCCCGAACTTGCCGATGACGCCGTGCGGCGGCAGCGAACTGCCGAGCTTCATGGTGCGCGTGCCCGCCTCCTCCCAGTGCTCGAGCATCTCCTGTGGATAGCCGTCGTTCTTCACCAACCGGCGTCTGCCGTCCTCGCCGCTGTACGTGCGCGCGATCGCAATGAGCGCCTTGGCGACGTAGGTCGTCGCTTCGTCCCACGAGACCCGCTCGAAGGAATCAGTGCCGCGTGCGTCGAAGCGGTACTGGCTGCGCAGCTTCGGGTCGTCCGACAGCGACGGGAAACCCGCATCGGCCCACTGCTTCCAGCCGCTTCGGAGCATCGGACCCTTCGCGCGGTGCGGCCCGTACACGCGCCGGTGCATCGTGAACCCCTTCAGGCACATGCGCGGATTCCATGCCGCTGTCGCCTGGTTGCCGTAGAGATCCTTGTAGCGGTGATGGTCGTAGTTCTGCTCGAGCCGCGTCACGATCCCGTTGCGGACAAACGCGCGCACGCGGCACATGTGTGTGTCGTTGGGCGCACAGATGTAAGTGAAGCTGCGCTCATAGGCGTACTGGTTGCGGTACACCTCTTCCCAGTCGCGCTCCGGATAGTGCTCGAGCGGATTGTCGATGCCCGGGACCGCGACCAGGGTTCGACCCGCAAACGCCGGTGCTGCAGCACCCAGCCCGGCGAGCAGGCCGCCCGCGCCCGCGGCGTGCGTCAGGAATTGCCGGCGCGTGACCTTGCCCATCGCGCTACTCCCTGCGCGGCTCGAATCCGCTCGCGCGGTAGATGTACAGGATCACCTTCCACGCCTCCTCCGACGTGAAGTCGTTCAGGTGCAGCGTCGAGGCGTCGGGCTCCGAGTCGCCCGCGGTCCACTTGGGCATCGCGCTGTCGAACTGGTTCTGGATGCCGCCGATCGTGAGGCGCCAGTAGACGTACGGCAGGGTCAGCTGTCCGATCGTGCCGGCGTCGGTGAAATCCGCCGGACGGATGGGATAGCGAAACCCCTCGGCCGCGACTCCCTGGCCGTCGAGTTTCTCGCCGTGGCAGATCGCGCAGTTCGCGTCGTACAGGCGTTTGCCCGCATCGATGTCCTCGGTGCGCCACTTCGCCGGATCGGCGGCCCAGGCCGGCACGACCACGCGCTTGAGCACCTCCTCGCCGACCGTCGGATGGCGCTGGAAGATCTCCACCGGCGGCGCGTAGGTCGGGCGTAGCGCGTCGTAGACCAGCCAGCCGAGCACCAGCGGAAGGACGGCCAGCAGCGCCCAGCGCTGAGCGCGCAGCGCGCGCGGCTCGTCCGCCGGCGTTTCGAGGAAGAACTCCATGAAGCGGCCGATGCGCCGATCGTCCAGAGTCACGTGGATCACCGCGCCTGCGATCGCAAAGCCCATGTACAGCAGGATCACGCTGCGCGGGATTACCGGCCGCACCAGCTCGAGCAGCACATAGATCGCCGCCACCACCAGCACCACGCCGGTCGGCAACGGCACGTTGCGACGCCAGGACTCAGCGAGACGGTTCACGACTTCCTCCCGGCCAGGTAATCGACGAGCAACTTCAGTTGCGCCGCATTGAGTCTCGCGCCGTAGTCCTGCGGCATGACGCCCGACGGATAGTCCTTCGCCTCGTAAGCCTTCGGGTCGACGATGGACTCGACCAGGAACGCCTCGACGCTCATGCTGCGCGCCGCCGCGGCCTGCCTGAGGGCCTCCGCGTCGAGGCTCGGACCGAGCACTTTCTTGCCCGCCTCGAGGCTGTGGCAGCCGGCGCACCCGAGCGAGTCGAACAGCGCCCGAGGGTCGGGATCCGTAGCTGCAGCCGCGGCAGGCGCGGCGGGCGCGCCGGACGGACGCGGAACGTCGCCGATCTTCACCGACGGTCTGCCGCCCAACGACTGCAGATAGTCGACGACCGCGACGACCTCCTCGTAACCCAGTTTCGCAGGCGCCGAAGTCGACGCCGGCATGATGTTGCTGAAACCCTCGACCACGTACGCCCCCGGTTCGTAGAGCGACTGCACCAGGTACTCGACGAGAGTCCCGGGTCCGCCCTGCACTCCGCTCGCGCGACGCAGGGCGACCTCGGCGAGGTTCGGTCCGCGACCCCCGCCCTTGACGCCTGCTCCGGGTTCGATCGTGTGACAGGTCATGCAGCCACGCTGGCGAACCAGCGTCTCGCCCTGCACGGCGAGTTCGGCCGGCGTCATGCTCTCGGTGATCGCGAGCTTTTGCGGCGGCTGCCAGCGTGTCTGGGGAATCCAGTTGGCGAACCAGACGAAGAAGCCGACGACGATCACTGCCGGCAGCACCGGTGCGCCATAGGCGGTGAGGCTCTTCACTGCGGCTCCTCGTACGGAGCGATCTCGGCGAGCGTGCGCTCGTCGGTGCGGTGCGCCATCCCGGCGATCAGGAACGCCACCGCGAGCAGCGCGAAGAAGATCGCCGTGATCAGCGTGACGACGAATGCCGCCTCGCCGAGGGCAGGGAGTCCGGCCCCGGACGAGGTGTCTTCGAGGATGCCGAACACGTGCCAGTTCAGCCGCGCGCCGCTGCGCGCATAGCCCATCAGGCCCATCAGCCACACGATTACAACCGCGAGCAGTACGAGCACGTACTGGCCGCGGCGCGGCATCGTTCCCCAGCGCGCGGCGGCGACGGTCGTGGCGCCGCGCAGCAGTGCGTGGTCTAGAAGGAAAGTCACGACGATGCCGCCGATCAGGACGTAGATCTGCCAGATGGAGGTCTTGATGCGGATGTGCGCCGGAGCGAAATAGCCGTAGATGCCGAGCGCCGCGATCGTGAGCGCCATCAGGCCGACCAGCCCCCACTCCACGGCCGTGCCGGTGCGCGCCCACGCGACGGCCGGCACGCGCCCGGCGCGGCGGTACAGCAGATAGCTCGCATACAGCACCACCAGCACCAGCGTCACCGCGATCATCTTCGGCGCCATCACGCCGAGCGCGCCGAGCACGGGGTGAAAGCCGCCGGTGGATTCCTCGATGCTCGCGGCCATCGTGTGCGGGGTCGCCCACACGGCGAAACCGGCGATCAGCAGCACGTTGAACACCGCGCTCCAGCGCTGCTGGGCCTCCGAGCCGGGGATGCGCAGCAGGCCGAGCCATGAGTAATACGCCGCGCCGATGAACAGCACCGCGATCACGATCGCCTGGATGATGAACAGCCACGACAGCACGCCACCCATCAGCGTCACGCCGTAGGTGGCCGAGAACGCGAACAGCTCGAAGCCGAAGTAGTAGCCGGCGAACGGCAGGAAGAGCATCGTGAAGAGCGCGATGAGGTTTCCGGTGTAGCCCATCCAGTCGTACAGAGCGCGCTCGCGTGCATCGCCGCTCAGCAGCAGCCGGTATGCCGCGTAGGCCGAACAGAGCAGCGCGCCGAAAGTGACGTTGGCCACCAGGCGGTGGATGTTCAGCGGCATCCAGCCCGGATTCCACACCGCGTCGTGCAGGCTCACGAGGGCGCCGCGTTCGTCGACGCCGGCGGGCGTCATCATGTAGGTGGCCCAGGCGTCGGCGATGAACATGACGATCGTGCCGAAGACGTTGAGCAGAAGGCCGAGCAGCAGGTGGATCCACTTCGAGTCGCCCTGCCACCGGTGCCAGCCGTAGTACCAGAAGTAGAGGCACAGCGTCTCGGCAACGAAGAACAGGGGATAGACCACGAAAGTCGGGCCGAACACGCCAGTCAGGTGGCGCATCACCTTCGGGTATGCCGCGAACAGCACGAACCCGAGAAGTGCGCCAGTGATGGCGGTGAGCGAATAGGCGACCGGCAGCAGGCTCGCCATCTCGTGCGCGAGCCAATCGTAGCGACGCGACGCGACGCGGTCGGTCGACCTGGCACGCCAGCCGAGAAACTCGATCAGCAGCGCGAACATCGGCACCGCGAGCACGAACGCGGCGAATTCCAGGTGCAGTTGCGCGGCAATCCACACCGCGAGACGGCTGTCGACGCCGGTGACGGCCGGGTACTCGGCCGACTCGGGCGCCTGCGCCAGCGCGGCGCCGCAGGCAAGGGCCACGATGGCCGCGAGCGCCGACGTTGCACCGCGGCGCGGGGCAAGCTTCGTCACCTTCGGGAACGAGCGATGGATCATCCGAAAAGCTCGCGTCCAATGCCTCTCGACCGAAGCAACATCCGGACCAGATCTGCACGCAGCTTCGTCCGGGAAGACAAGCGGCCCAGGCTTGAACAAAGTGTTCAACCTGACACGCTGACGACCCACGCGCAGGAACGAAGCGTTCCAGGCCAGGCGGCGCTCCTTCACGGAGCATGGCGGGTTTACCGCTGGCACGGTTTCTGCCGCTGCGCGGAAGATGAACAACCCGTCGGGTTTCGATCGGAGTCGGAAGTGGACTGTCTCGCTCGTCAGGGTCGGATCGGCAAGCGCGTTTCACCGACCATGACCATCCCGAATGGCAGGCGCAACGCATGGACGTCGACGTACTGATCGTCGGCGGAGGAGTCTCCGGCCTGTCCGCCGCCTGGTGGCTCGCGCAGCGGGGCGTCGCGGCCGAGCTCTGGGAACGCGCTCCCACGCTCGGCGGCGTCGTCGGTACACGCCGGGTCGGAGGCTACGCGATGGAGAGCGGTGCATCGCTGATGCTCAACTTCCGCCCCGAAGTCACCGCGTTCATCGAGCAATCGGGACTGGCGCCGGAGAAGCTCGCGCTGCGCAGCGATGCGCCGCGGTTCGTGGTGCAGCGCGGAATGCTCGCGCAGGTGCCCACGCGCCTCGGCTCGCAGGCGTTCACGCCCTTCTGGAGCGGTTGCGGGCGTCTGCGGCTTCTCGCCGAACCGCTGATTCCGCGCGGCGGCGATGAAGCCGAGACGGCGAGCGCCTTCGTCACGCGCCGCCTGGGCTGCGAGGCGCTCGAGAAGGTCTTCGAACCGATGCTGGCGAGCACCTTCGGCTGCGATCCCGACCTGGCACAGGCGCGAGCGGTGCTGCCACGTCTGACGGCGCTGGAGCAACGCTTCGGCAGCATCGCCGTTGGCGTCCTGGTGCGCAAACTGCGCCGCCAGGCCGCTCCGGCGATGGAAATGTTCTCGTTCAAGGGCGGCATGCAAAGCCTGATCGACGCACTCGCGAGGAATCCTGGCGTGAGCGTGCGCACCGAGTGCACGGCCGCAGTGCTCGTGCGCGAGCCCGATGGCTGGGCCGCGCTGGCGTGCACGCGCGAGGGCGAACGCAGGCTGCGCGCCCGGCACGTCGTGCTGAGCGTTCCCGCGATGGAGGCGGCCGAATTGCTCGACCCGAACGATCCGGAGCTCGCCGCGCTGATCGGCGGCCTCGAATATGCGCCGCTCGCGGTGGTGCACCTTGGCTTCGAGCGGGCGGCGATCGAGCACCGGCTCGACGGGATGGGTTTCCTGGTGCCACGGGCCGAGGCCCGGGCCCTTCTAGGCTGCCAGTGGAGTGCTGGCGTCCTGGCTGAACGGGCGCCAGGCGGGCGAGTGCTTCTCAGCGCCTTTCTCGGCGGCGCGCGTGCGCCGCAGATCGCGCAGTGGGACGAGGCGGCGATCGCCGGGGCGGCCCTCGATCAGCTGACTGCGCTGCTGGGCCTGCGCGACGCACCGGAGACCACGCAGGTGGTGCGCCATACTCGCGGCCTGCCGCTGTATCACGGCAACCACCTGCGCCGGGTGCGCGACGTTCGCGAACGCCTGCGCCGCTGGCCCGGCCTTCACATCGCGGCGAACTACCTCGACGGCGTCTCGACCCGCGACCGCATCGTCAGTGGTTACGCAGTGGCCGGGGAGATCTGCTCCCAGTTGCTGGCGGCGAGCGGGGGGCGGCGGCCCGAGCGCGAGCACGTGCGCCCCGTGCCGCGCCGACGTGAGGCACGGGGCGCTACAATTTAGGCGATCGTCTTTCGGCTGGAATCCGCCATGGTGCCGGCGCTCGGATCCGCGATCCCTCAGCCGCACGACCCGGTCGCGGTCGAGCCGCTGGAGAGCGTGGTGCCCGCGCCTCGGGTCGCATCGGCCACGCCCTGGCTCGCCTGGCTGATCGGGCTGACGGCCGGAGTAGCGGCAGTCGGCCTGTGGGCGGCACTGCTCGCACAGGAAGAGGCCCGGTTCGCGCACGCTGCCGCCATGCGGCTGGAGACCGTGCGTAACCAGATCGTCGCGCGCATGGACTCGCGCGTGCTGGCGCAGGTGCGCATGGCCAGGCGCTGGGAAATGCGCGGACAACCGCCGCGCGGCGAATGGGAATCCGATGCCGACCAGTACATGCGCCACTACGCCGGCCTGCTCGACGTCGCCCGGTTGGATTCCCTGCTCGAAGTACAGTGGGCGCGGGGTGCGGGCGGGACCGACGATACGCTTGCTTCCTCTTCCGCGGCAACGCAGTCCATCGCGCACGGACGTCGGCAAATCGCAGTGACGTCCGTGTTTTCACACGCCGTCGGGGGAAAAGCCTTCGCGGTCGTTGTGCCGATCTTCCGGGGCGACGCATTCGACGGCATGATCGTGACGGTCCACGGCGTGCGGGCGCTGCTCGACGACATCCTGGGCAACGACATCGCGCCTGGATACGGCATTCGAGTGATGGACGGGCGCGAGACCATCTATCTTCGCGGCGACATCGCGGACGACGTCGAACCCCGGTTTCACCAAAACGCCGGCGTGCGCCTCCTGAACGCCGAGTGGCGGGTGGACGTGTGGCCGCTCGCGAAGACGCTTTCGGCGGCGCACACGCCGCTGCCGCGCGCGGTGCTGTCCGGCGGCCTTACTCTGGCACTGCTCCTCGCGGTGGCGACGCGCATGGCGCAGCTGGCACGCTTGCGGGCAATCGAAACCGAATCGGCTAATCGTCGATTGCAACGGGAAGTCGCGGCGCGGCAGCGTACGCAGGAGCGCCTGCGCAAGCTCTCGAGCGCGGTCGAACAGAGTCCCACCATGGTGCTCATTACCGACGTTGCCGGAGCGATCGAGTACGTCAATCCGAGGTTCACCCAGGTGACCGGATACGCGCTCGACGAAGTACGCGGGCGCAATCCACGCCTTCTCAAGAGCGGGTGCACGCCCCCGGCCACGCATGCGCAGCTCTGGCGAACAATCGCCGCCGGCGGCGAATGGCGCGGCGAACTCTGCAACCGGAAGAAGAACGGCGAGAGCTACTGGGAGCACATCGCGATCTCCCCGATCCGCGACGAGCAAGACCGCCTCACGCACTTCCTCGCCGAGGCCGAAGACATCACGGAGCGCAAGCGCCTGCAGGAGGAAGTCAGCGCGCGCAACCGCGAGAGCGCCGAGAACCGGGCGCTCGCAGTCATGGGACAGGCTGCGACCATGATCGCCCACGACCTGCGCAATCCGCTTTCGACCGTGAAGATGAGTCTCGGCATCCTGGGCAAGCACGCCGGCAAGGATCTCAGCGACACCGAGCAGGAGATCAATCGACTCGCGCTCGATCAGGTGCGCTACATGGAAGAGGTGCTCTCGGAGCTGCTCAGCTTCTCGCGTCCGGATGCGCTGCAGCCGACCTGGCTCAGCATCGACAAGGTGCTCGATACGGCGGTGCTTCTGGTGCAGCGAGAAATCGACGAGCACAAAGCCCGTGTCGACACTGGCCACGCGCCGGGACTGCCGACGCTGCACGGCGACGCCAACAAGCTGCGACAGGCGTTCTCCAATCTCATCCTGAACGCGGTGCAGGCGTGCGAAGGCATTGCCGGCCGGACGCCCGAGGTCCACGTGCTCACCCGCGTGCAGCTGGGCCGACAATCACCCGAGATCTGCGTGGAGATCGCCGACAACGGCTGCGGGATTCCCGAGCGGTTCGGCGAACGCGTGTTCGAGCCTTTCTTCACCAGTCGTGCGCGAGGCACCGGCCTGGGACTGCCCATCGCCAGGCGGATCATCGAGCAGCACCGCGGCCGTATCGAACTGCGCAGCGAGCCCGGGGGCGGCACCTGCGTCGTCGTCACGCTACCCACCGGCCCGGTGAGCGATGCTCCATGAGCAGGATCCTCGTCGTCGATGACGACCTGGCGAGCTGCCGCACGCTGGAGTTGCATCTGCGCGCCCAGGGCCACGCCGCTCACGTTGCGCACGACGCCGACGCCGGTCTCGCCGCCGCAGCCCGGATACGGCCGGACCTCGTCATCCTCGACATCCGCATGCCGGGACGATCCGGCCTGCAGGCGCTGCCCGAATTGAAGCGGATCTGTCCCGGCACGCCCGTCATCATGATCACGGCGTTTCACGACATGGACAGCACCATCGAGGCCATGCAGGGGGGAGCCGCCGACTACATCCAGAAGCCGATCGACATCGACGAACTCGATGCAGCTGTCGTCAAGGCACTGCGTTCGCTCGAAGCCGAGGCCGACAGCATGCTCGTGGTGCCTGTTGCCCAGGGCGCGCGACCCGGCGCCGACATCATGGTCGGGCACAGTCGCCTGATGAAGGAAGTGTTCAAGATGATCGGCCTGGCCGCGCAGAGCGCGGTAACCGTGCTGATCACCGGCGAATCGGGCACAGGCAAGGAACTGGTGGCGCGCGCCATCCATCGTGCCGGGTCGACTCCGACGGGCCCGTTCGTCGCGGTCAACTGCGCCGCGCTGGTAGACACGCTGATCGAATCCGACATGTTCGGGCACGAAAGGGGAGCCTTCACCGGAGCCACCGATCGGCACCTCGGCAAGTTCGCGATGGCCGGCGACGGCACCATTTTCCTCGACGAAGTGAGCGAGCTCTCGCCTGCAATCCAGGCGAAGCTATTGCGCGTATTGCAGGAAAAGGAATTCGTGCCGCTCGGTGGCAAGACGGTGCACACCACCAACGCGCGCGTGATCGCCGCGACCAACGTCGACCTCCGAGAGCGGATCCACCAGGGAGCCTTCCGCGAAGACCTCTACTACCGACTGCAGGTGGTCACGATCCACCTGCCGCCACTGCGCGAGCGGCGTGAGGACATCCCCGATCTGGTGCAGGCGCTGCTCGGACGCATCAACCGGGAGGTGCGCCACGGCGCCTACAGGATGCACCGGGATGCGCTGCATTGCTTCCAGGACTACGACTGGCCTGGCAACGTACGCGAGCTCGAGAACGTCCTGATGAAAGCGGTCGCACTGTCCTCATCGGAGGCGATCAGCTGCGAAGTGCTGCCTACGCACATGTGCCGGCATGCACAGCGACGGAGTTCCGTCGCCACACCGGTCGCCGCGCATAGTCTGCGCGAGGTCGAGAAGGCGCACGTCCTGCGGGTGCTGGAGGCGACCGGCTGGCACCGCGGACAAGCGTGCACGATCCTTGGCGTGTCACGGCCGCGACTGCGTCGGATGATCCGCCACTTCGGTCTGGTTGCACCGAGCGAGGCGCCGCCCGATGAAGAAGACGCGGAGTAAGCGGGCCTGGATTGACAAGACTGCGCGAGCGTGCGACTAGGCCTGTTCACGATGTTCGTGGTGTACGGTATGGCTCTGTAGCCGCCGACCGGTGTCTACACAAGGTATCGGAGGACGCGTTTGCTTTGCTGACCGCGTGCCAGGACCCTGACTCCGTTCTCGGCGGCATAGGCCGTTTCGAAGAGATGGGCCACGGGCGGCAACCCTCGCCTCTGGCCACGGCCGAATAGGCCGTTTCTGAATGATTGTCGGGAGGCGCCGTCAAGCCGGCGCCTCCCGACGGTCTACCGTGTCACGCCGCACTTGCTGATAGCGTGAACTGCGCCGCTACGACAGCTACGAACCACAACGACGACCAGAATGAGCAAAGGCACGCCGGCGCAGCCGCTGCCGGCCCATGGCTAGCAGCGTACCGGCGCCGCTGCGTTCGTCTACCCCTACTGGGTGGACGCCGCCGCGTACTTCTCACGCAGCAGGCGCTTGAGCAGCTTGCCGGTCGGGTTGCGGGACAGCGGGTGTTCGCTCAGGATGAGCTTCTTCGGGATCTTGTACTTGCCGAGCTTGCCGGTGCAGTGCGCGACGACCTGCTCCAGCGTCAGCGTCTGGCCCTCCTTCAGCCGTCCGACCGCGCACACCACCTCGCCCCAGGCTGGGTCGGGGATGCCGATCACCGCCACCTCCGCGAACTGCGGCATCTCGGTCAGCACGCTCTCTACTTCGGCAGGGTAGATGTTCTCGCCGCCGGAGATGACCAGGTCCTTCTTGCGCTCGACCACGTACAGGTAGCCGTCCTCGTCGAGCCGACCGAGGTCGCCGGTGTACAGCCATCCGTCGATCAGGGTGTCGGCGGTAGCGCGCGGGTCGTTCCAGTACTCGCGCATCACGTGCGGGCCGCGGATGATGATCTCGCCGACCTCACCGGGAGGCGTGTCCTTGTCGTTCAGGTCGACGACACGGATATCCGTGTGGAACATCGGCAACCCGGTCGAGCCGATCTTGTCCAGCGCTCGTTCGGCACTGAGCACCGCCGCGCCGCCGGTGCATTCGGTCAGGCCGTAGACCTGCTGGATCGCGATGCCGAACCGGGTCCACGCCTGGATCAGCGGCACCGGCACCGGCGCGGTGCCGCACAGCGCCCAGCGCACCGACGACAGGTCCGTGTCCTGGATCCTCGGTACCTGCAGCATGAAGTGCAGCATCGCCGGCACCGCGAGGAACGAGTTGATTCTCCGATCCTGCAGCGTGCGCAGGAAGCCGGCCGGGTCGAAGGCCTTCATCAGCACCGTCGTCGCGCCGACGTGCGCGTTGATCACCGCATAGATCAGCGCGCCGATGTGGAACAGCGGCAGCGCGATCAGCACGCGGTCGCCCCAGCGCCAGTCGGTGCTGTGCGAGACGGTGCACGAGTCGTAGAACAGGTTGTCGTGGCTGAGTACCGCGCCCTTGGGCTTGCCGGTGGTGCCCGACGTGAACATGATCACCAGCGGATCCGCGCCGTCGCCGACCGGCTCGGGCTCGGCGTCCGACGCGAGCGCGGCGAGCGTCGCGTAGCCCTGGTCGGACGCAGCCGCCTCGCCGACGGCGACGTAGGTGATCGGGGCGAGCAGCCCGCGCAGCGCGTCGACCGTGTTCGCGTACTCCACCCCGTAGGCGAGCGCCCGGATGCCCGCTTCGTTCGCGATGAACGCGAGTTCGGGCGAGGTCAGCCGCCAGTTCAGCGGCACGACGATCGCGCCGATCTTGGCCAGACCGAAGAAGCAGTCCAGGAACTCGAGCGAATTCGCCAGCAGCAGGCCAACGCGATCGCCCGGCGCCACGCCCAGTCCGAGGAAGGCGTGGGCGGCACGGTTGGCGCGCGCGTTCATCGCGCGGAAGCTCAGCTCCTGATCTTCGAAGATGAACCCGATCCGATCCGGATCGAGCCGTGCGCGCTTGGCGAGGAACAGGCCGATATTGGTTTTCATGACGAGAACCTCCGGAGGTGGCAAACGTCGGGGCGGTGGGATCAGACTCGTAGCGTGCTCGGCGCAGTGGGCCGTTCGCACAAGCCGACGGTACGCTGGTCCACGCGCAACCGGCAACGCGGCGATCGGTACCGACGCCGCGAGGACCTGTAACGGCGCCGACGCGGCGCGGGTGCAGTGTGCGGCATCGCGCGCGACACCGCACCTGGGACGCGTGCAGCCGGCGGTGGGCGGGCGGACGGACGCATCGCAGCGGCGCGCTCAGGGCGCGATAAGCACCTTGCCGGGCCGCTGCAGGGCGGTCGGCAGTTGTTCGAGGACATCGGCCAACGGCACACGCGCGCCGACCTGCGTGCGCCAGTGGCCGTCGACGAAGCGCTGCTGCACCGCGTCCACCGCCGCCGCACGCACCGCCGGACTGGCCGCGCGCAGCCAGCGGCTGAGCCAGAAACCCTCGATGCGCTTGCCGGCGAAGACAAACGCGCGCACGTCCGGCAGGCAGAGCCCGGTCGCGCTCAGGATGCCGTACGCGACCCAACGGCTGTGCGTCGGCATCGCCAGGAACAGGTTGGCCGACGCCTGGTCGCCGACGGCGTCGAGCAGCAGCCGCGGCGCGTGTGCGTTCAGCGCCGCCGCGAGGCGCGCCGCGTAGTCGGGTGCGCTGCCGACGAGCACCTCGGCCGCGCCCAGTGCCCGCAGCGCGGCGGCCGCCTCCGTCCGGCGTACGACCGCGATCGGTGTCAAGCCGCGCTCGCGCAGCAGCGGGATCAACATGCGGCCGAGCTGGGACGTGGCTGCCGTCAGCACCACCGCGCGCGTGCCGGCCTCGACGGCCAGCTCGGCCATTGCCAGCGCGGTAAGCGGGTTGACCAGCAGCGCCGCGGCGTCCTCGTCGCGCAGCGCGTTGCCCACCGGGACGCAGGCCATCGGATCGGTCAGTGCGTACTCGGCCCACGCGCCCGAGGCCGTCGCGAGGAAGCTCACGCGCTTGCCGATCAGTGCCGGGCTCGCGTCCGCGCCGGCGGCCACCACGATCCCGGTGCCCTCGAAGCCGGCCGGCGTGCCGCGCACACGCGGCTGTCCGTACGTGCCGGCCACGTAGAGCAGATCGGACGGGTTGACCGGCGACAGCGTCACCCGCACGAGCAACTGGTCGGCACCCGGCTGCGGGCGCGTGATCCGGCGCAACGCGATCAACTCCGCCAGCGCCGGCGTGGCCGCGCCCGCAGCCGGGTCGGCGTAGCCGTCGTGCTGCAGGACCAGCGCGTGCATGTCGTGGGTTGGGCTCATCGGGCGGGCGGCCGACGCACGGGCGCGAATCGCATCTGTTCGAGTCGGTCTCGTTTTCTGAATAGTACTTGAAAAATGAGTGAACATAAAGTACGCTCGTGTCCGGTCGCCCACCCGGCGAGGTCAGCGCGTGCGATCGGCGACCGGAACGCGCGCCCCGACACAGCCGGCGGCGGATGCCGGGGCGAGCCGGCGCGGCGGCTGCGGTTGGGGGCAGGGCAACGAGGCGGTGACGTGCAGGGTTGGAGCGACTTCGCACAGATGCTGGCCGCAGGTGCCGCGATCGGCTGCGCCTACGCGATCGTCGCGCTCGGCTTCGTGCTGATCTACAAAGCGAGCGAGATCGTCAACTTCGCGCAGGGCGACCTGATGATGCTCGGCGCGTTCCTCGGCTACACCTTCATCGTGCTGCTCGGCCTGCCGTTCGCGGTCGGGCTGGTGCTGGCGGTGCTGTGCCTGGCGCTGGTCGGCGCATTGCTCGACCGCCTGGTGCTGCGCCCGATGGTCGGCGAGCCGGTGTTCGCGATCGTGATCATCACGATCGGCGTCGGCTTCGTGCTGCGCAGCATCGTGACGATGCTGCCGGCCTGGGGCAGCGACACGCATGCGATCCCCGCCCCGTACGCACGCGGTACCACGCGGCTCGGCGACGTCGCGATCGGCTCCGAGTACCTGGCGATCATGGCTGCGACGCTCACGCTGATCGTCGTGCTGTACGCGTTCTTCCGCTACACGCGGCTCGGCGTCGCGATGCAGGCGACCTCGCAGAACCAGCTCGCCGCCTTCCACGTCGGCATCCCGGTGAAGTCGATGCTGTCGCTGATCTGGGCGATCGCCGCCGCCACCGCCGCACTTGCCGGGGTGCTGCTCGCGCCGATCGCCTTCGTCCACGTGAACATGGGCTTCATCGGGCTCAAGGCGTTCCCGGCGGCCGTGCTCGGCGGCTTCGGCTCGATCCCGGGCGCGATCGTCGGCGGGCTGGTGATCGGCGTCGTCGAGGCGCTGGCGGGCTTCTATCTGCCCGAGGGCTTCAAGGACGTCGCCGCCTACGTGCTGCTGCTGCTGGTGCTCGCGGTGCGGCCGCAGGGACTGTTCGGCGCGTCGGTCGCGAAGAAGGTCTGAGCGCATGAACGTGCCGATGCGCACCAGCTACGAGCAGGCGATCCGCCTGTTCGACCACTGCGGCGCCGCGCTCGCGTACGCGCTGCTGGTGGCGGCAGCGCTGCTCGCGCCGGCGGTGCTGGGCGAGTACGTGCTCGCGCAGCTGAGCTTCGTCGCGATCTACGCGATCGCCGGCGTCGGCATGATGCTGCTGATGGGCTACGCCGGCCAGATCTCGCTCGGTCACGCCGCCTTCCTCGCGGTGGGGGCGTACACCGAGGCGATCCTGCGCGCGCGCGGGCTGCCGTTCGCACTCACGCTGCCCGCGGCGGGGGCGGTTGCCGGCGTGCTCAGCCTGGTGCTCGCGTGGGCGACCGCGCGGCTCGCGGGGATCTACCTGGCGATCGGCACGCTCGCGTTCGCGTTCATCGTCGAGGAGGTGCTGATGCGCTGGGGGACGCTCACCGGCGGCAACCACGGCCTGACGGTCGACAGCATCAGCATCGGCGCGCTGACGCTCGACGCCGAGTGGCAGTTCTACTACCTGGCGCTCGCCGTGCTCGCGCTGGTGCTGCTCGGCGCCGCCAACCTGCTGCGCTCGCGCACCGGGCGCGCGTGGACCGCGATCCGCGACAGCGAGGTGTCGGCGCAGAGCCTGGGCGTGCACCTCGCGCGCTACAAGGCCGCGGCGCTGGTCGTCAGCGCCGTGCTCACCGGGCTGGCCGGCGCGCTGTACGCGCACAAGATCGTCTTCATCACGCCGGACCAGTTCACGATCATGACCTCGGTCGAGCTGCTCGTGCTGGTGGTGGTCGGCGGGCTGGGCGCGCTGCATGGCGCAGTGCTCGGCGCCGCGTTCATTGTAATGCTGCCGCAGTTCGTGATCGTGCTGCGCGACACGCTTGGGCTGAGCTCGTCGCTGCAGTCGGGGCTGGACGCGGGCGTCTACGGGCTGCTGATGGTGGGCTTCATGCTGTTCGAGCCGCGCGGCCTGTACGGGCGCTGGGTCCGGATCAAGACCTACCTGGATCTGTTCCCCTTCTACCGCCGCGGCAGTTTCCGGCGACAGCGGTCGTTCCACAAGTCCGAGCAGCTGCGATGAGCCTGCTCCAGACGCACCGCCTCGCGCGCAGCTTCGGCGGCATCCGCGCGGTGCGCGACGTGAGCCTCACGGTCGAACCCGGCGAGATCTTCACGATCATCGGTCCGAACGGCGCCGGCAAGACCACGCTGTTCAATCTGATCAGCCGCGTCTACGACGCCGACGCCGGGCAGGTCCTGCTCGACGGACAGGACATCACCCGCGTGCCGCCGCACCGCGTCGCGGCGCTGGGCGTCGCACGCACCTTCCAGAACATCGAGCTGTTCGAGCGCTCGACCGTGCTCGACAACCTGCTCGTCGGCCGGCACTGCCGCGCGCGCGCGGCGCCGCTGTCGGAACTGTTCTTCACGCGCGCCAACCGCCGCGCCGAGGTCGCGCACCGCGACAAGGTCGAGCAGATCATCGAGCTGCTCGACCTGCAGGCGCATCGCGACACCACCGTGGGGGCACTCGCCTACGGCGTGCGCAAGGTGGTCGAGATCGGCCGTGCGCTCGCGGCCGAGCCGCGGCTCGTGCTGCTCGACGAGCCGTCGTCGGGGCTCAACGCCGAGGAAACCGAGGACATGTCGTTCTGGATCCGCGATATCCGCGACGACCTCGGCATCACCGTCGTGCTGATCGAACACGACATGCGGCTGGTCGACCTGGTGTCGGACCGCGTGCTCGCGATGGACCGCGGCGCGGTGCTCGCGGTCGGTGCGCCCGCGCAGATCATGGCCGACGCGCGCGTGGTCGACGCCTACCTCGGGGGCTGAGGTGTCCGTGCCGCTGCTCGCGCTGCGCAACGTCGAGGCCTATTACGGCCCGGTGCTGGCGATCCAGGGCGTCAGCCTGGACGTGCCCGAGGCCAGCATCGTCACGCTGCTCGGCTCGAACGGCGCGGGCAAGTCGACCGTGCTGAAGTCGATCTCGGGCTTCGTCGAGCCGCGCAAGGGCACGATCACCTTCGCCGGGCACAGCCTAGTCGGCCGCGAGCCCGACGCGATCGTCGCCCTGGGGCTTGCGCACGTGCCCGAAGGGCGCGAGGTATTCCCGCTGCTGACGGTGCGCGAGAACCTGCAGATGGGCGCGTACACCCGGCGCGACCGCGACCAGATGCGCGCCGACCTCGCGCAGATGTACGCGTGGTTCCCGATCCTGCGCGAGCGCGCCGAGCAGCCGGCGCAGGGGCTATCGGGCGGCGAGCAGCAGATGCTCGCGATCGCGCGTGCGCTGATGGCGCGGCCGAAGCTGCTGCTGCTGGACGAGCCGTCGCTCGGGCTGTCGCCGCGGCTCGTCAGCGAGATCTTCGCGATCATCCGCCGCATCAGCACCGAGGCCGGCACCACGATCCTGCTGGTCGAGCAGAACGCACACAAGGCGCTGGAAGTCGCCGACTACGGCTACGTGATCGAGGTCGGCCACATCGTGATGAAGGGCTCGGCGCGCGAACTCGCGGCCAAGCCCGACATCCGCGAGTTCTACCTCGGTGTCAAGGAGCCGGGCGCGCGCACCGCGCGCCGCTGGAAGAGGACCAAGCTGTGGCGCTGACGCACCCCGACACGGCCGGCGCCGACTGGGCGCGCTACGGCCGCGGCCAGGAGATCGAGCCGACGCCGACGTCGACGCTGGCCGCGGCGTTCCTGGCCGCGGTGCGGCTGCGCGCCGATCGCGTCGCGCTGCGCCACAAGCTGCGCGGGCTGTGGCGTCCGATTACCTGGGCCGAGTACGGCGAGCAGGTGCGGCGCGTCGCGCTGGCGCTGGCCGCCGCCGGCTTCGCGCCGGGCGACCGCGTCTGCATCCTGGCCGAAAACTGCCCGGAGTGGTTCTTCGCCGATCTGGCAGTGATCACCTCGGGCGGGATCTCGGTGGGGATCTACGCGACCAACGCGGCCGAGCAGGTGGCCTACGTGCTCGACGACTGCGGTGCGCAGCTGATCTTCGTCGAGAACGAGGAGCAGCTGGACAAGGTGCTGCAGGTGCGCGAGAGGGTGCCGGCGCTGCGGCGCATCGTCGTGTTCGACATGGAGGGCCTGCGCGACTTCCGCGACCCGATGGTGACCAGCTTCGCCGACTTCGTGGACGCCGGCGCGCAGCGGCCGCAGGCGGAAGCCGCGCAGTGGATCGCGCGCGCGCAGGCGGTCGCGCCCGACGACACCGCGATCCTGATCTACACCTCCGGCACCACCGGGCCGCCGAAGGGCGCGATGCTGACGCACGCGAACCTGGTGTTCCAGGCCGCGGCACTGCACCGGGTGATGCCGCTGACCCCGCAGGACGAGCTGTTGTCGTTCCTGCCGCTCAGCCACATCGCCGAACGGCTGATCAGCGTGCTGCGGCCGATCTTCGCCGGCGCGGTGGTCAACTTCGCCGAGAACGCCGACACGATGGCGCAGAACCTGCGCGAACTGTCGCCGACGGTGTTCTTCGCGGTGCCGCGCATCTGGGAGAAGTTCCACGCGCGCGTGACGATCGCCGCACAGGACGGCACCGCGCTGGAGCGGTTCGCGTTCCGGGCGGCGTTCGCGGTCGCGGACCGCGTTGCCGGGCTGCGCGCGGAAGGGCGCGTGCCGCCGGCGTGGCTGCGCCTGGCGCATGCGCTGGCCGACCGCACCGTGCTGCACCGCACGCGCAAGCTGATCGGGCTGGAGCGCGCGCGCTACGTGACCACCGGCGCCGCGCCGGTCGCGCCGGAGCTGATCCGCTGGTGCCTGGCGCTCGGCCTGGACATGATGCAGGCCTACGGGATGACCGAGGTCGCCGGCGTCGCCTCGCTGCCGCCGCCGGGCGTGCGCCGGCACGGCACCGTCGGGGTCGCGCTGCCCGGCACCGAGATCCGGCTGAGCGCCTCGGGCGAGTTGCTGATCCGCGGCCCGCACGTGTTCCGCGGCTACTGGAACAACCCGGCGAAGAGCGCGGAGGCGGTGGTCGACGGCTGGCTGCACAGCGGCGACATCGCCCGCATCGACGCGGACGGCTTCATCCGCATCGTCGACCGGCTGAAGGACATCATCATCACCTCGGGCGGGAAGAACGTGTCGCCGTCGGAAATCGAGAACGAGTTGAAGTTCAGCCCGTACGTGACCGACGCGGTGGTGATCGGCGACGCGCGTCCGTACCTGACCGCGCTGGTGATGATCGACTACGACAACGTGCTGCGCTACGCGCAGGACCACGCGATCCCGTTCACCGACTACGCGAGCCTGTGCGCGCACGAGCGCATCCAGGCGCTGATCGCGGCCGAGGTCGAGGCGGTCAACGCGCGCTTCGCGCGGGTCGAGCAGATCAAGAAGTTCCGGCTGATCGACGTGCAGCTCACCACCGAGGACGAGGAGTTCACGCCGACGCTCAAGCTCAAGCGCGGCGTGGTCGCACGCCGGCACAAGGCGCTGATCGACGCGATGTACGCGGGCGATTCCGGTGCGCAGGCGACCCCCGGCACGCAGGCGGCCGGGGTCGCGGTCGACAACCCCTAGACGGAGGACGGACAGATGAGGTGGAAGACTGCTAGGCGTGTGCTGGCGACCGTGGTCGCGTCGGCGGCGCTGCTCGGGGCCGGGTCGGCAGCAGCCCAGACCCAGGGCGTGAGCGACAACGAGATCGTGCTCGGCACGTACCTGGACTTCAGCGGGCCACTCGCGACCTGGGGCAACGCGCTGCGCACCGGCATGGAGATGGCCGTCGACGAGGCCAACGCGTCCGGCGGCATCCATGGGCGCAAGCTGCGCCTGGTGATCGAGGACTCCGGCTACGACCCGAAGAAGGCGGTGCTGGTCACGCAGAAGCTGCTGACGCGCGACCAGATCTTCGCGATGGTCGGCTCGCTGGGCACGGTGACCGGCGCCGCGACGATGCCGATGGTGCTCAAACGCGGGCTGCCGCACCTGTTCCCGGTCAGCCCGTCCGACATCTTCGCGCTGCCCTTCGACCACTTGAAGTTCGCGTACTTCACGCCCTACTACGACGACGTGCGCACCAGCCTGAAGTACCTGCTGAAGGCCAAGGGCTTCACCCGCGTGGGCGTGCTGTACCAGGACGACGAGTTCGGCGCCGACATCCTGAAGGCGGCGCAGGACCAGCTCGCCGAGAGCGGGCTCAAGCCCGTGTCGACGACCAGCTACAAGCGCGGCGCGACCGACTTCTCCAGCCAGATCGCGCGGCTGAAGGCGGACGGTGCCGAACTGGTGGTCATG
Organism: Burkholderiales bacterium; assembly: GCA_003577305.1. Taxonomy (GTDB): domain Bacteria; phylum Pseudomonadota; class Gammaproteobacteria; order Burkholderiales; family Burkholderiaceae_E; genus Zeimonas. Next base: position 131,031 of record QEVL01000002.1, read on the forward strand.
AGCACGGTCGTGCGCGAGACGCTCGGCGCGATGACCGCGGCGCGCAACCTCGACTGGAAGCCCACCTTCCTGACGAGCCAGGCCGCGTACTCGTCGGCGGTCGCCGCGCTCGGCAAGGACATCACCGAGGGGCTGTACGCTAGCGGCATGACGCCGATCCCGTACGCCGACGGGGCCTCGCCGCAGCTGCTCGACTGGATCAAGCGCTACAAGACCAAGTACAACCAGGATCCGTCGTTCGAAGCCGTGGTCGGCTACATGCTGATCGCGACCACCGGCATGGGCCTGACCAACGCCGGGCGGGAACTCACGGTCGGCGCGTTCGTCGCGGGGCTGGAGAAGATCCGCGACTACAAGAACATCTTCGGCACGCCGCCGATCTCGTTCACGCCGACCGATCACCTGGCGTCGCGGCAGAGCTTCCTCGCGCAGATCCAGAACGGACGCTGGGTGCCGCTGACTGGGTTCATGCATTACAAGAACTGAAACCGACCGCATGGCGCCGCAGCGCCCGCAGACGACGCACGATCCCCGGCGCCGCCTGCGCGGGGGCGGCGCAGTGCTCGCCGTGTGGTCGCGCGCGGCAGGCGCCCCGTGCCGGACTGGCGTCCGACCGTACGGTGCGTAGTCGTACGCGTGGCCGTTGCAGCCGCTGCAGCTCGAGGCCGGCGGGCCACCGCGGGCCGTCGACCCGCTTTGCGCGCTACGGCGGCGAGCAAACGTGCGTGCTCACGGCATGCGTTGGGGCAGCCACAGCGCGATGCCGGGGAAGGCGATCACCAGCGCGAGCACGAGGATCTGGGTCGCGAGGTAGGGCAGGCTGCCGAGGATGATGCGGCCCAGCGGCACGTCCGGCGTGATCTGCTTGACAACAAACAGGTGCACGCCGATCGGCGGCGTGATCACCCCGAGCTCGGCCTGCAGCACGACGAGCACGCCGAACCAGATCGGGTCGAGCCTCAGCTCCTTCACGATCGGGAAGAAGAACGGCAGCGTCAGCATGATCATGCCCACCGGGTCGATGAACATGCCGAGCACGGTCAGGATCGCCATCATCACCAGCACCACCGCCAGCGGCGAGAGCTGCAGGCCGCGAATGAACTCGCCGAGCCCCAGCGTGATGCCGGAGAAGGCCAGGAAGCGGCTGAACAGCATGCCGCCGATGATGATCATGAAGATCATGCAACTGATGCGGGTGGTGGCCGCCAGCGCTGCGTTCAGCCCGGCCCAGGACAACCTGCGCGCCAGCGCGAGCAGCGCCAGTGCTGCGAGCGCACCCAGCGCCGATGCCTCGGTCGCGGTGGCCAGACCCGAATAGATGCTGCCGAGCACGACGAGCACGAGCACGCCGAAGGGTCCCGTCATGCGCAGTACGGCCAACCGCTCCCGCCAGCGGATCGGCTCGCGCACCGGCGGCGCCAGCGCCGGGCGGGCGCGGGCGATCAGGTAGGCCGTGGTCATGAACAGTGCCGTGCTCAGCAGCCCGGGCACGAGCCCGGCCATCAGCATGCGGCTGATCGATTCGTTGGTCACGAGCGCGTAGAAGACCGCCAGTGCGCTCGGCGGAATCAGCGCCGCCAGAGTTCCCGCCGCCGCCACCGTCCCGGCGGCCAGCCCACCGTCGTAGCCGTAGCGCCGCATCTCCGCGATGGACACCCGACCCACGGTGACGGTGGCCGCGACGCTGGAGCCCGAGACCGCACCGAACACCGCACTGGCGCCGATGCCGGTCATCATCAACCCTCCCGGCAACCGTCCGAGCCAGGCGCGCGCTGCGGCATAGGCCTGCTGCGCCATCCCTCCGGCCACCGCCAGCTCGCCCATCAGCACGAACATGGGCAGCACGACCAGCGTGAAACTGGCGACGTTGCTGTATGGAATGGTGGCCAGCGAGCCGATCACGGCCTGTTGGCCGCCGAGCACCAGCAACCCGACTGCGCCGACCAGGGCCAGGCTGTAGGCGATCTCCAGGCCGAGGGCGAGCAGCAACAGCAGCGCGGCCATCGCGGCCGCGGCGACCGCGAGCGAACTCACTGCGGCTCGAGGGCGCCGCCGAATAAGCGGCGCAGCGCCGACAGCAGCATCTGCAGCAGCTGCAGGCAGAGAAAGAAGCAGCCGAATGCGACGACGAAGCGCGACGGATAGATCGGAAACGCGATCAGGCCGGCCGAGTACTCGCCCATCTGCCAGCTGCGCCAGGCGTAGGCGCCGGTGGCCCAGGTCATGGCCGCAAACAGCGCCAACGCCAGCGCTGCGGTGAGCGCACGCACGAAGGCGAGCGAGCGGCCACGCAGCCGCTCGGTGAACGCCTCGATCGCGATGTGCCCGCCGTCGGCCTGCGTCTGCGCCAGACCGGCGAACACCGCGAACACAAGCAGCAGTTCGACCCCCTCGAGCATGCCGGCGACCGGCCGGTTGGCGAAGTAGCGCAGCAGCGTGTCGATGCTGACACCAGCCATGATGGCGAGCAGTGCGAGGTTCGAGCCCAGCGCGAGCAGGCGCCGGCTGCGCGCCAGCGTCCGCTCGTACGAGACGAGCAGATTCACGGCGTGTGCTTCTTCAGCAGTGCCCGGTAGTGGCTCAGCGCCTCGCGTGCCGGCAGCCCCTTGGCCTGCAGCTCGTTCGCCCAGCCTTGCCACAGCGCCTCCATGGCGGATTGCAGCTGCGCGCGATCGGCCGCGGGCCAGCTCTCGAACTTCACGCCCTTGGCCTGCATCTCCCGGATCGCCTTGTCGACGTCCTTCTCGTACAGCTCGGCGAGTTTCGCCGGGTACTCGCGGGCCAGTTGGCGGACGATCGTCTTCACGTCCTCGGGCAGCTTGTCCCAGCTCGCCTTGTTCATGATCGCCAGCGGTCCGGCCGAAGCCCCGAGCTGGGCGCGCGTGTGGTACTTGGCCACCTCATAGAGCTTGCTGTCCCAGTTGGCGGTCACGAAACCCATGTTCGCGTCGAGCGTGCCGCGCCCCAGCGCCTCGTACACCTCGGGCCAGGGCAGCGTCACCGGCACCGCCCCGAACTCGCTGATCAGCTTGGGCCACTCGCGCCCGATCACGCGCACCTTGAGCCCCTTGAGCGCCGCGAGGTTGGGCATCGGCTTGGTGCCGATCAGTTCCTGGTCCGCCACGCCCCAGACGTACAGCGGCTCGACGCCCAGCTTGCGCAGCTCGTCGCGGAAGTAGGGAAATTCGGGTCCGAACATCAGGTCGGTGGCCGCCAGCACCGCGGGCCTGAAGTTCGGGCTGATGCCCGGCAGCGTGAACACCCCCGACAGCGGGGAGACGGCCGGGTTGTAGGCCTGGACCCAGATGCCGATGTCGATGACGCCCGAGCGCGTGGCCTCGAAGACGTCGCTCGCCTTGACCAGCGAGTCGGACGGGAAGTACTGGACCTTGACCCGGCCGTGGCTGCGCTGCTCGAGTTCCTTTGCCCACCACATCGACAGCGCCGTTCGCGTCAGCGACGGCGCGCCGAATTCGGCCTTCTTCAACACGATCGGATTGGCGGCGGTCGGCTGCTGCGCCGGGCTAGCCAGCGGCAGCGCGAGACCGATCACGGCCAGCATGAGTGCGAACGCTCGCGTGATCGTGTTCATCTCTCGTCCTCCAGTGAACCGGCCTCGCCCCGGCGGGATGCGCAAGCCTGATCGCGGTGCTATGCGCCCTGGTCCGGCCTGGACCGAACCCGTGGCTATGGTCGCAGCACAGCGGCACGATCTTCGTCTAGGATTACTCTAAAATCAAGCGTGACTCAATGTCGACGCGTCGCGTTCGTCGCCGCTCGGCTGCAACACCGGTGACGGGAGAAGCCGCCGCCGGTGCACTCGCCGGCGTGCAGGTGCTGGACTTCACGATCGTGATGTCCGGGCCGATGTGCACGCGCATGCTGGCCGATGCGGGCGCCGACGTGGTCAAGGTCGAGCCGCCCGAAGGTGACGTGGCGCGCCAGCGTGGGCCGTTGCGCGGCGGCATCAGCGCCTACTACGGCTCGCTCAACTGCGGCAAGCGCAGCCTCGTGCTCGACCTCTCGCAGGCCGAGGGCCGACGCATCGCGCGCGAGCTGGCGGCCCGCTGCGACGTGCTGGTCGAGAACTTCCGCCCCGGGGTGATGCAGCGCCTGGGCCTGGACTACGCGGCGCTGGCGGCGATCAACCCTCGCCTCGTGTATGCGTCGATCTCCGGCTACGGGCAGACCGGTCCGCGCGCCGCGCTGCCGGCCTACGCGCCGGTGATCCACGCCGCGAGCGGCTGCGATCTCGCCAACGCCGAATACCAGCGCGATTCGAGCCGGCCGCCGAACAACGGCATCTTCATCGCCGACGTCCTCGGCGCGAGCTACGCTTTCGGCGCGATCCAGCTCGCGCTGCTCGAGCGCGAGCGCAGCGGGCGCGGTCAGCACATCGACGTGGCGCTGCTCGACTCGGTGTTGGGCATGCTGGTCTACGAGATCCTGGCCGCGCAGTTTCCGCCTGCGCGCCGCCGTCAGCTCTACGAGCCCGTCCGTGCGGCCGACGGCTGGGTCATGGTGGCGGCGGTGACGGCGAAGAACCAGCAGGCCCTGTTCGACGTGATCGGCCGTCCTGACGCCAAGCAGGATCCGCGTTTCGCCACCTTGGCGGCCAAGGAGGCGCATTGGGGCGAGCTGCTGCGGCTGATGGAAGGCTGGAATGCGCGCACGCAGCAGCGAGGAGTGCGAGCGCCTGCTGACGGCTGCCGGCGGTTCCTTGCAGCCGCTACCGCAGCGTGGCCGAGGCGATAGCGGACCCGCAGCTGGCGGAGCGCGGCTTCTTCGCCGAGCTGAGCGAGGGCGAGAGCCGCTTCCGATGCGCGAACCAGCCCTACCTGCTCAGCCGCACGCCCACACATGCGCGCGCGCTGCTGGCGGCACTGGGGGAGCACGGTGCCGCGGTGCTGCGCGAGAAGCTGGGGTTCGACGACGCGCAGATCGCGCAGCTGCGCGCCCAACGTGTGCTGGGCTGAGCGGCTGCGCCTGCGCACGCCCGGCCGTGCAGGCCGGGCGCAGCGACCGCGCCTACCCGGCCCCGTGCACCCGCCGCTCATACCCGGCCCAGTGGGGCTCGCGCAGCACGCGGCGGATGATCTTGCCCACCGGCGTCTTCGGCAGCGCGTCGCTGAAGTGGATCGCCTTGGGCACCTTGAAGTACGCGACGCGCTCTTTGACGAAGGCGATCAGCTCGGCCTCGGTCGCCTGCGCGCCTGCGCGCAGCACGACCGCGGCGTGCACCGCCTCGCCCCACTTGTCGTCGGGCACCGCGAACACGCCGCTCTCGGCCACCGCCGGGTGCGCGGCGAGCGCGTGCTCGACTTCGGCCGGGTAGACGTTGTAGCCGCCCGAGATAATCATGTCCTCCTTGCGGTCGGCCAGGTACATGTAGCCGTCGGCCTCGATCCGGCCGAGGTCGCCGGTGAGCAGCCAGCCGCCCTTCAGCCGCCGCGCGTCGAGTTCGGGGTTCTTCCAGAAGCCGGGTGTCGCCCAGGGCGCGCAGATGCAGATCTCGCCGACCTCGCCGATCGCGCAGGGCTCGCCGTTCTCAGCGCGGATCATCACCTGCGCAGCGCCGAACTCGCGCCCGACCGAGGTTAGCCGCGTCGGGTTGTCCGCGAGCGCCTGCGCGTGTTCGGCTGCGCCCATGTAGGTGCACAGTCCGTAGGCCTCGGTCTGGCCGAAGCCGGTGTTCAGCACCGGGCCGAAGCGCTTGATCGCACGCTCGACCAGCGTCGGCGCCGCCGGCGCCGCGGCGTAGACGATGTTGCGCAGGCTGGAGAGGTCGGCGGTCTCGGTCGCCGGGTCGTCGAGCAGCATCCGCAGGAAGGTCGGCACGCCGAGCATGAAGGCGACGCGGTGGCGCGCGATCGCCTCGATCACCGGCTTCGGGCTCGGGTCGCGCAGGATCACGAGCGCGGCGCCGCCGATCCACGCGCTGTCCATCGCGCGCGCGCAGAAGTGGCTCAACGGCAGCTGCCCGAGCACGCGCTCGCCGGGCCGGTGGCCGAAGGTCGTCGCCCAGAAGTTCATCGCCGCCGACACCGACGCGAAGCTGTGGGTCACGCCCTTGGGCTGGCCGGTGGTGCCCGAGGTGTAGAGGATCTGCGCGAGCGTGTCAGGCGGGCGGTCGAAGGCGGGCAGCGTCGGCGGCGCACCGGTGCTGGCGAGCAGGTCGTTCGGGCCGGCGAACGTGCCGAGCCCGAGCGCCTGCTGCGGCGTCGGCGCGACCGCACGCGCGCGCTCCAGGTGCTCCCGCGTGAGGGCGAGCACGAAGCGCGCGTCGCTGTCGCTGGCGATGAAGCGGTGCTCGCGCTCGGTCAGCACACCCAGCATCGGGCACAGCACGCCGCCGGCGCGCGCGATCGCGATCACCGCGATCACGAACTCCAGGCTGTTGTACTGGATCACCGCGACGCGTTCGCCCACCTGCAGCCCGCGCGCGATCAGCGCCGCGGCGACGCGGGTCGCCTGCACGTCGAGCTCGGCGAAGCTCAGCTGCCGCTCGCCGTCGATCGCGGCGACGGCGTCGGGCCAGTGGCGCGCGGCGCGCGCCGGATAGTGCGAGTATGGATGCTTCATGCTGCGTTCCTCCGCGGCGGGATGTGGCGCTCCTCGGGGCCGTCGTAGCGTGCGCCGAGGGCGTCGGGAATGATCCGCAGCGGCACGCCGTCGCGAATCTCCTCGGTGATGTGCGCGAGCAGCGCGATGCCGTAGCCGAGCGCGCCGAGCCCGCCGATCACGAGCGGATCGAAGCCGAGGTCGGCGAGCACTGCACCGATGGCGCCCGCGAGGTTGATCGGAATCCTGCGCCCCTTGGTTGCTGCCAGATGCGCCTCGACCGCATCGAGCATACGACCGTGCTCGCGCCAGCCGTCGAGCTCGAGCGCGAGCCGGCGCAGCGTCACCGCGCGCGGCTCGGCGCTCTTGTGCAGCGGGTGGCCGAGGCCGGGCACGCGGCCGCGCCGCTCGCCCCAGATCTTCAGCACGCGCGCGCAGGCTTCAATCTGCGGCAGCTGCCAGCCGACCGCCTCGATCAGCATCTCGGCCGGCTCCTGCGGCGAGCCGGTGACCGAGCCCGACGCCAGCATGCCGCTGGCGAGCGCGGGGATCGGCGAGTCAGGGAACGCCGACGCGGTGAAGCGCGCGGCGCCGACTGCGGCGCTGATGAACTGCTGGTCGACGCCGCAGCGCAGCACGAGGTCGAACACCGCGGTCTGGCGCGCGTCGGGCAGCTCGCCGCACAGCACCAGGTACGAAACCTCGGTGTGGTTCAGCCGCTCGATCACCTCTTCGACCGGGTAGCCGCGCACCAGGATGCGGCCCTGGCCGGCGCGGCTGATCGCGGTCGTCCAGTAGTCGCTCCAGTCGTCCGAGGCAACGAATTCGCCGATGTGGTGGCGGCGCGGCCGCCGCGCTGCGTCGGTGCTCATGTCTTTCCTCCTGGGTGGGATGCGGCGCTGCCCGCGCCACTCGACGCGGGCACGAACAGCGGCAGCAGTCGGCCGTCGCGCAGCCGGTGGTCGACCCGTACCGCCATGCCGACGCGCACGTCCTCGGGTGCGCAGTCGACGATGTTGGAGACCATGCGCGGGCCCTCGCGCAGCGCGATCACCGCGATCACGTACGGTGGCGGGAAGTCCGGGTGATACTGCTGGCGGTAGACGGTGTAGGTCGCCACCTCGCCCAGCCCGGAGAGCGCGCGCGTGCCGATCCGATCGGACCAGCAGCGCGGGCACAGCGGGCCGAACGGCAGGAACAGGTGGCCGCAGCTGTCACAGTACGCGGCCGCGAGCGGCTGCGTCTCGGCGATCACCTGCGTCGGCGTGCGGCTCATCGTCAGCGTCCCAGGATCAGCGTGGCGTGGCTGTTCATACCGAGCCCGTGACCGCTGACCAGCGCCACCTCGGCGTCGGCGACCTGCCGTTCGCCGGCCTCGCCGCGCAGCTGCCGCGCTGCCTCGATCACGTGCAGCATGCCGCCGCCGTAGCCCTCGGCGAGCAGACCCCCGCTCGGGTTGACCGCGAGCGCGCCGCCGGGGGCGATGCGCCCACCGGCGACGAAGTCGCCGGCTTCGCCGGGCGCGCAGAAGCCGTAGGCCTCGAGCTGCATCAGCACGACGATCGTGAAGCAGTCGTAGAGCAGCGCAACGTCGACGTCGGCCGCGCTCACGCCCGCACGCGCGAGTGCGCGCGGACCGCAGCGCGCCGCCGGCAGCGTGTCGAAGTGCTCCGGATTCGAGAAGGTCCCGAGGCTGTGCGCCTGACCCATGCCCAGCAGCCACACCGGCCGCGCGCGTGCGTCGCGCGCGCGCTCGGCCGAGCAGACTACGACCGCCGCCGCTCCGTCCGAGATCAGGCAGCAATCGGCGCGCCGCAGCGGCTCGACGAGCATGCGCGACGCGAAGTAGCCTGCCATGTCCAGCGACTTCTTCGACTGCGCGTGCGGCGTGCGTGCGGCGTGCGCGTGCGCGGCGATCGCGACCTCGGCCAGCGCCTCGGGGCGCGTGCCGTGGACGGCCATGTGCCGCTGCGCCGCCAGCGCGTGCAGACCGGCCGCGCCGAAAAAGCCGTACGCGGCCTCGTCGCCGCGCCCGTACGCGTACGACCCTGCGGACGACAGCGCGGTATCGCCGTAGACGCACAGGCACGCGCTGCACAGCCCCGCCTCGATCGCGAGCGCGGCGCGCTGGATGCTCGCCGCGCTCGACGCGCCGCCGAGGATCTCGGTCCCCGTGAAATCGGGGTTCAGGCCAAGCGCGCGTCCGAGCCGCAGGTAGTGCGGCTCGATGCCCAGCAGCACGCCCTGGGCCGCCCCTGGGTCGGTGATCAGGCCGTCGATGTCCCCAGGCGCGAAGCCCGCGTCCGCGACCGCGAGGCGCGCCGCCTGCGCCTCGAGGGCGAGTGCGCTGCAGTCCGGGTGGCGGCCGAAGGCCGTGTGCCCGACGCCGACGATGGCGACCTGGTTCACCGTGGGTTCTCTCTGGGCCGGGTTGCCGCGTCGCGGCGCTCGGCGACACGAGCGCGGGCCGGTACGCTTGATTGTTGCACGAAAACTGAGTATTGTTCGAGAAACGAGCGAATGCAAGGGCGCCGCGCCGGAAGGGGGACGTCGTGGACTGGGAGTGGACCGAGGAACAGGACCTGCTGCGCCGCTCGCTGCGCGACTACGTGCGCGACCGGGTCACGCCCCATGTGCTCGCGTGGGAGGCGGCCGGCGAGGTGCCACGCAGCCTGTTCACCGAGCTCGCGCAGCTGGGCGTGCTCGGCCTGCGCCTGTCGCCCGAATACGGCGGCGGCGGTCAGGACTTCTGGTACACGGTCGTGCTGCTCGAGGAGCTGATGCGCTGCGGCTCGCTCGGTGTTCCAGTCGCGGTCATGGCGCACTCCGAGTTCGCGACGATGCTGATCGAACGCTACGGCTCGCCGGCGCTGCGGGCGCACTACGTGCGCGGTGCCGCCGAAGGGCGGCTGATCGGTGCGCTCGGCGTGTCCGAGCCCGACGCCGGCAGCGACGTCGCCGGCCTGCGCACGCGTGCGGTGCGCGACGGCGACGACTACGTGATCAACGGCGCGAAGCTGTACATCACCAACGGCACGATTGCCGACTACATCACCCTCGCGGTGCGCACCGGCGGGCCCGGCGCGCGCGGCATCTCGATGATCGTCGTGCCCACCGACAGCAAGGGGTTGACGCGGCGGCGGCTGCGCAAGCTCGGCACGCACGCGTCCGACACCGCCGAGCTGTTCTTCGAGGACTGCCGCGTGCCGGCGGCGAACCTGCTCGGCGCCGAGAACGACGGCTTCGGCATGATCATGTCCGGCTTCGAGGGCGAGCGGCTGGTGCTTTCGGTGATGGCCTGCAGCCACGCGCGCCTGCTGTTTGACCAGGCGCGCCAATGGGGCCACGACCGGCGCGTGTTCGGCCATCCGGTGCTCGGCTTCCAAGTCTGGCAGCATCGGCTCGCCGACGTGCTCACGCGCATCGAGGCCGCGGAGGCGCTGGCGCGCCGCGGCGTCGACCTGTACGTGCGTGGCCGCCCGGCGCAGTCCGAGATCTCGATGGCCAAGCTGTTCGCGACCGAGACCGCGCGCTACGTCGCCAGCGAGTGCGCGCAGATCCTGGGCGGCCAGGGCTACATGGAAGAGTCGCTGGTCGGGCGACTGCACCGCGACGCGCTGGCGATGACGATCGGCGCCGGTTCGAGCGAAGTGATGCGCGAGCTGATCGCGCGTGCCAACCACCTGATCGCGCAATGAGCGCAGCCGGCCGCACGCGCGCTGGCGGCACGTCGTCGCCGCGCCGACCGCGCGGCGCGGGGAGGGCCGCGGCGTGAGCCTTCGACGTGAAGTGCGCGGCGACGTGCTGATCCTGACGCTCGATCGCCCCGAAGCCCGTAACGCACTGAACGCCGAGCTGCGCGACGCCCTGCTGCAGGAGTGGCTGCGTTTTCGCGACGACGTCGGGCTGCGCGCCGCGGTGCTCACCGGCGCGGGCAGCGAGGCCTTCTGCGCCGGCGCCGACCTGAAGGAACTGGGCGCGTACTACCGCTCGATGACGCCGGTGCAGCGACGCGAACAGGTCGAGCGCGAGCCAGGGTTGGGCGCCATCACGCGCAACTTCGATCCGCGCAAGCCGACGATCGCCGCGATCAACGGCGCGTGCCTGGCCGGCGGACTGGAGATCGCGCTCGCGTGCGACATCCGCATTGCGTCCAGCACCGCATGCTTCGGTCTGCCCGAGGTCAGGCGCGGCATCCTGCCCGGCGCGGGCGGTACGCAGCGGCTGCCGCGCGCGCTGCCGCTGGGCGTGGCGCTGCAGATGATCCTCACCGGCGAGGCGATCGACGCCGACGCGGCGCTGCGCTGGGGGCTGGTGAGCCAGGTGGTGCCGCCCGAGGCGCTGCTCGACCGGGCGCTGCAGGTCGCGGCGGCGATCGCCGCGAACGGCCCGCTCGCGGTCCGCGCCGCGCGCGATGCGGTCTACCAGGGGCTCGCGCTGCCGCTCGGCGCCGCGCTGCGGCTGGAGCAGTTCCACGCCGAGCCGCTGCGCAGCAGCGCCGACGCCGCCGAGGGCGTGCGCGCGTTCATCGAGAAACGCCCCCCCCGCTTCACCGGAACCTGAGAGGAGCACGCCGCATGGCCAGACCGAAGATCGCGATCGACGCGTGGGCGACCTACATCTCGCCCGAAGGGGCGAAGAAGTGGCCGCCCGAGTTCCTGCACATCTTCCGCAAGTACAAGTGCCCGCCCAACATGTTCGAGGGCGGCACGGTCGAGGCGATGCTGGCGGAGATGGACGCCGCCGGCGTCGACCGCATCGTGCTGTCGGCGTTCTTCTACGGCGGGCAGTGGGTGCTGAGCAACGAGGAGGTCGCCAAGATGGTGCGCGAGCGCCCCGACCGCTTCATCGGCGCCGGCACCGTCAACGTCATGCAAAAGCCGATGCAGGTGGTGCGCGAGGTCGACTACCTGGTCAAGGATCTCGGGCTGCGCTGCCTGCGGCTCGAGCCGTACATGTACGGCGACGGCATGACCGGGCTGCCGCCGAACGACAAGCACTACTGGCCGGTGTACATGCGCTGCAGCGAGCTGGGTGCGGCGGTGGCGATCCAGGTCGGCCACACCGGCCCGCTGCTGCCGTCGGAGTGCGGGCGGCCGATCTACCTCGACGAAGTCGCGCTCGCGTTTCCGGACTTGTCGATCCTCGGCTGCCACGTCGGTCAGCCGTGGCACGAGGAGATGATGGTGCTCGCGTGGAAGCACCCGAATGTGTACCTGGAGACCTCGGCGCGCGGGCCGCGCCAGTGGCCCGCTTCGCTGGTCGACTTCGCCAAGGGCTGGGGCCAGGACAAGGTGATCTGGGCGACCGACTACCCGCTGCTCGGCTTCGACCGCACGCTGACCGAACTCGAGGCGCTCTGCGTCGACGACAAGGTCTACCGCAAGATCGTGCGCGACAACCTGCTGCGCGCGCTGAAGCTCGAGTTGTGAGCACGAAGCAGACGCTGCTCGATTCGATCGCCTACGTCGCGTGGCACGGGCAGCAGGTCGCCGCGTTGGCGCCGGATCGGGTCGTCATCGCGCAGCCGGACCGACCGGATCTGCACAACTACGCCGGTACCACGCACGCCGGCGCGATCTACACGCTGGCCGAGACCGCGGCCGGCGTCGCCGCCGACCAGCTGGCCGCGCCGTGGGGTGGCTTCATCCTGCTCGCGGCGACGCAGGTGCGCTACACGCGCCGCGCGCAGGGTACGCTCACGGCCGAAGCGCGGCTGGCAGCGGCAACCGACGCCGCCGCGCTGCGTGACGAATTCGCCGCCAGCGGGCGCGGCGCGCTCGCCGTCGACGTGACGGTGCGCGACCCGCAGCGCGAGCCAGTGTTGGAAGGCCGCTTCGACTACGCAATCCGCAGGAGGAAGACATGACCACCCCTACGCTGCTTGCCGAGCGCCGCGGCGCGGTGCTGCGCCTGACGCTGAACCGACCCGACAAGCTGAACGCGATCGACGTCGTGCTGCTGGACGCACTGACCGAGGCGCTGGAGCGCGCCGAGCGTGACGCCGAGGTGCGCGCGATCGTGCTCGCCGGCGCCGGCTCGTCGTTCTGCGCCGGTGCCGACATCGGCCAGATGATCGAGCGCACGCCCGACGACTGGGAGCGCACCGTCGACCACTACCTCGACCCGATTCGCGCGATCGCGCGCATGGGCAAGCCGGTGATCGCGCGGCTGCACGGCAACGTGTTCGGCGGCGGGCTCGGGCTTGCGATCGCCTGCGACTTCCGCGTGGCCGCGCAGTCGGCACGCATGTGCGCGCCGTTCGTGAAGCTCGCGCTGGCCGGCTGCGACATGTCGGCCGGCTACTTCCTGCCGCGGCTGATCGGCCTAGGGCGCGCGACCGACATGATGATGACCGCGCGCGTGGTCGACGCGACCGAGGCGCAGGCGATCGGGCTGGTCAGCCAGACCGTGGCCGACGACCAGCTCGACGCCGCGGTGGATGCGCTGGCCGACAAGCTCGCCGCCTTTGCGCCGCGCACGACCGCGTTCACCAAGGGTGCGATCCGGCGCTCGCTGGACCGCGACATGGACGGCGAGTTCGACTACGAGATCTTCGCGCAGGTGCAGTGCCTGCAGAGCGCCGACCACCGCGAGGGCGTCGCCGCGTTCCGCGAGCGCCGCGCACCGGTGTTTCGCGGCGTCTGAACCCGTGCACGTTGCCGCCGCAGACGAGGGACGAAGATGGTGACCGACGACGGCCTGAGCGAGGAGGAGGTCGCGTTCCGCGACAGCGTGCGCAGCTTCGTCGCGAGGCGCATCGCGCCGAACGCGACGCGCTGGGACCTGGAGGAACGCTACCCGCGCGAGCTGTTCCAGGAGGCGGCCGCGCTCGGCTGGCTCGGGGTCGGCTTTCCAGAGGAGGTCGGCGGCAGCGGCGGCGGCGCGACCCTGTTTGCGTTGTTGTGCGCGGAGCTGACGCGCGGCTCGGCCGCGATCGCGCTCGGGCTGTACGTGCACACCGCGCTCGCCGCGTCGGCGATCCTGCACCTGGGCACGCCCGAGCAGCAGCGGCGCTGGCTGCCCGATGCGCTGGCGGGCCGGCGCATCGGCTGCTGGGGCTACGCGGAAGCCGGCGCCGGCGCCGACATCAGCCGCGTCGCCACGCGCGCGCGGCGCGACGGCGAGCACTACGTGCTCGACGGCGCGAAGCTCTACATCACCAACTCGCCGTTCGCGGACTTCATGGTGATCGTCGCGCAGACCACGCCCGGGCGCGGGTTGAAGGGCATGTCGCTGTTCGTCGTCGACCGCGCCACTGCGGGCGTGCGCGTGAGCGCGCCGTTCAAGAAGCTCGGCATGGGCGCGTCCGAGATGGCGGAGATCGTGTTCGACGGCGCGCGCGTGCCGGCCGAGAACCGGCTCGGGGCGGAGGACTTCGGCTTCATTGAGGCGCTCAAGGTGCTCTCGCTCGGGCGCGTCGCGTCGGCCGCGCAGGGCGTCGGGCTCGGGCAGGCGGCGATCGACGAGGCGCTGCGCTACTGTGGCAACCGGATGCAGGGCGACGCGCCGATCACGCAGCACCAGTTCGTGCGCTTCACGCTCGCCGACATGGTCACGCGCATCGAGGCCGCGTGGCGACTGACGCTGCGCGCGGCGCGGCTGATCGACGCCGGCAGCGATTACGATTGCGCCGCGTCGATGGCCAAGCTGTTCGCGACAGAGGCCTGCACCCACGTCTGCGAGCGCGCGCTGCACCTGTGCGGCGCGCAGGGGCACATGCGCGAGAGCGCGGCGCAGCGCTTCTACCGCGACTGCAAGGTGTTCGAGATCGGCGAGGGTACGAGCGAGATCCAGCGCGAGACCATCTTCAGACACTTGGCAAGGTAGAAAGAGCAAACGGCATGGGCGTGACCGAACGACGCAAACGCGAGCGCGAGGCGCGGCGCGGCGAGATCCTCGACGCCGCGCGCGACGTGCTGCTCAGCAACGGTCTGCGCGGCACCACCACGAAGGAGATCGCCGAGCGCTGCGAGCTGTCTGAGGCGACGCTGTTCTTCTACTTCCGCAACAAGGACGAGATCCTGCTGTCGCTGATCTTCGAGAGCATCGACTTCTGGGCGCAGGGGCTCGACGCGCTGGCCGCGCGGGCGCTGCCGCCGGCCGAGCTGCTCGACGCGATCTGGGCCTTCCACGAGGAGGTCTACCGCGAGCACCCCGACTACTTCGTGATTTCGTTCTACCTCGCGCAGCCGCAGGTACTCGACAACGTGTCGGCCGAGGTCAAGGACGACATCGCGCGCCGCTCGGGCGAGAACTTCCGCCGCCTGCGCGAGTTGCTCGGCCGCGTCGACCCGTCGACCCCGGGCGCGATCCTGGCCGAGCTGTTGTGGTCACTGTTCCTTGGGCTCACGGTCGCCGAGGCTTCGCGCGCAAACCTCGGCTACGGCCGCCCGGGCGAGCACGTCAAGACGCGCGCCCAGGTCTACACGGTCGTGCGCCGTGCGTTCGGGTTCGCGCCAGCGAAAGCTGCCGGCGGCGCAAGCCGTACGGGGCCGCGCAGCGGCGCACGCACGCCGACCGCGCGCAAGGTCAGGGAGGCGAAAGCGCCATGATCCCCACCACCATGCGGGCGGTGCGGCTGTACCGGCCGGGCGAGCCGCTCGTAATCGAGACCATTGCGGTGCCGCAGCCGGGGCCGGGGCAGCTGCTGCTCGAGGTCGCCGCGTGCGGCTTGTGCGGCACCGACATCCACCTGGCGGTCGACGGCGACATTCCGGTCGCGCGCACCCCGATCACGCTCGGCCACGAGGCCGCGGGCACGATCGTGCAGCTGGGCGACGGCGTCAGCGGCTTCGCGCCCGGGCAGCGCGTCGCGCTCTTTCCGTCGCCGATCTGCGGCCAGTGCCGCTTCTGCCGGACCGGGCGCGAGTCGCTGTGCGAGGCGACCCAGGCCTACGGCATGGGAAGCGACGGCGGCCTCGCGCGCTACATGGTCGCGCCCGCAGTCGGCGCCGTCGCGATTCCCGAGACGGTCGATTTCGCGGCTGCGGCGATCATTACCGACGGCGTGTCCACGCCGCTTCACGCGCTGCGCTCGCGCGGCGCGCTGCGCGCCGGCGAGGCGGTTGCGGTGGTCGGCTGCGGCGGGCTGGGCGCACACGCTATCCTGCTCGCGCGGATGATGGGCGCGGGCTTCATCGCGGCGATCGACACGCAACCGCTGGCGCGCGCACGCGCGCTCGCCTTCGGCGCCGACCTCGCGCTCGACCCGGTCGAGCAGCCGAATCCGGGCCGCGCGATCCGCGCTGAGCTCGGCCGCGGCGTCGACCTGGCGCTGGAGTTCGTCGGCCGCCCCGAGACGGTCGAGACGACGCTGCGCTGTCTCGATACCGGCGGACGCGCGGTGCTGGTCGGCGTCGGCCCGGGCCGCCCGTCGCTGCCGTCACTGCTCGCCTTCGTCGGGCGCGAGCAGGCGGTGATTGGCTCCTTCGGCATGGACAAGCGCGACATCGCCGACCTCCTACAGCTGGTCGCACGCGGCCGGCTCGATCTCTCGCGTTCGGTGACGCGCCGCTTTGCGTTGTCCGAAACGAACGAGGCACTCGCGCTGCTCGCGAAGAAGGACACCGGCGTCGTGCGCTTCGTCGTCGAGCCGGGGCGCTGAAGCGCGAACAGCGGCAGACTCATCGAAGCGCGGGCTCGCCATATTCGACGCGCACGCCGGCGCGATCGCGGCGCGCTTCGGCAAGCGGTTCGTGCGCTGCTGGCGCTTCCACCTCGCCTTCTGCGCGCCAGGCTTCGACACGGGCACGACAGATGTGGGCCAGTACACGTTCGCGCGTCAACTCGACGGAACGCGTGCGTGGGCGCGGACACGGAGGTCCTCGGTCGAATCGCCTCGGGGCCTCCGCCAGCCTTGAGACGCTCTCGCGGCCCGCGGGTAGCACCCCGCCGCCGCGGGCTATCGCCGAACCGCACTACCCGGCGAGGGGGCTGGTCACGGGAGCCTCCGGTGACTCCGAGAAGCCGCCAGGAGCGCCGCTCACAGGTCTTACACGTTGCCGCCGCAGCAGTGACTCGCATCGACCGCCGCGGCGATGCCCTCAACGCCACGTCGGATCTGTCGCTCGTTCAGCGAGGAGAAACCGAGCAAGATCGTGCGCTCCGAATACGCGCAGCCTCCGAAGTCGCAGACCGCGCCGGACCGCAACGTGTAGATGCCGACGTCGCGCTCGGCGGCCATGGTCTGCAGTACGGGCGCCCGCGGCAGGTCCTGCGGTAGATGCCAGGCGATGTGCATGCCGCACTCGGCGCCGGACACCTTGGTCTCGCCGAAGTGCCGGCGAAGACACTCCATCAAGTGTTCCCGGCGCTCGGCGTAGCTCTGCCGGATGCGTCGCAGGTGATTGGTGTAGCCCCCAGTGGCGATGAACGATGACAGCACCGCCTGCTCGAGCCAGGGCCGACCATTGTCGAGCAGCGTCTTGACCGCGCGCGCCGGTCCCGCGAGGTGTCTGGGCACAACGAGATACCCGAGGCGAAGCCCGGGGCCGAGCGACTTCGAGAAAGTCCCGATGTAGATCACGCAATCGTGGCTGTCGAGACCCATCAGCGCGGCGACTGGCGAATCCCGATAACGGAAATCGCTGTCGTAGTCGTCCTCCACGACATAGGTTCCGGTGCGCCATGCCCAGTCCAGCAGGCGCAGGCGACGCTCCAGCGTGAGCGTGTAGCCCATCGGGTACTGGTGTGAAGGCGTGATGTAGAGGAGCGCCGCACCCTCCTTCGGCAGATCGTCCACCGATAGGCCGCAGTCGTCGACGCGGACCGGGACGAGTCGCGTGTGGTAGCTCTCGTAGAGATACGCCGCGCCCTGGTAGGCGGGATTCTCGATCGCCACGGTGTCGCCTTCGCGCAGGAGCAGGCGAGCTGTCAGGTTGAGCCCTTCCTGGCAGCCGGCGACCATGATGACTTGCTCGGGCTCGATCTTGATCCCTCGCGTCGGACCCAAGCGATCGGCGATCGCCCGACGCAGTTCGACGAGTCCTGCCGGGTCGCGATATTCCGTCAGCCGCGCGCCAGCAGTGACCAGGGTGCGGTTGAGGAGGCGGCGCCACGCCTTGAGCGGGAAAGAGTGCGGATCGAGACGGCCGAGCCAGAGTGCGAGCAGACCTTCGAGTTGATCATCCTGATCTGGAACGCACACGCGATGTCGCGCTTCTGGGGCCAGTCTCAACATCTGGCCGCTCTCGAAGACACGATTCGGAATGCGGTCGCCGAAGGTGTCCTGCCGATCGACGCACTCGACGCGTTCGAGGCGCTCAACGCGCGGCGTCAGCACTCGCCGTTCGCGGGCGACCCCCGTGCCGTCGGGCACTGGGAGCTGCGCGAAACGGCGGCCGGGAAGTGGAACCTGCACTGCGATGCGCGCATGCCGCCGACGTGGTGTGCCGCACCTCGCATCGTGACGGCGCGACGCGATCTCGAAACTCGAAATCCACATCCGCGAACTCTATGTCGAATCGACGACATCGAGCGCAACGGGGATTCCCGGACAATTACCCAGGAATGAGTCGTGGGTTCGGAGCAGGAGCTCACCCCTGCAGGTCGCGTCGCTTCTCCTCGAACTCCGCCTTGTCGATCTCGCCGCGCGCGTAGCGCTTCTTCAGGATGTCGAGCGCGGTTTCGGGCGGTGCGGACGGCGGCGTCACGCTGGCGCCGCCGCCGCGTCCGAGCAGGCGCAGCAGCAGCACGATCCCGAGAATGACGAACACCCACCAGAGCAGGCCGTGGACCATGCCGACGCCCCAGGTCCAGCCCCAACTCCAGCCGTCCATTCCATGCCACATCTGCGGGCCTCCTCGGGTCGAATGCCCTGCGTACGCCGGTCAGCCGGGGGCTGGCCGCTCGGCACCGTTCACTGTGCGTCGCCGTCCGGCCACCAGGGTCCCCAGCGCCTCAACTGTTCGCGCTGCTGCCCGGTGAGGATCCTGTCGAGGCGGTCGGCCGCGTCGAGCGACTGTTCGAGCGCCTGCTGACGCAACTCGCCGAGCCGCCTGTAGCCGGCCAGGATCGCGGCGCGGTCACGCGTGGGTGCGAGCCATGCGTCGCGCAGCTTCGCGACTTCCTCCTGCCCCTTGCCGGCGAGTTCCCAGTGCTTCCTGCGCAGGTCGTCCTGGATCGCGAGCACCTGCTTGCGCTGCGCGTCGTCGAGATCGAGCGCCCAGAGCGCGCGGCCGACACCGGCACCCATCATGCCGCCGCCCATCATTCCGAAGCCCATCGCGCGGCCCGATCCGCAGCCGCCCATCATCCCCGGACCAACGCCGTAGCCGTATGCGTAACCGCCCATCATGCCCGGGCCCATCCGGTAACCGTAACCGGGGCCATGACCGTAACCCGGCCCGTAGCCGGAACCATATCCGCCCATCATTCCGGGCCCGGGCCGATAGCCGGCCGGCGGCGGCGCAGCGTCCGCAGCCGGCGTCGCCGGCTGCTGGGCGAGCGCCGCGCCGGCAACCAGCGCCAGCGCCACGAATACCGAACGATGCAACGAAGCACGCATGAAGTTCTCCCAACGGGTCGACCCGGAGGGCGCCGCGCATCGCCTCGTTGTCTTCGGCTGCGGCGCCGGACGTGTTTCGGTCGGAATTTACGCCTCGAACTTGCACTCGTGCCAGCCTTCGCCGGTGGCCGACCGCTCGTCGGCCGTGAAGGCACGGCCGCGCCAAAAGCCCGACCATTGGCGGATGCAGACTGCCCGCCACCATCGCCCGCCCTCGGACCCTTGCAGCCCGGATGTCCGCGACGCGTCGTGGCGCGGCCTGCGCGCCGGGAGTGCGGCTCTGCTCGGCCTGTTGCTGGCGGCCTGCGGCGGCGGAAGCGACGTCGGCGCCGCGGCCTCGGCAGCGCTGGTCACTCCGGCGACGGCCGCCACGTCACCGACACCGGGCACCACGCCGACGCCCGCCGGCACGTCGACGAACGTCGACGCGGCAAGTGCGCTCGACCAGCTCAATGCCGCGCGCGCGGTTGCGCGCACCTGCGGCAAGACGCCGATGCCGGCGGTCGCGCCGCTGCGCTGGAGCGCGGCGCTCGAACAGGCCGCGATCGGCCACTCCGAGTGGATGCAGGCCAACAACACGATCAGCCACACCGGAGCCGGCGGCTCGAGCGTCGGCACGCGCGCGACCGCCGCGGGCTACGCCTGGAAAATGATCGGCGAGAACATCGCTGCCGGGCAGCCCGACCTGTCGCGCGTGATCGAGGCCTGGCTCGCGAGCGAAGGGCACTGCATGAACATCATGCACCCCGACTTCGTCGACGTGGCGCTCGCGCTGAAGCCGGGCACCTCGTCGAACACCTGGCGCACCTGGTGGACGCTCGACTTCGGCCGGCCGCTCTGATCAGCGCACCAGTTCGGCACGCAGCGCCCGCAGCGCCTTCTTCATACGGGCCGCGTGCTCGGGGCCGATGCGGATCATGATCTTGCGTCCCGCCGACAGTTTCTCGAGCAGCGGATCGACGAACCTGTAGTTGACCTTCGGCTGCACCAGCCTGATCGGGCCGCTCACCTCGGGCGCGGTGAGCATGTCGTCGATCGCCTCGATGACCCGATCGTGCAGGTGCGCCTGCGGGAAGCCCATTGCGCGGTATTCCTGCTGCAGCAGCGGGTAGAAGCGCAGGTAGATCGCGGCCATCGTCTTCGGATCGAGCGACTCGACCAGACCGACAAAGGCGTCGTAGCGCGCGAAGTTGGCCGGCTGCAGCGTGATCGAGTCGTCGGTGGAAGCCACCGCGAGCTGGCCGGGCACGCGCTTGACCGCGCTCAGTTGCGCAGGGATCAGTTCGCGCGGCAGGTGGTCGACCGTGACCACGAAGCGGCGCGCGAAGTCCTGCATGTTCAGCACCTGCGCCAGCGCGTCGCGCCTGGCCAGCTGCAGCAGCGCCTCGAGGATCGGCGCATCGCTGCGCTCGGGCGGCGGCATCGTGCTCGCATCGGGCAGCGCGCCCGGTAGCGGGTTCTTCGGCCCGTCGGCAACCGGGGCCGGCGGCGCAGCCTCGGCGGGCTGCGCAGGCGCCGCAGCGGCCTCGACGGGTGCAGCGCTCTCGGGTGCCGCGGCAGTGGTGGGCGGTGGCACCGGCCTGGGTGTCTCGCGTTGCCACAGGTAGATGCCGCCGGCGATCGCCGCGATCGCCAGCACGACGAGCCACCACGGCGGGCCCGCGGTGGAAGCGGGGGGGGCGTTCGGGGGCGGCATCGGCGTCGTTCGCGGCGTAATGATCGCGCAAAGGCAGAGCGTAGCTCAGATTACGCCTTGCGCGAGCATCGCATCGGCCACCTTGACGAAGCCCGAGATGTTGGCGCCGTCGACGTAGTTGATGCTGCCGTCTTCGCGCCGCCCGTGCCGCGTGCAGCTCTCGTGGATCGCCTTCATGATCGCGTGCAGCCGCTCGTCGACCTCGGCGTGCGTCCAGCCGAGGCGTTGGGCGTTCTGGGCCATCTCGAGCCCCGAGGTGGCCACGCCACCGGCATTGCTCGCCTTGCCCGGCGCGTAGAGCACACGGGCGTGCTGCAGCACGTCGACCGCATCGAGCGTGCAGGGCATGTTCGCGCCCTCTGCGACACAGACCACGCCGTTGGCCACGAGCGTCTTCGCGTCGTGCTCGTCGAGCTCGTTCTGGGTGGCGCAGGGCAGCGCGATGTCTGCCGGGATGTGCCATGGCTTGCGCCCGGCCTCGAAGGGCAGGCCATGCTCCCGGGCGAACTCCTCGAGCCGGCCGCGGCGCTCGTTCTTCAGCGTCATCAGCGCTGCGAGCCGGTCCTCGTCGAAGCCCTCCGGGACGTGCACGGTGCCGCCCGAGTCGGACGCGGTGATCACCTTCGCGCCGAGGTCCATCGCTTTCTCGATCGCATACTGGGCGACGTTGCCCGATCCGGAGACCGAGACGGTCATGCCTTCGAACGAGCGGCCGGTGCGGCGCAGCATCTCCTGCGCGAAGTAGACGGTGCCGTAGCCGGTGGCCTCGGGCCGCATCAGGCTGCCGCCGTAGCTCAGGCCCTTGCCGGTGAACACGCAGGAGGCGTTGTTGCCCAGTTTCTTCATCATGCCGGCCATGAAGCCGACCTCGCGCGCGCCCACGCCGATGTCGCCGGCCGGAACGTCGGTGTCGGCCCCCAGGTGGCGGTGCAGCTCGAGCATCAGCGACTGGCAGAAGCGCATCACTTCGCCATCGCTCTTGCCCTTGGGATCGAAGTCGGAACCGCCCTTGCCGCCGCCCATCGGCAGCGAAGTGAGCGCGTTCTTGAAGGTCTGCTCGAAAGCGAGGAACTTCAGGATGGAGAGGTTCACCGACGGGTGGAAGCGCATGCCCCCCTTGTACGGGCCGATCGCCATGCTGTGCTGGATGCGAAACGCACGGTTGACGCGCGTGTTGCCTTCGTCGTCGACCCAGCAGACACGGAACTGCAGCACCCGGTCGGGCTCGACCAGCCGTTCGAGCAGCGCATCGTCGGCGTAGTGCGGGAACTCCTGCAGGAACCCCCAGATGCTGCCCATCACTTCCTTGACAGCCTGCAGGTACTCGGGCTGATGCGGATCGCGTTGCGCGAGCGACGCGAGAAATGCTTCCGGGCTGGCGTATTTCACCTGGACTCCTGGTTCGTCATCGTTGCATGTGTGGGGCGGCGCGCCACCCGCGATGCATGTCAGGAGTCCGCAGCGGGTGCCGAGCACCCTGGCGAAGCGCGGGCAGCGAAACGCCGAACCGCGAATCGTAACAGGTTCGCCGGATCGGCTACCGTTGCGATTTTGCGACCCCGAACCCGACAGACCATGACCCGACCCAGCCGCATCCTGATCCTCGGCGCCGCCGGGCGCGACTTCCACAACTTCAACCAGGTCTATCGCGACGACCCGGGAGTCGAGGTGGTGGCGTTCACCGCGACGCAGATCCCGGGCATTTCCGGGCGACGCTATCCGCCGGAACTGGCCGGCCCCCGCTACCCGCAGGGCATCCCGATCGAGGACGAAGCGCGCCTGGAAGCCCTGTGCCGCGAGCGCGGCGTCGATCGCGTCGTCTTCGCGTACAGCGACGTCACGCATGCGCACGTGATGCACTGCGCGTCGCGCGCGCTGGCCTCGGGCTGCGACGTGAGCCTGCTCGGTCCGGCGGCGACGATGCTGGCGTCGAGCCGGCCGGTGATCGCGATCTCGGCGGTGCGCACCGGCTGCGGCAAGTCGCAGATCGCGCGCTGGCTCTCGGCGTGGCTGCGCGAGCGCGGCTGGCGGGTCGCGGTACTCAGGCATCCGATGCCCTACGGCGACCTGGTCGCGGCCCGGGCGCAGCGCTTCGCGACGATGGCCGATCTCGATGCCGCGGGCTGCACCGCCGAGGAGCGCGAGGAATACGAGCCGCATCTCGCCGCCGGCAACCTCGTCTTCGCCGGCGTCGACTACGCCGAAGTGCTGCGGCGCGCCGAGGCCGAGGCCGACCTGATCGTCTGGGACGGCGGCAACAACGATTTTCCGTTTGTGCGTCCCGGCCTGCACCTGGTGCTGGCCGACGCACTGCGCCCCGACCAGGTGGACACGCACCATCCGGGCGAGACGGTGGCGCGCATGGCCGACGTGCTGGTCGTGAACAAGGTCGATGCGGCCGCGGCACCGGCGGTCGAGGCACTGGAACAGCGGCTGCGAGCGGTGAATGCGCATGCGCCGATCGTCCGGGCGGCATCGCCGGTGCGGCTGGACGACCCGCAGGCGGTAGCCGGTCGGCGCGTGCTGGTCGTGGAGGACGGCCCGACGATCACGCACGGCGGCATGGCAACCGGAGCCGGGCACACCGCGGCGCTGGCCGCAGGCGCGGCAACGATCATCGATCCGCGGCCCTTCGCCGACGGCTCGCTGGCCGCCGCCTACGCGGCCTTCCCGCACATCGGACCGGTGCTGCCGGCAATGGGTTACGGCGCGCAGCAGCGCGCGGAACTGGCGCGCTGCATCGCGGCCAGCGGTGCGGAGGTGGTCGTCGCGGGCACGCCGATCGACCTCGTCTCGATGCTCGGGCTGTCGGTTCCGGTGGTGCGCGCACGCTATCGCTTCGAGCAGCACGGCGGCGCCCGGCTCGACGGGATCGTCGAAGCCTGGCTCAGCGCCTCGGCATCTCGAAGTCGATGATGCGGGTGCTGCCGCGCAGCCTGCCGACCGGGGTGTCGATGTGCTGCTCCACCTGCAGGAACACGCCGAGCTGCTCGAGGTACAGCACCGTCGCGCCCACTCTCACCGGGATGCCGTGATAGTGACCGCGCCCGTCGCACGCGATCGTGCGCGCGTTGCCCGGCATCGCCGGGTGCACGCCCGAGGCGGCGCGCGTGGCGCCCGCGACGCAGTCCTGCGACAGCGACGAACCCTCCTCCTCGTAATCGAGCCGGAAATGCGCGCCCGCCGCAAGCGGCAACTGCAACCCCTGCACCTGCACGTCGAGCACGGTGTCGCCGGGATGCACCACCGTCAGGCCGCGCACGCTGATGCCACGGCGCGCCGGGCGCGGTTTCGGCGCCAGCGTCTCGTGAACCACCGGGCTCAGGCCCGGCGGCAGTTCCGGCCCACCGCCGTCGAATCGCTCGCGAACCCGGCGCGGTGCGCGCATCGGCCGCCGCGTCTCGAGGGTCCAGTCGAAGGCGGCCACCGGCTCGCCGCGACCGATGAGCCCGGCCGAAGACAGCGTTTCGACGAGCGCCGGCGGCAGCGAAACGGAACCGGCCCGAACCGCCGCGGTCGCATCGGCCGCATGCGTTTCGGCGCCGAGCGCACCGGCGCCCAGCCCGAGGCCGAACAACAGCCACGGCAGCACCCCGCTCACCGACGCGAGCCGCACTCTCGGCTGCCTGCCGGTGCGGCGCGGCGACGACGCCACTCAGGGTGCTGCGGAACGCACGCGGCCACCGCCGCGGCCTGCCCGCTCTTCGATCCGCGCGATGCGCGCTTCCAGCAGATCGAGCGCGGCGCCGAGCGCAGCCAGCTCGCCGCGCGCGACCAGCTGGGCGCCGTCACCCACGAGGTGCGCGAGCGCCGAAGTCTCGACCCGGCTGCGCAAGTCGCGCGCGCTCGCCCGAGCGGACTCGACTCCGGTGCCGATGCGGCGCGCGAGCACATCGCCGACCACGCGGCTGAGGTCTTCCTCGACGTCCCAGCGCAACTGTCGGGCAATTTCGCCCAGCACCTCCGCCAGCGCCGCTTCACCCTCGATGCGCAGGTGCGGCGTGAGCGCCCGCGGACCGCCACGCAGCAGCGCGAAAGCGGCATCGACCGAGGGCTGCAGCAGCATCCGCACCGCGGCCTCGGGCTCGCCTTCCTCGGGCCACGGCAGCAGTTCGAGGCGCCCGTCGTCGCGGACTCGCGCGAGAAGCTGCGGTGGGGGCAGTCCGGCCAGTGGCGCGGCATCGGCGCCGATGCGCACGACGCGGCCGGCGAAGCCGGCGAGCCGCGCGCGCGCCCAGTCGTGCTGGCGCAGCAGGTGATCGAGCGCCGCGAGCAGCGTGGAGGCGCCGCCATCGGCCAGGCGGTGCGCGAGCGGCATCAGGGCGTGTTCACGCTACCCGAGTTGCTGGATGCCGGCCAGCACCCAGCCGCTGTTGCCGCTCACCGGCTTGATCAGGTTCCAGACCTCGTCGAACGGCCGAGCCTCGCCGTCGGCGTCTTCGCGGATCATGCCGGTGAAGCGCAGGCTGGCGATGTGCTCGAGCGCGGTGGTCTCGATGCCGAGCAGCTGCGCGTCGAGCGTGACCACGTCGGTGCGGTTGGACGCGCCCTTGCGCTCGGCGATGTCGCGCGCGAGTTCCGCGTACATCTCGGGCGTGGTGAATTCGCGCAGATCGGCCAGGTCGGCCGCGTCGAAGGCGGCCTGCAGGCGCACGAACTGGACCTTCGCGGTGCGCACGAAGCCCTCGATGTCGAACCCGGCCGGGATGCCCCAGGCATCGGTCGGCGCAGCAGCGGGCGCCACCGGCGCGACCGTGCGGCGCTGCCCCGCCTGGACGTCGGCCTCGGGCAGCGGCGAATAACGCACGGTGGCCTCCTGTCCGAGACTGGCCTTCGAATAGCCTGCACCCTGCCAGGCGTGCTGCTGCCCGGTGGCGGGGCGCCGCGCGCCGAGCATGCGCAATACCGCCAGCGCAGCGAATGCCAGCAGCGCGATCAGCATGAACGACGCGAGTTCTTCGCCGAAACCGAGGTGGCTGGCCAGCGCGGCCAGCCCGAGACCTGCCGCCAGGCCGGCGATCGGGCCGAGCCAGCGGTTGCCGGCACCGGGCGCGGCCGCGCCCGGCTGACGCGCTGGAGCCTGCGGTGCCGCGGCCGGCTGTCGCGGCGCCGCGCTGCGCTGGGTCACCTTGCCCGACTGCTGGCCGAAGGACTTGCCGCCGCCCAGGCGGCGCGCTTCGGCTTCGGGTGAAATCAGTGCAGTCGAGGCAACGACGGCGACGAGCACCGACAGGATTCGGACCATCAGTTTCATGAACACTCCGCATTCAGGATCGTTCGCACGACCCGACAGTGGGGCCGAGCCCCGCCAAAACCAACGAGGAAAACCCGCGGCCCGCGCACTACGGCTTGAACCCCTCGTGCAGCGCGACGACGCCGCCGGTGAGGTTGAAGTAGCGCACCCGCGAAAAGCCTGCCTCCTCCATCATCGTCTTCAGCGTTTCCTGGTCGGGATGCATGCGGATCGACTCGGCCAGGTAGCGATAGCTGGCCTCGTCGCCGGCCACGCGCTTTCCGAGCCACGGCAGCACCGAGAACGAGTAGAGGTCGTACAACGGCGCCAATGCCTTACGCACCTGCGAGAACTCGAGCACCAGCAGGCGGCCTCCGGACGCGAGCACACGCTGCATCTCGACGAGCGCGCGCTCCTTGTGCGTCATGTTGCGCAGGCCGAAGGCGACGGTGACACGGTCGAAGTAGCCGTCGGGAAACGGCAGCGCCTCGGCGTCGCACTGAACCGCCGGCTGCAGGCAGCCGTCGTCGACCATGCGGTCGCGTCCCACCGCGAGCATCGAGGCGTTGATGTCGGTGAGCCAGACCTGGCCCTCGGGCCCGACGCGACGCGCGAACGCGCGCGCCAGATCGGCCGTGCCGCCGGCCACGTCGAGCACGCGCATGCCGGGCCGCACCGCGGCCTGCCCGATCGTGAACGCCTTCCAGAGCCGGTGCAGGCCGGCCGACATGAGGTCGTTCATCAGGTCGTAGCGCGCGGCGACCGAGTGGAACACGCCGGCAACGCGCGTCGCCTTCGCCGCCTCGTCGACGCTCTCGTAGCCGAAGTGGGTGGTGCGGGGTTCGCTCATCGGCGCGGCGGCGCGATCAGCGCTTGTGCAGCTTCGCCGCCAGCACGTGGCTCGGCACCGGCTTGTCGCGGCTCAGCCCGGCCGCCTCGAGCCGCTCGAGGTACTGCTGCCACAGCTGTTCCTGGTTGTCGCCGAGGTAGTAGAGGTAGTCCCACGCGTAGATGCCGGTGGAATGCCCGTCGGTGAAGGTGGGCTGGATCGCGTAGTGCCCCACCGACTCGACCGAGGTGATGCCGACCTTCGCCTTGCCGGCCTGGAGGTTCTCCTCGCCAGGTCCGTGGCCGCGCACCTCGGCCGACGGCGAATACACGCGCAGGAACTCGAACGGCAGCCGGAACAGCTTCCCGTCGGAGAATTCGATCTCGAGAACGCGCGAGCCCTGATGGACGACGACGCGCGTGGGAGATGCGTTGCTCGGATCGGATGCGGTCATGAGTGTGTGGCGGGCTGGAATGCGCCTGCGCCGGCGCGATGTCTCATGTTAGCCCAGAACGCGGCGTGGGCCCTTGGCAGACCCTGGCTCGCGCGCGCAACACGCATTACGCACATGTGCGGATGTTCGCACCCCGGCGCGCCCGCTAGGATCGTCGAACGGCGCCGGATTCCGCGAGCGGGGCGATCGGCCCGCTGCCCGTGTCGGCGCCGGCGCATGGGAGACGGCCATGAGAGAACGGACGCAAGCGGCGCCCGCCCGGCGCCTCGACAGGATCCTGACCGCAGTCGCCGCGGGAATCGTTCTGCTGCTTGCGGGTTGCGGAGGCGGCGGCGGCGACGATCCGATCGGCGCCGCGCCGACGGCACCCGCGGCCAGCGGGCCGACTCTCGCCACGCCGACCGACAAGTCGACGGCGGTCGATTACCAGTACCAGGCCGTCGCCGAAGCGCGCGCGGCCGTCGAAGCCATCCTGACCGCGGACAAGGCCGCCGTCCAGTCACTGGTCGACGGCAGGCACGCCGACTGGGATCGCTACTGGACCACCGAGTACCCGCTGCTGCTCGAGCGACTGCGCGTCGCGACGGAAAACCTGAAGCTGAGCGAGAATTACATCCATCAGCACGTCTACGGTCTCGGTCCGGTCTACACGAAGGATCTGACGAGCGAGAAGGTCGTCCCGCTGCCGATCGTCCTGGGGGCCATCGCGGCGATCAGCGGCATCTACGCGCTCGAGCAGAGCGGCTACCAGGAGCGCCGGAAGGCTGCCAGCGCCGCGGAACACCAGGAACTCGTCGAGAAACTCAGGCAGGTCTACGTCGACTCGGGCATGCAGACGTCGGTCGCCGACGCCCGCTCGAAGATCGACGCGGGGATCATCGCGACGCTGCGGCAGTTGCAGACCGGAATCGACACCGCCAGGACCTTCGTCGTCGACAACTTCACTATCCCGGCCTTCGGTTCGTACCTTCCGGACGACGTCTCGACCATCGTCGACCTGAAGGATCTGGCGAAGCAGGTCGGGGAGATCAAGGACAACCTCCTGGCGATCTTCACGACGAAAGAGTGCCGCCAGGTCATCCCCACGAAGGCGCTCGACGGCGACGGCTACCTGCAGCACCCGGAGCGTTCGGCGCTCGGACCGGCGGTCGCGAAGGCGGACGCGGTCTGCAGGATCTACTTCTGCTCGACGAGCGACGGCACCTGCCCGAAGCTGCCCGCTGGCAACTGGGAGGCGGCCGTGTTCGCGCCGGGCCACCTGCGCGACACCGATCCGGACGTCATCGCCGGCCCCGCCGGCGGCACGGTCGCGGTCGAGGGCACGCTCGTTGCGGCCGCCGACATCGGCGCGCCGCCGCCGGTGGCCCAGTGCAGCAAGGTGCAGAACGCCGGCGGCGACCAGGCCGACACGCGCAATGTGCCGCTCGGCGCCACCTCCGGCACCTTCACGCTCACCTACCAGATGTGGAGCATCAAGGACCGCATCCGCGTGCTCTACGACGGCGCGACGCTCTTCGACTCGGGCTGCGTCAGCGACGGCAAGACCCAGCTTCTCGCGTACTCGGGGCTCGCCAGTTTCGTGACGATCCAGGTCGAACCGAACTGCACCGGCACTACCAGCGGTACGGCGTGGAACTACACGGTCGCTTGTCCGGGGGCGAACTGACGACCCGGCGGCGGCGCGCGCCGCTTGACCCGGCCGACGGCCCGGCGACATGATGAACGGGTTCCCGACTCCCGCTGGCGGTGCCAGGTGCCCGAGCAGACCGACGCGCGCCCATTGCCCCGGCGCCGCTCGTGGCGGGGCGCGGTCGCGCGCGCGCTGATCGGGTGCGGGGCGACCGTGCTGCTCGTCGCCAACGGGGTCGCGGCGGCGGCCGGCGTGCCGCTCCAGGTGCGCGTCGGCGTCGCCGCTGCCGAAGTCGCCGATTGCTGCACCGAACCGCCTGCGCGATTCGACGGCGCACCGCTCGCCACCGTCGGCGTCGGCCCGCGCTCGAGCCCGCGCTGGCTGCGCATCGACGCGCCACTGGCCGGAGAGGTGCTCGCGCTCAGGCCGGTCGTCGATCGCGCCACCCTGTACTGGCGCAACCGCGCCACCGGGCGCTGGGAAACCTCGCTCACCGGCGACCACGTGGGTCCCGAAATGCGCACGCTCGCGGTGGCGGGCATGGCGCTGCCGGTACCCGCGGCAGCCGACGACGGACCGGCCTATCTGCGCGTCGAGCAGCCGTCGTTCACCGTGCTGCGATTCGAGCGCCACCCGACGGGAGACTACGCGGCGCTGCAGGCGCGGCGCCTGAACCTCGACCTGCTGCTGCTCGGCTTCGTCTCCGCGATCGTCTGCTACAACCTCGCCGTGTCGGCGCTCATCCGCGACCGCGTGTTCCTGCTCAACGCGATCACCATCCTGTCGATGCTCGTGATCGCGGTCTATCTCGCCGGCTACGGCCCGCTGTACCTGTGGCCGCAGCAGCCCGCGCTGGGCGACCAGGCGATGAACCTCGCGATGGCGGTCGGCAACGCGAGCGGCGCGCTGCTGGTGCGCGAGCAACTGGCGTGCGGCGCCACGCACCGGGCGTGGCTGCGCGCGCTGCTCGCGCCGGTCGCGCTGGCGCCGCTCGCGTGGCTCGCCGGGGTCGTCGCGCCGTACCACGTCGGGCGCCACGCGCTGCTCGTCGTGTCGGTGGTCACGGTGGCGACGGTCACCGCTGCGCTGGTGCCCGGGGTGCTGCGCGGCGAGCGCAACGCGCGACTGGTCAGCCTGCCGTTCCTGCTCGCGATGATGCCCGCCATCGGCATTGCCGCATTGCAACGACTCACCGGCCCCGGCACGCCCGGCCTGCCGGACAGCGCCTTCGGCTCGTTCCTCGCGCTCGAGGCGCTGCTTTTCTCGCTCGTGCTCGCGGCGCGCGTACGCAGCGCCGAGGCCGATCGGCGCACGGCCGACGCGGCACTCCTCGCGGCGCGGCGCGATGCCGGCGCGCGCATCCTGCGCGCGCAGGACGTCGAGCGCCAGCGCGTCGCGCAGGACCTGCACGACAGCGTGGGGCAGCGATTGCTGTTCCTGATCAACCGGTTGCGACTGCTCGAGCTCGAAGCGGCGCGGCAGGGCTTCACGGCGCAGGCCTCGGTCGGCGACGCGCTGAACGACGCGACCGACGTGCTCGACGGGATCCGGCGCATCTCGCGCGCGATGCATCCGGCGACTTTCGACTACCTCGGCTGGCGCGGCGCGCTCGAGTCGCTGGTCGACGCGATGAACCGGGACACGCCGATGAACTGTACGGCGACCTTCGACGTCGCCGCCGGGGAGCCGACCGGCGAGGCCGGGCTGCACCTGTACAGGATCGCGCAGGAGGGCTTCAACAACGTGCTCCGGCACGCCGGCGCGACACGCTGCACCGCGCGCTTCGCGTGCCGCGACGGCCGGGTCACGCTCGCGATCGAGGACGACGGTGTCGGCCCGGGCGATCGCACCGACCCGGCAGACCGTGCCACGGGCCTGGGCCTGGTATCGATCGACGAGCGCACGCGGTTGCTCGGCGGAGACTGGACGATCGGACCCGGCGCCTCGGGCGGAACCCGGCTCGAGGTGTCGGTCCCCTTCGGGCCGGGCGCCGCGCCGGGTACCGGCGCCGCGTCTGCGGAGTCGGTGCCGTGACGCTGCGCGTGCTCATCTGCGACGACCACCCGCTGTTCCGGGTCGGGCTGCGCGCCGCGCTGGCGGAGCACCCCGCCGTCGACGTGGTCGGCGAAGCCGCCGACGGACGCGACTGCCTGGCGATGCTGCAGTCGCTCGGGCCCGACGTGCTGCTGCTCGACCTCGCGCTGCGAGAGATGGGCGGCTACGAGGTGCTCGCGTGGATTCGCGCGCACCGACCGGGGCTGCGTACCCTCGTCCTGTCGATGTATTCGGAGCCCGCCTTCGCCGAGCGAGCGCGCGCGCTCGGCGCGTGCGGCTTCATCGCGAAGGAGGACGCGTTGAGCGAGATCCACGCCGCGCTCGAACACCCGCGCGACGCGTTCTACGCGAGCGCGTCGGTGAGAACGACGCCGCGTGGGGCGCGCGCCGGGGAACTCGCCCGCATCGACGAACGTCTCCTCGCGCTGTCGCCAACCGAGCGCCGCGTGATGAGCCTGCTGTCGCAGTCGCTGACGAGCCGCGAGATCGCACGGCGACTCGGGATCAGCCTGCGCACCGTCCAGACCCACCGGACGCACATCGCCGACAAGCTCGACGTGCACGGCGTCAATCGGCTGATGGAACTGGCGATCCGCTACCGGCAGATCTTCTCGTAGCGCCCGTTGCCCTACCCCTGAACGCCGGCGGGCGCAGCCTCGATCCTCAGCGACAGCCGCTCGTAGCCGGGGCCGCGCTCGATCAGCGAGGCGAATCGGATCGCGACCTCGCGATCGGGCTCGCGCAAGACCGCGCAGGTGCCGGCGTGGGCACGCCTGGGCGGCAGCACCAGGCTGGGCAATTCGCCGGCCGCCGCATCGCCCGGCAGCAGCCACGCGTCGATGAAGAACAGCGCCTCGCCGATCCTGACGCCCGCCGGCACCGGCTTTCCCCGCCAACAGCGCACGCCGAGTCGCTGGCCGCGAAGACGCAGGTAGTCGGGACCGGGAATCTGCTCGATCGACTCGACCGTCGCCAGCGACAGGCCGGAGTCGCGCGCGATCGCGACCAGCACGCCGAGCGCGGCACGCGGAGCCGAACCGTGGCGCAGCAGCGTCAGCCGACCGGCTTCGGGTTCTTCGACCTGCTCGATCGCCTCGCCCTCGGCCATCACCAGCGTCACCGGATCGCGCCGGTCGACATCGCTGCCGAGCGCCACGCGCATGATCGTGTTCTGCTCCCACCGGCCGCTGTATTCGTACGGCGCATCGGCCGCCTGCGCAGCGCGGGCCTCGAGCACCGGCTGCATGTCGGCCGCGTGGATCCGCGGCAGGCCGAAGCGCAACCGGGCGTTGCGCGGAACGTCGGCGCCATTGCTGCCGGCTTCACCGCCGGCGCCCGACACGGTGAGCAGCGAGACCTGCGTCCAGCGCCGCTCGAGATCGGCGAGCAGCGCAAGGGTGGCGCTGCCGGTCAACGGCAGCAACTGGCGCGACGGCGCCTCGCCGGTCGAAGCGAGCCACTGCTGGCGACGACGGGCGATGCTGGCCGGCAGCCTGTGGGCGTCGAGACGCACCGCGTGGTCGGCGCTGAGCGCGAGGGTCGGGCCGTACGGGTTGGGTTGCGGCGCACCGTCGTCGATGCGGTAGCCGACTTTCGCTGCCAGCCGCGCTGCGAGCCGATCGGCGACGCCCGCCTCCGCGCCGGCACGCGACGGCAGCGCCGCAGCCTGCAACAGCAGCGGATAGACGAACAGCGCGCGCGCAGTCGTCGGCTTGACCAGCGGCAGCTCGTCGATCAGCGTCTCGTCCTGGAACGTGCTGCGCCGCATGTGGCGGGCAAGAACGCAAAGCGCGTCCCAGTCGGCAGCCAGCGGTGCGACCCGATGACGCAGCAGCAGCGACACGATGCGCGCCTGCGCGTCGAGCGCGCGAGCCAGCGGCATCACGACGCGCAGCGCATTCGTGGCCCCTGGAATGATCGAGCGGGTGTCGTCGCCGTGGACGCCGAGCATCAGCGAGTACGCGCGTTTGAAGAGGTCGCGGCTGGCGCGCAGGCTGGCGAGCGCACTTCCGAGGCGCTGCCAGTCCGCCTCGGGAAAAGGCAACGCGAGCCCGGCGAGCGGTGCCACGCAGCGCTCGATGGCACGAATCTGGTCGATGCGAACCTGCTCGAGGATCTCGAACAGGGAATCGGGGGCCGGGCCCGGCCGCGCCAATCGCGCGAGCAGCGCGTCGATCGCCGACAGGCGCTGCTGGGCCTGCGTGGGCAGTGCGTCGAGCCATTGCCTGCACGACACGGCGTCACGCACGCGCACAGGATCGGATTCCGGACCTTGGGTCATGGGCAGTCTTCGTGATCGTTCCAGGCTCGTCGCCGCATGTGAGCCAAGTGTGCGCCGGCCCGAGCCGCGCGCAACGGCATTGCCGCACACTGCCCGCCGACGCCTGATGGGCGGCGAGCGCAGGCCGACGGGCGGTCGAACGACGGCGTGCTTCAGGCCCCCGCGGGCAGCCTGCGCCTGAGAGCGTCGAGATAGGAGGGCAGGCGCGCGGCAACCCGGTTGCGCCGCGCCTCGACCGCGGCGTCGCGCCCCACGGCCGCGCGCCCCCAGACCGGTTCGGGGAAGTGCCGGTCGTCGCGCCAGCGCGCAACCACGTGCCAGTGCAGGTGCGGCACGACGTTGCCGAAGCTGGCGAGATTGACCTTGTCCGGCACGAGCACTGCACGCTGCGTTTCTTCGACCGTGAGCACCACGTGCATCAGTTCGGCGCGATCGGCCGCGCCGAGCTCGCTCATCTCGGCGACGTGCGCATTCCAGATCACGCGCGTGAAGGCCGGATAGTCGGGCTCGTCGGCCAGCACGACACGCCAGTTGCGCGCCCGCGCGAGCAGCGTGCCGCCCTCGCCCGCGCACAGTGCGCAGCTTCGGTCGGGCGTGGCGCCAGCGGCCATTCAGACGAGCACGCGCTCGATGCCGCCGTCGTTGGCGCGGCGCACGTAGGCCTGCAGCCAGTCTTCGCCGAGGATGTGCCGCGCCAGCTCGACGACGACGTAGTCGGCCTCGACCCCGGCGTCCTCCTCGAAGCGCACCATGCCCTGCAGGCACGACGGGCACGAGGTGAGCACCTTGATCGGACCGGCGAAACGCTCGCCGGCCGCACCGTCGGCCCCCGCCACCGGCAGCTCGCGCAGCGCCTGGGCGTCGCGGCGCATTTCCTCTTCCTTGCGGAAGCGCACCTGCGTGCTGATGTCGGGGCGCGACACCGCGAGCGTGCCCGACTCGCCGCAGCAGCGGTCGTTCTTCCCGATGCGTCCGTTCAGCGAATCGTTGATCAGCGCATTGACCACCTTCAGCGGCGCGTATTGCTTGATCGGGCTGTGGCAGGGATCGTGGTACATGTAGCGCGCACCGGTGACGCCGTCGAGGCGCACGCCCTTCTCCATCAGGAACTCGTGGATGTCGACCATGCGGCAGCCCGGGAAGATCCTGTCGAAGCGGTAGTCCTGCAACTGGTCGTAGCAGGTGCCGCAGCTCACGACCACCGTGCGGATGTCGAGGTAGTTCAGCGTGGTGGCGACGCGGTGCAGCAGCACCCGGTTGTCGGTGATGATCTTTTCCGCCCGGTCGTACTGGCCCGAGCCGCGCTGCGGATAGCCGCAGCACAGATAGCCCGGCGGCAGCACCGTCTGCACGCCCACGTGCCAGAGCATCGCCTGCGTGGCCAGTCCCACCTGCGAGAACAGGCGCTCGGAGCCGCATCCGGGGAAATAGAACACTGCCTCGGTGTCGACCGTGGTCGCCTGCGGGTCGCGGATGATCGGCACGTAGCGCGCGTCTTCGACGTCGAGCAGTGCGCGCGCGGTCTTCTTCGGCAGGTTGCCCGGCATTTTCTTGTTGACGAAGTGGATCACCTGCTCTTTCAGCGGGGCTCGCCCCACCGTGGCCGGCGGCCTGCGCGTCTGCTCCCTCGCCGGGCGCCGGAACAGGTCGGCGGCCAGCCGCTGCGCCCGATAGCCGATGCCGACCATCGCCGCGCGCGTGGCGCGGATCGTGTCCGGGTCGGTGGCATTCAGGAAGAACATCGCGGCCGCGTTGCCCGGATTGAACTTCTTCCTGCCCATCTTGCGCAGCAGGTTGCGCATGTTCATCGACACGTCGCCGAAGTCGATGTCCACCGGACACGGCGCCAGGCACTTGTGGCAGACGGTGCAGTGGTCGGCGACGTCGGAGAATTCGTCCCAGTGGCGGATCGACACGCCGCGCCGCGTCTGCTCCTCGTACAGGAAGGCCTCGACCAGCAGGGAGGTGGCGAGGATCTTGTTGCGCGGCGAATAGAGCAGGTTCGCGCGCGGCACGTGCGTGGCGCACACGGGCTTGCACTTGCCGCAGCGCAGGCAGTTGCGCACCGAGTCGGCGATCGAGCCGATGTCGGACTGCTGCAGGATCAGCGACTCGGCGCCCATCAGGCCGAAGCTCGGCGTGTAGGCGTTGCGCAGGTCGCCCGGCAGGGCCGGATCGTCGAGCAGCTTGCCGCGGTTGAAGCGGCCTTCGGGATCGACGCGCTGCTTGTAGGCGCGGAAGTCGGCTATCTCCTCGTCGCCGAGGAATTCGAGCTTGGTGATGCCGATGCCGTGCTCGCCGGAGATCACCCCGTCGAGCGAGCGCGCCAGCGCCATGATGCGCGCCACCGCCGCCTCGGCCTCCTTGAGCATCGCGTAGTCGTCGGAGTTCACCGGGATGTTGGTGTGCACGTTGCCGTCGCCGGCGTGCATGTGCAGCGCGACGAAGACCCGGCCGCGCAGCAGCTTGCGGTGGACCGCGTCGAGCGCCTGCAGCAGCGGCGCGAACGCCAGCCCCGAGAAGATGTCGTCGAGCCTCGCGCGAACCTCGGTCTTGAACGACACGCGGATCGTGCGGTCCTGCAGCACGCGGAACAGCGTGGCGTCGGGCTCGTTCGCGAGGCGCTCGTCGAGCCGCTCGCGCAGGTGCGCCAGGCCCAGTCCGGCGAGCGCGTCGCGCAACGGCGCGAGCGGCTCGTCGATGTGCCCGAGCAGGAAGCTCCAGCGCCGGCGCGCCGCCCGGATGAGCCCGAGCGCCTGCGCGCGCCGCGCGGCCGACATCTCGCGTTCGGCCGCATCGTCGCGGCCGGCAACCGGCCGCGGCAGCTGCGCCTCGTCGGCGAGCAGGCGCTCGAGCGCGTCGAGCGTCGCCAGCTTGTTCTTCGTCGACAGCTCGATGTTGATGCGCTCGACACCGTCGGTGTACTCGCCCATGCGCGCGAGCGGAATGACCACGTCCTCGTTGATCTTGAATGCGTTGGTGTGGCGCGCGATCGCCGCGGTGCGCGCGCGGTCGGCCCAGAACGCCTTGCGCGCCTGCGCCGACACGGCGACGAAGCCTTCGCCGGCGCGCCGGTTCGCCATCCGCACCACCTCGGAGGCGGCGCGCGCGACCGCATCGTCGTCGTCGCCGACGATGTCGCCGATCAGCACCATCTTCGGCAGGCCGCCGCGGCGCGACTTCGTGGTGTAGCCCACCGCGCGCAGATAGCGCTCGTCGAGGTGTTCGAGGCCCGCGAGGATCGCGCCGTGCGGGCGCGTGTCGAGGTAATTCTTGATTTCGACGATCGACGGCACCGCGTCGCGGGGCTGGCCGAAAAACTCGAGGCAGACGGTGCGGATGCACTGCGGCATGCGGTGCAGCACCCAGCGCGCCGAGGTGATCAGGCCGTCGCAGCCCTCCTTCTGCACGCCGGGCAATCCGGCGAGGAACTTGTCGGTGACGTCCTTGCCCAGCCCGGGCTTGCGAAAGCGCCGCCCTTCGATGTCGAGACGCTCGCTGCGGATCGGTTCGCCGCGCATCGCGCCGTCCGGGCCGAACTGCGCCGGCGCGTACCACTTCAGCTCGAACGACGCACTGGGCGCTTCGTGGATCTTGCCCAGGTTGTGGCCGACGCGTGTGACCTCGAGCCAGTTGCCGTCGGGGTCGACCATCCGCCACCAGGCGAGGTTGTCGAGCGCAGTGCCCCAGAGCACCGCTTTCTTGCCGCCGGCGTTCATCGCGACGTTGCCGCCGACGCACGAGGCGTCGAGCGAAGTGGGGTCGACCGCGAACACCAGGCCGGCACGCTCGGCAGCCTCGGTGATGCGCCGGGTGACCACGCCCGCCTGCGAAAAGACGGTCGGCACCTCGCGATCGAGGCCTGGCAGCCGGACACGCTCGACTTCGCCCAGCCTCTCGAGCTTCTCGGTGTTGATCACCG
This sequence comes from Burkholderiales bacterium, assembly GCA_003577305.1. GTDB lineage: Bacteria > Pseudomonadota > Gammaproteobacteria > Burkholderiales > Burkholderiaceae_E > Zeimonas. Next base: position 168,200 of record QEVL01000002.1, read on the forward strand.
CCGACATCGGCGTGAGCGGAATCGCGCCGCCGGTGTAGCCGGTGCCGCCGCCGCGTGGAATGATCGTCAGGCCCAGTTCGATGCAGGCAGTCACCAGTGCGGCGACCTCGGCTTCGCTGTCGGGCGCGAGCACCACGAACGGGTATTCGACGCGCCAGTCGGTCGCGTCGGTGACGTGCGAGACGCGGCTCATCGCGTCGAAGCGGACGTTGTCGCGCGCCGTGTGCCGCGAGAGCCGGCGCATTGCGCGCGCGCGCAAGGTCGCGGTGCGCGCGCACTCGCCCTCGAACCTGGCGACCGCTGCGCGCGCCAGCGCCAGCAACCGGCTCACCCGTGCGCTGCGCTCGCTGGCGGCCTGGTCGTCGTGCTCGCTCAGATCGAGCGCACGCCGTTTCTCGATCTCGCCCAGCCGGTGATGCATGTCCTGCACCAGCAGGCGCTGGCGCTTCGGGCTGTCGAGCAGGTCGTCCTGCAGGTACGGATTGCGCCGCACGACCCAGAGGTCTCCGAGCACTTCGTAGAGCATGCGTGCGGAGCGCCCGGTGCGCCGCTCGGCACGCAGTTCCTGGACAATCGCCCAGCCCTCGGCCCCGAGCAGGCGGATCACGATCTCGCGATCGGAGAACGAGGTGTAGTTGTAGGGGATCTCGCGCAGGCGCACCGCATCGGTGGCCGGTTCGTCGGCGGCGCGCGGCGGTTCGGAGCGCGGACCGGCGACCGTGTCGGTAGGGGGAGCGTTCATCGAACCTGCGATTTTATCCGACCGGGATCGTGCCGGCCGGCGGGCGCTGCATCGGCGGATCAGCCGCCCGAGAACGGCCCGAGCAGCGCGTGCCACCAGGCATTGGGCACGCCCATCAGCGCGGCCGTCATCAACACATAGCGCAAGCCCTTGCCGAGCGCCATCCAGCCCGCGCTCGGCCAGAAAGGCAGCCTCAGCCAGCCGGCAAGCGCGCACAGCGGATCGCCGACCACGGGCAGCCAGGTGAAGAACAGGGCCTTCGGGCCCAGGCGCTCGAGCCACCTCAGGTGGACGGTGCGCCTGCCGCGCGCCAGCGCTTCGTGCGCACCCAGCCCCATCCAGTAGTCGACCACGCCGCCCAGCGTGTTGCCGGCGGTGGCCACCAGGATCGCCAGCCAGAACTGCTCCGGGTTGAGCTTGACGAAACCGAAGACGGCCGGTTCGGAGCCCACCGGCAACAGCGTCGCCGAGACGAAGGACACCGTGAAAATGGTCGACAGGCCGTTCTCGGGCAGCGCGAACCAGTCGAGCAGGGTCCGGAGAAGGACTTCCATGGGCGAGGCAGTCTATCAGCGACCGCGGCCGCAGCCCTCCGCGCAGGCGCCACCCCGTCGCGGAGCGGTAGAATCTGCGGCTTCATGTCCATCGACTACCTCAAGCGCATCCTCACGGCGAAGGTCTACGACGTCGCCGAAGAAACGCCGCTCGACGCAGCGGATACCCTGTCGACCAGACTGTCCAACCGCGTGCTGCTCAAGCGGGAGGACATGCAGCCGGTGTTCTCGTTCAAGCTGCGCGGAGCGTACAACCACATGGCGCGGCTGTCGGCGGTGCAGCTGGCGCGCGGCGTGATCGCCGCCTCGGCGGGCAACCACGCGCAGGGCGTCGCGCTGGCGGCGCGCCGACTCGGCTGCCGTGCGGTGATCGTGATGCCGGTCACCACGCCGCAGGTCAAGATCGACGCGGTCAGGGCGCTGGGCGGCGAGGTGGTGCTCACCGGTGACTCGTACAGCGACGCAGCGGCGGCGGCAACGGCGCAGCAGCAGCGCGAGGGGCTCACTTTCGTGCACCCGTTCGACGACCCCGACGTGATTGCCGGCCAGGGCACGGTCGGGATGGAGATCATGCGCCAGCACCATGGCCCGCTGCATGCGATCTTCGTGCCGATCGGCGGCGGCGGGCTGGCCGCGGGCGTGGCCGCCTACGTCAAGCAGGTGCGGCCCGAGGTCCGCGTGATCGGCGTGCAGACCGTCGATTCCGACACGATGGCGCGCTCGATCCGGGCGGGCCGGCGCGTCGAGCTGCACGACGTCGGCCTGTTCTCGGACGGCACCGCCGTGAAGAAGGTCGGCGAGGAGACTTTCCGGCTCTGCCGCGCCCTGCTCGACGACATCGTGGTGGTGGACACCGACGCGATCTGCGCCGCGATCAAGGACGTCTTCCAGGACACCCGCTCGATCCTCGAGCCTGCCGGGGCGCTGTCGGTCGCCGGGCTGAAGGCCTGGGTCGAGCGCGAGAAGCTGCACGACGAGACGCTGGTCGCGGTGGCCAGCGGTGCGAACATGAACTTCGACCGGCTGCGCTTCGTCTCCGAGCGCGCCGAGATCGGCGAGCGGCGCGAGGCGGTGTTCGCGGTGACGATCCCGGAAGAGCGCGGCAGCTTCCGCCGCTTCTGCGAGACGGTGGGTCCGCGCAACGTGACCGAATTCAACTACCGGATCGCCGATCCGCGACAGGCGCACGTATTCGTGGGCATCCAGACCTCGCATTCGGGCGAGGCCGCGCAGATCGCCGCCGGCTTCGAGGCGGCCGGCTTTCCCGCGCTCGACCTCACCGACGACGAACTCGGCAAGCTGCACCTGCGCCACATGGTGGGCGGCAACTCGCCGCTGGCGAAGAACGAGCTGCTCTACAGCTTCGTGTTTCCCGAGCGGCCCGGTGCCCTGATCCGCTTCCTGTCGAGCATGAGCCCGAACTGGAACATCTCGCTGTTCCACTATCGCAACCACGGCGCCGACTACGGCCGCATCCTGGTCGGAATCCAGGTGCCGGCCGGCGAAAAGAAGCAGTTCCGCGAGTTCCTCGCCACCCTCGGCTACCCGCATCGCGACGAAAGCCAGCACCCCGCCTACCGGCTGTTCCTGGGCGCGCACGCGAGCTGATCGGAATCACCCCAGCAGCGCCTGAATCCGATAATATTCAAAGTGTTATGCAGCTTCTCACACTCGGCCTGAACCACCAGACCGCGCCGCTTGCGCTGCGCGAGCGCGTGTCGTTCCCGGGCGAGACGCTGAGGGCGGCGCTCGCCGACCTGCGCGAGCGGCTGCATCCGGTGGCCCGCGAGTCGGCGATCCTCTCCACCTGCAACCGCACCGAGATCTACTGCGCGACGCAGCAGCCGCACGAGACCAGAATGGCGATCGCGGGCTGGCTCGATCACCGCCAGCGGGTCGACGAGGCGGCGCTGCTGTCGCACCTGTATGCGCTGCCCAACGGCGAAGCGGTGCGCCACGCGTTCCGCGTCGCGGCCGGGCTCGATTCGATGGTGCTCGGCGAGCCGCAGATCCTCGGCCAGATGAAGCAGGCCGCGAGGGTCGCGCACGAGGCTGGCGCACTGGGCTCGCACCTTCACCAGCTGTTCCAGCGCTCGTTCGCGGTCGCCAAGGAGGTGCGCAGCACCACCGAGATCGGCGCGCACTCGGTGTCGATGGCCGCTGCCGCGGTACGGCTCGCGCGGCGCATCTTCGAAGACCTGCGCGACACCCGCGTGCTGTTCGTTGGCGCCGGCGAAATGATCGAGCTGGCGGCCACGCACTTCGCCGCCCAGCATCCCAAGTCCATGGTCGTGGCCAACCGCACGATCGACCGCGCGAGCCGGCTCGCGCAGCGGCTCGGCGCGCACACGCTGCGGCTGGCCGAGCTGCCCGAACGGCTCGACGAATTCGACATCGTCATCTCCTGTACGGCGAGTTCGCTGCCGATCATCGGGCTGGGCATGGTCGAGCGCGCCACGCGCGCCCGGCGGCGCAAGCCGATGTTCATGGTCGACCTCGCCGTGCCGCGCGACATCGAAGCCGAAGTCGCCCGCCTCGACGACGTCTTCCTCTACACGGTCGACGACCTCGGCCGACAGGTCGCGGCCGGCCACGAGAACCGGCGCGCCGCCGTGGCGCAGGCAGAGGCGATCATCGAGACCCGCGTCGACGCGTTCATGCAGTGGATGTCGACGCGCCGGGCGGTGCCCGCGATCCGCTCGCTGCACGCGCGCGGTGACGCGATCCGCCGCGCCGAGATCGAGCGCGCGCGGCGCGCGCTGGCCCGCGGCGAGGCGCCCGAGCGCGTCGTCGAACTGCTGGCGCACGGACTCACCGCGAAGTTCCTGCACGGACCCACATCGCTGCTGCACGGCCCGGATGCGCAGCGCGAGCACCTGCTGCCGATCCTCGACCAGCTCCTTCCCGACCGCTTCGCCCCGGCTGCGCCCGACGCGCCCGGCAGCGACGACGACGCACACGCCGCTGGCGGTTAGGGCTCGGGCATGAAGGCCTCGATGCAGGCCAGGCTCGAACAGCTCGAACGCCGCCTGGCCGAAGTGAACCTGCTGCTCTCCGGCGAGGATGCCGCACGCGACCTCGACGCGTTTCGCCGCGCCAGCCGCGAGCATGCCGAACTCGCGCAGGTGGTCGACTGCTACGAGGCCTGGAAGCGCGCCATTGCCGACCTGCGCACCGCCGAGCAGATGCGCTCGGAGCCTGCCATGCGCGAGTTCGCCGACGAGGAGGCGAGCGCGGCGGCCGCGCGCGCCGCCGAACAGGAGGCGCTGCTGCAGCGGCTGCTGCTGCCCAAAGACCCGAACGACGAGCGCAGCGTGCTGCTCGAGATCCGCGCCGGCACCGGCGGCGACGAGTCGGCGCTGTTCGCCGGCGCGCTGCTGCGCATGTACCTGCGCTTCGCCGAGCGCCGCGGCTGGCGCACCGAGATCGTCTCGTCCAGCGAATCCGAGCTCGGCGGCTACAAGGAAGTGATCGTGCGCATCGACGGCGACGGCGCCTGGTCGCAGCTGAAGTTCGAGTCCGGCGGACACCGGGTGCAGCGCGTGCCCGAGACCGAAGCGCAGGGGCGCATCCACACCTCCGCCTGCACGGTCGCGGTGATGCCCGAGGCCGAGGAAGTGGGCGAGATCGACATCGACCCCGACGAGATCCGCATCGACGTGTTCCGCGCCTCGGGCGCCGGCGGACAGCACGTGAACCGGACCGAATCGGCGGTACGCATCACCCACCTGCCCACCGGCATGGTGGCCGAATGCCAGGACGATCGCTCACAGCACCGCAACCGCGATCGTGCGATGCAGGTGCTCGCCACGCGACTGAAGGACCACCGGATGCGCGAGGCGCAGGCCCGCGAGGCTGCACAGCGCAAGTCGCTGATCGGCTCGGGCGACCGCTCGGAGCGCATCCGCACCTACAACTTCCCGCAGGGCCGGGTCACCGACCACCGCATCAACCTCACGCTGTACAAGCTGCAGCAGGTCATGGACGGAGACCTCGACGAGATGATCGCCGCGCTGTCGGCCGAGCACCAGGCGCGCCTGGTTGCCGAGCTCGGCGAGGGGGTCCAGTGAGCCGGCATGACGCCGCGCCGGCACCGCACGCCGGTGCGCCCGCTCCGGCCGGGAGCGCTGCGGCCGCAACGCCGGCCGCTGCCGACGCGCCGAGCCGGGAGCATCTGGTTCTCGCGAGCGGCCTGCCGCGGCTCGAGGCCCGGGTGCTGCTCGCACACGCAAGCGGGCGCAGGCGCGAGTGGCTGATCGCGCACGGCGACGAGCCTGCCGAGGCGCGTGCGGCCGCCGCCTTCGCCGAGCTCGCGCAACGGCGCCGCGACGGCGAGCCGATCGCCTATCTCACCGGCACGCGCGAGTTCCTCGGCCGCGACTTCGAAGTGTCGCCGGCGGTGCTGATTCCGCGGCCCGAAACGGAACTGCTGGTGCGGGCCGCGCTCGAACGCGCGCCGCACGGCGCCCGGATCGTCGACCTGGGCACCGGCAGCGGTGCGATCGCGGTCAGCCTGGCATGCGAGCGCGACGACCTGCGCGTGCTCGGCACCGACGCCTCGTTGCAGGCGCTGGAGGTGGCCATCGGCAACGCACGGTGCCTGGCCGCCCAGGCACTGGCGAGCAGCCGGTTGCGGCTGCTCGCCGGCAACTGGTGGGAGGCGATCGATCCGGGCGAAACGTTCGACCTCGTCGTGTCGAATCCGCCCTACGTGCCGGCCGGCGATCCGCACCTGTCGCAGGGTGACGTGCGCTTCGAGCCATCGCAGGCACTCGCGGCAGGGCCCGACGGGCTGGCGGCGCTGCGCGAGATCGTTGCGGGAGCCAGCGCCCGGCTGCAACCCGGAGGGTGGCTGCTGCTCGAGCACGGCTACGACCAGGACGTGGCGGTGCGGGCGCTGCTGGCCGGCGCCGGCTTCACGGCGATCGCCACGCTGCCCGACGCCGCAGGCCTGCCCCGCGTGACGCTGGGGCGCCGTCCCGAATAACCCCGGTTTGACGCTGGGTCCGGCTCGTTCCTAGAATCGTTCTTCCGCCGCATCGCGGCGCAGTCGTTCTCCCCGAGGCATTCAATGGACGCAAAGGCATTCATCCAGAAGACCGTCAGCGAAAACCCCATCGTGCTGTTCATGAAAGGCACGGCGGAGTTCCCCCAATGCGGCTTCTCGGGCCGCGCGATCCAGATCCTGAAGTCTTGTGGCGTGAAGAACCTCGTCACGGTCAACGTGCTCGATGACGACGAGGTCCGCCAGGCGATCAAGGAATACGCGAACTGGCCGACGATCCCGCAGCTCTACATCGGCGGCGAGTTCGTCGGCGGCTCCGACATCATGTTCGAGATGTACCAGTCGGGCGAACTGCAGAAGCTGATCCCCCAGGCCGCGCAGGCCTGACCGGCCACGACGGCGCCAGTAGAATGGCGTCGTGAATTCCAACCGACTCATCCTCGCGAACGGGCGCCGGCTCGCCCCTCGCCGGGACGGCCTGTGCCCTGCCGAAGACGGAGAACCCGGATGACGATGAAGCTGCTCGTGGCCACCGACGGATCGAAGAACGCGCTGAACGCGGTGAAGTACGCAGCCCGGCTGCTCGCGCGCACAGCCGAGGGCGGCTCGATCACCCTGATCAGCGTGCACGACGACGTCGCGCTCAGGCATGCGCGCCGTTTCGTCGGCAAGGAAGCGGTGAACGACTACCTTCGCGAGCTCGCCGAGCAGGATCTCGCCGACGCGCGCAAGTACCTCGACAAGGCCGAGATCCCGCACGACATGATCATCCGCACCGGCCACGTTGCCACCGAGATTGCGGCAGCGGCCGAGCGCGGCCGGTTCGACCTGCTGGTGCTCGGTTCCAAGGGCCGCAGCGCAGTGAAGGACCTTCTGATCGGCTCGGTTGCCAGGCGCGTGGCCGAGATCTCCACGGTCCCGGTGCTGCTGGTGAAGTAGAGCGCCGTCCACTGAAGAGGAGCGCACCATGTCGCTGATCATCGGATGGGCCATCAACGCCGCGAGCCTCCTGCTGCTCGCATGGCTCATGCCGGCGGTGAAAGTGGCCGGCTTAGGCACGGCACTGGTCGCGGTGCTGGTGCTCGGGCTGCTCAACACGGTGATCCGCCCGGTGTTGCTGGTTCTCACGCTGCCGGTGAACCTGCTCACCCTCGGGCTGTTCACTTTCGTGATCAACGGGTTCCTGTTCTGGCTCGCGGCGCGCTTCCTCGAAGGCTTCGAGGTGCGCAGCTTCGGCTGGGCAGTGCTCGGCGCGATCGTCTACAGCCTGATCAGCTGGACGGTGAGCGCAGTGCTCTCGCGCTCGCACTGACGCGGAGCGCCTCGCCGCTGCGGGCGCCCGCGCGTTCAGGCCATGAACCCGAGATCGGCCATCGGGAAGTTGCGCAGGTTCGGGAACACTTCGTCGACCTGCGACGCGGTCAGTCCGAACCAGCGCGCCAGCGTTGCGGCGTACTGATCGACCGAGACGGCGGGAAGCAGGCGGCCCTGACCCACGTCGTCGTCGGTATTCACGCCGATGACCGGGAAGCGCCCGTAGACGTCCTTGCCGCGCACCGCGCCGCCGGTCACGAAGTGGTGCGCGCCCCAACCGTGGTCGGTGCCGTCCCCGTTGCTGGTCAACGTCCGGCCGAAGTCCGACGCGGTGAACAGCGTCACCTCGTTCAGGGCATTCACCGATGGGCCCGCCAGCAGGCGGTCGAAGTACTCCAGCGCCTGTCCAAGCCGCGTCATCAGGTTGCCCTGGTTCACGCGCTGGGCGTCGTGCGTGTCGAAGCCCCCGATGCTCACGAAGAACACCTGGCGCCGGGCACCGAGTGCGCTGCGCCCGCCGATCACGCGCGCCACGGTCTGCAACTGCGAGGCCAGCGCATTCGCCTGCGTCGTGCCCGGCACCAGCGGCACCGCCTCCACTGCGTCGGCCGGCAGCATCGCGGCGTTCAGCGCGGCCTGCGCATCGATCGAGCGCGAAGTGATCCGGTTCAGTTCGCGCTCGAGCAGGTGGGCGCGGTCGGCGGTGACGATCGAGCGCAGGATGCTGGCCGCGCTCGGCGAACCGAACTGCGAGCCTTTCAGCCCGGCGATCGGGATCCCGCCGCTCGGGCCGACCTGGTACTGGAGCGTCGACTGGCCGGCCAGCCAGACTGCGTTGCCCGACGTCGACATGCAGGTGAACGTCGACGCGGCATTGCGGCTCGCCAGCAGGTCGCCCATCCGGCCACCCCAGCCGTTGCGGGCGCCCTCCGGAGCGTACGCCTGCCAGGTCGACTGCTGGTCGTTGTGCGAGAACAGCTTCGGCGGGCGCGGAACGCTGCCGTTGTTGTACTGCGCCCTGGTCATCGGCGCGATCAGCGGCCCGACGTTGGCCACGATCGCCGCGCGCCCGGCCTCGAACAGGTTCTTCAGGGACCCCAGGTTCGGGTGCAGCGCAAACGAGCGCCCCGCCTGCGGCGTGACGGGCTCGATCGGCAGCACGCCGCCACTGGCGCCGGGCGCGGGCAGTGCGATCGGATCGGGCGGAGTCGCCCGCAGCCGCTGGTACTCGCTCCACGACGCGGCATCGGTGGCGATCACCGTGTTGTGGTGATCGTTGCCGCCGAAGAGGAAGACGCAGACGAGCGCGCGATAGTCGTCGGCGGCCTGTGCGGCAGCCGCGCCGATCGTCGCGAGGTTCATCGCAAAGGGCACGCCGGCCGGGCCGAGCACCGACAGCAGGGACGAGGTGCGCAGGAATTCGCGCCTCGAGGCATCGATTCGCTTCATGATGGTTTACCCGCTCACTTCTGCACGAGGTAGTCCGGCGAGGCCATGACCAGGAAGATCGCCAGCTTCACGCGGTTCAGCCGCGCAGTCGCGGCCGACTGCGCGTTCGTGCCGGACACGGCGACCGAGCCGACCGCGTCGATGACCTGGGCCCGCAACTCGGGCGACATCTCGCCGGCGATCAGCATTGCGCCGATGCGTTCGACCAGCGCGTCGGGCCGCTCGGCCAGGCCGACCATCTCGGCATAGTCGGGCTGCACGTCGCGCGGACTGCCGCTGCCGATGCCGCCCGAGATCACGTTGCGCAGCGTGTTCAGATAGCCGGCGACCGACAACTCGTGCGTGATCTGCATCTCCGGCGCGACCATCCCCGCAGCCGCGATGTCGGTGTTCGGCGGCACGTAGCCGGGCCGATAGAAGTTGAATACCGACGGCGAGCGCATCGGAGTCTGGCCGAGGCTCGTGCTCGGGTTATCGGTGTTGCCGATCAGGAAACGGCCGGAGGCCGAGCGCGCGCCGAACGCACGCATCCAGTGCGCAATGCGCAGCACCGGCTCGCGCAGCTTGCCGTAGTCGGTCGCGCCCGGAACCGGGCTGCGCGCCTCGGGATCGAGCAGCACCGCCCGGATCACCGCCTTCATGTCGCCGCGCACGCCCGAACCGTTGTCGTCGAAGGCCGACGCGACGCGTGCGACGTATCCGGGCGACGGGTTGCTGGTCACCATCCGCTGGATCAGTTGCTTGCCGATGAACGGGCCGACGTTCGGGTGCGCGAACAGACGATCGAGCGCGATCCGCAGGCTGGCCTCCGGATCGGCGCTCGCCTGCGCCGGCACCACGGTGCCCAGGAACCGCTTCTCGGAAGTGGAGTGGAACTTCGGGTACGGCTGCATCGGCTGCACATCGCGCTCGGCCCAGGCGTCGCCGCCGAAGAAGCGCTTGTCCGACTTGTCGGGGCCAGCCCAGCTCCAGCCGGTGAAGACCTTCGCCAGCCCGCTCACGTCCTCGTTGGTGTAGGTCTCGATCGGTTCGTTGCGGCTGTCCAGCCTCACCGTGCCGTCCGGGTTCAGTTCGTACAGGCCGATCGTGAACAGCTGCATCACCTCGCGTGCGTAGTTCTCGTCGGGCACCCGGCCGCGCGACGGATCTTCCTTCTGGTTGCGCAGGTGCGAGAGGTACAGGCCCATCATCGGGTGCAGCGACACGTCCTGCAGCAGCGTGCGGAAGTTGCCGAACGCGTTGCGCCCGAGCATGTCGAGATAGCTCGCGACGCCGCGCGGGTACTGTCCGACCGCGCCGTCGGCCAGCGACACGACGAAGATCTGCGACAGCGCGAACGCCACGCGGTGCCGCAACACGCCGTCGCCGGCCACTGCGGTACGCCAGAAGCTCTCGTAGACCCAGTTCTGCTGGTTCACCGACTGGCCCGCGAGCTTCGCGGTGTCGATCTGCGAATCCACGTACGTCTGGTGCCGGTCCTGCCGCAGCGAATACTGCTCGCCGATCCAGGCCGAAAAACCGATCCTCCGGGTCCGGTCGATCTCGGCCTGCGATCCGCCGAAGCCGGCCTGCGACAGGAACCGCACCACGTCCTTCTGCGCCGGCTGCTGGTCCTTCGGAAGGGTGGGCGGCTCGCCTGGTCCGTCGCCTGCCCCGCACGCGGCCAGCACCCAGGACAGGGCCGCGATCTGCGCGCCGACCATGACGCGCCTGAACATCGGTCTCATGAGACCCCCGCATCGCCGAGCCGGGGCGCGGATCGCTTCGGTTGCGGCGCCTTCCCCGTGTCGCGCGAACGATCTCAAATCGGCGTGACGGATTTCCCGCGTTCGCCGACCGACGGCCAACCGCGCCGGACGAGCGGATCAGGGTGCAGGTCGACCCGCCTGTGCGATCACCCAGTCCTGCACGTCGTCGAGCAATCGCCCCAGCGCCCGTCCGAATGCGGCGACGGCCTGCGAGGCCGATTCGCTCGCCAGCGGCTCGACCTGCCCGAACCGGCGGCGGCCGATCGTGCGGCGTGCTGCACGGTCGACGAGTTCGGCCACCAGTTCGATGCGTGCCACGCCGGGCGGTGCCAGGTCGTCGTGGTAGAGCTGCTCGAGTTGCAGCTCGAGCAGCCAGTCGCCACGCACCGGTGCAGTCGCGGAGGCGACGTCGGCGAAGGCGCCGCTCGCCACGAGCCGCCGTGCGAGCAGGCGTGCGATGCGCGCCGCCGGCCGCTCGGTCCAGCCGGCGAACTGGTAGCTGGCGCGAGCGCCGGGCGCGCGACTGTAGGCGATCGTGGTGCCGTCGAGAAACGCGTTGGCCGCAACGCCGTCGACCAGCAACGTGCGCGCTCCCTCCCCGGCGACGGCACCGGCGTTCGCGCGTGGGACCACCGGCGCCGGATCATCGAGTTCATACCGCAGGCGAACTGGCGCCTGGCCCGGTCCGATGCAGGCGGACAGCGCCACGGTGAGCGGCGCTGCACCGAACGCGCGCAGCAGGCGCCTGCGCGACGCGGCCGTCATTGCAGCTTCTCCCCGGGCCCGAGCTGGTCCGGCGAAGGCCCGAGCAGCGCGGCGCGCGGATCCCGAAACTGCTCGGCCGCGCGCGCCAACTGCTCGGCGCCGTGCCGCAACTCGCGGGCGGTGGCCCGCAATTCGAGTGCGCCCGCATCGGCGGTGGCATCGAGCCGCTGCGCGATCGCAGCGGAGTCGCGCTCGAGCGCCTTCGCGGCTGCCGAGAGATCGGCGAGCGTCGCCTGCGTCTGCCGGCCCAGCGGCTGCATCTCGCGCAGCAGCGTGCTGCCGTCGCTGGCCACCTGGCCGATCGACGCGGCGACCTCGCGGCTGGAGCGCTGCATCGCGAGCGCCGTCGCGCGGATGTCGTCGGCCGCGACGTCGAGCCGTTGCAGCCGCTGGTCGAGCCCGTTGGCGAGGTCGCGCACCGCGGCGATCGCGCCGATCAGCGTCTCGCGGTTCCGCGCGTTCAGCAACTGCTCGAGGTTCGCGAGCGCGCCCTCGCCGGTCACCGTGAGCCGGCTGAGCGCGCCGGCGATCTGCTCGAGGTCGGAAGTGCCCTCCGGAACCACCGGATAGCGCTCGCCCGCGGGCACCTCGACGAGTTCGGGACCGGGCGTACCGGGCGTGACCAGGTCGATGCGCGCCAGCCCGGTGACCAGGTTGCGGGCGATCACCGCCTTGGTATTGCGGCTGACCGGCGTCTGGCGGTCGACACGCACGACGACCTCGACGCGGTTGATGTTGTCGTGCGAGATCGAGTACTCCTGCACGCGGCCCACCTTCACGCCGCGCATGTTGACGTCGCTGCCGAGTTGCAGGCCGTCGAGCGACTGTTTCTCGAAGTGGATCGAATAGAAGCGGTAGCTGGCAGCCCCGCCACCCTGCGCGAGCCACGCATAAGCGATGCCGACAGCCGCGATCAGGGCCAGCACGATCGCACCCACCAGCGTGTACCGGGCTTCAGGCTCCATGGGAAGATCCCTCCGCGAGCATTCTACGGTTCTCGAAGTACGAGCGTATCCACGGGTCTGGATTCGCGGCCACCTGGGCGAGCGTACCGTCGGCGATCACCCGGCCCTGCCCCAGCACCACCACCCGTTGCGCGATCGACACGAGCGTGTCGAGGTCGTGCGTCACCAGCAGCACGGTGATCCCCAGGTCGCGACACAGCGACGCGAGCAGCCTGTCGAACGCGCGCGCGGTGATCGGGTCCAGCCCCGCGGTCGGTTCGTCGAGGAACAGCACTTCGGGCTCGAGCGCGAGCGCGCGGGCGATCGCCGCACGCTTGCGCATGCCTCCGGAGAGCTCGCTGGGCCGCTTCGTGCCGACCTGCGGCGCCAGACCGGCCATCGACAGGCGCAGGTCGACCAGCGGGCCGACGAAGTGCGCGGGAATGCCGCCCTGCTCGCGCATCGGCGTGGCCACGTTCGCGGCGACGGTGAGCGAGGAGAACAGCGCGCCGTCCTGGAACATCACGCCGATCCGGCGCCGCAGCGCGGTCAGTTCACGTCCCGACGCCGCCCAGACGTCGGCGCCCAGCAGCCGGATGCGGCCCGCATCGGGTCGATGCAGCCCGATGATCTCGCGCAGGAGCACCGTCTTGCCGCTGCCGCTGCCGCCGACGAGCGCAACCAGTTCGCCGCGTGCGATCCGCAGGTCGACGCCGTCGTGCACCTGCTGCACGCCGAAGCGCGTGCGCACCGCCTCGACCTCGATCACCGGCCCGCTCAAAGCCCGAGCTCCTGAAGGAGCACTGCGAACAGCGCGTCGAGCAGGATCACGGCGACGATCGCCTGCACGACGGTGGAAGTGGTGTTGATCCCGATCGAACGGGTGTCGCGGCTCACCGACAGGCCCATGCGACATCCGATCACCGCGATGAACAGCGCGAACACGGGCGCCTTGGCCAGCCCGATCACGAAGTGACGCAGTGCAAGCGCGTCGCGCAGACGATCGACGAAAGTGGCCGGCGTGATGTCCAGCATGCGCTCCGCGATGACGATCGCGCCCAGCCCGCCCATCAGGTCACCGACGAACACCAGCAGCGGCAGCGACAGCACCAGCGCCAGCACGCGCGGCACCACCAGCACCTGCTCGGCCGAGAGCCCGAGCGTGCGGATCGCATCGATCTCCTCGGTCAGCTTCATCGTGCCCAGCTGTGCAGTGAACGCGGCGCCCGAGCGGCCGGCGACGATGGTGGCGACGATCAGAGGCGAGAACTCGCGCGTCAGCCCCAGCGCCACCCCGTCGACGACGAAAATGTTGGCCCCGTACTTCTCGGCCTGCAGGCCCAGCAGATAGGCGATCACGAGGCCGATCAGGAAGCTCACCAGCGCGACCACCGGAATTGCGCTCACGCACACCTGCGCCAGTTGCGCAGCCAGTTCGCGCCCGCGCAGGATGCCCGGCCGTGCTGCCGCGCGCGCCAGCTCGACGATCACCCGGCCGAGGAAGTCGAGGTGGCCGTGCAGCAGTCCGGCCAGCCGCAGGCTCGAGGCGCCGAGCTGCCCCAGCGCACCGCGGCGCTGCTGCGGGGCCGCCGGCTGCAGTTCGGGCAGCCGCTGGCGCACGAGTTCCACGATGCGGGTCTGCGCGCCGCCGAAGCTGCGCAGGCCGATCTCCCGCGCCGGCACGCCGACCTGCGCCAGATGGCGCCACAGCAGCAACGCAGCTGCCGTGTCGATTTCGTGCAGGCGCGAGCCGTCGATCACGACCGGACGGCGCCAGCCACCTGCCGCCGCCGGCAGCGCGCGCAATGCCGCATCGAGCTCGGCCAGGCGCGAGAGCCGCCAGCTGCCCGCCAGCGCGAGCACGCTGCCATCGGCACCGTGCTCGAGCAGGCAGCTGGCATCGGCTGGAGTCATTGCGAAGGCGGCAGGGGCGGCGCTGCGGCGCCGCAGCGGATCTCGTCAGCCTTCGACAGTAACATAGGGGGCAGATGCGCACCGCGGGCCCGCGGTGCGCTGCAGACCGGGGGCCCGATGAGCGACGAAACGGCGGCAGTTCCCGCGTGGGTGGCCTGGCGCCAGGCCGAGCGCCGCCGGTTGATCGCGGCACGGCTGGCGATGCCCGCAGCGGTGCGGCGCGAATGTGCGCGACTGATCTGCGCGGCGCTCGACCGCCTGCTGCCCGAACTCGGCGGATCGGTCGTCGCGGCCTACTGGCCGATCCGTGGCGAACCCGACCTGCGAGCGTGGATCGGGTCGATCCGCAGCCGCGGCGCGCGTTGCGCGCTCCCGGTCGTGGTCGCCCGAGGCGAACCGCTGGCGTTTCGCGAATGGCGCGCCGACGCCCGCCTGGTCCCGGGTGTCTGGAACATCCCGGAACCGGCCGACGGCGAGACGCTCGTCCCGCAGGTAGTGATCGCACCGGTGGTCGGCTACGACCGCCACGGCTATCGCCTCGGCTACGGCGGCGGCTATTACGACCGCACCCTCGCGGCCTGCGCGCCACGGCCCTTCGCGATCGGAGTCGGCTACCACGCCGCGGCACTCGCCGGCTTCGAGCCGCAGCCGCACGATGTGCCGATGGACGCGATCGTCGACGAGCGCGGAGCCAGCCTGCATCGCCAGGATCATCCCACCGATCTGCCCACTTTTCTGGTGGGACCCGAAAAACCTTGACAGCCCACTGCCGATCCACTCAAATCGGTCGTTGACAGGCAACGGGCTGGTACGGGTGTGCAGGTGGAGGCCGACACGCTGCTGCGCGAGATCGTCGAATACTGCCGCAGGGCAGGCGTCGCCGAGTCAACGTTCGGGCGATTCGCGGTCAACGACGGCAAGTTCGTCAACCGCCTGCGTGACGGCGGGCGGATCACGACGGCCACCGCCGAACGGGTGCGCCGGTTCATCGCCACCGACGCGCGTGCCGGCGCGCGCAACGGCCGGGGCTTCCTGATCGACGCGCCGCCCGGCGCGCCGCTGCCGCTGCCCCGCGTCGACCCGCAGGAGCCGCCTGCGCACGTCGACCGCAATTTCCGCTTCTTCGACAACCGGCAGAAGTACCAGCTCTTCGTCAGCACCTGCTCCGAGAAGGCGGTGGTGGCGCAGCGCGTCGCGATGGAGCTGGCCAACATACACCCGACACCGCCCGCGGTGCGCGTCTTCGACGCGGGCTTCGGCGACGGCACGGTGCTGGTGCGCGTGATGCGCGCGATGCACAAGCGCTTTGCGACGATGCCGTTCTACATCGTCGGCAAGGAGATCAGCGTCGAGCACGTGCGACTCACGCTCGAGAAGATGGCCGATCGGTTCTTCGAGCATCCGGCCACGGTGCTCGTGCTCACCAACATGAACTACACCGAGGCGCCGTCGCTCGCGCCCGCCTCGCTGGCCGCCGCCACCACGCTCGTCTGGCACGAGGTTGCGCTCACCGGTGCCACGTCGCACGAGTTCGAGGAGCAGATCGCGGCGCTCGGTCCGTTCCTCGCCGAGCACTGGCGCGTGAACATCGACCCGGCCACCGGCAACCCGGTGTACGCGCGACCCACGGTCCTGGTGCTGTATCGCGACGATCACCGCTTCCTGCTCGAATCGGTCATCCCCAGGCGCGGCGGCAGCGAGGCCGGCTACGACCTGGTCATCGCGTCGCAGCCGTACCGCGCGCGCGCCGACCTGCGCTTCAAGGCCTCGCGCGTGATCGCGCCGCTGGCGCGCAGCCTGGCTCCGGGCGGGCGGCTGCTGGCGATCCACTCGCGCGGCGACGACCCGGGGCTCGAGATCCTGCAGAAGATGTGGCCCGGCGAGAACCCGTTCATCCACGATCGCCACAAGATGCTCAAGGCGGTGAAGGAAGCGCTCGGCGCGGCCGCACGCGGCCTGAACTTCAACGCCTATTCCGACGCGCGCTCGCTGTTTCGCTTCGACATGCACGCGCTGCCCACCGAACTGTCGGCGTCGATCGGCACGTCGATGCTGTTCGCCGCCTGGAACGCGGCCATCTACGTCGGCCAGATCGACGACGCCCGGCTCGAGAGCGCGATGGGCGACCGGCGCTACCTCGAGATTACCGGCGAGGTACTGCACCGCTACAGCGGGCTGTGGTTCCAGGACGAGTCGTACATCATTTCGCGGCATCGCGACTGAAGGACGCAGGCATGGATCCCGGAGACGCGGCGATCGTCCGGCTCGCGCGCAACGCGTCGATCGAAACCTCCACCCGCAACGTCGCCGATGTCGGCGGCTACGCACGAATGCTGCCGTCCGGGAGCGACGTCTACATCACCTTCCTGCCGGGCACGCCTTACCATCACATCCTGAGCACCGCGACCCGGCTGCAGCAGGTCGGCCTGAATCCGGTCCCGCACCTGGCCGCCCGCCGCTTCGCGAGCGCCGCCGCAGTGGCCGACTTCCTCGAACGCTTGCGCGACCAGGCCGGCGTGACCCGTGTGCTGCTGGTGGCCGGCGACAGCGACGCTGCGGCCGGCCCCTTCGACTCGAGCCTGCAGGTTCTCGAGACCGGCGTGTTCGAGGCCTGCGCAATCCGCAGCATCGGCGTGGCCGCGTATCCCGAGGGCCACCGGCGCATTTCGCAGCAGGCGCTCGACGACGCGCTCGATCGCAAGATCCGGTACGCCGACGCGCACGGGCTCGAGTTGTTCGTGGTCTCGCAGTTCTGCTTCGAGCCGCAGCGCGTGCTCGACTGGCTCGTGCGGCTGCGTGCACGCGGAGTCACGGCCCCGGTGCGCATCGGCGTGGCCGGCCCGGCCACCGTGCGCACGCTGCTCGCCTACGCACTGCGCTGCGGAATCGGCACCTCGATGAAAGCGCTCGGATCGCAGCCGGTCTCGCTCACCCGCATGCTCGCGCGCCACGACCCCGACGACCTCGCACGCGCCATCGCGCCACGCGCCGCCGGGCTGGGCGTGGCCGGGCTGCACGTGTTCGCCTTCGGCAACTTCGCCGACTCCGCGCAGTGGCTGCGCGACGCCGCGGCAGGCCGCTGCGGCGCGGAAGCGCTCGACCCCGCTCGGCGCTGACGGATCAGAACAACCCGACGACCTTGCCGTCGACCAGGTCGATGCCGTCTGCCGACGGCACCCTGGGCAGCCCGGGCATCGTCATGATGTCACCGCAGACCATCACCACGAAGCCGGCTCCCGCCGACAGGTGCACCTCGCGGATGTTCAGCACGTGCCCCTCGGGGGCTCCGCGCAGTTTCGGGTCGGTGGAAAACGAATACTGCGTCTTGGCCACGCAGACCGGATAGCGCCCGTAGCCGTCTTCCTGCAGCTTGCGGATGCGCGCACGCACCTTGCTGTCGGCGGTCACCTCGGAAGCGCGATAGACCCGCTTCGCGACTTTCTCGATCTTCTGCCAGAGCGTGTCGTCGTCATCGTAGACGAAGGCCGGGCTGGCCCCCCGCTCGCACAACGCGACCACGGCGCGCGCGAGATCGACCGCGCCGCGCCCGCCTTCGGCCCAGTGGCTGGCCGTGACCACTTCGACGCCGAGCCTGGCCAGCCGCTCGCGCACGATCCCGATCTCGTCGGCCGAGTCGAACGTGAAGCGGTTGATCGCGACCACGCAGGGCAGCCGGTAGACCTCGCGCACGTTCTCCACGTGCCGCTCGAGGTTCGCCATGCCCCGTGCGAGCGCCTTCATGTTCTCGCGGCCCAGTTCGGCGACCTCGACGCCACCGTGATACTTGATCGCCCGAATCGTCGCGACGAGCACCGCGGCATCTGGCACCAGGCCGCTGCTGCGACACTTGATGTCGAGAAACTTCTCGGCGCCGAGATCGGCACCGAAGCCGGCCTCGGTAACCACGTAGTCGGCCAGCTTCAACGCCGAGCGCGTGGCGATCACCGAGTTGCAACCGTGTGCGATGTTGCCGAACGGGCCGCCGTGAATCAGCGCCGGGTTGTTCTCCAGCGTCTGCACCAGGTTGGGCTTGAGCGCGTCCTTGAGCAGCACGGTCATCGCACCGTGCGCCTTCAGGTCGCGCGCGCGCACCGGACGCCCGTCGCGGGTCCAGGCGACGACGATCTCGCCAAGCCGCGCCTTCAGGTCGTCGAGCGAACTCGCCAGGCAGAAGATCGCCATCACCTCGGAAGCGACCACGATCTCGAAACCGTCCTCGCGTGCGTAGCCGTTCGCGGTGCCCCCGAGGCCGACCACGATCTCGCGCAGCGCCCGGTCGTTCATGTCGACGACGCGGCGCCACTCGATGCGGCGCGGATCGATGCCGAGCTCGTTGCCGTGCGCGATGTGGTTGTCGATCAGCGCCGCCAGCAGGTTGTTGGCCAGGCCGATCGCCGAGAAGTCGCCGGTGAAGTGAAGGTTGATGTCCTCCATCGGCACCACCTGCGCGTGGCCCCCGCCGGCCGCACCGCCCTTCATGCCGAACACCGGTCCGAGCGACGGTTCACGCAGGCAGATCACGGCCCTGCGCTCGATCAGGTTCAGCGCGTCTCCCAACCCCACGGTGGTCGTCGTCTTGCCCTCGCCGGCCGGCGTCGGACTGATCGCCGTGACCAGCACCAGCTTGCCGTCCGGGCGGTCGCGCAGCGACGCCAGGTAATCGAGCGAGATTTTCGCCTTGTAGTGGCCGTAGGACTCGACGTGCTCCTCGGGGATGCCGAGCTTCTCGAGGGCGATGCGCGAGATGCGCTGCATCTTCGCGGCTTGCGCGATCTGGATGTTCGACGACACGGTTGCTCAGAAATCGGTGTGGATGGCGCCCGCGGGGATGTCGCGGGGATGGAAAGGGGTGACCTGGTAGACGTGATAGTTCAGCCAGTTCGCGAACAGCAGGTTCGCGTGGCCGCGCCAGCGCACCAGCGGCGGACGCGACGGATCGTCGTCGGGGTAGTAGTTGCGCGGTACCTCGATCGGCAGCCCGCGCGAGACGTCACGATCGTATTCGGCCTTCAGCGTGAGCGGGTCGTACTCCGAATGGCCGGTGACGAAGACGTGCCTGCCGTTGGTGGAGGCCACGAGGTAGACGCCGGCCTCGTCGGATTCGGCGAGGATCCTGACCTCGTCGATCCGCTCGATGTCGGCGCGGCGCACCTCGGTGTGCCGCGAGTGCGGCGCGAAGAAGACGTCGTCGAAGCCGCGCAGCAGCCGGTCGGTGGGCGCGAGCGTGCGATGCTCGAACACGCCGAACATCTTCCGCGGCAGCGGATGCTTCGGGATGCGGTAGCGCCGGTACAGCGCCGCCTGCGCGCCCCAGCAGATGTTCAGCGTGGACGATACCGCTTCGTCGGCCCAGTCGATGATCGCCGCGACTTCGGACCAGTAATCGACCTCCTCGAACGGCATCTGCTCGACCGGTGCGCCGGTGATCACCAGTCCGTCGAACTTCTCGTCGCGCACCTGTTCGAAAGTGGTGTAGTGCTCGAGCAGGTGCTCGGGAGCGACGTTCTTCGACTCGTGGGTGGCGGTGTGCAGCAGTGTCACGTCGATCTGCAGCGGCGTATTGCCGAGCAATCTCAGCAGCTGCGTTTCGGTGGCGATCTTGGTGGGCATCAGGTTGAGGATCGCCACGCGCATCGGACGGATGTCCTGCCGCTCGGCGCGTTCCTCGCCCATCACGAAGACGTTCTCGCGCTCGAGCGTGGCGCGAGCGGGAAGCGTCGACGGAATCCTGACCGGCACGATCGGAGCTCCGGCACGAAGGGCGGGCGCGACAGCGCGCCCGCCCGGGGATCTCAGGCCCCGAGCGCCTGGTTCAGGTCCCAGAGGATGTCGTCGATGTCCTCGATGCCGATGCTCAGCCTGACGAAGTCCGGGCTCACGCCCGCCGAAGTCAGCTCTTCGGGGCTGAGCTGGCTGTGCGTGGTAGTGGCCGGGTGGATCGCCAGGCTCTTCGCGTCGCCCACGTTGGCCAGGTGGCTGAACAACTGCAGGCTCTCGATGAACTTGCGCCCGGCCTCCACGCCGCCCTTGACGCCGAAGCCCATGATCGCACCGGGCCCCTTCGGCATGTAGCGCTTCGCGCGCTCGTGGTCGGGGTGGCTCTTCAGCCCGGGGAAGCTGACCCAGCCCACTTTCGGATGCTTCTCGAGGAACTCGGCGACCGCCTGCGCGTTCTGCGTGTGCCGCTCCATGCGAAGGCTCAGCGTCTCGACGCCCTGGAGCGTCTGCCAGCTGTTGAACGGCGACGCGCACGCGCCGATGTCGCGCAGCACGTGCACGCGCGCCTTGATCGCGAACGGGGGCAGGCCCATGCCGACCAGGCTCGCGTAGACCAGCCCGTGATACGAGGGGTCGGGGGTGGTGAAATTGGAGAAGCGCCCGCTGGTCCAGTCGAAGTTGCCGCCGTCGACGATCATGCCCCCGATGCTGGTGCCGTGGCCACCGATGAACTTGGTCGTGCTGTGGACGACCACGTGGGCGCCCCACTCGATCGGCCGGAACAGGTATGGCGTGGCGAAAGTGTTGTCGACCATCAGCACGATGTTGTGCTTCTTCGCCATCTCCGACACTTCCTCGATCGGAAACACCGCGATGTCGGGGTTGCCCAGCGATTCGCCGTAGATGATCTTCGTGTTCGGCCGGATCGCGCGCTCGAAGTTCTTCGGATCGGTCGGGTCGACGAAGGTGACCTCGATGCCGAGGTTGCGCAGCGTGTGGTTGAACTGGTTGTAGGTGCCGCCGTAGAGCCGGCTGCTGCTGACGATGTGATCGCCGGTGTTGCACAGGGTAAAGATCGCCTGGGCCTGCGCGGCGTGTCCCGAGCTGGCCGCCAGGCCCGCGACGCCGCCTTCGAGCACCGCGATGCGCTGCTCGAGCACGTCGGTGGTCGGGTTCATCAGCCGCGTGTAGATGTTGCCGAGTTCCTTCAGCGCGAACAGGTTGGCCGCGTGCTCGGTGTCGCGGAACTGGTAGCTGGTGGTCTGGTACAGCGGCACCGCGCGGCTGCCGGTTACCGGATCGGATTTCTGGCCGGCGTGCAACTGCTGGGTGGCAAAGGCGAACTTGCGTGCTTCGGTAGCCATCGAACGTCCCCTTGTGAGTGTGAGTCGTGAACGGGTCAGCCGCTCGCCATATTAGCGGGCTCCTCCGCGCTGCGGGAGAGCCATTGCGCCGTCGGGGTCATGCCCCCGAACGCAAACAGGTGCAGCGAGAGCGGATCGAGCGCCGGCTGTGCCAGCCGCGCGGCAGCGATCTCGCGGATGACTTCCGCCGGATCGTGGGTGCCGGCGAGCCGGGTGAGCGACCCGAGCCGCCCCTTCAGCGCCCGCAGCGAGTTGCCGATGCCGCACTGCACACCGAGCTTGAGCAGACGCGCGACCGAGGTCGGTCCGGCCACGCCGATGCGCAGCGCAACCTCGACACCCGCCGCGCGCAGCCCGGCCGCCCAGCGCGCGATCGCCGCGCCCTCGAAGCAGAACTGCGACACCACGAACAGCCGCAGGCCGTGGCTTCGCGCCCAGGCGAGCTTGAGCTGGAGTTCCTCCTGCAGCACTGGATCGGCGATTCGCGGATGGCCCTCGGGATACCCGCAGACACCCGCCTGCGCAAAGCCGCACTCCTGCAGCAACCCCGTGCGCAGCAGTTCGTAGCTCGAGTGGAACGGGCCGGCAGGCTCGCGCAGGTCTCCGCCCACCAGCAGCACCGCTTCCGCGCCGCGCCGGTGCAGTTCGCCCAGCAGATCCCGGGCCGCCGGCGCGCTGGCGAGGCGTCGCGCCACCACGTGCGGCACCGGCGCCAGCCCGAGTTCACGCGCGCGCGCCGTTGCGGCGATCATCGCCGAGGCATCGAGATTCGGTGTCCAGGGAATGAACACCTGGCGCGCCTTCGCCAGCCCGGCCGCGTCGCCCAGGTCGCGCGCGGCGATCTCGATCGAGGCCTGCGCGAGCAGCCTGCGCACCGCAGCATCGACGTCGGAGGCGATGGGCGTGGATCGGTTCATGGTGGGCAGCCCGCTAGAAACTGCGGCGTCGCGTGATGCCGAAGGCCTCGTCCCAGAACCACAGGCCGCCGTGGCGCCGCAGGACCTCGCGGGTGACCTCGAGATAGCGGCCCGAGGCGAGCGCCTGCTCGAGCCGGGCATCCTCGATCTGCCCCACGTAGACCGCGGCGTTCCAGGCGGCAAACAGGGTCGAGGTGCCGATCGAACCCTCGATCTCGGCCGGCATCGTGTGCATCTCGTGCCGGAACAGCGCGCGCTCCTCGGGGCTCGCGTTGAAGTTGTACGACCTTGCCGACGAGCCCAGCACTTCGCGTATCGCCTTCAGTATCTGGTGCCGGTCGTGGACGAACGGGTTCTCGCCTGGCCACACGCCCTGCAGGATCTCCTGCCCCGGATCGCCACCGTGCGACTGCACGACCAGCAACCGCCCGTCCGGGCCGAGCGCCTTCGCCAGCGGCGCGAGCACGCGCGAGGCCTTGAATTCGAGCGACGCGCGCAACCGGTAGGGCTGCGAGGCGATGACCAGGTCGTAGTCGGCGCGGGTCGAGCCGCGCCGCGGGATCACCGAGTTGAGCAGGAAGCGATGGTCTTCGCGATAGATCACGAGCACTGCCGGCCGCTCGTAGCCGAGCGCGCCGGTGGCCTTGTTCACCACGGTGCCCCAGTTCTCGGCGAGCAGCGGCTGCAGGCCGGTGATCTGCTTCTCGAACTCGCGCGCAGTGGTGCCGGTGAGCGCGACCTCGTGCCAGTTCAGCGTCGAGGCCGCAGTCACCGACTGCGGATTCAGCCAGGGCGCCTCGCGATAGTAGAGGTTGGTGATCACCAGCACCGTCGACGGGTGTTCGAAGAAGCGGTCGGGCGTCTTCTCGAGCGTGAGCCGCACGTCCTCGAGGCTGATCTCCTTGGCGACGACGTAGAAGGGCAAGGTCGGATAGCGCAGGTGCATCGAACGCAACACGCGCGTGAGCACCGTACCGTCGCCGACCCCGGCGTCGAACACCCGGATTGCCGGCGGCTTCGGGTGGATGTTCTGCAGTTCGCGCTCGACCCGTTCGGCCACCGCCCATTTCTCGGTGCAGGTGTTCACGAACATCAGGTACTTCTGGCGATTGTCGTAGAAGCGGAAACTTCCCGGGCCATCGCCGTTCGCCGAAGCGGCCGCCCCGGGCGCCTGTAGGGCTGGCGCCGCGACCGGTGCGGTGGCCTCGATCGGATCGGCTGCGCCGGCATTCCCGCCGCGCTCGGCCAGTGCTGCGCTCGATGTCTGCATGCCGCGATCCCTCCTGCGTGAACACCCGTGCCGGACGATTCAATCGACGCAACGGCGCAGTGTCAACCCACTTCGGACCCACGACGAAAATGGGAAGACATTTGGGCAGCATCCCCGCGGGGTGGGAGCCCGATGCGCCTTTTCGGGAGAGAATGTGCGCCCCGACAACCACCGACCCGCCAGCTGCGTCAATCGCGTCATGCCGGTGCCGCGCATCGAGCCCTGCGTACCCGACGAGGCCTGCGAGCAACTGCGTCTCGAGGTGCGCGAATTCCTCGCCGAAGCGCTCGCCGGCCATCCGGCGGTTGCGCGAGCGCATCACTGGAGCGTCGCCGATCCCGAATTCAGCCGCCGGCTCGGCGAGCGCGGCTGGATCGGCATGACCTGGCCGGCCCGCTACGGCGGGCACGAGCGCTCGCAACTCGAGCGCTACGTGGTGATCGAGGAGCTGCTCGCCGCGGGCGCGCCGGTCGCGGCACACTGGACCGCCGATCGGCAAAGCGGGCCATTGCTGATCCGCTTCGCGCCCGAGACGCTCGCCCCGAAGATCGTGCCGGGGATCGTTCGCGGCGAAACCTGGTTCTGCATCGGCCTGAGCGAGTCCGACACCGGTTCCGACCTCGCGTCGGTGCGCACGCGCGCCACGCGCAGCGGCGACGGCTGGGTGCTCGACGGCGCGAAACTCTGGACCACCGGGGCGCACCACGCACACTACATGATCGCGCTCGCACGCACCGGCCCGGCCGACGGCGCACGGCACGCCGGCCTCTCGCAGTTCCTGGTCGACCTGAAGACGCCGGGCGTGAAGATCCGCGCGATCCGCAACCAGGCCGACGAGCACGACTTCAACGAGGTCAGCTTCGAGCGCGTCGAGCTGCCGGGCGAATGCCTGATCGGACGCGAGGGCGACGGCTGGGCGCAGGCGACGGCCGAGCTCGCCCTGGAGCGCAGCGGCCCCGAGCGCTACCTGAGCGGGATGCGCCTGCTGCTCGAGATGCTCGACGCGGCCCCGGCCGGTGACGCGCGTACGCAGGTCGCGCTCGGCCGGTTGGCCGCGCACTACGCGACGCTGCGCCAGATGTCGCTCGGCGTCGCCGGGCTGCTCGCGCGCGGCGAGGACCCGTCGCTCGCCGCGGCGATCGTGAAGGATCTCGGCGCCACGCTCGAGCAGTCGCTGCCCGACGTGGCGCACGAGCTGTTCGGCGGTGCGATGCCGGCGGGCTCGGCACTGGAACAGGTGGCCGGCTACGTGACCCGCGCCGCGCCCTCGTTCTCGCTGCGCGGCGGCACCAGGGAGATCCTGCGCGGCATCATCGCGCGCGGGCTGGGGCTGCGATGACGGCGCCGGGTCGATCGCCGCAGCCGCGCACCGGGGCGCCGCAGGAGGCCGAAGACGCGATCCGCGCGCAGATCGGGCACAGCGTCGAGCGCGTGTTCGCCGACTGTGCCGACGATGCGGCGCACGCGGCGGTCGAACGCGGCGAGTGGCCGCAGCCGCTGTGGCAGGCGGTGACCCAGGCCGGCTTCGCCGCGGCCACCGCGCACGCTTCGCACGGAGGAATCGAGGCGCGATGGATCGACGCCTGGCCCATCCTCTTCGGCATCGGGTACTGGCAGGTGCCGCTGCCGCTGGCCGAGACGATGATCGGCGCGATGCTGCTCTCGATCGCGGGCGAGCAGCCGCCGCCCGACGCGATCACGCTCATCGAGCACGCAGACGATGCGCAACTGGCTCTGGGCGGCACCAGGCAACGGCCCACGCTCGCCGGCAACGCCGATCGCGTCGCGTGGGCCAGGCACTGCCGCTGGGCGCTGGTGTCGATTCCGGCCGAGCGCGCGTTGCTGCTGGTCGACCTGCGGCAGGACGAACGCGTGCAACTGAAACCGGGCGCGAACCTCGCCGGCGAACCGCGCGATGGAATCGTATTCGCCGATGCGCGCGTCGCACTGCGCGTCGCACAACCGCTGCCCGGCCTGGAGCTGCCGCTGCGGCAACTCGGCGCGTTCGCGCGCAGCGCGGCGATCGCCGGCGCGCTGGAGTCGGCGCTCGCGCAATCGGTGCGCTACGCGGGCGAGCGGATCCAGTTCGGCCGCCCGATCGGCAGGTTCCAGGCGATCCAGCATTCGCTGGCGATCCTCGCTTCCGAAGCGGTCGCGGCGCGTACCGCGGCGCTGGTTGCCGCCGCCTCGGCGCCGTCGATCGCCGCGGGCGACCCTTCACGCGCCGCCTTCGACGCCGCGGTGGCCAAGCTGCGCTGCAGCGAGGCGGCCACGCGCGGTGCGCCGATCGCTCACCAGGTGCACGGTGCGATCGGCTTCACGCGCGAGCATCCGTTGCATCGCGCGACCTGCCGGCTGTGGGCCTGGCGCGCCGAGCACGGCAGCGATGCGCAGTGGGCCCTCTGGCTCGGCCGCGCGGCGATCGACGCGGGATCGAAGGGATTCTGGCCGTGGCTGACCGCGGGCGCCCAGCAAGGCTGCGCGGGGCCCGAACGATGAGGATCCTCGACGCACAGACCACGCGCGAGGCGCTGCCGTTCGAGCGACTGGTCGCGGCGCTGCGTGCAATGTTCGCCGCGGGCTGCGAGGTCCCGCCGCGCCACGTGCACGAAATCGTCACGCCCGGAGGCGACGCGCTCGTTTCGCTGATCATGCCCGCGTGGACCGCGCGCCACTACGGCATCAAGACGATCAACATCGCGCCGGGAAACGCAGCGCGCGGTCTGCCGGGCCTGCACGCGGCGTACCTGCTGTTCGACGCGGCCACCGGCGTGCCGCTGGCGCTGCTCGACGGCAGCGTGATCACGTCGCGGCGCACCGCAGCGGCTTCGGCGCTCGCCGCCTCCTGGCTCGCGCGCGACGATGCGCGGCACCTGCTCCTGGTCGGGGCGGGCGCAATCGCACGGCTGCTGCCGGCGGCCTATCGCACGGTACGCCCGATCGAGCGCGTAACCGTCTGGGCGCGACGCCCCGAGGCCGCGCAGGCGCTGGCCGCCGAATTGCGCGCGCAAGACTTCGATGCGGTTGCCGCGACCGACCTCGCCGCTGCGGTCGCGGGAGCCGACATCGTCAGCTGCGCAACGCTGGCCACCGAGCCGATCGTGCGCGGCCGCTGGCTGCGCGCCGGCAGCCACCTCGACCTGATCGGCAGCTTCACGCCAGCGATGCGCGAGGCCGACGACGCCTGCTTCGCGGGCGCGGCGCTCTACGTCGACATCGACGAGGCGCTGCAGAAGAGCGGCGAGCTGCTCGGCCCGATGTCGCGTGGGGTGTTCGAGCGCGCCGACGTGCGCGGCACACTGGCCGCGCTCGCGCGCGGCGAGGCGCCGGGCAGGCGCAGCCGGACCGAGCGCACCGTGTTCAAGTCGGTCGGCACCGCGCTCGAAGACCTGGCCGCCGCAACGCTTGCCTGCGGCGCACGCCTCGGCATCGACGCCGATCCGGAAGCCGGATGAACCTGCCGATCGAGACGCTCGCCGGGGTCGCCCTCGTCGTCGGCTTCGCTTACACGGTGGTCGGCCTGACCGGCTTCGGCGCCTCGATGGTCGCGATGCCGATGCTGGTGCATCTGCTGCCGCTGAGGCTCGCGCTGCCGATGATGCTGATCTACGACCTGGTCGGCGGCGTGGCGATCGGAGTGCGCAATCGCAGGTCGGTCGACCGTGCCGAGTTGCTGCGGCTGGTGCCGTTCATGCTCGCCGGCATCGCCCTCGGCGTGACCGTGCTGGTGAAGGCACCGGAGCGCGCGCTGCTGCTGCTGCTCGGCGGCTTCGTGCTCGCTTTTGCCGGCTGGAGCCTGCTGGCGCGTCCGGGGCGCTCGGCAATCTCGCCTCGATGGGCCGCGCCGCTCGGAACCGTGGGTGGCGTGTTCAGCGCGCTGTTCGGCACCGGCGGCCCGATCTACACCATCTACCTCGCGCGGCGCATCGAGGACAAGGGCCGGCTGCGCGCGACAGTCTCGCTGCTGCTCTTCATGAGCGCGCTGGCGCGGCTCGCCTCGTTCGTCGCGGCTGGCCTGTTCTCGCCGCCCGGCCTGATGATGCTGATCGCGACCATGCTGCCCTGCGCGCTCGCCGGCATGTATCTGGGCACGCACCTGCATCATCGCCTGCCCGCGCACCGGATCGTCCAGGCCGTGTGGGCGATCCTGATCGTCGGGGGCGCGACGCTGGTGCTGCGCAATCTCTGACGAGACGTTCACCCACCCGCCGGAAGGCCGCCGGATCGTGCCCTCCGTGTTTCGACTCAGAACGTGTGAAGCAATCGGCCGCGCCCGGAAGGCACGCCAGGAAGCGCCCGGGCGAGGCGCAAAGCGCAGCCATATCGGCCGACATGGCGAGCATTTGCAACGAAGCACGGACGCTTCCTGGCGTGCAAGACGGGAGCGGATGATTGCTTCACACGTTCTCAGGCTTCCGACAACCCTGGCTCGCCGCCGATGGTCGGCTCGGCGTTGTACTCGTGCGCCTCGGTGTTGACGTAGGAATAGCGCAGTTCCACCGGCTGGTCGCGGAACGACAGCGCGACACGGATGATGAGCAGCAGCGGGTGCCCGGCCTTCACGCCGAGCAGCGCGGCATGGGACTTCGATGCACGAACCGCGCGCAGACGTTCCACCGTACGCAGAACGCTCACTCCGAAACCCTCCTCGTAGAGGCGGTAGATGGTGCTGCTGCGCTCACGCAGCATCCTGCCGGTCAGGCCGGGAAACATCGAGACCGGCACCATGATGTCGTCGACGATCACCGCAGACCCCTCGAGCCGCAGCAGGTTGGTGAAACGGAAGAGGCGTGCCCCTTCCTCGACGCGCAGCGCGTCGGCAATCGCAGGATCGGCGGTGCATCGCGCGAAGTCGACGAGCTCGACCCCCGGATATTCGCGATAGCCGTCCTGGCGGGCGATGTGGAAGAAGGAGAAGAAGTAACGGCTCTCGCCGTGCGAAGCGACGAAGGTTCCGCGCCCCTGGTGGCGGATTAGTATGTTCTCGGCGGTCAACTGGTCGATCGCCTTGCGGACGGTGCCGATGCTCACGCCGAAGCGCTCGCCGAGTTTCTTTTCGGACGGAATCGCCTCGCTCGGCCGCCACTCGCCTCTGCGCAACGATTCGGTGATCTTGCGCTTCACCTCCTTGTAGAGCGGGTTACGTAGCGCCAGCCCTATCACCGCGTGCCTACCCATGTCGCCGCCCCCCGAAGGCAGGGAATGTCGAGTGATCATCTGCGCATCTTACACATGTCATATAATTCATACTACTCATATAGTTGACTACCGGAAAACACGTCACTAAGATCGCATCGTTACGCAGGTGCGCACCGGCCTACGACTGGCCGTCTTCCTTTTTCAGGAGCAGGGAAATGATTCATTTCGTGTTGCATGACCCGAAGGACACCGTTGCGGTCGTGGTCGTCGAGGGCGTGAAGGCCGGCATGGAACTCAACGGCTGGATCATGGACGAGGACCGCGAAGTCAGGATCACTGCCAGGCAGGACATCCCCATCGGCCACAAGGTGGCGCTAGGAGACATGGCCTCCGGTGACACCGTCTACAAGTACGGCGTCGACATCGGCCGCGTGGTTGCACCGATCAGGGCAGGCGAACACGCACACGTGCACAACATCAAGACCAAGCGCTGGTAAGGGCACTGCGCACCACGGCAATTCCCGAACACTTCGACAAGGACACTCCGCCATGATCAGCAGCACGACCACGTTTATGGGCTATCGCCGCGAAAACGGCCGGGTCGGCGTGCGCAACCACGTCATCATCCTGCCGGTGGACGACATCTCCAACGCAGCCTGCGAGGCCGTCGCCAACAACATCAAGGGCACACTGGCGCTGCCCCATCCCTATGGCCGACTGCAGTTCGGCGCCGACCTCGATCTGCACTTCCGCACGCTGATCGGCACCGGCTCGAATCCCAACGTCGCGGCGGTGGTGGTGATCGGCATCGAGGAAGGCTGGACCAACAGGATCGTTGAAGGCATCAGGAAGACGGGCAAGCCGGCGCTCGGTTACTCGATCGAACTGCACGGCGACCACGACACCATCATGCGCGCCTCCCGCGGCGCGCGCGAACTGGTGCAGTGGGCTTCCGAGAAACAGCGGGAGGAATGCAAGGTATCGGAGTTGTGGGTATCAACCAAGTGCGGCGAGTCGGACACCACCTCCGGCTGCGGCGGCAACCCCACCGTTGGCAACGCGTTCGACAAGCTCTATGAACTGGGAAGCACGCTGCTCTTCGGCGAAACGTCGGAAATCACCGGCGGCGAGCAACTCGTGGCCGAGCGCTGCGCCACGCCCGCGGTGCGCGAACGGTTCATGTTCATGTTCAACCGCTATCAGGACATGATCAACCGGCACAAGACCGACGACCTTTCCGAATCGCAACCGACCAAGGGCAATATCGCCGGCGGGTTGACCACGATCGAGGAGAAAGCGCTGGGCAACATCCAGAAGATCGGGAAGAAGTGCAGGGTCGACGGCGTGCTCGACAAGGCCGAGGAACCCACGGGTCCGGGGCTCTGGTTCATGGACTCCTCGTCGGCGGCGGCGGAAATGGTGACGCTGTGCGCCGCCTCTGGCTTCGCGGTGCACTTCTTTCCCACCGGCCAGGGCAACGTGATCGGCAATCCGATCCTGCCGGTCATCAAGATCTGCGCCAATCCGCGCACCGTGCGCACGATGAGCGAGCACATCGACGTCGACACCTCGGGACTGCTGCAGCGCGAGTTGACGCTCGACCAGGCAGGCGACAAGCTGCTCGACATGATGCTGCGCACCGCCAACGGGCGGCTCACTGCGGCCGAGGCGCTGGGTCACCGGGAATTCGTCCTGACCCGCCTGTACGAGAGCGCATGACGGGATGATCGGCGCGAGAGGAAACAGCGGGGCCGTCTGCGCAACGGTCCACACAACCACTTCACCATGGAGGACAACATGAACAAGAGGAAGATCCTGGGCATCGCAGCCCTCGCTGCTTTTGCCATGGCCCCTGCTGCCCGCGCCGAACTGGGAGAACTCAAGGTGGCACAGCAGTACGGCATCAGCTATCTGCCGTTGATGATCATGGAAGACCAGGGCCTGATCGAGAAGCACGCGAAGGCCGCAGGCATCGGCGACCTGAAGGTCAGCTGGTCGAAATTTGCCGGCGGCAACGTGATGAACGAGGCCCTGCTGTCGGGCAGCCTCCAGTTCGCCTCGGGCGGCGTTGGCCCGTTGGTCACGCTCTGGGCCAAGACGAGGGGCAACTACGACGTGAAGGCGGTGGCGGCGATGAATTCGATGCCGCTCTATCTGAACACCCGCAATCCCGACGTCAGGACAGTCAAGGATTTCACCGACAAGGACAAGATCGCCCTGCCCGCAGTGAAGGTGTCCATCCAGGCGGTGACGCTGCAGATGGCTGCGGAGAAGGCCTTCGGCGAAGGCCAGCAATACAAGCTGGATCGCCTCACGGTGACCATGAGCCATCCGGACGGAGAGGTCGCCCTCCTCTCGGGCACGAGCGAGGTCAATTCGCACTTCACGTCGCCCCCTTACCAGTACCGCGAACTGGAAAAGCCCGGCATTCGCACCGTGGTCAATTCGTACGAGGTGCTTGGCGGCCCGGCCACTTTCAACGCCGTGTGGACGACGAGCAAGTTCCGTAACGAGAACCCGAAGCTGTACAAGGCCTTCTACGACGCGTTCCGCGAATCGATCGACATGATCAACAAGGACAAGAAGTGGGCCGCCGAGACCTACCTGCGGCTGTCCAGGGACAAGGACAGCGTCGAGAACACCCTGAAGATGCTCAATGATCCCGAGATCGTTTTCACGACGACGCCGAACAACGTCATGAAGTACGTCAAGTTCATGCACAAGATCGGGTCGATCAAGGTCGATCCGGAGTCGTGGAAAGACCTCTTCTTCCCCGAGGTCCACGCACTGCCGGGCAGCTGAGAACCATCGCACGGAGCCGTTTTCCGGGGGAGGGAGCAGGCATGAACAGTGTCTCTGGCGTGACGCCGCTGCTCGACGTCAGGGGCGTCACCCTGCAGTACAAGACGAAGGAGCACCTGGTGACCGCGACCTACCGGGTCGACTTCCAGGTGTTCAAGTCCGACCGCTACGTGCTGCTCGGTCCGTCGGGTTGCGGGAAGTCGACCCTGCTCAAGGCGGTTGGCGGCTACCTGCAGCCGACGGAGGGTGAGATCACCCTCAAGGGCGTGGCGATCAACAAGCCTGGCCCAGACCGGATGATGGTGTTCCAGGAGTTCGACCAGCTTCTGCCCTGGAAGACGGTTCGCGAGAACGTGATGTTCCCGCTGCTCTCCTCCGGAAAGCTCCGGGGGCGGGCGGCGCAGGAAAAGGCAATGCAGTACATCGAGAAGGTGAATCTGACGAACTTCGCCAATCACTTTCCCCACATGCTTTCGGGAGGCATGAAGCAGCGCGTGGCGATCGCGCGCGGCATGGCGATGGAGCCCGATGTCCTGCTCATGGACGAACCCTACGCCGCGCTCGACGCGCTGACGCGGCGCAAGATGCAGGACGAACTGCTTCAATTGTGGGACGACACTCACTTCACGGTGCTTTTCGTCACTCATTCGATCCCCGAGGCGATCAAGATCGGCAGCCGCATCCTGCTGCTGTCTCCGCACCCTGGCCAGGTCAAGGCCGAGCTCGCGAGCGCACCTCGCGACGCAAGCGCCGAGGAGACCAAGACGCTCGAGACGGAGATCCACAACATGCTGTTCTCCGACCAGATCGAGTCGCAGGAGGCGCAACATGTCTAGCAAGGACGCGGTGCTCGTTGCACGTCCCGACATTCGTGGCCAGCCGGTCGATTCCTCCGCGTTCGGCGTCGTCGAGAAACCGCTCACGAGATTCGAGAAGCTCTACAACATCGGCGCCCTGCGCAAGAGCCTGATCCTCCTCGTCCTGGCCATCGTCTGGGAAGTCGGCGCTCGCACGTTGAGCAACGAGCTCCTTTTCCCCGCCTTCTCGGCGACCACTGTCGCCTTCCTGCAGGGCGTGGCGAGCGGCGAGCTGCTGATCAAGGTCTGGGCGTCGATCAAGGTGCTGCTCTCGGGATACGCCATAGGCATCGGCCTGGCTGCATTGCTCACCGCGTTCGGCATCGGTTCGCGAATCGGCGTGGATTTCCTGGAGACGCTCACGTCGATGTTCAACCCGTTGCCTGCGATCGCGCTGCTGCCGATCGCACTGATCTGGTTCGGTCTCGGCAACGGCAGCCTGGTTTTCGTGCTGGTGCACTCGGTGCTGTGGGCGGTTGCGCTGAACACGCATTCGGGCTTCAGCGCAGTGTCGAACACCCTGCGCATGGTCGGCCGCAATTATGGCCTGTCCGGGTTCGGATACGTGATGAAGATACTCATTCCGGCAGCTTTCCCGAGCATCCTCACCGGCCTGAAGATCGGCTGGGCCTTCGCGTGGCGCACGCTGATCGCGTCGGAGCTGGTGTTCGGCGTGAGTTCGGGTGCGGGCGGACTCGGCTGGTACATCTACGAGAACAAGAACCAGCTCGAGATTCCGAACGTCTTCGCGGGCCTCTTCACCGTGATCATCATCGGTCTCGTGGTCGAGAACCTGATCTTCCGCACGCTGGAAAACCGTACGGTCAGGAAGTGGGGCATGCAACACTGAGCGACCTGCCGTCCGTGCGCCAGTGCCCCGGAACAACGCTCACCAGGAACCGACCATGGCCAGACCGGACGTCGTCATCACCGAATTCATGGACGAATCGGCGGTCGAAGCGCTTCGCGCGCAATACGACGTGCTCTACGACGCCACGCTGGTCGATCGGCAGGCGGATCTGCTCGCCACGCTGGTGGGCGCGCGCGCCCTCATCGTACGCAACCGCACCCAGGTGAACACCGCACTGCTCGAGGCGGCACCAGGCCTCGTCGTGGTCGGGCGCCTCGGCGTCGGGCTGGACAACATCGACCTGCCCGCGTGCCGGGCACGGCATATCGAAGTCATTCCGGCCACCGGGGCCAACGCCCTTGCGGTGGCGGAGTACGTGATCGCCACGGCCATGGTGCTGCTGCGCGGAGCGTACCTGTCATCGGCCGAGGTCGCCGCGGGCAACTGGCCGCGCCCGCGCCTGTCCGGAGGACGCGAGATCGGGGGCAAGACGCTCGGATTGGTCGGCTTCGGCGGCATCGGCCGCCTCACCGCACGACTGGCGCAGGCTCTGGGCATGCACGTGCTCGCCCACGATCCCCTGGTCGCGCCGGATGACGCGCTGTGGGCGCGCCACGACGTGGCGCCACGAGACATCGATGCCCTGCTCGCCGAAGCAGATGTGGTCAGCCTGCACGTGCCGCTCACCGATGCCACACGCGGCCTGATGGATCCGGCGCGAATTGCGCGCATGAAGCCGGGCGCGGTGCTCATCAACACGGCGCGCGGAGGCATCGTGAACGAACCCGCCCTCGCCGACGCGCTGCGCGAAGGGCGCCTCGCGGGCGCCGCGCTCGATGTGTTCGACCGCGAACCGCTGCCCGCCGGCTCGCCGCTCGCCGGTACGCCGAACCTCATCCTCACGCCGCACATCGGCGGCGTAACACGCGAATCGAACACCCGGGTCAGTACGCTCATTGCACAGAAGGTCGGCGCGTTCCTGCGCGAGTGCGGGCAACCATCATGACCGTCCTCACGCTCGATCAGGCTGCCCGCCTTGCCAGCGACGCCCTGACACGTGCAGGCGCCGCTGCGGGGATGGCCGAAGCCACCGCTGCCGCGCTCGTCACTGCAGATGCGCAGGGTCTCGCTTCTCACGGCCTGAGCCGCGTGCCGCAATATGCCGCCCACCTGCAACGCGGACGCGTCAACGGTGCGGCGCGGCCACGCCTGGTGCGCGAGAAGGCAGCCGCGTGCCTCGTCGACGCCGATGAGGGGCTGGCCTTCCCTGCCTGCGCACTCGCCGTGCGTGAAGCGATCGCACGCGCAGGCCGCTGCGGCGCCGCATTCGCCGCAGTGACGCGCAGCCACCACTTCGGCGCCGCCGCCTACCATCTGGAACCTGTCGCGGCCGCAGGCATGGTCGGGTTGGCCTTCGGCAACTCGCCGGCCGCGATGCCTGCATGGGGCGGAAGGCGTGCCTTGTTCGGCACCAATCCGATCGCTGCGGTGTTCCCCCGCCGCGATGCTCCGCCCCTCACCATCGACCTGTCGCTCTCCGAAGTTGCGCGCGGCAGGCTGATGGTCGCTGCACGCAAAGGCGAGCCCATTCCCCGAGGCTGGGCACTGGACAAGGATGGCAACCCGACCACCGATCCGAACGCCGGACTGAGCGGGATGATGCTGCCGGCTGGCGGCGTCAAGGGTGCGATGCTGGCGCTGATCGTGGAGCTTCTGTGCTGCACGCTCACCGGCGCGGCATTCGGCTTCGAGGCCGACTCGTTCTTCACCGACGACGGGAACCGCCCGCGCATCGGCCAGGCATTCATGGTGATCGATCCGTCCGCGCTCGCGGGTCGCGAAACCTTCCACGAGCGCCTGGAGACCCTGGTTGCCGCAATGCTGCAGGATCCCGCGGTGCGCCTGCCGGGCGATCGCCGCCTGCAACTGGCCGCCCGGGCTCGCACCGAGGGCATCGATGTGCCCGACGCCCTGCTCACCCAGCTCCGTGAACTCGCCGCCTCGTGACCCTTTCGCCGGATTCCGTCCTGTGGTCGGCGCTTGCCGTCACCATGGCGTACACGGTCTTCGGTCTGACCGGATTCGGCGCATCGATCGCGGCCATGCCGCTGCTCGCACACTTCTTTCCGCTGCGCTTCGCCGTGCCGATGATGCTGGTGTTCGATCTGTGCGCCGGATTTCTCATCGGCTGGCGCAATCATGCGGTGATCGACAAGTCCGAGGTGAAGCGACTCGTGCCGTTCATGCTGCTCGGCATCGCTCTCGGCGCCACATTGCTGGTCAAGGCTCCCGAAGGCGCATTGCTGCTGTCCCTGGGCTGCTTCGTGCTCGCCTATGCCGCATACAACTTCCTGTTCCGTCCCGGCGGCGCGCCGATCGTACCGTTGTGGTCGGCGCCGTTGGGCACGCTGGGCGGCATGTTCAGCGCGCTGTTCGGTGCCGGCGGGCCGATCTACGCGATCTATCTCGCGCGTCGCCTGCCGGAAAAATCGGTCCTGCGCGCCACCGTCAGTTCGGTCATCATGCTGAGCAGCCTGTCGCGGCTGTTCGTATTCATTGCGGCGGGGCTTTACGCGCAGCGGCACCTGCTGGTTCTTGCGCTCGCACTGGTGCCCTGCGCGCTGCTCGGGCTGTTCATCGGCAATCGCCTGCACCATCGCCTGCCTGCCAGGCATGTCGTGCAGGCGGTCTGGGTGCTGCTCGTCGTCGGCGGCGCGAGCCTGATACGCCGGGGTCTCGGCGCGATCTGAACAGATTCCTAGCCGGCTGACGCCTCGGCAAAGAAGCGTTTCACCGCACCGGTGAAGCGCGTGCGGGCGTGGCGCGAGCGTTCGAGCAGCCCGACGCGCCGCTGGACGTTCGTGT
Organism: Burkholderiales bacterium; assembly: GCA_003577305.1. Lineage (GTDB taxonomy): Bacteria > Pseudomonadota > Gammaproteobacteria > Burkholderiales > Burkholderiaceae_E > Zeimonas. Next base: position 204,417 of record QEVL01000002.1, read on the forward strand.
CGGGGAGTTCGATGACACGCAATTCGCGGTCTGCAGCCCAGCGCACATTGGCAAGTCTGGGCACGATCGACACCCCGAAGCCCTGGCGCACGATCGCGAGGATCGCCTCGACCGAGTTCAGCTCCATCCCGTCGCGGACCTCGACGCGGCAGCGGTTCAACACGTCGCGCACCAGCAGTCCGGTCCAGGTTTCCCGATCGAAGCGGATGAACGGCGATTCGCGCAGCGCCTGCAGCGGATCGCTCGCGAGCGCGAAGTGCGGCCGGCGCGGCACGATCATCACCATCGGTTCGACGTACAGTTGTGTCCAGACGAGGCTGGACGGCAGCGGGCGCGGCGGCCGGGTGACGATCGCCGCATCGAGCAACCCCTGCTCGACGCGATTGGTGAAATCACTGGACTGCCCTGCGAAGAGCTTCACTTCGAGCCCCGGATTCTCTCGCTTGAGCGTCCACAGGGCGTCGGCGAAGGCGCCCATCAGTGTCGACACCAGCGCTCCCATCACCACGGTGCCCGAAAGGGAGTCGCTGCCGTTGCCCACGATCAGCTCCTCGTAGCGCGTCACCAGTTCCTCGATCTGCGCAATCGCGCGCCGGCCGGCCGTGTTCAGCACCACCGAGCGGCCGCCGCGATCGAACAACTGCTGCTTCAGGTTCTCCTCGAGGGCGCGCATCTGCAGTCCGACCGCGGCCGCGCTCAACCCGATCTCGGCGCCAGCCGCCGCGAAGCTGCCGTGCCTGGCGACCGCGAGGAAGGTCTTCAGAGTGCGCAACGAAGACATGCGAAAGAAATACTTTACAATCGGTAAAGAATAAATCGTTTTCGCTTTCCTGACCAGGCTCTCACAATGTCGCCATGTCCAGCAATCTGCGCGTGAGAGTCTGGCGCGGCGGCGCCGACGGGAGCTTCTCCGACTACGAGGTGCCGCGGCAGGCGAGCCAGACGGTGCTCGATGTCGTCACCTACATCCAGCGGCAGCTGGAACCGACGCTGAGCTACCGCTTCTCCTGTCGAGTCGGCATGTGCGGGTCGTGCGCAATGACCGTCAACGGCGTCGCGCGCTGGACTTGTCGGACGCACGTGTCGAAAGTCGTCGACGGCAACTCGCTCGAGATCGCGCCGTTGGCGAACCTGCCGGTCATCAAGGACCTCGCTACCGACATGAGCGGGTTTTTCGACAAGTGGGCACGCGCGAAGGGCCGGTTCCGCGGCGCGACGACGCGCCGCGACGATTTCGCGCGGATCGATCCGGCTTCGCCCGAGCGAATTGCGGCGAACGCGGCCATCGAATGCATCGGCTGCGGCGTCTGCTACGCATCCTGCGACGTCGTCACCTGGCGACCCGACTACCTCGGGCCGGCAGCGCTCAATCGCGCCTGGACACTGGTCAACGACCCGCGCGACATCGAGCAGGGGGAACGGCTGCGCGCAGTTGCCGGCGACGCGGGCTGCCACGCCTGCCACACGCTGGGATCGTGCACCGAACGATGCCCGAAGGCGATCGCGCCGACTGCCGGCATCGCCGGGCTCAAACGGCTCACTGCACGTCGCGCAATGCGCGGCGAGTTGTGACCGGTGAGCGCGAGCGCGACCCGAAGGAACTGCCGATGAGCACCGCCTCCACCCAGGCAAGACTCTGGTACCTGCAGCGGCTGAGTGCGATGGCGCTCGCGGTGTTCGTGGCGGTGCATCTCGCGACCATCGTGTACGCGGTACGCGGCGGATTGAGCGGCGCGGAGATCCTCGCACGAACGCAGGGCAACTGGCTGGTGGCAGCGTTCTACGGGACGTTCGTGATCGCCTGTGCGATTCACGTTCCGATCGGGCTCGCGCGCGTCGCGGAAGAATGGCTGGGATGGAGCCCCAGGCTCGCCAACGCCGCGGCGATCGTGGCCGCGCTGGCTCTCGCCGCCCTTGGCCTGCGCGCCGTTCATGCGGTGGTCACATGAACGTGGCCACCGGCAGCCGCGCGGGCGTCCGGCGCGACCGGCCGGCGGCAAGCGTACCGACGCGACGCAACGACTATCGTGCGCGCAGTCACCCGGCGTGGTGGGCGTTTCTGATGCACCGCCTGTCCGGCGTCGCGCTGGCCGCGTTCCTGCCGCTGCACTTCTGGGCACTCGGGCAGGCGCTTCATGGCGAGGCGGCGCTCGACGGCTTCCTGCGATTCGCCGATCGACCGCTGTTCAAGTTCGGTGAATGGATCCTGGTGGTCCTGCTGGCGGTTCATCTGACCGGCGGACTGCGCCTGCTCGTGATCGAATTCAGGCCCTGGTCGGGGTTGCGCAAGAACTGGATCGCCGCGGTCGCAGGCGCGGGGCTTGCGGCGGGCCTCGCCTTTGCGCTGGCGCTGGTCGGATAGCACGAACAAAGGAACGGGAGAGCATGAAAGTCGATCCGCAAGCGGTCGAAGAGGCCGCGAGAGAACTCTACATCCGGGCACTGAAGATCCTGCCGCCGGACATCAAGGACGGATTCGCGCGCCTGTCGACCGGGGAGACCGACCGCACCGCGCAGGGCGTGCTGGCCACCATGGTCACCAACATCAAGGTGGCCGAGGAGACACACAACCTGCTGTGCCAGGACACCGGCATCCCGATCTACAACGTGCTGATCGGCAGCCACGTGGAGGTCGACGGGCACGCGCTGAAGCAGGCGATCCGCAAGGGCTGCGAGCGCGCGACGCGCGAGCATCCGCTGCGCTCATCGGTCGTGCATCCGCTCACGCGCCACAACGAGCACACCTCGTGCGGCATCGAGGTGCCGGTCATCCACGTCGACTTCGTCGACCGGAACGAAGTGCTGCAGATCGAGATGGTGCCCAAGGGCAGCGGCTCGGAGAACAACTCGTTCCTGAAGATGGCGATTCCCGCGGAAGGGGTCGACGCGATCAAGACTTTCGTCGTCGACTGCGTGATTGCAGCGGGCGGCAAGACCTGCCCGCCGACGATCGTCGGGGTGGGCATCGGTGGAACTTCCGATCTGTGCGTCGCGCTGGCCAAGCGCGCGGCCACGCGCGAACTGGGTAGCCGTTGCGGCGATCCCGAAGGCGCGAAGCTCGAGGAGCAGCTGAGCGCAGCGGTGAACCGCCTCGGCGTCGGCCCGCAAGGCCTGGGCGGCGACTCGACCGCGTTCGCGGTCCACGTGGAGCTCGCCGCGACACACATCACGATGAACCCGGTCGCAGTGAACATGCAGTGCCATTCGGCGCGGCGCGCCACGGCGACGTTTACGCCCGAGGGCGTGTCTTTCGGATTCTGAACATGGCCCACCACGAGTTGAGCACGCCGGTCACCGAGGAGCAGGTCCGGCAGCTGCGCGTCAACGATACGGTCACGCTCCAGCAGACGCTGTTCGGCATCCGCGACGCCACGCAGATCGCGATGTTCGACCGCGGCCGGACTACCCGCTTCGACCTGCGCGGGCACGCGGTGATCCACACCGCGCCGAACGTGAAGAAGGTCGAGCCCAGCCCCAGACATCCGGCCGGTTACGAGCCGATCTGCATCGGCACGACCACCTCCGACCGGATGGAGCGCTTCACCCGGCCGCTGATGGAGCGCGAGGGCGTGCGCATCATCATCGGCAAGGGCGGCCTGCGCGACGCCTCGCTCGCGGCCTTTCGCGAGCTTGGCGGCATCTACCTCGCGATCGTCGGCGGCACCGCGGCGCTGGAGACCACCTGGATCGAGAGCATCGAGGATGTCGATCTCGACGAGCTGAACCCGGAATCTCTGTGGAAGTTCCGTATCCGCGATTTCGGCCCGCTGCTCGTGGCGATGGACAGCCACGGCGGCAGCCTGTACGACAGCGTGCGGCACGACGTCGACGCGCGGCGCGCGCAGGTGCTCGCCAGTCTCGGAGTGCAGCCGCGGTGAAGCTGCGCACGCTGCAGACCGACATCCTGATCCTCGGTTCCGGCGGCGCGGGCCTGTTTGCCGCGCTGCACGCACACCAGGCGAACCCGTCGCTGTCGATCACGGTCGCGGTGAAGGGTCTTCTCGGCAAGAGCGGCTGCACACGGATGGTGCAGGGCGGCTACAACGTTGCACTGGCCGAGGGCGACTCGATCGAGCGCCACTTCATGGATACGGTCGAAGGCAGCAAGTGGCTGTCCGACCAGGATCTCGCCTGGGCGCTCGTCACCGGCGCGGTCGAGCGCATCCACGAGCTGGAAAACGAGCTCGGCTGCTTCTTCGATCGCAATCCGGACGGTACGGTGCACCAGAAGGCGTTCGCCGGGCAGACCTTCGATCGCACGGTGCACAAGGGCGACCTGACCGGCATCGAGATCATCAACCGGCTGGCCGAGCAGGCCTGGTCGCGCGGCATCGGGCGGCTCGAGGAGCATCGCGCCGTCGAGCTGATCCGCACTGCCGACGGCTCGGCGATCGCAGGCGTGCTGATGATCGACATGCGCGCAGGCGACTTCGTCTTCGTGCAGGCCAGGGCGGTGCTGCTCGCCACCGGCGGCGGTCCGACGATGTACAAGTACCACACGCCGTCGGGTGACAAGAGCTGCGACGGGCTGGCGATGGCACTTCGTGCCGGACTCGGTCTGCGCGACATGGAGATGGTGCAGTTCCACCCCACCGGTCTGCTCGCGGGGCCGGGAACGCGGATGACCGGCACCGTGCTCGAGGAGGGTCTGCGCGGCGCTGGCGGCCAACTGCTCAACGGGGCCAGGGAGCGCTTCATGCAGCGCTACGACCCGCGCGCCGAACGGGCGACGCGCGACATCGTCTCGCGCTCGATCTATTCGGAGATGCGCGCGGGCCGCACGTCGCCGAACGGTGGCGTCTACATCCAGATGCACCACCTCGGGCCCGACAACGTGCGCCGGATGTTCAAGGGCATGGTCGAACGCTGCGCCGATTGCGGCTTCGACCTCGCTGGCGGCCTGGTCGAAGTCGCCCCGACCGCACACTACATGATGGGTGGCGTGTTGTTCGGCGTCGACTGCACGACGCAGCTCGCGGGCCTGTTCGCCGCCGGCGAGGACACCGGCGGCGTGCACGGGGCAAACCGGCTCGGCGGCAACGGCGTGGCCAATTCCACCGTGTTCGGCGGCATTGCCGGCGACAGCATGGCCGCCTGGGTTGCGGGCCATCCTGCGCTGAGGGAGCCCGATCCGGCCGCGATCGAGCGCAGCATCGCCGAGCACGAGGCACCGTTGGCAATTGCGCCGGGGAGCATCGAGGAGATCCGCGAGGCGCTCTACGACTGCATGTGGAACGACGTGGGCATCCTGCGCGATGCCGAAGGGCTCGCACGGGCGGCGACCCGGCTCGCCGAGCTCGACGCACGACTCTCGCGCACTGGCGTGGGCGGCACGGACCGCGCATTCAACCTGAGCTGGCACGACTGGCTGAACCTGAGGAATCTCATCGCGGTGAGCCGCGTGATCGCCGCGGCCGCGATCTCGCGCGAAGACTCGCGCGGTGCGCACTTCCGCGAAGATCATCCCGAGCCCGGCGACCTCGGGCAGTCCACCTTCACGGTCGCTCGCTGGCGCGACGGAACCGTGAGCATCGGCCGCAAACCCGTCGAGTTCACCCGCGTAAGGCCAGGACACAGTCTCATCGCCGGGGAGACGACAGCCTGAGCGTACATTCACGAAGAATGAAAGGAGGAGAACGATGATGAGCTTTGTCCGCAGGAACGCTGCCGCACTGGCGGCCTGCGTCTCGATGGCGGCGGGTGTCGGCCCGGCAGGGGCGCAAACCTATCCCGAACGGCCAATCACGCTGGTCGCGCCGTTCAGCGTCGGCGGCGATGCCGACCTGTCGGCACGCAACCTTGCCGCAGCCGCGCAGAAGTACGTGTCGCAGCCGATCGTCGTCAGCAATCGCGCAGGCGCGGGTGGCGCAATTGGCTCGCAATTGGTGAAGGAGGCGAAACCCGACGGCTACACGCTGCTGCTCGCACGTGTAGGCTCGCAGACGCTGCTGCCCGCTCTCAAGCCGAGCATCCCTTACAAGTGGAGCGACTTCACGTTCCTCGGCCTGCTGGAGCGCAATCCGTTCGTCTGCGTGGTTCACGTCGATTCCCCCTACCGCACCCTCGGTGACCTGGTTGGCGCGCTCAAGGCGCAGCCGGGCAAGCTCAACTACAGTACGTCGGGGCCGGGGACGATCCTGAACTTCGGTCCGCAGTTGCTGTTCGACACCCTCGGACTTGGCAAGGACGCGGCGGCGCAGGTGGTCTACAAGGGCGGCGGCGACGCGGCGCTTGCCGTGCTGTCGCGAGAAGTCGACTTCAACTGCGCGAACCTCACCTCGGTGATCGGCAACGTCAAGGCCGGGAAGCTGCGCGTACTGATGACGACCACGCCGGAGCGCTGGAAGGACATTCCCGACGTGCCGACCGTGCGCGAGCTCGGTTACCCGCAACTCGAGGCGATAGTCGGCTGGAGCGCGCTCTATGGGCCACCGGGAATGAGCGCGGAGCTCGTCGCATATTGGGCCGATGTGCTCGCGAAGCTCGCCAAGGATCCGGCGTGGATCGCCGGCACCGAGCGCTTCGGCGGGATCCCCGGAGTAATGTCGCCGGCAGCGACCGCGATGTTCGCAGCCGACCAGTTCGCGGTCTACGACCGGCTTGGCAAGCAGCTCGGCATCGAGTTGAAGTAGGCCTCCGATGGCACGAATCTTCCGCGGAGCCGACGCGTTGGCGCACGCGTTGCGCTCGGCCGGCGTGGCGCGCGTGTTCACGCTGTCCGGCAACCATGTGATGCCGGTGTTCGACGCGACGATCGATACCGGCATATCGCTGCTGCACACGCGGCACGAAGCGGCCGCGGTCCACATGGCCGACGCCTGGGCCCGGCTCACCGGCGAACCCGGCGTGGCGCTGGTCACCGGCGGGCCCGGTCACGCCAATGCAGTGTCGGCCCTCTACACCGCACAGATGGCCGAGGCGCCGGTCGTGCTGCTGTCGGGGCACGCACCCCGCAGCGAACTCGGCATGGGCGCGTTCCAGGAGATGCGCCAGGCCGAGATGGCGGCACCAGTCACCAAGGCGTCGTGGGTCTGCGCGAGCGCCGACGAGGTCGCCACCGACCTGGCGCGCGCGATCCGCATCGCGCGCTCGGGCAGACCGGGTCCGGTTCACCTGAGCCTGCCTGCCGACCTGCTCGAGCAGGCGGCCGACGCGGCTCGCCTGCCTCGGGTGCAGGCCTTCGAAGCACCGGTGCAGCCGCTGCCGATAGCGCACGCACAGTCAATCTTCGCCCGCCTGAGGCAGGCGAAGCGGCCGCTGGTGCTCGCGGGGCCGTCGTGCATGACGAAACGCGGGCGGGAGCGGCTGCTTGCGCTCGAAGCGGCGATCGCGGTGCCGGTGATCGGCATGGAGAGCCCGCGCGGGGTGAACGACCCGAGTCTTGGCGCTTTCGCGCAGATGCTCGCGCAAGCCGACTGCGTCCTGCTGCTCGGCAAGCGCTGCGACTTCACGCTGAAGTTCGGCCAGCCGCCGGTCTTCGACGCGGGCTGCGCGATGCTCCAGATCGATTCCGAGACGGCGGAGATCGAGCGCACCCGGCACGCCGTCGGCGCACGGTTGTCCGAGGCGCACGCCGCCGACACATTCGCCGCGATCGAGGCGCTGGCCACTTGCGCGAGCGGCGCGCACGACGCGCTTGCCACGTCGCGCATCGCATGGGTCAAGGAAGTCCGTGACGCGATCGCATGGCGTCCGCCGGAGTGGGACAGCGTGGTATCAGGCGAGCGCGAGCGGCTGCACCCGGTACAGGCGTGTCGCCCGCTGCAGCGACTGCTCGACGCGCACCCTGACTCGGTGCTGGTATCGGACGGCGGCGAAATCGGGCAGTGGGCCCAGGCGTGCCTGTCGGCCCCGAACCGGGTGATCAACGGGGTCGCTGGTTCGATCGGGGCGGGTCTGGCGTTCGCGCTGGCGGCGCGCGTCGCGAAACCCGACGTGCCGGTGGTTGCAGTGATGGGCGACGGCACGTTCGGCTTTCACGCCGCCGAGATCGACACCGCGGTGCGCTACTCGCTGCCGTTCGTCGCGGTGGTGGGCAACGACGCGCGCTGGAATGCCGAGTACCAGATTCAGCTGAAGGGCTACGGCGCCGATCGGCTCGTGGGATGCGAGTTGCGACCGACACGCTATGACCAGGTCTGCGCCGCATTCGGCGGCCACGGCGAGCTGGTCACCGAGGCTGCGCAGCTCGACGCAGCGGCATCGCGGGCCCGGGATTCGGGCCTGCCGGCATGCGTGAACGTGATGATCGAAGGCGCCGCCGCACCGATCGTCCGGCGCCCGGCCTGATGCCTGGGCCTCAGCCCGCCATCCACGCATTCGCGATCGACAGGTAGGCGGCCGCCACCACCACGTACAACGCCGCGAAGCGGAGGGGCCTGCCGGTGGCGAGTGCGCGCAACGGCACACCGAACATGCTCGATGCGACGGCGACCGGCAAGGTCCAGATCGACACGGTCGCGCTCAACCCCCAGGCGAACACGGCGGTCTCGACCAGCACGACGTCACGGACGCCGAATGCGCCGCCCGCGAGGATCGGCAACAGGATGGTCGCCCCGATCATCGGATGCAGACCGGCCAGGCCGCCAGCGATGAGGAGCAACATCAGCGTGATGATCAACGACGTACCCGACAGGAAGGACGGAGTCAGCGTCCCTGCGATCGCCGCAGCCTCGGGAATTCGTGCAATCACGGTACCGAGGACCGTCGCACCTACGATGATGATCATTTCGTCGGCGAGGCGCCCGAAGCTGCGAAGCGTATCGCGCGCCACCCGCGCCGCCCTCGCCCGTCCTGCAAATGCGAGATACGCCGCGCACAGCAGCGGCACGCCGGCCGCAACCGCTGCCGGTCCGCTGAGCGAGAGAGCAGTCGCTACCGCCAGGATCGTGCCGACGATGACCACGGTCGGGACCACCAGCGGCAGCAGCCTGCCGGTGCTGGCGAGAAACCCGGCGACCCCGAGATTCGGGGTGAACATCCGCCCTGAGAGTGCGAGCCCGGCAAGCGCCAGGCCCGCCCCGAGCGCCATGACTTCCCAGAGTTTCACCGACGGCACCAGGTGACTGACGAAACCGAGCGAAACGAAGAACGGCGACCACATGACGGCAGTGCCCACCCCGCGCACCGATGCTGCGGCCAGTGCGACGCGATCCGACGCGCTCGTGTCACGCCCGAGGACCGGTGCGAGGATGCCCATGGTGCCGACGTTGAGCACCGAGCCAAGCGCGTGCGATCCGCAGACCATCCAGTTTTCGCGAGCCTGGCCGTCGAGCGCCTCGACGCCCTCGCGCAGCGAGGCGATGCGGGGACTATTCTCGACCGTCGCCCGCAGCAGCAGCACCGATGGCAGAAACGCGCCGAAAACCAGGGCGCGCTCGAGGCCGGCGACGAGCAGAGCCGGCTCGGATTTCATCGCGGCAATCGACGCCGCAAGCCCGCCGACGCCAGCGAACAGGACACGAATATGGACGCTCGCGCGCAGCAGTGCGAGCAGGACGAATGCGAGCAGACCCGCCATCACGAGCGCGGACAACAGCCTCGACGGGCGCGCCAGGTTGGACAATTCGAGCAGCCAGACCGCTGCGAGCAACCCTGCAGAGGCCCGCACCGCCGCGGACGGCCAGCCATCCAGGCTTGAATGCCTTGTCACTTGCCCACTCCGGGTTGCTCGAACTCGCGGAAGATCTGCGCCTCCATCTGCGGGCACGATGATACAGGCGTCGCTGCGGTTCTTCGGCCGGAGCCGCCGCTGCTATCCGGCTCGGCATCGGGGTGTTGGCTGCACGATCCGCCCAACAGGCGGACAATTCACCTGCTACGGAGCCGGAAAGCTCCGATGCCTGCCGCAAGTCCGCATTCCCTACACTTGCACACGACGCTCGCAGCGCGCTATGGTCGCTGCAGGCCACACGAAACCAGGAGAGACTGCCATGCACTGCAAGCCTGCCCGTTTCATTCGATGGTCGTCCAGCGCGGGTGCGCGCACGGCGCTCGCCGTCTCGGTCGCCTGCGCTGCGCTGGCGTTCGCCGCGCCTGCCGCGCAGGCGCAGCCCAAGCCGATCCGCTTCGGCGCGATCTACATCATGTCGGGCAGCGCGGCCGCCTACGGGCAGTTCGCCAAACAGGGCATGGAACTGGCTGCCGACGAGATCAACGCCAAGGGCGGCATCCTGGGGCGCAAGATCGACTTCGCGCTCGAAGACAGCCAGGGCAAGGTCGACGTGGCGATCCAGGCGGCGCGCAAGCTCGTGTTCCAGGGCGGCGCCGACGCGCTGATGGGGCTCGACAGTTCCGGCGTGGCCAACGGCCTGACACCGATCGTGCCCGAGCTGCGCAAGCCGTTCGTGATCACGCACGCCGCGTCCCCCGACGTGACCGGCAAGCTGTGCAATGCCTATACCTACCGCATCAGCGTCAACGTCAACCAGAACATGTCGGCGGCCGCGCAGATCGCCGCCGAGAGCGGCGCGAAGCGCTGGACGACGATCGGCCCCGACTACGCGTTCGGCCACCAGTCGTGGGAGTACTTCGGCAAGTACCTGAAGCAGCGCAAGCCCGACGTCGAACTGATGAAGGAAGTCGCGTTCCCGCGCTTCGGCGCCGAGGATTTCGTCCCCTTCATCAACAGCGTGATGCAGAGCAAGCCCGACGGCGTGCTGATTTCGCTGTGGGGCGGCGACCTCGTCAACTTCGTGCGCCAGGCGAAGAATCTCGGCTTCTTCGACCAGAAGTTCCAGGTGCTGCTCACGCTCGGCGCAGCCACCGAGGTGCTCTCGGCGCTCGGAGAGCAGATGCCGCAGGGCGTCTGGGCGGGCACGCGCTACTGGTTCACAGCGCACGACAATCCGGTGAACAACGCCTTCGTCAAGGCCTACTTCGATCGCTACAAGACGCCGCCGAGCTATAACGCCGAGGGCGCGTACGCGGCGCTGTACCTCTACAAGGCCGCAATGGAGAAGGCCGGCAAGGTCGACGGCGAGGCGGTGGCCAAGGCGCTGTCGGGCATCTCCTTCGATGCGCCCAACGGCCGCGTGACGATGCGCGCGGAGGATCACCAGGCGGTGGTCGGGCCCACCTGGGGCAAACTCGGCGCCTTCGACGCGAAATACAAGGTTCGCATGCTCGACTCGATGCGCACCTTCAAGGGAGAAGACGTCACGCCTGCGGTCTCGGAAACCGGCTGCAAGCTGTGAGCATCGACGCGCGGCGTCGCGCGGTTGCCGGGCGAGCCCGGCTCCGCGTGCGCCAGGCGGGCGCACGCGCGCACGCCGGCTGATCGGCCCGTTCGCATGCAGGGAATCCTCGCAGCGCTGTTGAACAGCCTCGAAATCGGGCTGCTGCTGTTCGTCATCGCGGTCGGCCTGAACATCGTCTTCGGGGTGCTGAACGTCATCAATTTCGCGCACGGCGGGCTCTACATGCTGGGCGCGTACTTCACCTACACCGTCGTCTCCCGGTTCGGCCTGCCGTTCTGGCCCGCGCTCGTGCTCGCACCGCTGGCGGTGGCGGCGATCGCCGTCGTGATCGAGCGCGTCGTGCTGCGCCGGGTCTACGGCCGCGACGTCTCCGACAGCCTGCTCGTCACCTTTGCCCTGCTGCTCGTGATCGACGACGCGGTGCGCGTCTTCTGGGGCTCGGGAATCCACGTGGTGCAGCCGCCGCCGTCGATGCGGGGCACGGTCGAGGTGCTCGGCGTCACCTACCCCGCGTACAGCTTCTTCGTGATGGGCGCGGCGCTCGTCGCGATGCTCGCGCTGTGGCTGTTCTTCGTGCGCACGCGCGCCGGACGCGTCGTGCGCGCTGCGGCGATCGATCGCCGCATGGCCGAGGGCATCGGCATCGACGTGCCGCGCGTGATCACCGGCGTGTTCGCACTGGGCGCCTGGATGGCCGGCGCCGCGGGCGTCGTGGCTGCGCCGATGCGGGCGATCGCCCCCGGAATGGGAGACCGCGTGATCATCGATGCGTTCATCGTCGTCGTCATCGGCGGCCTGGGCAGTTTCCCCGGAACGCTGCTGGGCGCCCTCGTGCTCGGCGCGATCTACGGCTTCGGCGGACGCTACCTCGCACAGATCAACCTCGTGCTGCCGTACCTCGGCATGGCGCTGGTGCTGCTGCTGCGCCCGCGCGGACTGATGGGCCGGAGAGCCGCCTGATGGTGCGCGCTGGCGAGGCGATCGCAGCGCCCGGAGCGTCACCGGCGCGAGGCGCTGCCCGGCGCGGGATCGCAGGGGCGCTGCTCGGCGTGCTGCTCGTCGTCCTGTATCTGCTGCCCGGATGGGTGCCGTATTTCTACGTGTTCGTCGCGACGCGCATCCTGCTGATGGGACTGTTCGCGGCGAGCTTCAACCTGATCTTCGGCTACGGCGGCATGCTCTCCTTCGGCCACGCCGCGTTCTTCGGCGCCGGCGCGTACGCGTCGGCGCTCGCGCTGCTGCACTTCGGCTGGCCGCTGGTCGCGGTGATCCTCGCGGCGACGCTCGTCGCCGCGCTGCTCGCGTGGGTGATCGGCGCGTTCTGCGTACGCCTCGACGAGGTCTATTTCGCAATGCTCACGCTGGCCTTCGGGATGATGGTGTACGCGATCGTCCACCAATGGCGCAGCGTCACGAACGGCAGCGACGGCATCGCGGGTTTCCCTCTCGGCAGCTTCGGGCTCGGCCTCGACCTGCAGCTCGCCGACCCCGCGGTCTACTACCGGGTGGTGCTCGTCGTCGTCGTGATCGCCGCACTGCTGCTCTACCGGATCGTGCGCTCGCCGTTCGGGCTGCTGCTCGCCGCGGTGCGCCAGAACGGCGAGCGCGTCTCGTTCTGCGGCGTCGACGTGCGCCGCCACCGGCTGATCGCCTTCGTGATCGCCGGTGCCTTCGCCGGGCTGGCCGGAGCGCTGTTCGCGCCGTTCAACCGCGTCGCGAATCCCGACATGGTGCACTGGACGCAATCTGCGCTGCCCGTGCTGATGACGATCCTGGGCGGAGCGGGCCACTTCCTCGGGCCCTTCTTCGGCGCTGCGATCTTCGTGCTGCTCGAGACCTGGATCACCACCTACACCGAGCACTGGATGCTGTTCCTGGGCATCGTGCTCGCGGTGCTGGTGATCTTCTTTCGCCGCGGCATCTTCGGCACGATTCTCGATCGCTTCTCGGGGGAACGATGAGCGCGCGCGGGTCGCCGCTGCTGTCGGTACGCGGGCTGTCGAAGCACTTCGGCGGCGTGGCTGCGGTGGACGGGATCGACCTGGACGTGCAGGCGCGCGAAACGGTGGCGCTGATCGGACCGAACGGCGCGGGCAAGACGACGTTCTACAACCTGCTGTCGGGCCGCATGCAGCCCACGGGCGGGAGCGTCGTCTTCGACGGACGCGACGTCACCGGCCGCCCGCCGCACGAGATCAGCCGGCTCGGCATCTCGCGCTCGTTCCAGATCACGAACATCTTTCCGGAGCTGTCTGCACGCGAGAACGTCGAGGTCGCGCTCACCGCCCTGCACGGCAAGGCGTTGCGGTTCTTCTCGCGCGCGGCGGCCGACCACGCATTGCACGAAGAGGCCGATGCGCTGCTCGGGCAACTCGGTCTCGGCGCGCTCGCCACCTCGCGCGCCGGAACCCTGAGCTATGGCGACAAGCGCCTGCTCGAGATCGCGATCGTTCTCGCGACGCGACCGCGCCTCGTGCTGCTCGACGAGCCGACCGCCGGCATGACGCCCGAAGAGACGCGCGGCGTCGTGGCGCTGGTGCGCCGGCTCGCCGGATCGACCCAGTGCACCTTCCTGATCACCGAGCACGACATGGAGGTCGTCTTCGGGCTGGCCGACCGCATCGTGGTGCTGCATCGGGGCCGCGTGCTCGCGCACGGCAGTGCCGACGAAATCCGCGCGAGCCGCGAAGTGCGCGAGGCCTACCTGGGCGAACCCGATGACTGACGCGACCACTTCGTCGCCCGGGGCCGGACGCGAGCGCGCCGCGGCAGCGGCCGCCACGCGCGGCGGCGACGAACCGCTGCTGTTCGTCGAGGACCTGCACACCTATTACGGCGAGAGCCACGCATTGCAGGGAGTGAGCCTGCGAGTGCATGCGGGAGAGGTCGTCTGCCTGCTCGGCCGCAACGGCGCCGGCAAGAGCACGACGCTGAACAGCATCGTCGGACTCACGCCGGCGCGCAGCGGAACCGTGCGCTTCGACGGCGAGGAGATCCGGCGCCTGCCGGCGCATCGCATCGCGCGTCGCGGCCTCGCGCTCGTTCCCGAAGATCGGCGGATCTTTGCCGGACTCAGCGTCACCGAGAACCTCGAGGTTGCCTCGCCCGCACGGCCGGCGCGCGAGCGGCGCTGGCCGATCGAGCGGATCTTCGACGAATTCCCGATGCTCGCCGAGGTGCGCGAGCAGGACGGCGCGACGCTCTCGGGCGGCCAGCAGCAGATGCTCGCGATCGCGCGGGCGCTCGCCGGCGAGCCGCGACTGCTGCTGCTCGACGAACCGAACGAAGGGCTCGCTCCGGTGATCGTCCAGCAGATCGGCACGCTGATCGACCGGCTCGCCGAGACGACCACGATCGTGCTCACCGACCAGAGCGTGCGCTTCGCGCTGCGCCATGCGCAGCGCGGCTACATCCTGCAGAAGGGCCGCATCGTCTACGAGGGCGGCGCGCAGCAGATTGCGCAAGACCCCGACGTGCAGCGCTATCTCGCGGTTGCCTGAGGATCCGGGCAATCCGGAGCCGACCGCTGGCGGAACGGCTCAACCCACCAGGTCCGGCAGCCACAACGCGATCTGCGGGAAGAGGAATACCAACAGAAGCCCGAGCAACTGCAGACCGATGAACGGCCAGACCGAGTTGTAGATCTGCCCCATGTCGACGTCCCTGGGCAGGACGCTCTTGATCCAGAACAGCACGAAACCGAAGGGTGGCGAAAGATACGCCACCTGGATATTGATGATGAACAGTGCTCCGAACCACACCTTGTCGACGCCGAGCTCGTCCAGGATGGGCAGGAAGAGGGGCGTACACAGCATGATGATCGCCCAGTCATCCATCACGGTTCCCAGGATGAGCACGATCAGCATCATCATGACCAGCACACCGACGGTGCCACCGGGCATGCCGAGCACCGCTTCGGTCAGGATGTCCTGCGCGCCCAGCGCGCTGAAGATATTGGTGAAGACGTTGGCGCAGATGAGGATCCAGAAACCCATGCCCGTGAGCGTGATGGTCGATCCCATCGACTTGCGGAAGATCTCCCAGGTCATCCGACGCTGCACCACATTGATGAGCAGTGCCCCGACCGCTCCCATGCAGGCCGATTCCGCCGGGGTCGCCACTCCTCCCCAGATGGACCCCAGAACCACCACGATCAGCACCACGAAGGGCCAGATATCCAGCACGGAGCGAAGCTTCTCTTTGCGCGAGAACCGCAGTTCCGCCGGCAAAGGAGGACCTATTTCGGGCTGGATCTTCGCCCGGATCGCGATGTACAGGATGTAGAAGGCCGCCAGCATGATGCCCGGCGTAACGCCCGCCAGGAACAGTTTGCCGATGGAGGCGTTGGCCAGCAGTCCGTAGAAGATGAAGGGCACGCTGGGAGGAATCAGTGCGCCCAGCGCGCCGCCGGCCGCGATGCATCCGATGGCGATCTTCCTGCTGTACCGATACTTTATCATCGAGGGGTAGGCGATCTGCCCCATCGTGATCGTCGCGGGCGGCGTGATGCCGGTGATCGCCGCAAAGATCGTGCAGACCATCACGGTTCCCATGGCGAGGCCGCCCGCAATGTGTCCGGCGATCCGGTAGACCGCCTCGTATGCGGCATCGGCCACACCTGACCACCTGATCAGGTTGCCCATGAACAGGAACATCGGGATGGTCACCAGGATGGTGCTGCCGGGCGTCGAATAGAAGGTGCTCGGGATCGCCAGCAAGGCTTCTGGAGCGAAGATCGCCGCGAAGAGAACTGCCGTGCCGCCGAGTCCGAACGCGACCGGCAGCCCCATCGCCAACGTGGCGAAGAGACACACGAAATACAGTATGGTGATCAGCTCGAGGCTCATGTCGGGGTCGTCGATTCGCGCTCGCTGCTCACCAGTCCCGGACGGGGCATGCTCTCACCGCGAGTCGGGCCGGGATGCCCGCCTCACCGGCAGGCGGACGCTCCCGGATCGCCGACTGGCCCTTCACTCAGGATTTCTGCTGTTCGACGTATTTCTTCCAGAGCTCCACGCCTTTCGCATTGCCGCTGGACATCTTCGCCACTTCGGGCCAGATCTTCTCGATAGAAACCTGACGCATGCGAGCCACCTCCTGGTCATTCAGCGTGATGACTTCGCCACCGGCCGCAGCGAACTTCTTCAGTGCGACTTCGACGTTGTCGGCGTGCATCTGGCTGGTCAGGAAATAGGTTTTCTCGAAGATTCCCTCGATCTGCTTGCGCTGCCAGGGCGTGAGGGCCTTCCATTTGTCGAGGTTGACGAAGATCTCCTGGTGCTGTGCCGGATTCCAGCCAGGCATGATGGCGTACCTGGTCACTTCCTCGAAGTGCATGTCGGTGATGCCGCCGGCATCCCAGTACGTTCCATCGATCGTGCCAAGGCGGATGGCGGTGTAGATGTCGCCGGCATTCATGGATACCGGCGAGCCTCCCATGGCCTTGTGGAAGAGTGCCTGCGGCCCACCGGCACGCATCTTTTTCCCCTTCAGATCTTCCAGCTTGCGGACGGGGAACTTGGTGACCATGATGTTCGGACCCTGGTTGGTCCATCCGGCCCAGTAGAGATTGCGTGTGCGGGCGGCCTCCTGGACGATCTCGCCGATGCGGTAAGCGGGATTGCCCCAGAGGATGTCCCAGGCCTCACGGGTGTTCCGTGCGCCCATTGCGAGGCCGTAGGCGAGGAAGCCCTCCGGCATCTCGCCTCCATAAACCGTCGCCCACCCTGCATAACCGGCACTGAGCCCCTGGCCGCATGCGGCGAACGCCTCGGATGCGCTGACCAGGGCACCGGCGGGTTCCACGCGGATCTTGACGGTACCTTGCGTCGCCTCTTCGACAGCTTTGGCCCAGGGGATCAGGCCGCGTCCCCAACCCGCATCGGAACTGTCGAAGGCAGGCTGGAACGTCCAGCGAGTGACCTGCTTGGGCGGTCCGTCCTGATCTGCGGCCCAGCCCCCGATGGGCAGTGCCGATGCCGCTGCCGCACCCGCGGCGGAGAGGACGAAGGATCGTCTTTTCATGGCGGTCTCCTCTTCTGTCAGTGCGAAAGGCGGGAATCGGATTTCTCGTCGAGGCTCTTGCCGAGCAGGGTACAAACGTCGCGAAAGGATTGCCGGATCAGGAGCAGCAGCATGATGACTCCTGCGACCGGGATGAGACTCTTGATCGGATAGACCGGCAGCGGAATCGCTGTCGGCGTCACCTGATTCAGCCGGATGGAGAACAGGGCTGTCGTCGTGCCCTTCCAGATCAGCACTCCGACGAACAGGAACGCGAACACGATCGTGAGAAGATCGAAGAGCGCCTTCTTTCGCGCCGGGAACTTCGCATAGAAGAGATCGAGCCGGATGAAGTCACCCCTGCTATAGGAGTAGGCGCCGGCGGTGCACGCGAGCAGGATCAGCGCCATCTTGATGCTCTCGCCGATCCACTGGGAGGGATCGTCGAAGACGTAGCGCAGGATCACGTCTGCGAGTCCGAACAGCATGCAGTACAGCGTCAGGAGCACGCTCAACGCACCGAGGAGTGCGACCAGACGGTCAAGTACCTTGCTGCAGGCTCTCAGGACATCCACGCCCCCTCCTGCCTCCCGATGCCGGCTGACGATGCACACTCCGGCCTTTCTCTTGGGCTGCGGGCATCATACCAGTCGGAACCGATGCGACAAGACCGGACGCGGCGCCGCACGACACGCGCCATCCGGCGGACGCTCGCGCGCCCTAGAATATGTACGCGCACGCATCGCGATCGCGAAAGGCGGGCACTTCGAGGTCGGAATCGATGCCGAAGACGGTGCGTGCCGATACGATGAGATCGGGTTCGGACTGGGCGGTGAGGGTCATGCCGGCGCCTCGGGTTGGGGATGTTCGATGATATCTCTATTCCGAAAATCGATCTATTGCATATCTGATTTCGGAATGCAAGTTGACCAGCCCTGGGGCTGCCCGCTAGAGTCTCGCGTGAATCACCGTTAAATCGAACGATGCGTACCGAAATTGGGTTCGTATCCTCCGACTCCCATCCAACCGCTCGATCCCGGCGAG
>QEVL01000029.1 GCA_003577305.1 Burkholderiales bacterium
CGCACGCGGCGCCCCGGCCCCGGGCGATCGGTCGACGGCGCAGGCCGCCTGCAGGTCGGCGAGCGCACCGATGCCCGGCGCGCGCGAGGGCAGCGGCCGCGCGAGCTCGCGCGCGGCGGCGAGCCACTCCTGCGCATAGCTGCCGCCGGCCGCGAAGCTGCGCGCCGAAAACGGATGCAGCGGATATTCGATCAGCGCCGGCAGGCCGGCCGCGTCGGGATGCCGGCGGCGCGGAGTCTCGAACGCCGCGCCGCTCGCTGCCGGATCGAGCCGTGCCGACAGGTAGGCGAGCAGCTCGTCGACCAGCGGCGACGGATTCAGCGGCGTGTCGTCGCGCGCGTTGCGGCTGCGGCACAACACGATCAGCCGGTCGCGCGCCGCGAGCACCGCGTCGAGGAACACGCCGCGCTCGTCGATCCGGGCGAGCCGGTCACCGAAGCGCGGCGCGCGGCGCATCAGGTCGAGTTCGTCGCGCGCGCTCCTGCGCGGAAACGCTCCCTCGTCCATGCCGAACAGGCAGACCACCCGAAACGGCACGCCGGGAAGGCTGCCGAGCGGGCACACGGTGACCGCGCCCGAAGGCATTGCGGCGCCGGCACCGAGCGCCAGCGCATCGGCGAATGCGCGCTCGAACGCCGCACCGTCGAGCGCGACGGGCGGCATGCCGGCCGCGCTCGCGAGCAGGCCGGCCAGCGCATCGCGTACGCGCTGCAGCCCCGGAGCGTGCTCGCGCACTTCGCCGAACAGCGCTTCGAGTGCATCGCCGAGCGCCGCGCACCAGTCGGCGAGCGGCCGCGGCGAGCGTGCCGTGGCGCGCAGCGTCGCAAGCGCGTCGCCCACCGGCAACCAGGCCTCGAGGATGCGCGCGCGCGTGCCCTGCGCGCCGGGCACCGCAAGCAGGTCGCCCACCGCGTGCCGGCTGCCCAGCGCGGCGCCGAGCAGCAAGCGGTCGATCGCCGCGCGCAGGCTGTGCTTGGGCGAACCCTCTTCCTCGTCGAGTCCGCGGCGCGCGCCCGCGGCTTCGAACCAGGCCGCCAGGCGTTCGACCTCGGAGGCGTCGAGCGCGAGCGCCTCCATCACCGCGGGACTGCGCAGCCAGGCATCGAGCTCGGGCGCCGCGAGCGGGCGCAGCGCCAGCGCGAGCAGTTGCTGGGCCGCGGCCACCAGCGGGTCGGCGCGCGGCGCGCGCCCGCTGATGGCGTACGGAATCCTGCGCCCCTCGGGCTGGCTGTCGAAGACGCCTTCGATCGCGGCGGCCGCAGCCTCGACGTCGGCGCAATAGACCACCACCTCGGAGGGCGCAAGTCGCGGCAGCGTCTCGAAGCATTCGAGCAGCCGCTCGTGCAGCACTTCGGCCTGGCGCACCGCGGCGTGCGCGCCGAGCACCGCGATCGAGCCGTCGTCGCGTGCGAGCACGCGCCACGGTGCGTCGCTGCGCAGGAAGACCGCCGCCTGCAGCGCCTGGAGCGTACCGGCGGGCGCCGACTGCGCATCGGCGCCGAACGGCCAGGCTTCTTCGCGACCCGGCGCTTCGGCCTGCGCCTCGAAGCGCTCCTCGAGCGACAGCAGCTGCGCGACGAAGTCGCGCTGCACCCTGCCCCAGTTGCCGAGCAGCGAAGGCTCACCGTCATAGATCCAGGCGAGATCCGGGCGCTGTTCGCGGATCGCCGCGAGGCTGCGCGAGTCGAGCATGTCGGTCCACAGCTCGCGGCACGGATCGGGCGCGTAGAGCGACACCTCGATCGAGGCCGACAGCTGCCCGAAGAGCGCGAACTGCTCGGGCGACAGATCGAGGCGGCCGAAGAGTGCGACGCGCGAGGCGCCGAGCGCGCGGCGCACCGATCCGTCATCGGCCCCGAGCAGGCGGATGAACTGGTCGTACGGATGCTCGTCGCGCACGCCGGGCAAGCGCTCGAGCAGGCGCTGCCACAGCCAGCGCTGCCAGGGCTCGTGTCCGCACAGCGGCCGCTCGCCGACGGCCCACTGGCCGCGCTGCCAGCGCGCGAGCCAGTCGCGGCGGTACGCGAGATAGCGGTCGAAGCACGCCGCGAGCGCCTCCGCCAGCGCGAATCGCGCGAGCGAACCCTCCTCGCGGACCCGCTTGCGCAGCAGCGCGAATTCGGCGTGCTGCGGGAGATCTCCGAGCAGCTCCATCAGCAGCCATCGCACCCGCGCCGGCTCGAACGGCGAGCGCTCGGGCAACTCGCGCAACACGGCGCGCATCGTGCGCCACAGCCAGCGACCGGCAAATTCGAACTGCAGCCGCGCGCTGACGCCGTGGCGCGCGGCGTCGCGGCGCTGCAGCCATCGGCCGACCCCGATGCTGGGAACGATGACCGTGCGCCCGGCCAGCGGATCGTCGCTCGCCCGGTCGAGTTCGTCGAGCAGCACATCGGCCAGCCGCTCGAAGCGATGATCGAAGCGGATGCGCAGCGCCATCGGCATTCAGCCCTGCGTGCGCGCGCGTGGCGGCTCGATCGCTGGCACCGCGGCTCAGAATCGCGAGCCGGGCTCGCGCAGGAATGCTTCCTCGGCCGGGGTCGACCCCCGCCCGAGAATCGCGTTGCGGTGCGGATAGCGCCCGAAACGCTCGATCACTTCGTGGTGGCGCACTGCCCAGGTCCACGCGCCGCCGGCCAGCGGATCGTCGCGCAGCCGGGCGAACAGGCGCAGCGATTCGCGCTGGTCGTCGAGCGACTCGGAGTGTTCGAACGGCAGATAGCAGAACCAGCGGCGCAGCGGGTCGTAGCCCGTGTCCCAGCCTTCGGCGACGATGCGCCGCGCCACGGCGAGCGCCGCCGCGTCGCCGGCGAACATCTTCGGCGTGTCGCGAAACGCGTTGCGCGTGAACTGGTCGAGCACGATCACCAGCGCCGGCGCCGATGCGGCATCGTGCGCCCAGTGATTGCAGCCGCCCGCCAGCGCGTGCTCGATCAGCGCGCCGAAGGCATCGCGGATCTCCTCGTCGAAAGCCGCGTCCTTGCCGAACCAGCGGGCGCGCACCGTGCCGCGCTCGCTGCCGTCGGGCCCGTCGAACCAGAACGCCAGCACGCGCTGCGCCTGGGCGTCGTCGGCGATCAGCTGCATGCGAGATCCATCAGCAGCGCGTGCTCGAGCTCGCCCGGTTCGGGCTCGCGCTCGAGCAGAAAGCCGTTCGGCAGCATGGCCATCGCCAGCACCAGCCGCTCGAACTCGGGCGCGAAACCGTCGATGATCGCCTGGGGATCGGGGCACAGCGCGGTGTCGCTCATCACGCCGAACTGCACGCCGCCCGCATAGGAGAGGATCGACACGCCGATGCCGATGTCGCCCGACTGCGGCACCCAGAACATCATCCGCGCCAGCGGCACGCCGGCCATGCTGATCGTCTCGGTGGGCCCGGGCACGTTGGTCATCACCGCGCTCGCCTTGTTGCCGAGGTATTCGAGAATCTGCGTCTGCAGCAGATGCGGCAGCAGGCCCGCCGCGCCGAGCATCAGGTAGGCGATGATCGGCTGGTAGCCGGCCTTCAGCTCGCGCATGCGCCGGCGCACCTCGCTCACCCGGGCGATCGGGCTGGCGATGCCCACCGGCAGGCACAGCGGCACCAGCCCGAAACGATTGCCGAGCTCGTGGATCGGCTCGGACGCCGGGCGCAGGTTCACCGGCACCATCGCGCGCATCTCGCAGTCTTCGGCGACTTCGTCGCCGCGGCCGAGCAGGTAGCGGCGTAGCGCACCCGCCACGCAGGACAGCAGCACGTCGTTCACCGACGCGCCCATCCCCTTGCAGACCGCCTTCACCTCTTCGAGCGACAGCGGCTCGTTCCAGGCGAACGCCTTGCGCCCGCGCGGCGTTCCCTTGAGCCGCGTGTGCGTGTCGTCGGTCATCAGCAGGATCGCGAGCGTGTCGCGCAGCATGCGCCCGCCCGCCTGCGCATAGTCGCCCAGCCGGTCGGGGTGCGCGACCGTGTCGAGCGACTTCGCTACGAGTGTGCCCGTGGCATCGATCGCGGCGACCGTGCCCCGGGTGAACGTCTCGAGCCATGGATCCCAGGGATTCGACTCGAGCCCGGCGTCTTCGTCGGCGCGCGCCTGCGCTTCGGGGCCGGCCGCGTCGGTGAGCGAGAGCATCACCCGCACCAGCGCAATGCCGTCGGCGATGCAGTGATGCATCCGCGTGACCATCGCGCTGGTGCCGTTGTAGTCCTCGACCAGGTGGAACTGCCACAACGGATGCGCCGGATCGAGCGGTTGCCGGGCCAGCCGCGCGGTGAGTCGCTGCAACTCGCGGGCGCCGCCCCGGGGCAGCTTCACGGGCACCAGGTGGCGCTCGAGGCTGAAGCCTTCGTCGTCGGCCCAATAGTGGCCGGTGGGGTCGGAATCGATGCGCTGGCGAAACCGCGCGAACTTCAGCAGCCGCTCTTCGAGCAGCCGCGCCAGGTCGTCGCGCGAGATCCGGTGCGCGAACACGAAGACCCCGACGATCATCATCAGGTTGCGCGAGCTGTCCATGCGCAGCCAGGCGGTATCGACGCTGGACATCCTCTCGCGGACCATGATTCCTCCGGATGCCCGGCGCTTCGGCCGCCGGGGCGTTGCTATCATACTTGCCGGACTACCCGCGGAGGAATCATGGCCGACCTGAACACCCGGTTCGAGCAGGCGGTGGCGGAATCGAAAACGCTGCCGGAGCGCCCCGACAACATGACGCTGCTCAAGCTCTATGCGCTGTACAAGCAGGCGAGTTCGGGCGACGTCGACGGCAAGCGGCCGGGCTTCACCGACATGGTCGGGCGCGCGAAGTGGGACGCCTGGAACGAGCTGAAGGGCACGGGACGCGACGACGCGATGCAGCAGTACATCGCACTGGTCGAGAGCCTCAAGGGCTGAACGTCGGCGCGTCTGGCCGGCGCTGCGCCCGGGGCCCGAGCGGAGGCGATGGGGCGCCCGGTTGCGCGCTGGCTGCGGCGGTCGGCGCTTCGCACCGACTCCCCTGCGCTGCTCGTCCCGGGGTCGTGCGGCGCAACTCGCTTCGCTCGCTGCGCTCGCTTCGCTCAGACACAGCGCCGCAAGTCAGATGTACGAAGCGCGCTACGCGCGCCGACCCCGGGACTGCGCTGCTCGGCGCCGCAGAAGGCGCGCAACCGGGCGCCCCATCGCCTCCGCTCGGGCCCCGGGCGCAGCGCCGGCCAGATGCATCGGCCGTTCCCGCCCTTCGCCGGCCTCCCGCCGCTTGCCGCGATGGCACCCACGCTGGTGATAGACGCGAAGACGGCCGTCGTGCCTACGAACGCCGATCGACTGCCACATGTCGTCAGAGACTACGGCAACACTGCGTACACAAGCTGCGACTTTGCCTTTGCGCGCCGCGACCTTGGTTGCGCACGCCGCCACGTTGCATGCAAAGGTGCGGGCCGGGGCGATCAGGGCAGTTCGGCACAGCGCATGGGGGCGCGGGCCGGCCCGATGGCGGCGCTGTGTGCGGCGCCGAGCAGCGCAGCGTCGGGGTCGGCGCGCGAAGCGCGCTTCGTACATCTGACTTGCGGCGCTGTGTCTGAGCGGAGCTCGCGTAGCGAGCGCAGCGAGTTGCGCCGCACGACCCCGACGCGAGCAGCACAGGGAAGTCGGTGCGCAGCACCGACCGCCGCGGTCAGCGCCACCATCGGGCCGGCCCGCGCCCCCATGCGCTGTGCCGAACTGCCCTGATCGCCACGGCCCGCGCCTTTGCCCGCCACCGCACGACGTGCGCGGCAAGTCGCGCAGCGACTCAGATGGCCCGGAACGCGGCGATCGCGACGATGGTCGGAATGACGGCGGCGGCGAACAGGCCGAGCGGGCTGATCTCCTCGTGCTCGAAGTTGCCCTTGAGGATCGAGTAGCCGGCCGGGTTCGGCGCGTTCGCGATCACCGTGAGCCCGCCGCCGGTGACCGCGCCGGCCACCAGCGAGTACTTGAACTCGTCGGTGAGCCCCTGCACCAGCGAGCCGAGGTAGGTGAGCGCGGCGTTGTCGGTGATCGCGGTGAGCGCGGTCGCGCCGTAGTAGACCGCGGTCGGGCTCATCCGCCCGAGCAGCGGCTGCAGCCACCACTGCTGCTGCCCTCCCAGCACGACCAGGCCGGCGAGGAAGAAGGCCACCAGCAGCCCTTCGCGCAGGATCAGGCGGTCCTGGTGGCGGCTGTAGCCGTGCGCCACGCCGAGGAAGAACAGGAACAGGCCCATGAAGATCACCGGATGGTGCGCGAACACGACCACCCCTGCGAGAAAGAGCAGGTGCACGAGGATCAGCGCCGGCGGCACCGCTTCGCCGGACGGATCCGTCCTGACGGCGACGTGGCGCAGTTCGCTGCTGAAGAGCAGCGTGACCCCGAGCGCATTGATGGCCACCGCCAGTGCCGAGCGCCAGCCGAAGTGGGTGATCATGTGGGCGAGGTCCCAGTTCCAGGTGCCGGCCACCATCAGCACCGGCGGCGCCGCGTACGGCGTGAGCGTGCCGCCGATCGAGACGTTGACGAACAGCACGCCGATCGTGGCGTACTTGAGCCTCGACGACAGTCCCTGCGAATAGAAGCGGTCGCGCAGCATCAACGCGGCCAGCGTCATCGCCGCCGGCTCGGTGATGAACGAGCCGAGCAGCGGGATCAGCGACAGCGCCAGGAAATAATCGGCCATCGAGGCCGGCATCGGCATCAGGCGCGCGGTGAACTGCACGCTGGCCAGCGCAAACCGCAGGATCGGGCGACTCGCGGCGACGACCATGATCACGAAGACGAACATCGGCTCGGTGTAATTGCGCGACTCGAGATACTGCTGCGCCTGCCCGCCGCCGCCGACGAGAGCCATCCACGCGATGAGCACCATCGCCCAGAAGCCGAAGACCACCTCGACCTCGCCCAGCAGGTGCCAGATTCCGGCATGCGCCGGCTGCGCGCGCGCCAGGCGTTCGAAGAACTTGGCCGAGAAGGTGTGCGCGACCGCGATCGCGAACAGGATCGCGCCGCCGAGCTGGATCGCAGTGGGTGTCAAGGCAGGCTCGCGAAAGAACTGGGCCCCATCAGGCGAAGTAGCGGTCGAAGTCCTTCTGCAGCCGCTCTTCGATGCGCGACGCGAACGCCGACAGCAGCAGCCCGAGCTGCGCGTCGAGCACGACGCTGTCCTTCGAGACGGTGAGGCTGCCCGAGACGCCCGCGCGCGAGAAACGCAGCGCGTTGCCGTCCCACTCGCTCTCGATGGCGAACGACTCGGCCATGTCGTCGGCCACCTTCTGCGCCGCCTGGCGGGCCTTCTTCAGGCCCAGCGCGTGCCTGCGCTGAAGGTAGATCGCCGCCATCGCCGCGCGCGCCCGATGCTCAACCGGCGGACACCGGCGTGAGCAGCGCGCCGCCGGTGGCGAAGGCCACGAGGTTGTCGGCCGCGAGCATCGCCATGCCGAGCCGCGAGCTGCGCGTCGCGCTGCCGATGTGCGGCGTGAGCACGACGTTGGGCACCGTGAGCAGGCCCGGGTTCAACGCCGGCTCGTTCTCGTAGACGTCGAGCCCCGCGCCGCCGAGGCGCCCGGCACGCAGCGCCTCGACCAGCGCCGCGTCGTCGACGATGCCGCCGCGCGCCACGTTGACCAGCGTGGCTCCGGGCTTCATCGCCGCGAGTTCGCGGGCGCCGATCACGTGGTGCGTCGCTGCCGAATACGGCAGCACGAGGATCACGTGGTCGGCCTCGCGCAGCAGCTCGTCGAGTTCGACGCGGCGCGCGCCGAGCTCGGCCTCGTTCGCGGCGCGACTGCGGTTGTGGTAGAGGATCTTCATCGCGAAGCCGCGCGCGCGCCGCGCCACCGCCGAGCCGATGCGGCCCATGCCGACGATGCCCAGCGTGGTGCCGTACACGTCGGCGCCCAGCCACTGGTCGAACGACCAGCGCCCCCACTTGCCGGCGCGCAGCCAGTGCTCGGACTCGCAGACGCGGCGCGCAGTGGCCATCAGGAGCGTCCAGGCGAGGTCGGCGGTGGCCTCGGTGAGCACGTCGGGCGTGTTGGTGACGGCCACGCCGCGCTCGGCGCAGGCTGCGAGGTCGACGTGGTTGTAGCCGACCGATCCGGTGGCGACGATGCGCACGCGCGGGCACGCCTCGAGCAACTCGCGGTCGACGCGGTCGATGGCGGTGACGAACAGCGCGTCGCGGTCGGCGGCGCGCCCGAGCAGCGTGGCGCGCGGCCAGTCTTCGTCTTCCTGGTTGGAATCGATCTCGAAGTGCGGGGCCAGCCGCGCGAGAACCTCGGGAAACACCTTGCGGGTGATCAGGAGTCTGGGTCGCGTGCTCATCCGGCGGATTATAGCGATCAGCCCTTGATGTCGAAGACCTGGCGCAGGTATTGCAGGTAGGCCTCGTCGTCGCACATGTTCTTTGCCGGGGTGTCGGTGAGCTTGGCCACCGGCTGGCCGTTGCAGCGCACCATCTTGATCACGATCTGCAGCGGCACGTAGCCGAGGTCGTTGGTGAGGTTGGTGCCGATGCCGAAGGCAATGCGCGCGCGGTCGCGAAAGCGTTGGTAAAGCTCCGCCATCAGCGGGAAAGTGAGCGCGTCGGAGAACACCAGCGTCTTGGTCTTCGGGTCGACGCGGTTGGCCTCGTAGTGCGCAATCAGCCGCTCGCCCCACTCGAACGGATCGCCCGAGTCGTGGCGCGCCCCGTCGAACAGCTTGCAGAAATACATGTCGAAGTCGCGCAGGAACGCGTTCATCCCGTAGACGTCGGAGAGCGCGATGCCGAGGTCGCCGCGGTATTCGCGCGCCCAGGTCTCGAAGCCGAAGACCTGGGTGTCGCGCAACCGCGGGCCGAGCGCCTGGCAGGCCTGCAGGTACTCGTGCGCCATGGTGCCCAGCGGCGTGATGCCGTGGTGCATCGCGTACATCACGTTCGAGGTGCCGGCGAAAATCGGCCCCAGCCGCGCCTTGCAGGTCTGCAGCACTTCCTCGTGCCACAGACGCGAGAAGCGTCGCCGCGTGCCGTAGTCGGCGATGCGGATGCCCTCGAGGCCGAGCCGACCGGTGATCAGCGAGAGCTTCTCGTCGAGCCGGCGCCGCCCCTCGGCGTAGTCGGGCAGCCGTACGGTCTCGCGGAAGTAGATCTCGTTGACGATCGCCAGCACCGGGATCTCGAACAGGATCGTGTGCAGCCAGGGCCCGCGGATCAGGATGTCGATCTCGCCGTTGTCCTTCGGCGAGGGCGTCACCGAGATGTACTTCGCGTTCATCTGGAACAGGCCGAGGAAATCGACGAAGTCGCTCTTGATGAAGCGGAAGCTGCGCAGGTAGTCGAGCTCGCGCTGGCGAAAGCGCAGCGAACACAGCCCCTGGATCTCCTCCTGGATTGCCGCGACGTAAGGACGCAGGTCGACGCCCTCGTTGCGGCACCTGAAGCGATACTCGACCTGCGCGCTCGGGAAGTGATGCAGCACGACCTGCATCATCGTGAACTTGTAGAGATCGGTGTCGAGCAGCGAGGTGATGATCATCGCGATGGGCAGGCAGCGCGCCGGGCCGGCGCCTGCCGCGCATCATAAGGCATGGCACCGGCCGCGGCGCTTCGGCGCCGCGGTGGGCCAGGGCCTGTTCACACCACGACCGGAATCTCGGTGGCCGGCGGCGTATTGCGGCTGCGCCCGCAGCGCACGATGCCGTCGATCATCACCATGCCGATGCCGGGGATGTCGCCGAGCCCGACGCTGTCGAGCAGGTCGCGACCGGCCGTGTGCTGCGCGCGATCCATGAAGACGAAGTCGGCGGCGCGGCCGACCTCCACCAGTCCGCAGTCGAGCCCGCGCAGGCGGGCGGTGTTTCCGGTGGCGAAGCAGAACACCGACTCGGCCGGGATGCCGCCGACGCTGGCGAGCAGCGCGATCATGCGCAGGATGCCGAGCGGCTGCACGCCCGAGCCGGCCGGTCCGTCGGTGCCGAGGATCACCCGGTGCGGGCACTTCAGCTGCAGCGCCGCGCGCGCCGCGGCGATCGCGACCTTCTCGTTGCCGTTGTGCACGATCTCGATGGCGCGCGAGGACTTCTCGCACAGCTCGCACACGTGCGCCTCGGGCAAGGCAGTGTGGCCGCCGTTGATGTGTCCGATCACGTCCGCGTCGGCCTCGAGCACCACGTCCTTGTCGATCAGACCCGAACCCGGTATCGACGGCCCGCCGGTGTGAATCGTGCTCTGGATGCCGTACTTGCGCGCCCAGGCCACCATGCGCCGGGCCTCCTCGCCCGCCTTCACCGAACCCAGGCCGACCTCGCCGAGCAGCTTCACGCCGGCCTGGGCGAGTTCCCTGAAGTCGTCCTCCACCATGCCCCGCTCGAGCACCGGTGCGCCGGCGAGCACCTTGACGCCGCCGGGACGGAAGTTGTCGAAGGCGCGCTGGGCGGTGATCGCCAGGGCCTTCAGTCCGACGATGTCCTTCGGACGCCCGGGCAGGTGCACCTCGCCGGCCGAGATCATCGTGGTCACGCCACCGTGCATGGTCGAATCGATCCAGCCGAGCTGGCCCTGGCGTGGCGTCCAGTCGCCGAACACCGGGTGAACGTGGCTGTCGATGAGACCCGGGCAGACGCAGGTGCGGCGCGCGTCGATCAGGACGTGCGGCTGCGCCGTGTCGCAATCGGCCTCCTTGCCGAAAGCCGTGATCCGGCCGTCGTGCACGACCACCGTGTCGGCGTCGAGCACCGGTCGATCGATGTCGCCCGACAGCAGCAGGCCGATGTTGCGGATGACCACCTTGCCCGACCGGGCCTGCTCGACTGCCTGTGCCATGGGTTCGCTCCTCGTGGATTGGGCGGGTCTAGGCGGACGCCACTTCGCGGGCCGGCAACACGGCGAGCACCGTGCGCAGGACCGAGTCCTGGACGAATGCCTCCCACCTTGCGATCGCTTCGGGCGCTTCGAGATTCTCGCCCAGGAAGGCCGAGAGCGTGAAGCGGTTCGACTGATAGAAATAGCCGGCGGCCGCGATCAGCAGGTAGAGGTCGCGCGCCGACAGGCCCGGCCGGAACAGGCCCTGCGCCGCGCCGCTGCGCAGCAACTCGTCGAGGATGCCGATGGCCGCCGACGAATACTCGCGCGCGCGACGCGACTTGCGGATGTGCCTGCCGCGGTGCAGGTTCTCGCTGTTGAGCAGCGCCACGAACTCGGGGTGGCGGCGGTAGTAGCCGAACATGAAGTGCACCACCGCCCGCAACGATTCGACCGGCTGCGCGGGATCGAGATGGAGCCTCGCCTCGGCTTCGTTGAAGCGCCGATAGATCTCCTCCAGCGCGGCAACGAACAGCGCCTCCTTGCTGCCGAAGTAATAATAGATCATCCGCTCGTAGGATCCGGCGACGGCGGCGATCCTGCCGACGCTGCCGCCGTCCAGTCCATGGCGGGCGAAGACCTTGATCGCCGCGCGCAGCAGGCTCTCGCGCGTGGCCCGCGCAGCCCGCTCGCGCACTCCGGGCTTGCGCTGCGGGCCGGCCCTGCCCGCTGCCGGGCGTGCGGTGGTGCTGCGCGACATCGACGAAGCCTCCTTGGGCGACCCCTGCGCCGACACGATCATTGCTCGGCGAACGCGCGTTCGATGACGAAACCTCCCGGTATCGAGGTATTGCCCTCGGCGAACCCGCGTTGCTCGAGCATGTGCTTGAGGTCGCGCAGCATCGCGGGGCTGCCGCAGATCATCACGCGATCGTGCGCCGGATCGAGCGCCGGCATGCCCAGGTCGGCACACAGCCTGCCGCTCTCGACCAGGTCGGTGATGCGCCCCATGTTGCGGTATTCCTCGCGGGTGACCGTGGGGTAGTAGTGCATCTGCGACGACACGATGTCTCCGAGGAACTCGTGCGACGGCAGATGCTCGACCAGCAGGTCGTGGTAGGCGAGTTCGTCGACCTTGCGCACGCCGTGCACCAGCACGATGTGCTCGAATTTCTCGTAGGTTTCCGGATCGCGCACGATGCTCATGAACGGCGCGAGTCCGGTGCCGGTTGCGAGCAGGTACAGGCGCTTGCCCGGCAGCAGGTAGTCGACGACGAGCGTGCCGGTGGGCTTGCGCCCGACGATGATGGTGTCGCCGGCCCTGATGTGCTGCAGGCGCGAGGTGAGCGGACCGTCGTCGACCTTGATGCTGAGGAACTCGAGGTGGTCTTCGTAGTTGGCGCTCGCGATGCTGTAGGCGCGAAGCAGGGGCTTGCCGTCGACCCGCAGGCCGATCATCGTGAAGTGGCCGTTGCTGAAGCGCAGCGCGGCATCGCGTGTCGTGGTGAAGCTGAACAGCCGGTCGGTCCAGTGGTGGACGCCCAGCACGCGTTCTTCGTTGAAGGCGCTCATGAAGGGACCAGAATTGGCTGTCGAGGCCGTCGGCTGTCGAGGCCGGCAACCCGCGCTGCAGGGGCGACGGCGCGGCGCCTCTTGCAGCCGGCCGGCGAATTCGCTAGATTCCGGCAGTCATGTAGCAAACGCTACATCAACGTTCGGCGCATCCTACATGAAGCAGCACGGCCCCACAAGCGACGCCGGGGCGTTGCCAGCGAGGTGCAATCCATGACCGAGCACACCAGGACCGATGGCCTGCCGGGAATCGACGAACCGGCGCTGCCGCCGATCCAGGAGCGGGCGCGCCCGCGCAACGAACGCATGGCCGCCGACAAGATCGAGTGCAACGCCTGTCCCATCCTGTGCCAGATCGGCCCGGGACGCACCGGCGCCTGCGACCGCTACGCCAACCACGAAGGCACGCTGGTGCGCGTCGATCCGGTGGTCATGCTGCGCCGCCAGATCGCCGAGGGCGAGCCCGTGCTGGTGGCCTTCGCCGGAAGGCCCTCGCTGCCCGGCCCCGAGGGCGCGACGCCGCCAGTGGACGAGGCGCAGGCCGCCCCCTGGTCGGGCGACCTGCTGCACGCCGACCAGGTGTTCGTCACCGGAATCGGCTGTTCGACGACCTACCCCGACTACAAGCCGGCGCCGTTCATCGTCGGCTCCAAGGTCGACGGCGTCGATCTGGTCACGGTGGTGACCGAGGGCATCTTCAGCTACTGCAGCTTCAAGCTCAAGATCGACACCGATCGCTACCTCGGGCCCGAGCAGGCGAACGTGCGGTGCAAGGGCGAGGTGGTCGGCCACGTGACCACCGCCGAATACGGCTCCCAGATGCTCTCGCTGGGCGGCGTTCACCACCTCACGGGGGGCAGCAAGAAAGAAGGCCGCATCACGCTCGACGTGATGCAGGCGCTGGGCAACAAGGCGGCGGTGGAACTCACCATCGACGGCGGTTCCCAGATCGTCGTGCAGGCGGGCCGGGCGCCGATCGTCAACGGCGTCGAGGAGCAGCGCATGCGCGTGGGCTGCGGGTCCGCCACGATCGGCATCTTCGCGCGCCAGTTCCACGGCCTGGCCGACGAAGTGGTCGTGGTCGACGATCACATCACCGGCGTGCTCACCGAACACCAGGCGGGGCGATGCCTCGACATGCGCGCTTCGGGCATCAGGATGCGCGGGCGCAAGTCGACGCCCGGGCGCTACTTCCAGGTGGCCAATCCCGGCACCGGATGGGGCGGCACCGACATCGCCGATCCGCTCACGATCCTGGAGGGGTGGGACGAGGCGGTCGCGTGGCCCGGTCTGCGCCTGCTGATGACCTCGACCACCGGCGAGCACGCCTCGTGGTACGTGCTCGACGAGGCGCTCGTGCCGCGCGAGCAGGCGATGCCGCCGGCGCTGCGCGCCATCGTCGAGCGCATCGGCGAGAACTGCGAGCCCTCGCTGTGCACCGTGCTCTTTCTCGGTGGCGCCGGGGGCAGCCTGCGCGCCGGCGTCACGGAGAACCCGGTGCTGCTCACCCGCTCGATCAAGCAGGCGCTGGTCAACGTCACCTGCGGCGGCGCGCCCGCCTACGTCTGGCCCGGCGGCGGCATCACCATCATGACCGACGTCATGCGCATGCCCGACCACAGCTTCGGCACGGTACCCACCCCGGCCCTGGTCGCCCCGATCGAATTCAGCATGCGGCTGGACGACTTCCGCGCGCTGGGCGGCCACGTCGACCACGTGCGCCCGCTCGAGGAAGTGCTGCGGCACGGCGCCTGGCACAACGACGGCGCACCCACCGCGCGGCGCTGGCTGCAGGCGTCCGCCGGCAATCCCTGGCCGCTGGGCCGCCCGCCGGTGATCGGCTGAAGCGCCCATCGTGCACGCACGACGCACGCTGCTGCCCGACGGCCGCTGGCACTTCCAGCATGGCCCGATCGACATCGTCATCGGCGCCGACGGCCATCCCGACGCGCTGCAGGCCGCGCACGCCGCCGCCTGGCAACGGTTCGACGGCCTGCTCGAAGAACTGGTCGCGGAACTGGCGCTGCTGCGCCAGCCGGTGGGCCCCGGGCCCTGTCCGCTGCGCGGCCCCGTGGCGCGGCGCATGTGGGCGGCCTGTCGACCGCACCGGTCGGGCTTCATCACCCCGATGGCCGCCGTGGCGGGTTCCGTCGCGCAGGAGCTGATCGGGCACTACGCGCAGCCCGGTGTCGAGCGCGCCTGGATCAACAACGGCGGCGATGTCGCGCTGCACCTGGCCCCCGGGCGCTCGCTGCGCATCGGCCTGTACGCCGACATCGGACGATTCGATGCCTGCGAGCTGCGCGACGGCATCCGCACCGACGGCTGGTTCGACGTCGACCACGAGCTCGGGGTGCGCGGCGTGGCCACCAGCGGTTGGCGCGGGCGCAGCTTCTCGCTGGGCATCGCCGACAGCGTGACGGTGCTCGCACGCAGCGCGGCCGAAGCCGACGCAGCGGCCACCGTGATCGCGAACGCGGTCGACGTCGACGATGCCCGCATCGTGCGGCGGCCAGCCCGCGAACTGAAGGACGACAGCGACCTGGGCGAGCTTGCGGTGACGGTGGACGTTCCACGCCTCGACGCCGCGACGGTGCAGCACGCGCTACGCTGCGGTTTGCAGCGCGCGCAGGCCCTGCACGAACGCGGACTGATATGGTCCTGCGCGCTGGTATGCCAGGACATGGTCGCGCTTGCGGGCGAACGCCGCGCAGCCCCGCTGCACGCGGCAGGCGCGGCCCGGCAAGCGGCCGCGCACGAATACCGAAGGAGTCCGCAATGATCGAGATCCGGCGCATCCTGTCCCAGGTCGAGGACATCCACCACGAATTCGGACCGCTCGCCGCGACTGCGCCGCGGCGCGGCTGGATCGCGGCGGTGCTGACGAACCCGTATGCCGGAGGCTACGTGGCGGACATCCTGCCGATGATGGAAGCGCTGAACCCCCTGGGCGTCACGATGGCGCACCGCCTGCACGAGGCGATGGACGTGCCGATCGAGCGCATCGAGTCCTACGGCAAGGGAGCGATCGTCGGCAGCGCCGGCGAGATCGAACACGGCGCGCTGTGGCACGTGCCCGGCGGCTATGCGATGCGCGAACTGCTCGGCTGGAAGGGCGACCGCACGGCCTACACCCGCGGCGAAGGCGGCAGCAAGTCCGGGCAGCCCGGCAATGCGCTGGCCATCGTCCCGTCGACGAAGAAGGTCGGCCCGCCGGGCGCCACGCTCGACGTCCCGCTGACCCACATCAACGCCAGCTACGTGCGCAGCCACTTCGATGCGGTCGAGGTGCGCGTTCCCGGCGCGCCTGCGCCCGACGAACTGGTATTCATCCTGGCGATGAGCACGGGTGCGCGTGTGCACGCCCGCGTCGGCGGACTGAAGGCCGCCGACATCGCCCAGTGGGACGGGCTGCGCTGAAGCGCCAGCCGCCCGCGTCCGACAACTTCCCGGAGACACCCGATGGCCGCCCGCATCCGCAGACTGATCGTGCAAGTCGACGAAACCCACCGTGAAATGAACCAGCCCGTCGAGCCGCCGACGCGCCGTGCCGTGGCGATGGCGGTGATCGAAAACCCGTACGCGAATCGTTACGCCGAAAACCTCGACGAACTGATCGCGATCGGCGAGGAACTCGGCGGACTCCTCGGACGCCGCTGCGTGCAGGCGCTCGGCATCGCGCCAGGCCAGGCGCAGAGCTACGGCAAGGCAGCCATCGTCGGCGAAGGTGGCGAGCTCGAGCACGCGGCCGCGCTGCTGCACCCGAAGATGGGGGCCACGCTGCGCGCGGCAGTGGAAAAAGGCGCCGCCCTCGTGCCCTCGGCCAAGAAGCGCGGTGGGCTGGGCACCGCGATCGACGTGCCACTGGGCCACAAGGACGCCGCCTTCGTGCGCAGCCATTTCGACGCGATCGAAGCGCGCGTGAGCGATGCGCCGCGAGCCGACGAAATCGTGGTAGCCATCGCGGTAACCGACAGCGGGCGCCCGCTCGCGCGCGTCGGCGGGCTGAAGGCGAGCGAGATCAAGGGCGTGGACGGGCTGCGCTGAGCGCAGCCGATCCGCGTCCACCCCCCCAACCTCCATCAACAACCGGAGACCCGTGATGACAACGACAGCAAAGCAGCCCCTGCGCATCGGCCTGGCCGCACTCGCTGCGGTGGGCGCGATGGCGCTGGCGGCGCCCGCCGGCGCCCAGGGCGTCCTCAAGATCGGCGAGGTGAACAGCTACAAGGTGCAGCCCCTGTTCCTCGAACCCTACAAGAAGGGAATGGAACTCGCGGTCGAGGAGATCAACAAGGCCGGCGGCGTCATCGGCAGGAAGGTCGAACTGATCACCCGCGACGACAACGGCAACCCGGGCGACGCAGTGCGAATGGCCGAGGAACTCGTCTCGCGCGAGAAGGTCGACGTGCTCACGGGTGCGTTCCTGTCGAACATCGGGCTTGCGCTGACCGATTTCGCGAAGCAGAAGAAGTTCTTCTATCTCGCCAGTGAGCCGCTGACCGACAAGATCGTCTGGGCCGACGGCAACCGCTACACTTTCCGCCTGCGCCCGTCGACCTACATGCAGGCGGCGATGCTGGTGCCCGAAGCGGCCGCGATGAAGAAGAAGCGCTGGGCGCTGGTCTATCCCAATTACGAGTACGGCCAGTCGGCGGTAGCCACTTTCAGGCAATTGCTGAAAGCGGCGCAGCCCGACGTCGAGTTCGTCGCCGAGCAGGCGCCGCCGCTTGGCCGCGTCGATGCCGGCAGCGTCGTGCAGGCGCTCGCCGACGCGAAACCCGACGCCATCTTCAACGTGCTGTTCGGCGCCGACCTGGCCAAGTTCGTGCGCGAGGGCAACACGCGCGGCCTCTTCCAGGGCCGCGAGGTGGTCAGCCTGCTCACCGGAGAACCGGAGTACATCGATCCCCTGAAGAGCGAGACCCCCAACGGCTGGGTCGTCACCGGGTATCCCTGGTACGCGATCAAGACGCCCGAGCACGATGCGTTCCTGAAGGCCTATCAGGCGAAGTTCAACGACTACCCGCGCCTGGGCTCGATCGTGGGCTACAGCGCGATCAAGTCGCTGGCCGCCGGCATCGCCAGGGCAGGAAGCACCGACACCGAGAAGCTCATCGCCGCTTTCTCGGGCCTGCAGGTCGACACGCCGTTCGGCAGGATCAGCTACCGGCCGCAGGATCACCAGTCGACGATGGGCGCCTACGTGGGTCGTACCCGGTATGAGGGCGGCAAGGGGATCATGGTCGATTTCCGCTATCTCGATGGCGCCGACTTCCAGCCATCGGACGCGGAAGTGAAGAAGCTCCGGCCTGCCAACTGAACCCTCGCGCGGCGCCGGGATCGAACCGTGGGTGTGTCCAGTTTCGTCGTCCAGTTGCTCAACGGGCTGGCCGGCGCCTCCTCGCTGTTCCTCGTTGCGGTGGGGCTGTCGCTGATCTTCGGCGTGACGCGCATCGTGAATTTCGCGCACGGTTCGTTCTACATGCTCGGGATCTACGTCGCCTATACGCTGGTCGAGCGGCTGGGCGGCGGCCTCGGCTTCTGGCCCGCGCTGCTGCTGGCGGCGATCGTGGTCGGGCTGCTGGGCGGCCTGGTGGAAATCGTCCTGCTGCGCAGGATCTACCACGCGCCGGAGCTGTTCCAGTTGCTCGCCACCTTCGCCCTGGTGCTGGTGATCAAGGACGCGGTGCTCTGGCTGTGGGGCCCGGAGGAGCTGCTCGGCCCGCGAGCGCCGGGCCTGTCTGGCTCGGTGTCGATCCTCGGGCGCCAGTTCCCGTCGTACGACCTGTTCCTGATCGCGGCGGGGCCGGCGGTCCTGGCCGCGTTGTGGCTGCTGCTCACGCGCACCCGCTGGGGTACCCTGGTGCGCGCCGCCACACAGGATCGCGACATGGTGGGCGCGCTGGGCGTGAACCAGGCGTGGCTGTTCACCGCGGTCTTCGCGCTCGGGGCGCTGCTCGCCGGCCTGGGAGGCGCGCTGCAACTGCCGCGCGAGCCGGCCAACCTCGAACTCGACCTGAACACGATCGGCGCGGCGTTCGTGGTGGTGGTCGTGGGCGGAATGGGATCGATTCCGGGTGCCTACGTGGCCGCGCTGCTCATCGCCGAACTGAAGGCGGTGTGCATCTGGCTCGGTCTCGTCGAGATCTTCGGAATCGACATCTCGTTTTCCCGGCTCACGCTGGTGGTCGAGTTCCTGGTCATGGCGGTGGTGCTGGTGGTGCGGCCCTGGGGCCTGATGGGGCGCCCGCAGGCTCCGAGCAGGCACGCCGGGATGATCGAGGCGCCGCTGCGCCCGCCCGAAAACCTGTTCAAGGCTGCGGCAGCGGCGCTGCTGCTGGGTCTCGTCGCGATGCCCGCGTTCACCACCGACTCGCCCTACGCACTGGTGCTCGCGATCGACCTGCTGGTCGCAGCCCTGTTCGCCAGCAGCCTGCACTTCATCATGGGGCCGGCCGGCATGCACTCGTTCGGCCACGCGGCCTACTTCGGGCTGGGTGCCTATGCGGCCGCACTCCTGGTGCGTGCGCTCGCGCTGCCGATGGAATGGGCGCTGGTACTCGCGCCCCTGGCAGCCGCGCTCGGCGCGCTGGTGTACGGCTGGTTCTGCGTGCGCCTGTCGGGTGTCTACCTCGCGATGCTGACGCTCGCCTTCGCGCAGATCACCTGGGCGATCGCCTACCAGTGGAACGATCTCACCGGCGGCAGCAACGGCCTGACCGGCGTGTGGCCGGCGCCCTGGCTCGCCGACGGCCGCACCTACTACTACCTCACGCTGGCGCTGGTCGTGGCGGCAGTGCTCGCGCTACGGCGCTTCCTCCATGCGCCCTTCGGCTACGCGATGCGCGCCAGCCGTGACTCCCCACTGCGCGCCGACGCGATCGGCATCGACGTCAAGCGCGTGCAGTGGACGGCATTCGTGATCGCCGGGCTCTTTGCCGGCGTGGCGGGCGCGCTGTTCGCTTTCTCCAAGGGCAGCATCTCGCCCGAGACGGTGTACGTGACCAAGTCGGTCGACGGGCTGGTCATGGTCCTGCTCGGTGGCCTGCAGACGCTGTCGGGCGGAGCGGTCGGAGCGGTCGCCTTCACCTGGCTGCACGACGCGGTCGCGCGCAACACCGAATACTGGCGCGCCATGCTCGGGGCCATCATCCTGATCCTGGTCATGCTCTTTCCGCAGGGCATCGCCGGGTTCGCGCGTCAGCTCGTCTACGGCAGGCGCGAGGCGCAGGGAGCGCGGCAATGAGCCTGCTCACCGTCTCCCGACTGGGGAAATCGTTCGGCGGCGTCAGGGCCGTCGACGGCATCGATTTCCAGCTTGCCGCGGGCGAACTGCTCGCGCTGATCGGCCCGAACGGCGCCGGCAAGTCCACGACCTTCAACATGGTGAACGGCCAGTTGTGCGCCGACACGGGCTCGATCCGGCTCGACGGCGTCGAGCTGGTCGGCCTGAAGCCGCGCCAGATCTGGCGACTGGGCGTCGGGCGCACGTTCCAGATCGCCGCCACGTTCTCCTCGCTCACCGTGGTGGAGAACGTGCAGATGGCGCTGGTCTCGGCAGACCACAAGGTATATTCGCTGTGGCGACCGGCGGCGAGGCACAAGCGCGCCGAAGCGCTCGCCCTGCTCGCGCAGGTCGGCATGGAGAGCCAGGCCGACCGGCCCTGCAGCGTGCTCGCCTACGGCGACGTCAAACGCGTCGAACTGGCGATCGCGATGGCCAATTCGCCGAAGCTGCTGCTGATGGACGAGCCCACCGCCGGGATGGCTCCGGCCGAACGCAACGACCTGATGGCGCTCACCAGGAAGCTGGTGGTCGAACGCGGCCTGGGCGTGCTGTTCACCGAGCACAGCATGGACGTGGTGTTCGCCTACGCCGACCGGATCGTGGTGCTCGCGCGCGGCCGGCTGATCGCGGAAGGCAAGCCGGCGCAGATCCGCGATCACCCGAAGGTCCAGGAAGTGTATTTCGGGAGCGGCAAGACGTTCGAGAAGAAACCCGCCGCCAAAGCGGAGGGTGGGCAGTGAGCGCGCCGATCCACGCTGCCGACGGCGCGCCACTGCTCGACGTGCGCGGTCTGTGCGCCTGGTATGGCGCCGCGCAGATCCTGTTCGAGGTCGACCTGCAGGTGCATCGCGGCGAGGTCGTCGCGCTGATGGGCCGCAACGGCGCCGGCAAGTCCACGACGCTGTGCGCGATCATGGGCCTGCTCGACAAGCGCCGGGGCACGCTCACCTTCATGGGACGCGACATCTCCGGGAGCGAGCCGCACCAGGTTGCCTCTCACGGGCTGGGGTTCGTGCCGGAAGACCGACGCATCTTCACCGATCTCACGGTGCTGGAGAACCTCGAGGTGGGCAGACAGGCGCCACGCCGATGGCCCGACGGCGGCGAGGCGCCGGCCTGGACGCCGCAGCGCCTGTTCGGGCTCTTTCCCAACCTGGGCGAGATGCCGGATCGCCCGGGCGGCCTCATGAGCGGCGGGGAGCAGCAGATGCTCACCGTCGCACGCACGCTGATGGGCAACCCGTTCCTGGTGCTGCTGGACGAACCCTCCGAAGGGGTGGCGCCGGTGATCGTCGAGCAGATGGCGCACATGATCCTGGAGCTCAAGGCACAGGGCGTCAGCATCCTGCTCTCGGAGCAGAACATGCACTTCGCCGAACTGGTGTCCGATCGCGCCTACGTGCTCGAGAAGGGACAGATCCGCTTCGCCGGCCCGATGGCCGAACTGGCGGTCAACGAGGAGATTCGCCGGGGCTACCTGAGCGTCTGACCCACTGCTTCGACCATCCGCGCCCCTCTTTCCCGACCATCGGAGATCTCCCATGACTTCCACATCCGGCAGCGAGTACCGGTTCTCCGACCAGGTCGGGTTCCTGCTGCGGCGGGCGTATCAGCGCCACGCGGCGATCTTCAA
Source organism: Burkholderiales bacterium (assembly GCA_003577305.1). Lineage (GTDB taxonomy): Bacteria > Pseudomonadota > Gammaproteobacteria > Burkholderiales > Burkholderiaceae_E > Zeimonas. The sequence goes on from QEVL01000029.1 coordinate 21,249, forward strand.
GGAGATGGTGGCGCACACGCAGCTCACCGCCGCCCAGTTCGTCGTGCTGTGCACGGTGCGCGAGCACGGCACCTGCCAGGTGCCCGACATCGTCGCCGCCACCTCGATCGACGAACCGTCGGTGCGCGGCATCATCGAGCGGCTGAAGTGGCGCGAACTGCTGCAGGTCGCGCACGAACCGGGCGATGCGCGCAGGATGGTCATGACGCTCACGCCGGCCGGACGCACGATCGTCGAAACCGTGACGCCGATCGCCGAACAGATCACCGAACTCACTTTCGCCGACCTCGACGCCGGCGAGCGCGAGACGCTGGTCGCGTTGCTGCGCCGCATTGGAGAAAGCGACGGCACGGCCGCGACCGGCCAGTAGCATCCACCGGATCGCGGCAGCGGGAGCGAGCCATGTCGAAGCAGACCACCACCCAGGCGCTGACGCTCGAGGTGAACGGCACCAGGCATTCGCTCGCCGTGCCGCCCGGGACGCCGCTGCTCACCGTGCTGCGCAACGACCTTGGCCTGAATGGCCCGAAGTACGGCTGCGGCCTGGGGCAATGCGGAGCGTGCACCGTGCTGGTCGACGGCGTAGCGGCGCGCGCCTGCGTGATTCCGGCCGGCGGCGCGGCCGGGCGCGCGATCACGACGCTCGAAGGACTGGGCAACCGCGAGTGTCCGCACCCGGTGCAGCAGGCCTTCATCGATTCGCAGGCGGCCCAGTGCGGCTACTGCCTGAACGGCATGATCATGACGGCGGCCGCCTTGCTCGCACGCTGCCCGCACCCCACCGAGGCCGATGTCCGCCGGGCGCTGTCGGGCAACCTGTGCCGTTGCGGTGCGCACCTGGAGATCGTCGAGGCCGTGCTGCGCGCCGCCGATCTCCTCGCCGAGACCGGCAGCGAAGCAGCGCCCGCTGCCGCGGTGTCCGAGCCGGCGGCAGGCTGAGGCCAGGGTGATCCGCCCCGAGCAGCTTCGCACGCGCGCCGATTTTCTCGGCGCCGACGGAGTGCTGATCATCACCCGCGAGGCTCCCCCGCCCCGGCCCCCGGCGCGCGGCCAGCCCCCGAGCGTGCCTCCCGACCCCTCCGAAGGGCCCGAAATCCTGCTCTGCGTCTTCGACGACGATCGGGTCATCGCGCTGAACGGCCACGTCGATCTCGGCACCGGCCTGCGCACTGCGCTCACCCAGATCGTCGCCGAAGAACTCGATGTGCCCCTGGAGCGGGTGCAGATGGTGCTCGGCGACACCGCGCGTGCCCCCAACCAGGGGCTGACCATCGCCAGCGCCTCGATCCAGGTCACCGCGGTGCCCCTGCGCCAGGCCGCGGCGCAGGCACGCGCCTTCCTGGTCGAGCGCGCCGCGCAAGCCCTGGGCGCAGCCCCCGGGTCGCTCAGCGTGCGCGATGGCGTGGTCGAGTGCATCGACGGCGCCGCCGCCGGGCGATGCATCGGCTACGGCGCGCTGCTGCGCGGCCAGCGTTTCGAACTGCGCCTGGACACGCAGGCGCGCCTGAAGCCCGAGAGCGAGTACCGCGTGGTCGGGCAAGCCGTGCCGCGCGTCGACATTCCCGCCAAGGCGTTCGGCGAAACCGCTTTCGTGCACGATCTGCGCCTGCCCGGCATGCTGCACGGCCGGGTGGTGCGCCCGCCGTACGCGGGGGCCGACCACGGCGAATTCATCGGCAACACGCTCGAGTCGGTCGACGAAACCTCGATCGCCCACATCCCGGGAATCCGCGCGGTGGTGGTCATCGGCGATTTCGTCGGCGTCGTCGCCGAGCGTGAGGAGCACGCCGAACAGGCCGCGAGCACGCTGCGCGTGCGCTGGAAGCCCTGGCCCGGACTGCCGCCGCTCGAAGACCTCGAGAGCGCGCTGCGCGCCAACCCGGCCAGCACGCGCACGGTGGTCGACGAAGGCGACGTCGAGGCGGCGCTGGCCGGCGCCGCTGCGCCGATGTCGCGCACCTACGTCTGGCCCTACCAGATGCACGCGTCGATCGGACCGTCGTGCGCGGTGGCCGCCTGGCACGGGGAGAACGCCCGGCCCCACGTGCTCACGGTCTGGGCGGGTTCGCAGAATCCGCACGTGCTGCGCGCCGACATCGCGAAGCTGCTCGGCGTGGCCGACCCCGCGATCGAAGTGATCCGCATGGAAGCCTCGGGCTGCTACGGCCGCAACTGCGCCGACGACGTCGCAGCCGACGCCGCACTGCTCGCACGCGCAGTGGGAGTGCCGGTGCGCGTGCAGCTGACGCGCGAGCAGGAGCACCTCTGGGAGCCCAAGGGCACTGCCCAGTGGATGCAGGTGCGAGGCGCACTCGACGCCGACGGATCCTTCGGCGCCTACGACTTCTCGGTGTCGTATCCGTCGAACGGCGCGCCGACGCTCGCGCTGCTGCTCACCCGTACCATCGAGCCGGTGGCGCGTTCGTTCGAGATGGGCGACCGCACCGCACGCCCGCCCTACTCGGTGCCCAACCTGCGCGTCACGATCCACGACATGGCGCCGATCCTGCGTGCCTCGTGGCTGCGCGGGGTGTCGGCACTGCCCAATTCGTTCGCGCACGAATCGTTCGTCGACGAACTCGCCACCGAAGCGCGCGTCGATCCGCTCGAGTTCCGGCTGCGCCACCTGCAGGATTCGCGCGCGATCGAGTTGCTGCAGGCCACCGCGAAGCGCGCCGGATGGGTGGCGCACGACGGACCGCAGCAGATGGGGGCCACGGGCGACCTGCTGCACGGACGCGGCGTGGCCTACGCGCGCTACACGCACGGACAGTGGCCTGGCGTGGCCGCCGCGTGGTCGGCCTGGATTGCCGACGTCGACGTCGACCGCAACACCGGCGAGGTGCACGTCAGGCGCGTGGTGGTGGGCCAGGACGCGGGACTCACCGTCAATCCGGCCGGTGTGCGCCACCAGCTCCAGGGGAACGTGATCCAGACCACGAGCCGCGCGCTCAAGGAGCGCGTGCGCATCGACCCGGCCACCAGCGTCGTCTCGGGACGCGAATGGGGCAGCTATCCGATCCTGAGTTTCCGTGAAGTCCCGGTGATCGAGGTGGTGACGATGCCGCGCCCGGGCGAACCGCCCCTCGGCGTCGGAGAGTCGTCGTCGGTGCCCGGCACGGCGGCGATCGCCAACGCCATCTTCGATGCAACCGGCGTGCGCTTCCGGCAGCCGCCGTTCACGCCGGAAGTGGTGCGCGCTGCGCTCAATCCGCTGCCGGGGCCGGCCGATGCCGCGCCCCGGCAGCGCGCTGCAGGAAAGGCCGCTCGCACACACGCGCAGCCGCTCGCGCCACGCTGGACGCGCGGCAAGCGCTGGTGGGCAGGCGCGGGCGCGCTGCTCGCCGGTCTGCTCGGCTTCGCCGCGGGCGCGCTCGGCTGGCGTGCGGCGATCCCGCCGATCGCGCGCGCCGACGTGTCGATCTACACCGCCGCGACCCTCGAGCGGGGCCGGCAACTCGCCGCGCTCGGCAACTGCGAGGGCTGCCACACGGCAGCGGGCGGCCCGGCCAACGCGGGCGGGCTCGCAATGCGCACGCCCTTCGGCACCGTCCACACCACCAACATCACCCCGGACCCCGAGACGGGCATCGGCGCGTGGTCGCTCGCCGCGTTCCAGCGCGCGATGCGCGAAGGCATCTCGCGCGACGGCCGCCACCTGTATCCGGCGTTTCCGTACACCTCCTATACGCGTGCCAGCGACGAAGACCTGACCGCGCTCTATGCGTACCTGATGAGCCAGCCGCCGGTGCGCCGCGAGACGACCCCGACGCGGCTCGCGTTCCCGTACAGCATGCGCCCGCTGATGGCGCTCTGGAACGCACTGTTCCTGCAGCCCGGCGCGGTGACCCGCGCCGATCCGTCACGTTCGGCGCAGTGGAACCGCGGCGAGTACCTGGTCAACGGTCTGGGTCACTGCGGCGCGTGCCATACGGCACGCAATGCCCTGGGAGCCGAGCGCAGCGTCACGGCCTACCTCGGCGGCGCGATGGTCGAGGGCTGGGAAGCGCCGGCGCTCACCTCGGCGAGCCGCGCACCGGTGCCGTGGACCGAGGACGCGTTCTATCGCTACCTGCGCGACGGCCACAGCGCGGAACACGGCGTGGCGTCCGGCCCGATGGCACAGGTGGTCGCCGCACTGGCTGCGCTGCCCGAGGACGACCTGCGCGCGATGGCGCACTACCTGGCCTCGTTCAATCCGCCGGTTTCGCAGGCCGACGCCGCTGCCGCGGCGCGGACCGTGGTCGCCGAAGCGCGCAGCTCGGGTCGCGCCCCGCCGGATGCGGCGTCGCGAATGTTCGAGCTCGCCTGCGGCGCGTGCCACCACGACGGCGACGGACCGCAACTGCTGGGCGTCAACACACCGCTGGCACTGAACAGCAACCTGCACGCCGCGCAACCCGACAACCTCGTCCGACTGATTCTCGAGGGCATCCAGGCACCGCCGACGCGCGCCATCGGCTTCATGCCCGCCTTCGCGCAGGCGCTCGACGATCGGCAGGTGGCCGACCTGGCGCGCTGGATGCGCCAGCGCTACGCGCCCGACAAGCCGGCGTGGCGCGACCTGGAACAGGCAGTCGCGCGCATACGCGCCTCGCCGTCGCAGCCCTGACCGCGGGGCCCGGGATCCTCGCAGGAAGGCCTGCGTCGTACCGCCCCCCGGCTGCATGGGAACCGGCTTCCTGCTGCCGCAAGGGGGGTAGAATCGCCAGCGTCGCGCGCCCATCCCGGGCGCCCCACCTCTTCAACGTCATGACCCACGTCGTCCTCGACTCCTGCATCCGCTGCCGCTACACCGACTGCGTCGACGTATGTCCGGTCGACTGCTTCCGCATCGGCCCCAACATGCTCGTCATCGATCCCGACGAGTGCATCGACTGCGCCGTCTGCGTGCCCGAGTGTCCGGTCGACGCGATCAAGGCCGAGGAAGACGTGCCGGCCGCACAGATCGGCTTCATCGCGCTCAATGCCGAACTGGCCCCGAGCTGGCCGGCGATCACGCGCAAGCAGGATCCCCTGCCCGACGCCGATCAGTGGAAAGACGAACCGGACAAGCTGCAGTACCTGGAGCGCTGAGCAGCCGCAACCGGCGCAAGTGCCGCTCTCCAGCCCGATCGCAGCAGGATCCGTCGTGACGACTCCGCTCGCCCTGGCCCACGGCCTGGGCTTCGAAGACCTTCACGCGGTCGAGGGGCTCGCGCGGCTCGACCGCGCCTTCGTCGACGCGCTGCGCGCGGCCGACCCCGCGCTCGCGCAGCGCCTGGTCGACGCGCGGCGCACGCCGCCCGACCCGCGCGCCGAGGCCGCGCTGCTGATCGAACTCGGCCCGCACGTCGACGCGTTCGTCGGCACGCTCTTCGGCATCGGCGACGCGCTCGCCGCGTTGCGCGAGCGCCACCACGACCTCGACCCGCTCTACGAGGTGAAGACCCGGTTCGTGCGGCGCGAAGCGGCGAAGCTGCCCGCGAGCGAACTGGCCGGTTTCGACGCCGACGCGGCGCTGCGCGAGATCGAATCCTGGCTCGGCGAGCCGTTCGAGGAGCTCTCGTTCGCGCGCGCGGTGCTCGCCTGGCAACGCGAAGAGGCCGACGAAACCGCGCAGCCGCAGCGGCGCGAAACGGCGCGCGCACGCCTCGCGGCGGCGCGCCGCTACAGCGCCTGGGCCGCAACCGCCGAAGCCGGGCGACTGCGCCACGCGGGCGACCTGCTGTTCGCGCTGCCCGCGAAGACCGATCCGATGAGCCTGCTCGGCCACGCGCGCAGCCGCGACGAGGACGGCGTGCGCGTTTTCACGATCGAGCCCGGCCATGAGCGGCGCCGCGAGGGTTTCGCGCTCACCGACCCGGGCACGGGCCTGCGCGGCGCGCTCGACCAGGCCAACTACTGCATCTGGTGCCACGAGCAAGGCAGGGACTCCTGCTCGAAGGGGATGCGCGAGAAGCCGGGTCCCTCGGGTGAGGCCGCATGGAAGCGCTCGCCATTCGGCGTGAACCTGGCGGGCTGCCCGCTCGAGGAGCGCATCTCCGAGTTCCACAAGCTGAAGACGCAGGGCCACTCGGTCGCGGCGCTCGCGATGATCGCGATCGACAACCCGATGATGGCGGCCACCGGGCACCGCATCTGCAACGACTGCATGAAGGCCTGCATCTACCAGAAGCAGACGCCGGTGGACATCCCCCAGGCCGAGACGCGCACGCTGAAAGACGTGCTCGAGCTGCCCTGGGGCTTCGAGATCTACTCGCTGCTCACGCGCTGGAACCCGCTGAACCTGCGCCGCCCGCTGCCGAAGCCCGACAGCGGCTACCGCGTGCTGGTGGCCGGCATGGGACCGGCCGGCTTCACGCTCGCGCACCACCTGATGCAGGAAGGGCACGGCGTGCTCGGCATCGACGGCCTGAAGATCGAGCCGCTGGACGAACGCCTGAGCGGCGTGCGCATCGACGGCACGCGGGTGCCCTTCGAGCCGGTGCGCGACGTGCGCGCGCTGTACGAGCCGCTCGACGACCGCGTGATGGCCGGCTTCGGCGGCGTGGCCGAATACGGCATCACGGTGCGCTGGAACAAGAACTTCCTGAAGCTGGTGCGGCTGCTGCTCGAGCGGCGCGAACGCTTCGCCCTGGTGGGCGGCGTGCGCTTCGGCAGCACGCTGGGCGCCGACGACGCGTTCGCACTGGGCTTCGACCACGTCGCGCTGGCGATCGGCGCGGGCAAGCCCACGACGCTGGACATTCCGAACGGGCTGGCGCGCGGCGTGCGCACCGCGAGCGACTTCCTGATGGCACTGCAGCTCACCGGGGCGGCGCGCGCCGACTCGCTGGCGAACATGCAGCTGCGCCTGCCGGTGGTGGTGATCGGCGGCGGACTCACCGCGGTCGACACCGCGACCGAATCGCTCGCGTACTACGCGGTGCAGGTCGAGAAGTTCCTGGCCCGGCACGAGGCGCTCGCGGCGGTGCACGGCGAGGCAGGCGCGCGCTCCGGCTGGCGCGCCGAAGACGGGGAAATCGCCGACGAGTTCCTCGCGCATGCGCGGGCGATCCGCGCCGAACGCGAGGCCGCGCGGCGCGAGCGGCGCGCCCCGCGCATCCTCGAACTGCTGCAGGGCTGGGGCGGCGCGACGATCGCCTACCGCAAGCGGCTGGTCGACAGCCCCTCGTACACGCTGAACCACGAAGAAGTGGAGAAAGCGCTCGAGGAAGGCATCCGCTTCGCCGAGTGCCTGGCGCCCGCGCGCATCGACGTCGACGCGCACGGCGCGGTCGAATCGATCACGTTCGCGCGCCAGTTGTGCGGCGAAGACGGCCAGTGGCGCGACGGCGACGCCTGGCGGGCGCCGGCGCGCACCGTCTTCGTCGCAGCCGGCACGCAGCCGAACACGGTGCTGGCGCGCGAAGACGCGGCCCACTTCGAACTCGACGGGCGCTACTTCCGCGCGATCGACGTCGACGGCAGGCCGGTGAAGCCCGAGCGCGGCAACGCCAAGCCCGACGCGGCGCAGGTGCTGCTCGCGCGCCTGGACGACGGCCGGATGATCTCCTTCTTCGGCGACCTGCATCCCAGCTACTTCGGCAACGTGGTGAAGGCGATGGCTTCGGCGCGCCACGGCTATCCGGTCGTCTGCGAAGTGCTGCGGCGCCGCCCGCCGGCCTCGAACGAGGGTTTCGGCGACTTCGCGGCGCGCCTCGGCGAGCTGCTGCGCGCGCGCGTCGAGCGCGTCGAGCGGCTCACGCCGAACATCGTCGAAGTGGTGGTACGCGCGCCGCTGGCCGCTCGACGCTTTCGTCCCGGACAGTTCTACCGGCTGCAGAACTTCGAGGCGCTCGCGCGGCACGTCGAGGTGGGCGGCCTGCCCACGACGCTGGCGATGGAGGGTCTCGCGCTCACCGGCGCCTGGGTCGACCGCGAGCGCGGGCTCGTCTCCACGATCGTGCTCGAGATGGGCGGCTCGTCGAGCCTGTGCGCCGACCTGCGTCCGGGCGAGCCGATCGTGCTGATGGGCCCGACCGGCACGCCCACCGAGATCCGCGCGGGCGAGACGGTGGTGCTCGTCGGCGGCGGCCTGGGCAACGCGGTGCTGTTCTCGATCGGCGCGGCGTTTCGCGCCGCCGGCTCGCGCGTGCTGTACTTCGCCGGCTACAAGAAGCTCGTCGACCGCTACAAGGTGGCCGAGATCGAGGCGGCGGCCGACACGATCGTCTGGTGCTGCGACGAGGCGCCCGGCTTCGAGCCGGGCCGCGCGCAGGACCGCAGCGTCGTGGGCAACATCGTCGATGCGATGACGGCGTTCGCGCGCGGCGAGCTCACCGACCTGGCCGCGCCCGGGGCGCTGCGCATGCAGGACGCCGACCGCATCATCGCGATCGGCTCGGACCGGATGATGGCGGCGGTGGCCGCGGCACGCCACGCGCAGCTCGGCCCGTACCTGAAGCCGCAGCACCGCGCGCTCGGCTCGATCAACTCGCCGATGCAGTGCATGATGAAAGAGGTCTGCGCACAGTGCCTGCAGCCGCACAGAGACCCGGCTACCGGAAAGGTCACCTACGTGTTTTCGTGCTTCGACCAGGACCAGCCGCTCGACCACGTCGACTTCCCGGCGCTCGCCCAGCGTCTGGCCCAGAACGCCCTGCAGGAGCGGCAGACCGCCGCCTGGATCGCCCGATGCCGCAATGCGGAATGAAAACCGCATTCGAACGCCGATTTCGCGACAAACGCGCAATACTCCCCTTGCGCGCTGCAACAAGCTGCGGATAAATTGCATGCAATCGATGACCGCAACGGGGATCGAATGCTCTACGACATCCGCGAGGCCCAGCGCGCATTCCTGAATCCGCTGTCGCACTGGGCCGACTCGATGAGTCAGCTGTACGCCAATCCCTACAGCCCGCTCGCCTATGTGCCGTTCGCCAACCGCATCTCGGCGAGCCTGGAGCTGGTGCACCGGCTCGGCAAAGACTACGAAAAGCCCGCCTTCGGCGTGCACTCGACGCGCCTCGAAGACCGCGACGTGACGGTCGTCGAGCGCATCGAGATCTCCCGGCCGTTCTGTCGACTGCTCAAGTTCGAGCGGCTGCTGCCCGATGCGCTCGCACATCGCCGCAACGACCCGGTGGTGCTGCTGTTCGCGCCGCTGTCGGGCCACCACGCGACGCTGCTGCGCGACACGGTGCGCACGCTGCTGCCCGACCACACCGTCTACATCACCGACTGGATCGACGCACGGATGGTGCCGCTCACCGAGGGCAATTTCGAGCTCGACGACTACGTCGGCTACGCGATCGAATTCATCCGCCACCTCGGTCCCGACGTCCACGTGATCTCGGTGTGCCAGCCCACGGTGCCGGTGCTGGGCGCGATCTCGCTGATGTCCTCGCTCGGCGACCCGGCGGTGCCGCGCTCGATGACGATGATGGGCGGACCGATCGACACGCGCCGCTCGCCCACCCAGGTCAACAATCTCGCGCAGACGCGCAGCTTCGAATGGTTCGAGCGCACGGTCATCTACCGGGTGCCCGGCCGCTACCCGGGTGTCGGGCGGCGCGTCTACCCCGGCTTCCTGCAGCACGCGGGCTTCGTCGCGATGAACCCCGACCGGCACGTCACCTCGCACTGGGACTTCTACCTGAGCCTGGTGGCCGGCGACATGCAGGACGCGGACGCGCATCGGCGCTTCTACGACGAATACAACGCGGTGCTCGACCTGCCGGCGGAGTTCTACCTCGACACGATCCGCACCGTGTTCCAGGATCACGCGCTGCCGCTGGGGCGCTGGCACGTCTGGTTCGAAGGCAGGCGCCAGCACGTCGTCCCGGCCGACATCCGCCGGGTGGCGCTGCTCACGATCGAGGGCGAACTCGACGACATCTCGGGCCAGGGGCAGACGCGCGCCGCGCACGATCTGTGCGCCGGCATTCCGAAATCGATGAAGCGGCATCTCACCGCCCAGGGCGCAGGCCACTACGGCATCTTCAGCGGACGCCGCTGGCGCGAGTTCATCTATCCCCAGGTGCGCGACTTCATCGCTTCGAGCCGCCAGCGCGCAAAGCTGCGCGTGGTGGCGTGAGCATCGCCGACGCGATCGACGCGCTGCTGCCGCAGACGCAGTGCACCCGGTGCGGCTACCCCGGTTGCCGGCCGTACGCCGAGGCGATCGCGGCGGGTGAGGCACCGATCAACCGGTGCCCGCCGGGCGGCGCCGAAGGCATCGGCCGGCTCGCGCGGCTGCTCGAATGCGACGAGCTGCCGCTCGATCCGGCCTGCGGAACCGAAGAGCCGCGGCGCGTCGCGTGGATCGATCCGGCCGCGTGCATCGGTTGCACCAAGTGCATCCAGGCCTGCCCGGTCGACGCGATCATCGGAGCGCAACGGCGCATGCACACGGTGGTCGCCGCGCTGTGCACCGGCTGCGAACTGTGCGTGGCGCCCTGCCCGGTCGACTGCATCGGGATGCGCGCGCCCGAAACGGCGCAGCCCTGGCGCGACGAGGACGCGCGCGCAGCCCGTGCGCGGCACGAAGCGCGGCACGCGCGCATCGCGCGGCGGCGCGCCGAGCACGAGCAGCGCCTGTCGGCGCACGCGGTGCAGCGGCCGGACGCGGCCGACGACGC
>QEVL01000003.1 GCA_003577305.1 Burkholderiales bacterium
AGTCGGCCCCTGTCTGAGGGAGCGAAGCGACCGAGTTGGGGCCGACGGTCCGGGCTCCGCGCGAGCGACCAAGCGTTTCCGTAGGACAGCGCGTCCGCGGCTCCGCCCACAGGGGCGCAGGGGCGCGTGCGGGCCCGTGGCCGAAGCCCGGCGGCCGGCTGGGCCGGCGGCACTCACCGCCGAAGCGGCCGGCGGCCCGCGCCCTATGCGTAGCGACGCGCGATGGTCTCGGCGACGCAGACGGGGCGGTCGCTTCCCTTGCGTTCGACGGTGACTTCGGTGGTCACCTGCACGCCGTTGTCCGCGATGTCGTCGACCGCGACCAGCCTGAAGCGGGCGCGCAGTTCGCTGCCCGCTGGAACCGGCGCCATGAAGCGCACGCGATTCAGCCCGTAGTTCACGCTCATCCGCACGCCGCGGAACTCGATCGCGCTCTCGGAAAACAGCGGCAGCATCGACAGCGTCAGGTAGCCGTGCGCGATCGTCGTGCCGAACGGCCCCTTCGCCGCGCGCTGCGGATCGACGTGGATCCACTGGAGGTCGCCAGTGGCTTGCGCGAACTGGTCGATGCGCTGCTGCGTCACCTCGACCCAGTCGCTGACCGCGACTTCCTGTCCCACCAGGGGCCGCAGTTCGGCCAGGCTCTCGAACACCCGCATCGTGAATTCCCTCGTCGGCCTCAGCCGCGCAGCTTGAAGCGCTGGATCTTGCCGGTGGCGGTCTTGGGCAGCTCCTCGACGAACTCGACCCAGCGCGGATACTTGAACGGGGCGAGCTGGTCCTTCACGTACGAGCGCAGTTCCTCGGCGAGCGCAGGCGATGCCTTCGACGGCTCCTTGAGCACGACGTAGGCCTTGGGCTTGATCAGCCGGTCTTCATCGGCGGCGCCGACCACCGCGGCTTCGAGCACCTGCGGGTGCGAGGCAATCGCCGACTCGACCTCGAACGGCGACACGTACTGGCCGCTCACCTTCAGCATGTCGTCGGAGCGTCCGGCGTAGGTGTAGTAGCCGTCGGCGTCGCGCACGTACTTGTCGCCGCTGCGCGTCCACTCGCCCTGGAAGGTCTGGCGCGACTTATCGCGCTGGTTCCAGTACATCGCGGCCGAGGAGGGCCCGCCGATGTACAGGTCGCCGACCTCGCCGACGTCGACCTCCTGGCCGTCGTCGCCGAGCAGCCTGAGCGAGTAGCCCGGCACCGGCTTGCCGGTAGTGCCGTAGCGCACCTCGCCGGAACGGTTCGAGAGGAAGACGTGCAGCATTTCGGTCGAGCCGATGCCGTCGAGGATCTCGACCCCGGTGCGTTCGGTGAAGCTGGCGCCGACGCGCGCAGGCAGCGCCTCGCCGGCGGAGGTGGCCACGCGCAGGCCGAGCTGTTCGCGCGCCGGAAACGACGGGCTCGCGAGCATGGCCGCGAACAGCGTGGGCACCCCGTAGTGCACCGTGGGCCGGGCGCGCATCTTCGCCAGGGCTGCGGGCGCCTCGCCGGTCAGGCGCAGGAACACCGCTTCGGGCGTGGGCCGCTCGGCCATCAGCACTGCGGTGGCCCCCACCGACATCGGGAACGTGAGCCCGTTGCCCAGTCCGTACGCGAAGAACAGCTTCGCGGCGCTGAACACGATGTCGGATTCCGTGATGCCGATCACCGGCCGGGCGAACAATTCGGCCGTCTGGATCAGGCTCGAGTGCACGTGAACGGTGCCCTTGGGGGCGCCGGTGGAGCCGGACGAGTAGAGCCAGAAGCAGGGCTCGTCGGCCACCGTCTCGGCAGGCTCGAAGTGGTCGCTGCCGCCGGCGACCAGCGCACTGAACTCGTCGGTCGCGGCCTGGCCCGGAACGGGGCTCGGTGCGCCCGACACGACGGTGCGCGCGAGGGTCGGCACCTTTTCCGCGAGCCCCTCGAACGCAGGCAGCAGCGCCTGCGAGACGAACAGCACCCGGGCACGCGAGTCGCGCAGCATGTACTCGTAGTCCTGCGGCTTGAGCAGCGTGTTCACCGCCACCGGCACGACGCCCGCCTTGATCGCGCCGAGGAACGCCACCGGCCAGTCGGTCGTGTCGAGCATGCAGATCATCACACGGTCTTCCGGGCGCAGGCCCAGGCCGGCGAGCGACGAGGCGAAGCGATTGACGCGCCGCGCGAGCTCGGCATAGGTGATGCTGCCGCGGTCGTCGATGAAGGCGATCCGCTCGCCTCGGCCCGCCTTCAGGTTGCGCTCGACGAGATCGTGCGCGGCGTTGTACCCGCGCGGAATCGACAGCCGCGGCGGACTCACCGAATGGTCGGCACTCGACAACTGGGCCACGGCAGTTCTCCTCGGCGCTCGATGATGAGGGGAATTATGGCGCGCCTGCGCGCCGGGCGGACCTGCGCCGGGGTGTCGGCGCATGCTCACCCTGCGAACAGGGACGTTATCGCACGACTCGAGACAATGCAATAAACTGCCCTCGCTGATCCTCGACTGGCATTATCCTGCATCAGGAACGAGCGAGACGAACGATGAACGTGGAAATCCTGGTCGGCACGATGACCGGCAACGCGCACCTCGTGGCGCAGGAACTCGAGTTGCGCTTTGCCGACCCCGGCACGCGCATCGTCGCGAGACTGATGGACGATCTCACGCCGGCGGTGTTCGAGGGCGACGCGATCTTCCTCGTCTGCACCTCCACCTACGGCCACGGCGACGTACCCGACAACGCGCGCGACCTGTTCGAGGCGCTGCAGGCGCAGCGTCCCGACCTGTCGGCGGTGAGCTACGGCGTGCTCGCGCTCGGCGACAGCACTTTCGGCGACACTTTCGCTCATGGCGGCATGCGCTTCGACCGGCTGCTGGCCGAACTCGGCGCACGGCGCATCGGTGAGCGCTTCACGATCGACACCGCCGACTGCGCCCTGCCGGAAGAGGCAGCGGCTGCCTGGATGCCCGACTGGCTGGCCCAGGCGCGCGCGGCGGGGCCTGTTCACACCACGATCGTCGAGGCCTGAGGCCCGGCCCGCAACGCTGCGGTCGAGGAGGCGAGACGACGCTCAGCCCTGCGCGGCCGTGGCCTCGCGCGCCGACGATCCGGCCAGCGGGCTGGCCACCGCGATCACCTGCACCAGGCGCTTCAGGCTCTCCGCCTCGTCGATCCCGGTCGTGTCCACGGTCGCGTCGGCGAGCCCGTAAAGGCGGTCGCGCTGCTCGAGGATGGTGCGCAACTCGGCCATCGCGTGGTCGCGCCCGCGAATCGGCCGCAAGTCGCCCTGGGCAATCACGCGGTCCATGTGTTCCTCGGGCGAGGCTTTCAGCCACACCGTCAGGCAGCGCTCGCGAAGCAGTTCGTAGGTGCGCGGCTCGAGCACCAGCGAGCCGCCGGTGGCGATCACGCAGCGCCGGTGCGTGCGGGTGAGCCGATCGAGCACGCGGCGTTCGGCCTCGCGATAGGTGTCCTGCCCGTACATCGTGAAGATACTCTCGAGACCCGCGCCGAGTTCGCGCTCGATCTGCTGGTCGAGTTCGAAGAAGGGCACTTTCAGCCTCGCCGCGAGTCGGGCGCCCAGCGTCGACTTGCCGGCGCCGCGCAGGCCTACCAGCGCGATGCGCCGGGCGCGCTCGCGGCTCATCTCGCCGAAGCGCTGCTGCAGCGTGGCCACCGCCTGGTGCCGCTGGCCGGGCTCGAGGGTGCGCAACACCCCGAGCGCCGCCTCGATCTCGGGGTCGGCGGCCTGGTCGCTGAGCAACTGCGCGAGCGAGCAGTGCAGCGCCTCGGCGACACGCCGGATCAGCAGGATCGAGATGTTGCCGTCGCCCGATTCGAGTTGCGCGAGGTAGCGCTCGGACAGGCCCGAGAGCTCGGACAGTCGCCTGCGGGTCAGGCCCGCCTCGTCGCGACGCTCGCGCACACGCCGCCCCAGCGCGGCGAGGAAACCCGCCTCGTCGGGTGATTTGCCCAGGACCGGGGGTGCCATGCAAGATAAGGCCATGTTCGACGACAAACTGCAATATAACTCATGAATCATCCTGCGGAAGAACCCCGCCGCATCCTCGTCGATGGCCGACGCATCGAGTGCCGGCGAATCGGCAGCGCCAGGCCGTCCGCGCCCGCACTCGTGTTCCTGCACGAAGGGCTCGGCAGCGTGCGGATGTGGCGCGACTTCCCCGACCGGTTGTGCGCGGCGCTCGGCCTTCCAGGCGTCGTCTACTCGCGTCTCGGCTATGGCGCCTCCGATCCGCTGCCGGGTCCGCGCGACTGGCGCTTCATGCACGAGGAGGCGATCGCCGCACTGCCGCCTCTGCTGCGCGCCTGCGAAATCGACCGCCCGGTCCTGTTCGGCCACAGCGACGGAGCCTCGATCGCACTGATCCACGCGGGAGCCTTCCCGGAAGTACCGCGCGCTGTGGTCGCGCTGGCGCCGCACCTGTTCGTCGAGCCGGTCTGCATCGAGTCGATCGCCGCGATCACCCGCGACTACGCCGGCCCGGGGTTGCGCGAGCGACTGGCCCGCTACCACGCAGACGTCGACGGTGCGTTCCACGGCTGGAGCGACGTCTGGCTTTCCGGCGAATTCGCCACCTGGAACATCGAAGACGCGGTGGCCGCGTCGCGCTGCCCGATCCTCGCCATCCAGGGCGAAAACGACCAGTACGGCACGATGCGCCAGATCGAGCGGATCGCCGAGTTGCGGCCGGGCACCCGCCTGGTGAAGCTGCCCGACTGCCGGCACAGCCCCCAGTTCGATCGTCCCGACGAAGTGATCGCCGCCACCGGCGAGTTCCTCCGCAGCCTCGGATTCTGCCCGGATCGGATCGAGCCCGGCCGCACCGGCGATCCGCGGCGTACTTGACCTGATCGCGATCGGGCGCCCGCTCCGGAGCCTAGAATCGACGCCTGTTCGATCTCGGGGAGACAGGGCGATGCGGATTCTTTGCGGCACCGATTTCAGCGAGCGATCCGAGGCAGCCGGCGAAGTCGGCGCCCTGCTCGCGCAGCGCAGCGGTGGCGACCTCACGCTCGTGCACGTGCTCGACACGCGCAGCCTGGGGATCGGCACGCCCGCCGTGCTCGACGCGCTCGACCAGTCGGCGCGCGAGAGGCTCGAACAGGCGGCGGCGCGACTGCGCGCGCTCGGCGCGACGGTGTCGGTGGAGCTTCCTGCCGGCTGGCCCGACGAGGCGCTGCTGGCCGAGGCGAAGCGCCGCGACAACGCGCTGCTCGTGCTGCCCGCGATCGGGCGCCGCGACGGTGCCGGCGTGCGGCTCGGCAAGACCTGCGAGCGCACGTTGCGCCAGACGCAGTCGCCGATGCTCGTGCTGCGCGACCCGGCTCCGCTGCTCGCCTGGCTGCGCGGCGAGCGTGCGCTGCGGATGCTGATCGCCTACGACTTCACGCCTCAGGCCGACGCGGCGGTGCTGTTCGCGGGACAACTCGCCGGGCTGGGCGCCTGCAAGCCGGTCGCCGCCTACGTCGGCGACCCGCACGCCGAAGCCGCACGAATGGGGCTGCGCGACGACCCCGGGCAATCGCAGCAGCAGCTGCGCGACGAGATCGCGCGGCGCCTGGCGCGCGCGGTGCCGGCGCTGCCGATCGAGGTGGTCGTCTCTGCACACGAGGGCGATCCGGGCGCGCGGCTCGCGCACCTGGCCGAACGCGAAGAAGCCGACCTGGTGGTGGTCGGTTCGAACCAGCGCAGCACCGTCGAACGGCTGTTCGCCGGCTCGGTGTCGCTCGACCTGCTGCGCGACGCGGCCACCAACGTGCTGGTCGTGCCGGGCGCCGGGGTCGCCGCGATCACGCGGCTGCCGCCGGTGGTGCGACGCGTGCTCGTCGCCACCGACCTGTCGCCGGTGGGCAACCGCGCGGTCGAGTATGCGCTGGCTGTCGCGCCTGCCGACGGCGAAGTCATCGTGGCGCACGTCGTGAGCCCGAACCTGATGCGCGACGGCCAGTACGGACGCCCCTCGTACGCGAACTTCGCTGCCGAGCACCGTGCGGTGCTCGACGAGCGTCGCGCGGCGCTCGCCGCGCTGCTGCCGCCGGACGACGGCAAGCGCACATTGCGCATCGAGATCGTCGAGCACGACCGGCCCGAGCGTGCGCTCATCGAGACGATCGAACGCGAGGCTCCCGACCTGGTCTGCGTGGGCACGCTGGGCCGCACCGGAGCGAGTGCCGCGGTGCTCGGCTCCACCGCTCAGGCGCTGGTACGCCGCTGCCGCAGGCCGTTGCTGCTGGTGCAGCCGCAAGACCGGTAACGGCCCCGGGCCGCGGTTCGTTCCACCCGCTACGCCTCGGCAACGCCGCCCGGGCCCGCCGCCGAGCGGCGCAGCCGATCGGCCACCGCGTGCCAGGAAGCATCGCCGGGCACACGCTCGACGAGGATGCGCGTGCAGCCCGACCGGTCGAGCGTGCGCAGCGCGTCGTAGAGCGCGTGCGCCGCAGCCGTCGGATCGGCGGGCATCGACAGTCGTGCGTCGGCCCGTGCGCCGGCGCCCGAACGCACCCACAGCGCGACGCGCTCGCCGCGGGCGTGCAGCCCGGCGATGCGCCGGTCGATTCCGTCGCCATCGACCAGTTCGACCGGCGTCACTGGCGCGTAGTGCGCCTCGAGCGTTCCCGAGGCGCGCGGCGCCCGGGCGTCTCGCCCGGGTACCGGCTCGCCGAGCACCGCTTCGAGCTGCGCGATCGTGATCCCTCCGGGACGCAGCAGCACCGGGCGTTCGCGGCTGAGATCGACGATCGTCGACTCGACACCCACTTCGCAGGCGCCGCCGTCGAGCACCAACGGCGCCTCGACCCCGAGATCGTCGATCACGTGCACGGCGCGCGTCGGGCTGACGCGCCCGAAGCGGTTCGCCGATGGCGCGGCCACGCCATGGCCGCCGCGCGCGGCGAACGCGGCGAGCAGCGCGCGCGCCACCGGGTGCGACGGCGCCCGCAGCCCGATCGACACCTGGCCGCCGCAGGCGAAGGCCGGGGCCGTCTCGCGACGCACCAGGACCAGCGTGAGCGGCCCTGGCCAGAACGCGTCGGCAAGCCGCTGCGCGCGCGCCGGCCAGTGCGCCCACCACGCGGCCTGCGCCGCATCGAGCACGTGCACGATCAGTGGATGATCGGCCGGGCGTCCCTTCAGCCGGTAGACCTCGGCGATCGCGCGCGCGCTCGCCGCATCGGCGCCCAGCCCGTAGACGGTCTCGGTCGGGAACGCCACCAGTTCGCCGCCGGCGAGCCGCCGCGCGGCCTCCTCGATCGCCTGCGCATCGGCCGGGCGCGGATTGACGTTCATCTGCCGGCTGCGCCCCCCGGGGAAGGGGTCGGTCCTTCAGGGCGGACGATGCCGAGCTCGCGCTCGATCTGCACAGCCACGCGCACCGCCTCGTCGACCGCGTCGGCGAGTACCGTCACGTGTCCCATCTTGCGTCCCGGCCGCGGCTCGCGCTTGCCGTACAGGTGCAGCTTTGCGCTCGGGTGCCGGAGCACCACGCTCCAGTCGGGCTCGCGCGGCGCCGTACTGGGCTGGGCATCGCCCAAGGGCCGGAACCAGCAGTCGCCGAGGATGTTGAGCATCACCGCCGCCTGGTGCTGGCGGGTGGAGCCGAGAGGCAGCCCCGCCATCACGCGCGCCTGCTGCTCGAACTGGCTGGTGATGCAGGCATCGATCGTGTAGTGGGCCGAGTTGTGCGGCCGCGGAGCCAGTTCGTTCACGCGCAGGCTGCCGTCGGCGAGCACGAAGAACTCGACGCACAGCACTCCCACGTAGTCCATCGCGTCGGCGATGCGGCGCGTCGCGTCGATCGCACGCATCGCCAGTTCCTGCGAGATGCGCGCGGGGGCGGTCGAGACTGCGAGAATGCCGCCGCGATGGACGTTCTCCGCGACCGGGTACGCGACGCTGCGCCCGTCGAAGCCGCGCGCGACCACTGCCGAGAGCTCGATCTCGAGCGGCAGCCGCTTCTCGAGCACGCAGGGCACGGCGCCGAAGGCATCGAAGGCCCCGATCGCCTGCGCGACCGAGGCCACGCTCGCCTGCCCCTTGCCGTCGTAGCCGAGCCGCGCGACCTTGAGAATGCCCGGGAACAGGTCGGCAGGCGCCGCGCGCAGGTCGTCGGCCGAGGCCGCGTCGACGTACGCAGCCGTGTCGAGCCCGCATTCGCGCGCGAACGCCTTCTCGGCGCGACGGTCCTGTGCGATGGCCACGCTCGCCGCCGCCGGGCTGACGATGCCGTGCACCGCGAGGAACTCGAGCGCGCGCGCCGGCACGTTCTCGAACTCGGTCGTGCTTGCCCGGCAGGTGGATGCGATTTCGCGCAACGCCTGCTCGTCGAGGTAATCGGCCTGCAGGTGACGTTCGGCCACCGAGCCGGCGGGGCTGTGCGGGTCGGGATCGAGTACGCAGACCCGATAGCCCATGCTCTGCGCCGCCATGCAGAACATGCGCCCGAGCTGGCCGCCCCCGAGCAGGCCGAGCCAGGAGCCCGGCGGCAGCGGCGGCAGCGGCCGATGCGCGCGCGGCGCAGCCGACTCCGCGGCAGAACCGGCGCGGCCCATCAGGCGTCCGGCAGCGTGAGCGCGCGCACCGCCTCGGTCTGGCGCGCGCGCCAGGCTGCGAGCCGTTCGGCGAGCGCAGCGTCGGTGCCCGCGAGCATCGCCACCGCGCACAGCGCGGCGTTCGCCGCGCCGGCCTCGCCGATCGCGAAAGTGGCCACCGGGACGCCGCGCGGCATCTGCACGATCGACAGCAGGGAATCCTCGCCGCGCAGGTACTTCGACGGCACCGGTACGCCGAGGACCGGGACGATCGTCTTCGAGGCGAGCATGCCCGGCAGGTGCGCGGCGCCGCCCGCCCCGGCAATGATGGCCCGCAGCCCGCGCCCGCGCGCCTGCTCGGCGTAGCGGAACATGTCGTCGGGCATCCGGTGCGCCGAGACGACGCGCGCCTCGAACGGCACCTGGAACTCGCGCAGCACCGCGACCGCGTGCTGCATCACTTCCCAGTCGCTGTTCGATCCCATCAGTACGCCCACCAGCGCGGTGCTCATTGTGGATCCTCCGTCGGCCATCGGTTCGGGCGCGGCCGATTGCTCGACACGCTCAGTGCGCGAGTTCCTGGCCGGTGAGCCGGCGCAGCGCCTCGCGATATTTCGCGGCGGTCTGCTCGATCACCTCGCGCGGCAGCGGCGGCGGCGGCGGCCGCTTGTTCCAGCCGGGGACGGTCTCGAGGTAGTCGCGCACGAACTGCTTGTCGAACGACGGCGGCGACACGCCGGGACGCCATTCGTCGGCGGGCCAGAAGCGCGACGAATCGGCAGTGAGCACCTCGTCCATCAGGTGCAGCGTGCCCTGCGCGTCGAGACCGAACTCGAACTTGGTGTCGGCAATGATGATGCCGCGGTCCGCGGCATATTCGCCGGCGCGCCGGTAGAGTTCGAGACTGATTTCCCGGATCCGTTGCGCGAGCGGTGCGCCGATGCGCGCCGACATCTCGTCGAAGCCGATGTTCTCGTCGTGCTCGCCGAGTTCGGCCTTCGCCGCCGGCGTGAAGATCGGTTCGGGCAGCCGCTCGGCCATCCGCAGGCCCGGCGGCAGCGCGATGCCGCAGACGGCGCCGCTCGCGAGATAGTCTTTCCAGCCCGAGCCGATCAGATAGCCGCGCACCACCGCTTCGACCAGGATCGGCTTCAGCCGCTTGACCACCATCGAGCGGCCGCGCACCTGTTCGCGCTCGTCGGCTGCGATCACCGACTCGGGATCGACGCCGGTCAGGTGGTTCGGCACCACGTCGGCGAGCCGCTCGAACCAGAAGAGCGCCATCTGGTTGAGCACCCTGCCCTTGTCCGGAATCGGATCGGCCATGATCACGTCGAAAGCCGACAGCCGGTCGGTCGTGACGATCAGCAGCCGGTCGTCGCCGACCGCGTAGTTGTCGCGCACCTTGCCGCGCGACAGCAGCGGCAGCGAGTGCAGGTTCGAGTGATAGACGGCCGCCATCGGCGATGCCCCGGCAAAACCGTCATTTTGCCTGATCGCCGGGCCGCTGCCGCGCACCGCCGAAGCGCGGTCCCGCCTCCCGGCGGCAAGCGCTTGCCGTCGCCGCGCGGGGCTTCAGAGCCAGCGCCCGATCCAGCCGAGCCCGTCGCGCGTGGCGCCGCGCGGCCGGTATTCGCAGCCGATCCACCCCTCGTAACCCAGTTCGTCGATCAGCGCGAACAGGTACGGGTAGTTCAGCTCGCCGGTATCGGGTTCGTGGCGCTCGGGCACGCCCGCGATCTGCACGTGCCCGACGCCGTCCAGGTAGCGGCGGATCTTCGTCGCGACGTCGCCCTCGACGATCTGGCAGTGATAGAGGTCCATCTGGACCTTCAGGTTCGACTCGCCGACTTCGGCCACGATCGCGTGCGCCTCGGCCTGCGTCTCGAGCAGGTAGCCGGGCACGTCGCGCGTGTTGATCGGCTCGATCAGCGCGGTGATCCCTTCGCGGGCGAGCCGTCGGGCCGCCCAGCGCAGGTTCGCGACGTAGGTCGCGCGCTGGCCGGCGCGCCGCGCCTCGTCGCCCGCGACACCGGCCATCAGGTGCAGCCGCGGGCATTCGAGCGCCGCCGCGTAGCCGATCGCGCGCTCGACGCCCGTGCGGAACTCGGCCTCGCGGCCGGGCAGGCTGCAGGTGCCGCGATCGCCGCGGTCGAGGTCGCCGGGCGGCGCGTTGAAGAGCACCTGCCGCAGCCCGCTCGCGCGCAGCGCCGCCGCGACCTCGGCCGCGGCGAACTCGTACGGGAACAGGAACTCGGCCGCGCGAAAGCCGTCGGCCGCGGCCGCCTCGAAGCGCTGCAGGAACGGCAGCTCGGTGTACATCAGGGAGAGATTGGCGGCGAATCTCGGCATGGCGGCCCCTCGACCGGTCGCCCGACGGCCCGGGCGGACCGCGCTCTTCAGGTGACCACCTGCGCGAGCTCGCCCTTGCGGTAGCGCTCGACCATCACCGACAGGCCGATCGGCTGGATGCGGCTGCCCTGCCCTTCGCAACCGAACTGCCGATAGCGCGCCAGGCAGATCGCCCTGGCCCCTTCGCGCGCCGGCTTCAGGTATTCGCGCGGATCGAACTTCGACGGGTTCTCGACGAAGAAGCGGCGGATCGCCGCGGTCATCGCCAGCCGGATGTCGGTATCGATGTTGATCTTGCGCACGCCGTACTTGATCGCCTCCTGGATCTCCTCGACCGGCACGCCGTAGGTTTCCTTCATGTCGCCGCCATACTTGCGGATTTCGGCCAGCAGCTCCTGGGGCACCGACGAGGAGCCGTGCATCACCAGGTGGGTGTTCGGGATGCGGGCGTGGATCTCCCTGATGCGCGAGATCGCGAGGATGTCTCCGGTGGGCTTGCGCGAGAACTTGTAGGCGCCGTGGCTGGTGCCGATCGCGATCGCGAGCGCGTCGACCTGCGTCTTGCGCACGAAATCGGCGGCCTGCCCGGGGTCGGTGAGCAGTTGCTCGCGCGTCATCGTGCCCTCGGCGCCGTGACCGTCTTCCTTGTCGCCCTTCATCGTCTCGAGCGAGCCGAGCACGCCCAGTTCGCCCTCGACAGTGACGCCGACCGCGTGGGCCATCTCGACCACCTTGCGGGTCACGTCGACGTTGTACTCGTAGCTGGCGACCGTCTTGCCGTCTTCCTGCAGCGAGCCGTCCATCATCACCGACGAGAAACCCAGGTCGATCGCGCCCTTGCAGACTGCCGGCGACTGGCCGTGATCCTGGTGCATCACCACCGGCACCTTCGGATACGACTCCACCGCCGCCTCGATCAGCCGGCGCAGGAACTGCTCGCCCGCGTACTTCCGGGCGCCCGCCGACGCCTGCATGATCACCGGCGCATCGAGCTCGCTGGCCGCAGACATGATCGCCTGCACCTGCTCGAGGTTGTTGACGTTGAATGCCGGGATCCCGTAGCCGTTCTCGGCGGCATGGTCCAGCAGCTGGCGCATCGAAACGAGGGGCATGACGACCTCCACAAGTGAAACCGGGGCGGGTCGCGCGAGGGCGTCGGGCGCCCCCGCTTTTCGCGAAGCCCGGCGAGCTTTCCGTGACCGGGCATTATCGCCCACCCCGGCGGCGCAACCAGGAAATACGCCCTGCCGGGCGCCCGCGGCGTGCCTCAGCCGTGCTCGCCGACCCGGACGATCTTCAGGGTGTTGGTGCCGCCCGACTTGCCGATCGGCTCGCCGATGGTGAGCACGATCAGGTCGCCTTTCTCGACGATGCCCGCCTCGAGCAGCCGCTGCTCGGACTCGAGCAGCATTGCCTCGCGCTCGTGCGTGTGGTAGTTCATCACGATCGGGTGCACCTGGCGGTACAGGCACATGCGCCGCCGGCTCGCCTCTTCGGGGGTGAGCGCGTAGACCGGCACGCCGGAGTCGATCCGCGACATCCACAGCGCGGTGGATCCCGATTGCGTCAGCGACACCACCGCTTTCACCTTCATGTGGTGCGCGACGAACAGCGCGCTCATCGCGATCGTCTGGTCGATGCGCGTGAAGCCGCGGTTCAGGAACGCGGCGTCGAGCGACAGCGCCTGCGAGCGGTCGGCCTCCACGCAGATGCGCGCCATCGATTCGACCGTCTCGACCGGGTGCTTGCCGGCCGCGGTCTCGGCCGACAGCATCACCGCATCGGTGCCGTCGAGCACCGCGTTGGCCACGTCGGACACCTCGGCGCGGGTGGGCACCGGCGACTCGATCATCGACTCCATCATCTGCGTGGCGGTGATCGCGACCTTGTTCAGTTCGCGCGCCATCCGGATCATGCGCTTCTGCAGCGCGGGCACCGCGGCATCGCCGACCTCGACCGCGAGGTCGCCGCGCGCCACCATGATGCCGTCGGAAGCCTTCAGGATCTCTTCCAGGTTTCCGATCGCCTCGAAGCGCTCGATCTTGGCGATCATCAGCGCGCGCCCGCCACCGGCGCGCATCAGCTCGCGCGCCATGTACATGTCGGCGGCATTCTTCGGAAACGACACCGCGATGAAATCGGCCTCGAAGCCGATCGCGGTCCGGATGTCCTCGATGTCCTTCGCGGTGAGCGCGGGAGCCGACA
Organism: Burkholderiales bacterium; assembly: GCA_003577305.1. Lineage (GTDB taxonomy): Bacteria > Pseudomonadota > Gammaproteobacteria > Burkholderiales > Burkholderiaceae_E > Zeimonas. The sequence goes on from QEVL01000003.1 coordinate 13,062, forward strand.
GGCCGCCGCCCTGGCGGTTGATCCCCTTGCGGTCCGACAGCACGCCGCCCTGCACGACGACGCAGTCGATCGCAGCCACGGTGGTGCCCTGCACCCGCATCATCAGGCGGCCGTCGTCGAGCAGCAGGATGTCGCCCGGACGCACGTCGTTGACCAGTTCGGGGTAGTCGAGCCCGACGCGCATGCGATCGCCCGGCGCCGGATCGACGTCGAGCCGGAAGCGATCGCCCGGCGCGAGGGTGATCCTGCCCTCGGCGAACCTGCCGATGCGGATCTTCGGCCCCTGCAGGTCGGCCAGCACGCCGACGCTCTGGCCGAGCCGCTCCGCGATCTCGCGCACGAGGCGCACGGTCGCTGCGTGCTCCTGCGCACTGCCGTGCGAGAAGTTCACGCGCACGACGTTGACGCCGGCGCGCAGTATCCGCTCGAGGACTTCGGGCTCGCGCGTTGCGGGGCCCAGCGTGGCGACTATCTTGGTGGCGCGCGGGGCAGGCTTGAACATGTCGGAGAGCTCGGGGCGCACGAGGCCGAAGCGTCAATGCTAACCGATCACGTCGTCGCAGCGGCCAGCGTGCGGCGGCGCGATGCCGTCCGGACGGTACCCGCCCGGTGTGCGCCGCCGCTCAGCGCGGCGTCAGGCCGCACTCGATCGCGAACCGGACCATGCCGGCGACGCCGTCGATGTCGAGTTTCTGCATCAGCCGGCTTCGATAGGTGTCGACCGTCCTGGGCGACAGGCATAGCGCGCGCGCGAGTTGGGCCGTGCTCTTGCCTTCGGCCACGCCCTGAAGGATCTGGCGCTCGCGGCGGCTCAGCGCGTCGACCGGGCTGCGCGCGTGGTGGTCGCGGATGTAGCCGTCGATCACCGTCTCGGTGATCTTCTGGCTGAGATAGCGACGGCCGGCGTGAACGCTGCGCACCGCGGCCACCACCTCGGCACCGGCCGACTCCTTGAGCAGATAGCCCTGCGCGCCCGCCTGCAGCGCGCGGAAGATGTGCTCGGTGGTCGAGTACATGGAAAGGATGACGACCCGCGACTGCGGGAGCCGGCTGCGAACCCGGTGCGTCGCCTCGATGCCGTCGAGCTCGGGCATCACGATGTCCATGATCGTCACGTCGGGCGCAAGTTCCAGCGCCTTGCGCACCGCCTCCCGCCCGTCGGCCGCATGGCCGACGACGGCGATGCCCGGCTGCGTGTGCAGCATCGCCTCGAGGCCGTCGCGCAGCACCGAATGATCGTCGGCGAGCAATACCCTGATGTCCATCACTGCCTCCCGACCGTCGCGACCAGGCGCGTGCCCGCGCCGCGCCGCGAGTCGATGCGCAGCGCGCCGCCGATCGCGCGCAGGCGCTCCTCCATGATCAGCAGCCCCAGGCCCTCGCGCGGATGCCCGCGCAGCGCACGGGCGTCGAAGCCGCAACCGTTGTCGGCGATCGTCAGGCACACCTCGTCGCGGCCGACTTCCAGCGAGATGCGCACCGCATCGGCGTGCGAGTGCTTGAGCACGTTGGTGAGCGCCTCCTGGGCGATCCTGAACAGGGTCACCTCGACCGCCTGGCTCATCCTGAGCACCGGGTCGCGCGCCTGCACGACGGTGCGGATGCCGGTGCGGCCAAAGAACTGCTCGGCGTGCGCGCGCAGCGTGACCGCGAGGCCGTAGTCGTCGAGCATCAGCGGGCGCAGCGCACTGGCAACGTCGCGCATCGTCTCGACCGTGTTCTCGACCAGGCCGATCGAATCGTCGAGCCGCGAGGCCACACGGTCGAGTTGCGGCGGCTGCAGCTGGTCCCTGATGATGTGCAGGTTCAGGTTGATCGTGGCCAGGTCCTGACCGATCCGGTCGTGCAGCTCCGCCGAGAGCCGGCGTCGCTCGATCTCCTGGATTTCCACCACGTGCTGCGAGATCGCGCGCAGGCGCGCGGCATAGAGGTGCGCCTCGTTCTCCGCGCGCTTGCGCGCGGTGATGTCGACCACCGACGCGCGCGTGCCCGAGAGCCTGCCGTCGCCGTCACGCAGGGCCGAGACCCGCAACAGCGCGTCGAAGGTCGATCCGTCCTTGCGCTGCAGCTCGGTCTCGATCTCGATGCCCTCGCCCCCGGCATGCAGGCGCTCGAACGCGCGCAGGTACTCGTTGCGGGAGCGGCCCGAGACGGCCTGCGCGTAGCGGCGCTTGCCGACGACCTCGCTGCGCGAATAACCGAGCCAGTCGAGCTCGGTACGGTTCATTCGCGCGACCGTGTCGTCCGGGCGCACGCTGTGGTACCCGCAGGGCGCGTTCTCGTAGAGATCGCGCATTTCGATCGTGGTCGCGTCGGCCTGCCGCATTGCGGACGCCTCCGGCCGGAATTGGCGGCCCGCTGGTTCGCCCCGCCGGGGCCGCTCCGGAGACGGCACCGGCGTCACGATTGTCCTACAGCAACCATCGAACTTCTCCGATAACCACGAGACGCGTGGCGGCGTCAAATCGAAGGCACGCCAGGGAGGTGCCATGCAACGACCGACCATCGACTATCGCAAGGCTTCGCCGGAGGGTGTCGCGACCCTGGCCGCGCTCGAGGCCTACGTCAGGGGCAGCGGGCTCGACGCCGGCCTGCTGGAACTGGTACGCACGCGCGCCTCGCAGCTCAACGGCTGCGCCTATTGCATCGACATGCACACCAAGGATGCGCGCGCCGCGGGCGAAACGGAGCAGCGGCTCTACGCGCTGGCCGCCTGGCGCGAGACGCCGTTCTACAGCGAGCGCGAACGCGCCGCGCTCGCATGGGCCGAGGCGCTGACGCGGATCTCCGACGGCGGGGTATCCGACGACGATTACCGGCACGCGCGGCAGCAGTTCACCGAGAAGGAACTGGTCGACCTGTCGCTCGCGGTCGTCGCGATCAACGGATGGAACCGGCTCGCGATTCCCTTCCGGACGGCTCCGGGCACCTATCACCCGTCCCGGCCGAAAGTCCGGACACCCACGCCGTCGACCTCGCACGGCTGATCCTCCGGCCCGCTTCACCGGACTCATGCGAAAGGAATGCAGTCATGAACGAGACTTCCACCACCAGGCCGACAGACGATGCGATCGCGCTTGCCGAGACTGTCAGGGCCGGAGAATCCGGCCCCGGCGCGCCGGCGCGGCGCCGGTTCATCCGCGACGCCGGCGCCGCCGGCGCCGCGCTCGGCATCGGTCCGCTGATCCTGCCGCGCCGGGCCCGAGCGGCCGGCAAGACGCTGAAGATCCTGCAATGGGCCCACTTCGTGCCCGCCTACGACAAGTGGTTCGACGACGAATACACGAAGCAGTGGGGCGAGAAGAACGACACCGAGGTGATCGTCGACCACGTCGGCATCCCCGCGATCAACTCGCGCGCCGCCGCGGAGGTCTCGGCACGGAAAGGGCACGACCTGTTCATGTTCCTGTGGCCGCCCCCGACCTACGAGACGCAGGTGATCGACCACCGGGAGATCTACCAGGAGTGCGAGCGCAAGCACGGCAAGCCGATCGACCTGGCCGTCAAGAGCACCTACAACCCGAAGACCGGGAAGTACTTCGGCTTCTCCGACAGCTTCGTTCCCGACCCGGTGAACTACCGCATCGACCTGTGGTCCGAGGCCGGCATGGCGCAGGGCCCGCGCAGCTGGGAAGACGTACTGCGCGTCGGCAGGAAGATCAAGGAGACGAAGAACGTCCCGGTGGGCATCGGCCTGTCGGCCGAGCTCGACACCGCGATGGCGATGCGCACCCTGCTCTATGCATTCGGCGGCTCGGTGCAGGATGCCGAAGGCCGCGTCGTGCTCGACTCGAAGAACACGCTCGAGGCGGTGAAGTTCGCCACCGGGCTCTACAAGGCGACGATGACCCCCGAGGTGATGGCCTGGGACGCGTCGTCGAACAACCGCGCGCTGCTCGCCGGCAAGATCTCCCTGTGCCTGAACGCGATTTCCACCACGCGCGCCGCCGAGAACGACAAGCTGCCGATCGCCGACCAGATCGGACTGACGAAGGCGCTGATGGGGAGCACGCGCGCGATCGGCCTCGAGCACGTGATGGACTGCTACGTCATCTGGAAGTTCGCCGAGAACGTCGAGGGCGCGAAGAAGTTCCTGGTCGACTACATCGACAACTTCCACCGCGGCTTCGTCGCCAGCCAGTACTACAACTTCCCGTGCTTCGCCAGCACCGTCCCCGATCTCGACAAACTGCTGGCCGACGACCCGCACACGCCCGCTGGCAAGTACAAGGTGCTGGCCGACGTGACGAAGTGGGCCACGAACGTCGGCTACCCGGGCTACGCCAATGCGGCGGTCGACGAGATCTTCGGCACCTGGGTGCTCAACACGATGTTCGCCAAAGCGGCCTCGGGCGCGATGTCGCCGCAGGCGGCGATCAGGGAGGCCGACCGCAAGTGCCGCGCGATCTTCGCCAAGTGGCAGACCAAGAAGCTCGTCTGAAGCGGCGGTCGCGTCGATGGCCACGGTCGAGACCCGCGCGCTGACCAAGCGCTTCGAGACGGCGAACGCCGTCGACGGCATCGACCTCGCGGTACGCGAAGGCGAGTTCCTGGTGCTGCTCGGGCCCTCCGGCTGCGGCAAGACGACGCTGCTGCGCATGCTCGCCGGACTGGAGACGCCCAGCGCCGGCGAGGTGCTGATCGGCGGGCGCACGGTGACGCACCTGCCGCCGCGCGCGCGCAACATCGCGATGGTGTTCCAGAGCTACGCGCTGTACCCGCACCTGAGCGTGTACCGCAACATCGCGTTCCCGCTCGCGGCGGTGGGCATGCCGCGGCACGAGGTCGCCGACAAGGTCGCGCAGGCCGCGTCGATGTTCGGCATCGAGCGCCTGCTCGAACGCAAGCCGCGGCAGCTCTCCGGCGGCGAGCGCCAGCGCGTGGCGCTGGCGCGCGCGGTGGTGCGCAATCCGGTGGTGTTCCTGCTCGACGAGCCGCTGTCGAACCTCGACGCCAAGCTGCGCACCTCGGCGCGCGACGAGCTGCAGCAGTTCCAGCGCCGACTCGGCACCACCACGGTCTACGTCACCCACGACCAGATCGAGGCGATGGGGCTGGGCGACCGGATCGCCGTACTCGACCACGGGCGCGTGCGCCAGCTCGGCACGCCGCTCGAGGTCTACCACGAGCCGGCCGACACATTCGTCGCCACGTTCCTCGGCAGCCCGCCGATGAACCTGATGGATGACGGCCCGGTGTCGTGCGGCTTTCGCCCGGAGCACCTGCTGCCGCGCGAAGCCTTCCCGGCGGGCGACGCGGTCGTGGACATTCCGCTGACCGTGACGCGCATCGAGCACCTGGGCGCCGACCGGCTGGTCTACGCGGCGCTGGAGCCCCCGCATACGCGGACCCGCGTGGTCTGCCGGCTGCCCTCGAATGTGCCGGCGCCGCTGGAGCCCGGGCGCCGCTACGACTTCGCGCTGCGCCCCGGCGACCTCAGGTACTTCGACCGCGAGACGGGCCTGAAGCGCCCGGCGGCCCCGACATGAGCAGCGTCGCCGCCCCGGCGCCGCAGGCCGACGCGAAGCGGCGCCCGAACTGGCTCGACGACGAACTGTGGCTCGGGCGCCTGCTGATCGCACCCGCCGTCGTCTACATCGTCGCGCTGGTGGGGTTCCCGTTCGTGCTCGCGGTCGCCTACAGCCTGAGCGACGCGACCGTCGGCAGCACCTCGCTGGACTTCGTCGGCCTGCGCAACTTCGCAGCCATCGTGGACGACCCGACCTTCTGGGGTTCGCTGCGCAACGCGGTGGTCTTCACGCTGGTTTCGCAGGCGTTGGTGGTGGTGCTGGGCAAGGTGCTGGCGATGGCGCTGTACCGCGACTTCCGCGGCAAGTGGCTGGTGCGGCTGCTGATCCTGCTGCCGTGGGTGGCGCCGATCTCGCTGGGCAGCATCGGCTGGCTGTGGATCTTCGACCCGGTCTACAGCATCATCAACTGGAGCGCGCGCGCGCTGGGCCTCTTCGGCCCGAACACCTGGCCGATATGGCTCGGCCAGCCCGACCTGGCGATGGCCTCGATCGTCATGGTCGACGTCTGGCGGCTGCTGCCGCTGGCCACCGTGATCATCCTGGCCGGTCTCTCGGCGATTCCCCAGGACATCCACGATGCGGCGCAGGTCGACGGCGCGGGCTTCTGGCGACGCCTGTTCATGATCAACCTTCCGCTGGTGATGCCGATCATGCTGGTGGCGCTGCTGTTCGGCATCGTGTTCACCTTCACCGACCTGATCGTCATCTACGTGCTCACGCGCGGCGGCCCGTTCGACAGCACGCAGGTGATCGCCAGCTATGCGTTCTTCACCGGCATCGAGGGCGGCGACCTGGCCGGCGGCGCCGCCATCTCGCTGTTCCTGTTCCCGGTGCTGGTGGCGGTGGCGATCCTCTTCCTCACGGTGGCGCGGCGCGCCGAAGTCGCATGAACGCGCCGCTTGCATTCCGGGCCAGGCGTGGGGCGGCGCGCTTCGGGCACGTGCTGGTCCTGGCGGCGTTCGCGGCGTTCCTCGCGTTTCCGTTCTACTGGATGGTGCTCACAACCTTCAAGGAGACGAAGGACCTGATCGACGTGCACCACAACCCGTTCGTGTTCAACCTGCCGCCGACGCTGGAGAACCTGCGCATCCTGTTCGAGGACACGCTCTTCGGGACCTGGATCGTCAACACCCTCGAAGTCGGCGTGCTGGTGACGATCATCACGCTGGCGCTCGCGGTGCCCGCCGGCTACGCGCTGGCGCGCCTGACCGGCCGCTGGAGCCAGCGCCTGGCAATTGGCATCTTCCTCACCTACCTGATTCCGCCCACGATCCTGTTCATCCCGTTCTCGCGCATCGTCGGCGACCTGGGCCTGCAGGACTCGCTATGGTCGCTGGTCCTGGTCTACCCGAGCTTCACCGTGCCGTTCTGCACCTGGCTGATGATGGGCTTCTTCAAGTCGATTCCGCGCGACATCGAGGAGGCGGCGATGATCGACGGGCTGTCGAGGTTCCGCGCCTTCGTGAAGGTCGTCGTGCCGGTGTCCTCGGCGGGCATCCTCACGGTGGTGATCTTCACGCTCACGCTGGTGATGCAGGAGTTCGTCTACGCACTCACCTTCATCACCACGTCGTCGCACTACACGGTTAGCGTCGGCGTGCCGACGTTCCTGGTACGCGGCGACGTCTACTTCTGGGGCTCGCTGATGGGCGCCTGCCTGATCGTGAGCATTCCGGTGGCGGTGCTCTACAACCTCTTCGTCGACCGGTTCGTCGCCGGCTTCACCGTGGGGGCGGTGAAGTAGCGCACTCGTGCCGGTTCACGCGCGCTCGCGAAGGCTCACGCCCGCTCGGCCAGCGCCGCCACTGCCGGCAGCGTCTTGCCCTCGAGGAACTCGAGGAACGCGCCCCCGCCGGTGGAGATGTAGCCGACGCGGTCGGTGATGCCGAACTTCGCGATCGCCGCCAGCGTGTCGCCGCCGCCGGCTATCGAGAAAGCGGGCGACTCGGCGATCGCCTGCGCTATCGCGCGGGTGCCGCCGGCGAAGGCGTCGAATTCGAACACGCCCACCGGCCCGTTCCAGACGATGGTGCCGGCCTGCTTCAGTCGCGCGGCGAGCGCCTGCGCCGTCTTCGGGCCGATGTCGAGGATCAGGTCGTCGTCGGCCACTTCGGTGGCCGCCTTCGCAGTCGCGGCCGCCGCGGCCGAGAAGTCCTTCGCGCAGACGACATCGACCGGAATCGGCACCTGCGCGCCGCGCGCGGCCATCAGCTCGATGATCGCCTTGGCCTCGCCGGCGAGCTCGCGCTCGGCCAGCGACTTGCCGATCGGCAGGCCCGCTGCCAGCATGAAGGTATTGGCGATGCCGCCGCCGACGATCAGCTGGTCGACCTTCTTCGCCAGCGACTCCAGGATCGTGAGCTTGGTCGACACCTTCGAGCCCGCCACGATCGCCACCAGCGGGCGCTTCGGGTCGCCCAGCGCCTTGCCGAGCGCATCGAGTTCGGCTGCCAGCAGCGGGCCCGCACAGGCGACCGGCGCAAAGCGCGCGATGCCGTGCGTGGTCGCCTCGGCGCGATGCGCGGTGCCGAACGCGTCGTTCACGTAGACGTCGCACAGCGCCGCCATCTTGCGCGACAGCGACTCGTCGTTCTTTTTCTCGCCCGGATTGACCCGGCAGTTCTCGAGCAGCACCACCTCGCCGGGCGCGACCTCGAAGCCGCCGTCGACCCAGTCGGCGACGAGTCGCACCGGACGCCCGAGCAACTCGCCGAGCCGCGCGGCGATCGGCGCGAGCGAATCGGCCGGTTCGAGCCTTCCTTCGGTCGGGCGTCCCAGGTGCGAGGTGACCATCACCGCCGCGCCCGCCTGCAGGCAGTGCTCGATCGCCGGCAGCGAGGCACGGATGCGCGTGTCGTCGGTGACCGCCCCGGCGTCGTCCTGCGGCACGTTCAGGTCGGCGCGAATGAACACGCGCTTGCCGCGCAGGTCGAGATCGGTCATGCGTCGGAACTGCATCGGTACCTCCGGGCTCGTTCGGCCGCCGGTCGGCGCAACTGCGCCCCCGGCGGCGGCGGGCAGGCGGGCGCTCATCGGGGGGCGGCGTCGCGCTGTTGCGGGCGCGCGCGACCGCACGCCCGGAGCGCGTTCACTTCGCGTTCACCAGTGCGACGGTGGTGTCGAGCATCCGGTTCGAGAAACCCCACTCGTTGTCGTACCAGCTGCTCACCTTCACCAGGCGACCCGACACCTTCGTGAGCGTGGCGTCGAAGATGCTCGAGGCCGGGTTGTGGTTGAAGTCGATCGACACCAGCGGCTCGGTGGAGTAGGCGAGGATGCCCTTCATCGGGCCTTCGGCGGCCTCCTTCATGACCGCGTTGACCTCGTCGACCGAAGTGTCGCGCGCGGCAACGAAGGAGAGGTCGACGATCGACACGTTGATCGTCGGCACGCGCATCGCGTAGCCGTCGAGCCGCCCGTCGAGTTCCGGCAGTACCAGCCCGACCGCAGAGGCCGCGCCGGTCTTGGTGGGGATCATCGACATCGTCGCCGAGCGGGCGCGGCGCAGGTCCTGGTGGTACACGTCGGTGAGCACCTGGTCGTTGGTGTAGGCGTGAATCGTGGTCATCAGTCCGTTGAGCACGCCGATGCGCTCGTGCAGCGGCTTGACCAGCGGGGCCAGGCAGTTGGTCGTGCACGAGGCGTTGGAGATCACCGTGTGACTCGCCTTCAGCACCTGGTGGTTCACGCCGTAGACGACGGTCGCGTCGACGTCCTTGCCGCCGGGCGCCGAGATGATGACCTTCTTCGCGCCGCCCTTCAGGTGCGCCGACGCCTTCTCCTTGGTGGCGAAGAAGCCGGTGCATTCGAGCACCACGTCGACGCCGAGCTCGCCCCACGGCAGCTCGGCCGGGTTGCGGCTCGACAGTACCCTGATGCGGTCGCCGTCGACGACGATCGAGTCGCCGTCGACCGAAACCTTGCCGGGAAACCGCCCGTGGGCCGTGTCGTACTGCGTCAGGTGGGCGTTGATCTTCGCGTCGCCAAGGTCGTTGATCGCGACGAACTCGATCGGGTGCCTCTTGCCGCTCTCGTAGTGGGCCCGAAGGATATTGCGGCCGATGCGGCCGTATCCGTTGATCGCAACTCGAATCGTCATGGCTTGGTTTCCGTGGTGTTGAACGTGATGGGTTCGCCCTCAGCGCCGCGTGGCGCGCCGGCGCAAGGCCTCGCGCACCGTGTCGGCGACGTTCTCGGCGGTGAATCCGAACAGGTTGGCGAGCACGCCTGCCGGCGCGGATTCACCGAAGGTGTCGAGGCCCACGACTGCGTCGCAGCCGTATTTCCACCATCCGTCGGTAACTCCCGCTTCGACCGCGATGCGCGGCAGGTGATCGGGCAGGACGTAGCTGCGGTACGAGGGCTCCTGGCGATCGAACACGGTCGTCGAGGGCATCGAGACGACGCGCACCGCGATGCCGTCGGCGGCAAGCAGTTGGCGCGCCGCGAGCGCGAGCGCGACCTCGGAACCGGTGGCGACGATCACCGCGCGGGCTTCCTCGGCATCGCGCAGCACGTAGGCGCCGCGGGCGATCGCGTCGACCTGGCGCGCCGAGCGCGTGACGAACGGCACCGCCTGGCGCGAGAACAGCAGCGCGCTCGGCCCGTCGCGCCGTGCGATCGCGGCGCCCCAGGCCATCGCCGACTCGATCGGGTCGCAGGGACGCCAGACGTCGAGCCGCGGAATCAGCCGCAGCGAGGCCGCGTGCTCCACGGGCTGGTGCGTCGGGCCGTCTTCTCCGAGACCGATCGAGTCGTGCGTGAAGACGAAGATCACGCGCTGCTTCATCAGCGCCGCCATGCGCACCGCGTTGCGCGCATAGTCGGAGAAAACGAGGAAGGTGCCGCCGTACGGCACGAAGCCGCCGTGCAGCGCCAGGCCGTTCAGGATCGCGCTCATGCCGAACTCGCGCACGCCGAAGTTGACGTGGCGACCCGGCACGAACGAGTCGTCGGCGCGCAGTGCGCCCGCCCCCTTGAAGTCGGTGAGGTTGCTGCCGGTGAGGTCGGCCGAGCCGCCGATCAGCTCCGGCAGCGCCGGACCGAAGTGGTTCAGCGCATTCTGCGAAGCCTTGCGGGTGGCGATCGCCTCGGCGCGCGCAGTGGCCTCGTCGATCGCGGCGTCGAGCGCCTCGTCGTAGGCAGCGGGAAGATCGCCGCGCATCCGCCGGTCGAACTCGTGCGCCTCGGCCGGGTAGCGCTCGCTGTAGCGCTCGAACATCGCGCGCCAGGACGACTCGGCGCGCGCGCCGCTGTCGCGCGCGTCCCAGGCCGCGCGCACCTCGGGCGGGATCTCGAACGGGGGATACGGCCAGTCGATCGCTGCGCGGGTGGCCGCGATCTCGTCCTTGCCGAGCGGCTCGCCGTGCGCCTTCGCGGTGTTGACGCGGCCGGGCGAGCCCTTGCCGATCATCGTGCGGCACTGGATCAGCGTGGGCGCGAACACGCCGTCGCGGCCGCGCTCGCCCCACTCGCGCGCGAGCGCGATCGCGCGGTCGAGGGCTGCCACGTCGTACCCGTCGATGTCGGGGATCACGTGCCAGCCGTAGGCCTCGAAGCGGCGCACGGTGTCGTCGCGGAACCAGTGCTCGACCCGCCCGTCGATCGAGATGCCGTTGTCGTCGTAGAAGACCACCAGCCTGGACAGCTTCAGCGTTCCGGCCAGCGAGCAGGCCTCGTGCGAGATGCCCTCCATCAGGCAGCCGTCGCCGGCGAATACCCAGGTGAAGTGGTCGATCACCGGGAAGCCGTCGCGGTTGAAGCGCGCGGCCAGCAGCCGCTCGGCCAGCGCCATGCCCACCGCGTTGGCCAGGCCCTGTCCGAGCGGACCGGTGGTCGTCTCGACGCCAGGCGTGACGCCGACTTCCGGATGCCCCGGCGTCATCGAGTGCAACTGGCGGAAGTTGCGCAACTCGTCGATCGGCAGTGCGTAGCCGGTGAGGTGCAGCACCGAGTACAGCAGCATCGAGCCATGGCCGTTGGACAGCACGAAGCGGTCGCGGTCGGGCCAGTGCGGATTGGCGGGATTGTGCTTCAGGTGCCGCGACCACAATGCGAGCGCGATCTCGGCCATGCCCATCGGCATTCCCGGATGACCCGAGTTGGCCTGCTGCACCGCGTCCATCGACAGCGCGCGGATCGCATCGGCCATCTTCTTCAGGGTCGCCGGCGCCGGCAGCGGCGCCCCGGCAGGAACGCCGCTCGCGGCGGGTTGTGCGCTATGTCCCAGGAGAGCCTCCATCGCGGTCCTCGCAGCACGGGTGCAGGTCGGCGCTCCGGCCCCGGCACGCCCGACGGCGCCTGCCCGGCGTCGCCGGGCAGGCGCCCCATTCTAGCAAACCGCCACAAATCGGCTGGCATCACGACCCGCAATCCCGTTATAATAGCCGGCTCTTTTCGCGAGGTTGCTTCACCGCCTCGCGGCTTTCCACTGATCTGGATCCCCCCGAATCAAGACCAAGGGGATGCTCAGGAACTGGTTGAACAGCCTGGCGCGAGCCGGGCTGAACCGATCGGGCCCGGAGGGTGCGCGGCATGGCGCTCCCGGGCACTTGGGGTCTTCAATCCAGGATTCGCACCCGTCAAGGCGCGAATCCGCAGAATGGTCCACGCCGGCGACGGGAAGGGACTGGGTTGGAACGGAATGCAGGGACTGCACCTCACCGCTGATCTTTACGGTTGCCAGTGCGACGGCGCACTGCTCACTGACGCCTCGAGACTCGAACGGCTGTGCCGCGACGCGGTCGACGCGGCCGGGCTCACCGTGGTCGACGAGAAGTTCTTCACTTTCCCCGACTACCAGGGCGAACCGGGCGGCGTCACCGGCGCCGTGCTGCTGGCCGAGTCGCATCTGGCGATCCACACCTGGCCCGAGCGCGCCGGCGTGACGCTCGACGTCTACGTCTGCAACTTCTCCACCGACAACTCGTCCAAGGCCGAGAAGCTGCTCGACGACCTGATCGTCGCGTTCTCGCCGCGCCAGCAGGGCACCAACCGCATTCTTCGCGGATCGGAAGACCCGGTCTCGCAGTCGGGCGAGCTGCTGCTCGAATGGCTCAACGACGACAGCGCGTTCGGCTTTCGCGCCGCGCGCCGCATCGAGACGGTGCGCACTCCCTACCAGACGCTCGAAGTGTTCGAGACGCCGCAGTGGGGCCGCCTGTTCCGCCTCGACGGCTGCTACATGACTTCCGAGCGTGACGAGTTCTTCTACCACGAGGCGATCACGCACTCGGCAGCGATCGCGCATCCGCGACCGGTGTCGGCGCTGGTCATCGGAGGCGGCGACGGAGGCTCGAGCGAGGAACTGCTCAAGCACCCGTCGATCGAGCGCGTGGTGATGGCCGAACTCGACGCCGAGGTGGTGCGCGTCGCACGCGAGCACCTGCAGTCGGTGCATCGTGGCGTGTTCGACGACCCACGGATGGACCTGCGCATCGGCGACGGCTGGACGCTGGTCGAAGCAATGGCCGCCGCCGGCGAGCGCTTCGACCTGGTCGTTCTCGACCTCACCGATCCCGACACGCCCGCGCACCGCCTGTACACGCCCGAGTTCTTCCGGATGCTCGATCGGGTGATGAATCCCGGCGCGGCAGTCACGCTGCACATCGGATCGCCCGTATTCCGCCCCGACCTGGTTCGCAAGCTTCTTGCCGCGGTGTCGTCGGTCTTCGCAATCGTGCGCCCGCTCGGCCTGTACGTGCCTCTCTACGGCGCCTACTGGGGCATGTGCTGCGCCTCGCAGACGCTCGACCCCGTGGCGATCGATGCCCAGACGGCCCAGCGGCGCATCGACGAACGCGGCATTTCCGGCCTGCGCTACTACAACGGCGACATCCACGGGGCGCTGTTCGCATTGCCCAACTTCTACCGCGAGCTCGTGCCCGGCGCGAGCCGCGAGCGCGCGCCGCGGCCCCTGGCACACGCGGAACGCTGAGGCGCGCGCCCACGACCGTCGCCCGCCGCATGCGTCCGCGTATCCTGATTGCCGCGACGCAGCCCGATCCGTCCGGCGAGCCGGCGATCTGCACGCTCGACACCCGGCAATCGCATCACCTGGTGCGCGTGCTGCGACTGACCGCGGGCGCCCCTGTCGAGTGCTTCGACGGGGCGGGGGCGCGCTTCGACGCGCGCATCGAGCGCGCCGACCCGAAGGCCTGCACGCTGCGGCTGCTCGGCCCGATCGCGGCCTGCGCCGAGAGCCCGCTGGCGATCACGCTCGTGCAGTGCATCAGCGCAGCCGAACGCATGGACTGGACCATCGAGAAGGCGGTCGAACTCGGCGCACATGCGATCCAGCCGGTGATCTCGGCGCGCACGCAGGCGCGGCTCGACGCGCAACGGCTGGCGCGGCGCCACGCGCACTGGGCGCGCATCGTGGAGGCAGCGTGCATGCAGTGCGGTCGCGATCGCATGCCCGAGCTGTGGCTGCCGGTCGGGTTCGGGCACTGGCTGGGTGCGGTCGACCGGGGCGCAGCGCGCACGCGCATCGTGCTCGATCCGCGGGGCACGGCGCGGCTCGGCGCGCTTCGTCCCGACCCCGCGCGGCCGCTCGACCTGCTGGTGGGGCCCGAAGGAGGGTTCGACGCGGCCGAACTCGAGGCGGCACGCGCAGCCGGCTTCCTGGGAGTGCGGCTCGGGCCGCGGGTGCTGCGCACCGAAACCGCGGGCCTGGCCGCGATCGCCGCGCTGCAGGCGATCGCCGGGGATTTCTGACCCGCGCTGACCCGCGCGCCTCTGCGCGCTAAGCGCTGGCGCTGCCCGCGGCACGCACCGAGTAGAACACGCGAAACGCGGTCTCGCGGTCGAAGAAGAAGTCCGCGGCATCGCGGAACACGTCGAGCAGCCGATCGCGCTGCTCGCGGCCGAACTGCGCCGTGTCGGGCAGGTTCTCCAGGATCACGAGAAACCCCGGCTGGTCCGCGTCGCCGGGCGGTTTCAAGTCGGTGACGCAGTCGTACAGCGCCCCGAAACCGTCGCCTGAGTGCGACGGCAGCGAGAATGCGCCCGCGATCGTCGCGAGAACCCCGTTCGTGTCGGTGGCATGCCCCAGGTCGGCACGCAGCAAACGCTGGTCGGCCTGGCGAGCCGCGCGCCCGAGCGCATCGAGGTCGTAGGCGGCCAGCGGCAACACGGCGTGCGGCGGGATGTTGCTCAGCGTGCCCATTGCATCCCCTGATGCGTCGGAAGCTGCCGTAGCGGGCATCGGGTATCGACACCACGCACCCGGTGCGGCAGCCGCTGCGAAGCGCGGGGCCGCCGGCGACGATTCACCCGGCCTATGCTAAAGGAGAACGGCGACGCTGCAAACGCATCGCCTGCGACGCGGCCCGGGCGCGCGCAGGCACCCGCAAGTTCAGGGAGCTTCCGGTTGGGCGACCGCTTCGATCGCCCGATCGAGCGCGCTGTCGGCGACTGCGAGCCGTGCATGGCCGGCCTCGAAGAGGTGCGCCAGTTCGCCGCGCGTGAACGAACGGCCGGCGTCGGGGTAACGCGTCAGCACGAACAGCTTGCGCGTCGGGCCGATCCAGGCGAGGCGGAAGACGCGCCGCACGCTGCCCTCGTCGAGTTCGATCAGGTCGCCTCGCTGCAGTGCGTCCACGCGCAACTCGCCCTGTCCTGGCGGGCGGGCGTCACCCGTGCCGTCAGCCGCATCGCCCACGCCGCCGACCGGCGTCGCAGCAGGGGCCGTGGCTGGCTGCGTGCGCGTCAGCGGGTCGGCGTCGGTGTGCTGCATCGCCGGCGCCGGCTGCGTGGCGCCGGCAACCGCCGACTTCGCCTCGCGCACGGCCCGCGTATGCCACTGCAGCAGTTCGTTGAAGAAACGTTCGCGCTCTTCCGCCTGCATGCCGAGCGGTGCCAGTCCCTTCATCAGGCCGCCGATCAGTTTGGGCAACACCGCAGCCAGCCGCCCGATCTCCTCGGGTGACTTCGGCGCAACGCTCCAGATGAGGGTCTCCGCGGCGCGCAGGCCGTTCGCCCAGGCGACGTCCGGATCGGCCGCGTCGATGCGCACCTGTGCAAGCGCACGCGACCACCACCGGTAGAGAAACTCCCGCACGAACACCGGCGTCACCGGATCGATGCGCAACGCGATCTCCGCGCTGGCCGCCTCCTGCGCCTGCGACAGTGCCTCCAGCCGCTCGGCCTGCCGGGTGATCTCCTCCAGCCGCGCCGCGCGGCGCCCGGCCTCCTCCTCCATCAGCAGCTCGAGACGCCGCACCGCTTCGTCGAAAATGGACAGGTCCGACTCGAAATGCTCGATGATCCAGTCGACGAGGCCGGCTACGCCCGCGACCATCGGCGACTGCGGGCCGACGTCGGCGTCCGGATCGGTCGCAGCCTCGGAAACGCGGTCGATCAGCCGGCGCATCGGGTGCTGCCTGCGAGCGAAGAAGCTGCGGTCGATCAGCGCAGCCTTCATCGCCACCACCTGCAGCCGCAGCAACTGCTGCTTGACCGGGTCGGGGATCAGCCGGTCGGCATAGATGTAGTCGAAAACCAGCGAGACGATCTCGATCGTCACCTGGTCGAGCGCCGATCCCTTGCGGCGCGCCTCGTCGAGCAGCCCCGCCATCGCCGCGCCGCCGGTGGCCGCCTGCGGCATCGACTGCAACGCGTTCAACGCTTCGATCAGCGGCGGCTCGGCCGACGGAATCGGCAGATCGGCCATTGCGAAGGTCGACGGATCGATCAGCATTCGCGCCGCCGAGCGGCGCGCCGAAGGCTGGCCGGCGGCGATCTGCTGCATCAGCGACTCGAAGGCACCTTCCCGGCCGGCCGCCGGGTGGGCTGCGGCTTCGCCGGCGGGCACAGGCCCGGTGACCGGTGCGGCAGCCGGCAACCGCTCGTTCACCGCGTGCGGTCGCGACTCGGTCGATCCCACCACGCGCGGCTTGATCGTCGGCAGGATCCGGTTGCTGCGCAGCCGCTGGTTGACGCGCGAATACACGTTGTTCAGGCCGGCCGAAATGTGCGGCTCGAACGCCTGCAGCAGCGCGGCGCGCACCTCGATCGCCGGAGCGAGCGCATCGATCGCCGCGCGCAACGCGTCGAAGACTTCTTCGGGCGAAGCCGGGTGGTCGTTCTCGTCGAACCACTCGCGATCGAGCAGCACGGCCAGCCTCGCGCGCATGCCGAGCACCTGGTCGGGGTCGAGCCGGTTGCGCGTACGCCGGGCCAGCCGCTCGAGCGCAATGCGCTCCTCTTCCATCGTCTCGTCGACCAGCGCCAGTTCGGCGTCGGCGGCCGGCTGCGCCTCGCCGCCGCGATTGAACATGCGACGCTCGAGCACTTCGACGAACGACCTGCGGAACCGCGTCTCGATGTCGCGACGATGCCGGCGCACCACAGAGACCGCCTCGAGCAGTACCTGCTGGTTTACGCGGCGCGATTCGCCCATCGCGCGCGCGACCATTTCGTCGCTCAGCTTGTCGAGCGCCTCGCTGACGACACGCTCGAGACCCGAGACCACGATCCCGCGGCAATCCTCGAGCAGCTCGAAGCGCCGGCGCGGATCGACGGCCGGCTCTGCCGCCGCGTCGACCGCATGATGGACCCTCTCGGATATCTCGCTGGACATGTTCCGGCCCCGCCCGAATCGTCGTCGGCGCCGTCGATGGCGGCCCCTCGCATTCGATGCTATTCGGGGCGGCCGACGGGGGTCAATGCGCGGCTGCGCGAGCGGGCCTCGCGAACCCCGCAAGGCGGGTGCGGGCCGACGAGCGGCGCATCGCCGCACACCGGCGGCAGCCCCACCGTTGCGCGCCCGCGGCGCCCGGATCAGCGCTCGACGCTCGCGTCGATGACGGTCCAGGCGGCCATGTTGACGATGCGGCGCACGGTGGCCGACGCGGTCAGGATGTGCACCGGCCGGGCCGCACCGAGCAGCACCGGGCCGATCGACACGTTGTGGCCGGCCGCGGTCTTCAGCAGGTTGTAGGCGATGTTCGCTGCGTCGATGCCCGGCATCACGAGCAGGTTCGCCTCGCCGGTCAGCGTCGAGCGCGGCATGATCCGGCGGCGCAGATCGGGATCGAGGGCGGCATCGCCGTGCATCTCGCCGTCGATCTCGAGCGCGGGCGCACGCTCGCGAATCAGCGCCAGCGCCTCGCGCATCTTCACCGCGTCCGCGTGATTCGAGGTGCCGAAGTTCGAGTGCGACAACAACGCCACTTTCGGGGCGATGCCGAAGCGGCGCAGTTCGTCGGCGGCCATCAGCGTGATTTCGGCGATCTGCTGCGCATCGGGATCGGCGTTCACGTGCGTGTCGACCAGCGTCACCTGCCGGTTCGGCAACATCAGTGTATTCATCGCCGCGTAGACGCTGGCGCCCGGTCGCCGTCCGATGACCTGGTCGATGTAGCCCAGGTGCGGCGTGAAGGTACCGAAGGTGCCGCAGAGCAGGCCGTCGGCGTCGCCCATGTGCACCATCATCGCGCCGATCAGCGTGAGGCGGCGCCGCATCTCGATCTGCGCATACTGCTCCGTGATGCCGCGACGATCGGTGAGCCGGTGATACTCCTGCCAGTAGGCCCGGTACCGTTCGTCCCATTCCGGGTTGACGATCTCGAAGTCGGCGCCGGCCTTCATCCGCAGGCCGAAGCGCTCGAGGCGCCGCTCGATCACCGCAGGGCGGCCCACCAGGATCGGCCGCGCCAGCCGCTCGTCCGAAACCACCTGGACCGCGCGCAGCACGCGCTCGTCCTCGCCCTCGGCGAAGACGATGCGACGCCCGGACGAGCGGCGCGCCGCAGTGAAGATCGGCCGCATGAACTGGCCCGAGTGATAGACGAACTGCTCGAGCTGCACGCGATAGGCGTCGAAGTCGGCGACCGGACGCGTCGCCACGCCCGAGTCCATCGCCGCCTTCGCGACGGCCGGCGCGATCTTGACGATCAGGCGCGGGTCGAACGGCTTCGGAATCAGGTACTCGGGGCCGAACGCGGTGGTCGGAGCGCCATAGGCGGTCGCCACGATGTCGGACATCTCGGCGCGCGCGAGCCCGGCGACCGCGTGCACCGCGGCGATCTCCATCGCGCGCGTGATCGTCGTCGCGCCCACGTCGAGCGCGCCGCGGAACATGAACGGAAAGCACAGGACATTGTTGACCTGGTTCGGATAGTCGGTCCGGCCTGTCGCGATCACCGCGTCGTCGCGCACCTCCCTGACCTCCTCGGGCATGATCTCCGGGATCGGATTGGCCAGCGCGAACACGAGCGGGCGCGGCGCCATCTTCGCGACCATCTCCTTCTTCAGCACGCCGCCGGCCGACAGGCCGAGAAACACGTCGGCGTCGGCGATGATCTCGCCCAGGCTGCGCAGCCCGGTGTCCTGCGCGAAACGCTCCTTCTTCGGGTCCATCAGCTCGTGGCGCCCCTGATGGACCACCCCGGCGATGTCGGCCACCCAGATGTTGGAGCGCTGCACCCCGAGGTCGACCAGCAGGTCGAGGCAGGCGAGCGCCGCCGCCCCGGCGCCGCTGCACACGAGCTTGACCTGGCCGATGTCCTTGCCGACCACCTTCAGCCCGTTGAGGATCGCCGCTCCGACGACGATCGCGGTGCCGTGCTGGTCGTCGTGGAACACGGGAATCTTCATGCGCTCGCGCAGCCGCTGCTCGACGTAGAAACAGTCGGGCGCCTTGATGTCCTCGAGGTTGATGCCGCCGAAGGTGGGTTCGAGCGCCGCAATCAGCTCGACCAGCCGGTCGAGATCGCGCTCGTGTACCTCGATGTCGAACACGTCGATGCCGGCAAACTTCTTGAAGAGCACCGCCTTGCCTTCCATCACCGGCTTGGCCGCCAGCGCCCCGATGTCGCCCAGTCCGAGCACCGCGGTGCCGTTGGTGATCACCCCCACCAGGTTCCCGCGGGCGGTGTAGCGGAAGGCATTGGCCGGGTCGGCGATGATCTCCTCGCAGGCGGCGGCCACGCCGGGCGAGTACGCCATCGCCAGGTCGCGCTGCGTGAGCAGTTGCTTGGTCGGCGTGACCGAGATCTTTCCGGGGCTGCCGTGCTCGTGGTATTCGAGCGCAGCCTTGCGCAGGTCACTGGAAGTGGAATTCGGCATCGTGGAACTGCGCCTCGCTGCGCATGGGAGGCACGGATTATCCGTCCGCGCGGCAACGATGACAAACGCGGCGGCGGCGCGTGCAAAGGCGCGGGCCGGCTCAGGTACCCGGTTCGGCGAGCGCCCGTTCGAGCACGCGCGCCACGTGCTCGGCGCGCCGGTTCGCACCATCGGCGATCTGGTGCCTGCAGCTCGTGCCGTCGGCCACGACGATGTCATCCGGACCGGCCGCGCGCACCGCCGGCAACAGGGCCGCCTCGCCCATCTTCATCGACACGTAGTGGTGTTCGGCCTCGTAGCCGAACGCGCCCGCCATCCCGCAGCAGCTCGATTCGATCAGCTCCACCTTCAGCGACGGAATCAGCCCGAGAACGGTGCGCACCGGCGCGATCGCGTCGAACGCCTTCTGGTGGCAGTGGCCGTGCAGCAGCGCGCGCGACCCGGACAACGCCCGCAGCCTGAGCTTCAGGCGGCCGGACTCGTGCTCGCGGGCGAGGAATTCCTCGAACAGCATTGCGCACGAGGCCAGTGCGCCGGCCGCCTCGCCGAGGCCCAGCACCAGGAATTCGTCGCGCATCGTGAGCAGGCAGGAAGGTTCGAGCCCGATGACCGGCACGCCCCGTTGCACCCACGGGGCGAGTCCGGCGAGCGTGCGCCGCGCCTCGGCGCGTGCCTCGTCGACCAGCCCCGTGGCCAGGAACGTCCTGCCGCAACATAGCGGCCGGCGCGGGTTCGCATCGTCGTCGGCCGCGCGCGCGACGTGCACGCGGTAGCCTGCGGCCTGCAGCACGCGGCGCGCGGCGCGCAGGTTCTCCGGCTCGAAGTAGTTGTCGAAAGTGTCGGCCCACAATACCACGTCGAGCCCGTCGCCTGCCGGCGCGGACGCGGCGCCCTCTCGCGACTGGCCCCGATCGCGGGTGAACACGTCGCTGCGCCAGGCCGGCAACCGGCGCCGCGCCGACAGGCCGAGCAGCCGCTCGCCGAGCCAGGCCGCGCCGGGCACACGCTCGCGCAGGTTCGCCAGCCACGGCAGCCGCGAGAGCCAGGGGGCGTAACGCGGCAGGTATGCGACCAGGCGTTCGCGCAACCGCAGCCGATGGCGCTTGCGATAGTGGTACAGGAACTCGGTCTTCATCCGCGCCATGTCCACGCCGGTCGGGCACTCGCGCTTGCATCCCTTGCAGCCCACGCACAACGACATCGTGTCGTACATCTGCTGCGAGACCAGCGCGTCTTCGCCCAGCTGGCCGGAGAGCGCGAGCCGCAGCGTGTTGGCGCGTCCGCGCGTGAGGTCGCGCTCGTCGCGGGTCGCGCGGTAGCTCGGGCACATCGTGCCGGCGTCGAACTTGCGGCAGTGGCCGTTGTTGTTGCACATCTCCACGGCCTTGGCGAAGCCGCGTGCGGGATCGCCGCCGGTTCCCGGCGCGCTGGTGCGCTCGGTGAGCGGGTCGTTCTGCACGTCCCAGGCGGACCAGTCGAGCGCGGTCGCGAGCTGCTGCGGCGCATAGCCCGGGCGGAAGCGGAACAGCGACGCGTCGTCCATGCGCGGCGGCCGGACGATCTTCCCCGGGTTCATCAGTCCGAGCGGATCGAATGCCTCCTTGATTTCCTCGAAGGCGCGCGTGAGCCTCGGCCCGAACTGCCAGGCGACCCATTCGCTGCGCACCAGTCCGTCGCCGTGCTCGCCCGAGTAGGCGCCCTTGAACTGGCGCACCATCGCCGAAGCCTCTTCTGCGATCGCACGCATCTTCGCGGCGCCGCCGTCGGGGCCGTGCCGGCGCATGTCGAGGATCGGGCGCACGTGCAGCGTGCCGACCGAGGCATGCGCATACCAGGTGCCGCGGGTGCCGTGGCGCGCGAACACCTCGGTGAGCCTGCCGGTGTACTCGGCCAGATGCTCCAGAGGCACCGCGCAGTCCTCGATGAAGCTGACCGGCTTGCCGTCGCCGCGCAGCGACATCATGATGTTCAGGCCCGCCTTGCGCACCTCCCAGAGCGCCTTCTGCCGCGCCTTGTCGACCAGCTCCACCACCGAGCCCGCCAGACCCAGGTCGCCCATCAGTTCTCCGAGCCGCGCCAGCCGCTGCACCAGTGCCGCAGCGTCTTCGCCGCTGAATTCGACCAGCAGGATCGCCTCCGGTCCGTGCCCGTCACGCTCGACCAGCGCCGACTCGATCGTCGGCCGGAAGACCGGGTTGGCGCGCGACAGTTCGATCATCGTCCGGTCGACCAGCTCCACCGCCGACGGCCCGAGCTTCACGATGTGCTGCGCGCTGTCCATCGCCGCGTGGAAGCTCGGGAAATTCACGACCCCGAGCACCTTGGCCGGCGGCAGCCGGGACAGCTTCAGGACCAGGCGACGGAAGTACGCGAGCGTGCCTTCCGAGCCCACCAGCAGGTGCGCGAGGTTGACCGAGCCGTCGGCGGTATAGGGACGCACGGATTGCGGGTGGAACACGTCGAGGTTGTAGCCGCCCACCCGACGCAGCACCTTCGGCCACTGGCGTTCGATCTCCTCGCGTTCGCGCGCGCCGATCGCGAACAGCCGCGAGGCCAGTTCGCCGCTGCGCCCCGATGCCATCGGCCGCTTGTCGCCGGCGCCGAACGGCCCGAAATGCTCGGCGGTGCCGTCCGAGAGGATCGCGTCGATCCCGAGCACGTTGTGCACCATGTTGCCGTAGGCGATCGAGCGCGAGCCGCACGAGTTGTTGCCCGCCATGCCACCCAGCGTTGCCTGCGCGCCCGTCGAGACATCGACCGGAAACCACAGGCCGTGGGGTTCGAGCCAGGCGTTGAGCGCATCGAGCGTGATCCCCGGCTGCACCTCGACCGTCAGCGCCCGCGGATCGAACGCGATCACCTTGTTCAGGTGCCGGCTGTTGTCGATCACCAGCGCTTCGCCCACGGTCTGGCCGCACTGGCTGGTGCCGCCGCCGCGGGGCAGGATCGGAGTGCGCGACTCGCGTGCCAGCTCGATCGTGGCGATCGCGTCCGCCTCGTCGGCCGGCACCACGACGCCGACCGGATCGACCTGGTAGATCGACGCGTCGGTCGCGTAGCGCCCGCGCGAAAAAGCATCGAAGAGCACTTCTCCGCGCAGCACGCGGCGAAGCCGCAGCGCCAGGCGGGCGCGCTCGGCGCGTGCCGGTCCGGTGCTGGCCCGCATGCCGGGGCTCATGTCGCTGATCGCGCCGTGACGCCGGTCTCAGCCGGGCGGGTGCGAATCGGCTGCCGGCCAGTGTTCGAGCACCGCGTCGCGCTTGTGGCGCAGGTGCTCCTCGAGCAACACCCGAAGCGCGGCGCCGTCGCCCGCGGCCAGCGCGTCGAGCATGCACTGGTGCTCGCGCACCGCGGCATCCCATTTGTCGCGGTTGAAGTTCGAGCGAAACCGCAGGTTCTGGATGCGCGAGTTGACGGAGTCATAGGTTTCGGTGAGCACCGCGTTGCGTGCGCATCGGTTGATCGCCCTGTGAATGCGGCGGTTCAACGCGTAGTAGGCCGGGAGATCGCGACGCGCGTGCGCCGCCAGCATTTCGAAGTGCAGCGCACGGATCTCGTCGACCTCGTCTTCCGTGCGCCGCGCGGCCGCGAGCTCCCCCGAGAGCCCCTCGAGTGCGCCCATCAGCTCGAACAACTGCTCGACGTCGGCACGCGAGAGCGCGATCACGCTCGCGCCGCGGTTCGGACTGAGCTCGACGAGCCGCTCGGCTGCCAGCACCTTAAGCGCCTCGCGCAACGGCGTGCGCGAAACCCCGATCTGCTCGCACAGCACCCGCTCGTTGAGCCGTGCACCCGGGGCCAGCCCGCCCTCGGTGATCAGCTGGCGCAGTCGCTCGGCCACCTCCTCGTGCAGCGGCCGACGGTCGCCTGATAGTGTCGCTTCGGCCAGGTTTTGCATACAAAATCAGCAACTATCGTCGGCCGCTCAGGTCAAACCCCGCTTGCCAGCCCGGAATTTTGCATACAAACTCCGGCGAGGCAAGCAATTCCGGGGGCAATGCCCTCGTTCCGGAACCTCCGATGAAACTCTCCCACGGTCTTTCGCTGAACGGTCATCCGTCGGGCCGGCACTTCCTGCAGATTCCCGGGCCGACCAACGTCCCCGACCGGATCCTGCGGGCGATGGATTATCCGACGATCGACCATCGGGGCCCGGAATTCCAGCAGTTGGGCAAGTCGGTGCTGGCCGGCATCCGCCGCATCTTCCAGACCGAAGGCCCCGTGATCATCTTTCCGGCCTCGGGCACCGGTGCCTGGGAGGCGGCGCTGGTGAACACGCTGTCGCCCGGCGACGCGGTGCTGATGTGCGAGACCGGCCACTTCGCGACGCTGTGGAAGCGGATGGCCGAGCGCCTCGGGCTCGTGGTGGAGTTCATTCCCGGCGACTGGCGCCACGGCGTCGACGCCGCCGCGATCGAGGCGCGGCTCGCTGCCGATCGCGACCGTCGCTTCCGGGCGGTATGCGTGGTGCACAACGAGACGTCCACCGGTGTGACGAGCCGCATCGACGAGGTGCGCCACGCGATCGACCGTGCCGGGCATCCGGCACTGCTGATGGTCGACACGATCTCTTCGCTAGGCTCGATCGACTATCGCCACGACGCATGGGGCGTCGACGTCACCGTGGCGGGTTCGCAGAAGGGGCTGATGCTGCCCCCCGGCATCTCGTTCAACGCCATCAGCGCGAAGGCGCTCGGGGCCACGAAACAGGCACGCTTGCCGCGCTCGTACTGGGACTGGAACGAGATGCTCGCGGCCAACGCCAACGGCTTCTTCCCGTCCACGCCGGCGACCAACCTGCTCTACGGGTTGCACGAGGCGATCGCGATGCTGCTCGAAGAGGGACTGCCCAACGTGTTCTCGCGGCACCAGCGCCACGCCGAGGCGACGCGCACCGCAGTGCGCGGCTGGGGGCTCGAGATCCTCTGCCGGGATCCCGACGGTCACAGTCCTGCACTCACCGCGGTCGTGATGCCCGACGGGCACAGTGCCGACGCGCTGCGCAGGATCGCACTCGAGAACTTCAACCTGTCGCTCGGCCAGGGGCTGGGCAAGCTCGCCGACCGGGTGTTTCGCATCGGCCACCTCGGCGACTTCAACGACCTGACGCTGCTCGGCACCCTCGGCGGCGTCGAGATGGCGCTCTGCCTGGCCGATGTCCCGCATCGCCGGGGCGGGGTGCAGGCAGCGATGGACAGCCTGGCCGCGTCGGCCCCGAAGGCCCCGCGCGTCGAATGCCGGTCCGCCTGAGACGCGGCCAGGGACGACCCGAAGAGGAGGAGGAGACCATGAAATACCCCACGAAGACACCGGCCGCCCCCGACGGCGATCCGGCGACCACGTCACGCCGGTTTGCGCTGCGCGGCGCCCTGGGCGCGGCGCTCGGGCTGGCGGTCGCGCTGGGCGCGTTCGCATCGGGCGCCGGCGCGCAGGAAATCGAGCTCAAGCTCGGCCACGTCGGCGAGCCGGGATCGCTGTTCCAGATGAGCTCCGACGAGTTCGCGCGGCGCGCCAACGCAAGGCTCGCCGGCAAGGTGAAGGTCGTGGTGTTCGGTTCGAGCCAGCTCGGTGGCGACAAGGAGATGCTGCAAAAGCTCAAGCTCGGCACGATCGACCTGGCGGTACCGTCGACGGTGATGAGCAGCGAGGTCGACTCCTTCGGCATCTTCGAGATGCCCTATCTCGTGAAAGACCGCAGGCACATGGGGCTGATCGAGAAGGATATCGTCTGGCCGAAGCTCGCTCCCGCGGCCGAGGCCAAGGGCCTGAAGATCGTCGCCGTCTGGGAGAACGGCTATCGCCACATAACGAACAACCGCAGGCCGATCCACAAGCCCGAGGATCTCGCCGGCATCAAGCTGCGCGTGCCCGAAGGCAAGTGGCGCGTCGCGATGTTCAAGACCTACGGCGCGAACCCGAGCCCGATGAAGTTCTCCGAGCTCTTCACTGCGCTGCAGACCGGCGTGATGGACGGACAGGAGAACCCGTTCACGCAGATCTACAGCGCCAAGCTGCACGAGGTGCAGAAATACCTGTCGCTGTCCGGCCACGTCTACACGCCGGCCTACCTGACGGCGGGCGCGCGCAAGTGGGCGACGCTGCCGGCCGACGTGCGCGCCACGCTCGAGCAGGTCGCGAAGGAGACGCAGGCCTACGTCTACGAGACCGCGCAGAAGCAGGAGACCGAGCTGCTGGAGAAGATCAGGGCAAGCGGCATCCAGGTCAACGAGGTCGACAAGAATGCGTTCATTGCGGCCAGCAGGCCGACCTACGAGGAGTTCGGCAAGGCGGTCGCCGGCGCCAAGGAGCTGATCGACCGCGCGATCGAGCTCGGCAAGTGACGCCAGAGCTGCGGGAGACGATCCGATGGCGAGGCTGCGCAGGCTCTACGAAAAAGTCCTCGAATGGATCGTCATCGGGCTGATGACGGTGCTGGCAGTCGAAGTGACGGTCGGCGTCGTCTTCCGCACGATCGGCCACTCGCTGGTCTGGTACGACGAGGTCGCCTCGATCCTGCTCGCCTGGCTCACTTTCTACGGCTCGGCCTACGCCGCGGCGAAGCGCGGCCACATCAGCTGTCCCGAACTGGTCGCGATGATGCCGCCGGGGCCGCGCGTGGCGGTCACGATCGTCGTGGAAGCGCTGGTGATCGGGTTCTTCGCGCTGCTCGGCGTGGTCGGCTGGCAAGTGCTCGAAGTGCTCGCCACCGACACGCTGGTGAGCCTGCCGGAGGTGCCGGTCTCCTACGTGCAGTCGGTGATTCCGGTCTCGGCGGCGCTGATCATCGTCGCCGAGTTGCTGACCCTGCCCGAGGCGCTGGCGTGGGCTCGCGCCGAGCGAGCGCAGGGCGCCACCGCGGAGGGCGCGGCGCGGGAAGCCTCTCACTGAGCGCCCGCGCCGGCCTCACCGGAACCCGACGACATCCCGAGGAGTCACGAACGTGGAGATGCTGCTCCTGTTCGCCTGTGTGCTGGGCCTGGTGTTGCTGAACGTGCCGATCGCTGTCGCGCTCGGGGCGGTCGCGCTGGCCGCGATCTGGCTGGTCCAGGGCACCGCCGCGCTGCCCAACCTGCCGATCGTGATCTACAACGCCGCGACCAACTTCCCGCTGCTGGCAATTCCGCTGTTCATCCTGGCCGGCGCGATCATGAATGCGTCGGGAATCTCGACGCGCCTGATCGCGTTCGCGAGCGCGCTGCTCGGATTCATCCGCGGCGGGCTGGCGATGGTGTCGATCGGCGCGTCGCTGTTCTTCGCCGAGATCTCCGGATCGGCGGTGGCCGACGTCGCGGCACTCGGCTCGATCACGATCCCGGCAATGAAGAGCAAGGGCTACCCGCCGGCGCTCGCCGCCGCGGTGATGTCCTCGGCCGCCACGCTGGCGGTGATCATCCCGCCGTCGATCCCGATGATCCTCTACGCGGTGATGGCCGAGACCTCGGTGGTGCAGCTGTTCGTCGCCGGCATCGTGCCCGGCATCATCGGCGGCCTCGGGCTGATGGCGGTGGCCTACTGGTTTGCGCGCCGCTACGACCTGCCGATCGAGCAGGAGTTCAGGTGGAGCGAAGTGCGGCGCACCGCGCGCGAGGCGCTGTGGGCATTCACTCTGCCGATGATCATCCTCGGCGGCATCTTCGGCGGCATCGTCACCGCCACCGAGGGCGCCGCGCTTGCGGTGGTCGCGGCGCTGTTCATCGGTCTGGTCGTCTACCGCGAACTCGACCTCGCGCACCTGCGCGCCGCGGTGATCGAGGGCGGATCGCAGACCGCGGTGGTGATGCTGCTCGTGGCGACCTCGGCGCTGCTCGGCGTCTACCTGACGGAGGTGCAGGCGCCACAGAAGCTGGCGCAGACCGTGACCGAGCTCACGAGCAGCAAGTGGGCGGTCCTCGCGATGCTGAACCTGCTGTTCCTGCTGCTCGGCATGTTCCTGCATTCGGCGGCCGCGATCATCCTCGTGGTGCCGGTCGTGATGCCGCTGGTGAACGCTGCCGGCATCGACCCGGTGCACTTCGGCCTGATCGTCACGATCAACCTCGGCATCGGCCAGCAGACGCCCCCGGTAGCCAGCGTCCTGATGGTCGCCTGCTCGATCGCGAAGGAAAGCGTCTGGGCGGTCACGAAGACGAACGTCTGGTTCATCGGGGTGCTGATCGCCGTGCTGCTAATGGTGACCTACGCGCCCGTCACCGGCATGGGACTCGTCGAGCTGTTCTACCGATAGCCCTAGTGTCGTGAGTTGCAAATACGTGGTGCCGAGATTCGACCAGACGGCGCCCTCGCGCGCCCGACCGCCACGGCAGATACCACCCGGTATCTGCCGTGGCGGATCGGCCGCACGATCATCACCGTCTGGTCGAATCTCGACGCCACGTATTTGCAACTCACGACACTAGAATGTGGCGCGATGAACATCCGCTACCCGCTGGCGCAGCGCATCGCGCAGATCGAGCCGTTCCACGTGATGGAGTTGGCCAAGCGGGCGGCCGCCCTCGAGGCGGCCGGCCGTCCGGTCATTCACCTGAACATCGGCGAACCCGACTTCACCGCTCCCGAGCCGGTGGTCGCGGCGCTGGAGCGGGCCGCCCGCGCGGGCCACACGCAATACACCGCCGCCACCGGCCTGGCCCCGCTGCGCGAGGCGATCGCGCGCGACTACGGTGTGCGCTACGGCCTGGACATCGCACCGTCGCGCATCGTCGTCACGGCGGGGGCATCGGCCGCGCTGTCGCTCGCCTGCTGCGCGCTGGTCGACCCGGGCGCCGCGGTATTGATGACCGACCCCGGCTATCCCTGCAACCGCCACTTCGTGAGCGCTTTCGACGGCGTCCCGCAACCGGTCGCAACTGGGCCCGAGACCCGCTTCCAGCTCACCCGCGCGCTGCTCGAGGCGCATTGGCATTCCGGCACTCGCGGCGTGCTGGTCGCCTCGCCGGCCAACCCGACCGGCACCTCGATCCCGTTCGACGAGCTGGGCCGCATCGTCGACGCGGTGCGTGCGCGCGCCGGATTCACGATCGTCGACGAGATCTACCTGGGCCTGTCGTACGACGACGCGCCGCGTTCGGCGCTCGCGCATGGCGACGACCTGGTCGTCACCAACAGCTTCTCGAAGTATTTCCACATGACCGGCTGGCGACTGGGCTGGCTGGTGGTGCCCGAAGCGCTGGCGCCGGTGTTCGAGAAGCTCGCACAGAACCTGTACATCTGTGCATCCACGCTCGCCCAGCACGCCGCGATCGCCTGCTTCGATCCGGCCTCGCTCGCCGAGTACGAATCGCGCCGCGACGAATTCCGCAGGCGCCGCGACTACATCGTGCCGGCGTTGCGCGGCGCCGGACTGCCCGTGCCGGTCAGCCCCGACGGCGCGTTCTATGCCTGGGCCGACTGCAGCGCGCACAGCGACGACAGCTGGCAGTTCGCGCTCGAGTTGCTCGAGCGCATCCATGTCTCGGTGGTGCCGGGCAAGGACTTCGGCCAGCACGATCCCGCCCGCTATCTGCGACTGTCGTACGCGAACTCGATGGAACGGCTGCAGCAGGCCGTCTCGCGGATCGAGCGCTACCTGCCCGCGCGCGGGCGTTCTCGCCGCTGACGCAGGGCGCAAGCGCCGTCGTGAGCCGCCCGCCGCGGCGGCGTGCTGCGGGCGCCTAGGGCGTGTTCACACTACGATCGTCCGCGCGTGAGCCCGGAAAAAAGCGCGCAGTCAAGGCGCAAAGCGCAGCCGTGGCGGGGCCACGGCGAGCATTTGCAACGCGGAGTGCGCGCTTTTTCCGGGCTCACCCTCCGGGCGAGCGCAGCCGAACCAACGGCTCGCCTTTCGCCGGTTCCGCCGGCATCTCGAAGGCCGCGTCGAGCAGCAAGCCACCGGCCGGCGCCGGTGCCGTCGCGTCGCCCGGCGAAGCCTCGCGCACGATGCCGGCGCGCGCGTCTGCATCGGCTCCGGCGACCTGCTCCGGCGGTTTCAGCGGTTGCGCCGGTATCGGCCGGCCCGCGGCCGCCGCAGCGATGCGCTCGCGCTCGGACAGCACCTTGTAGCCATAGCCCCAGTCGTGGTCGTGCAGTGCCGCACCCACGTAGGACTTCAGGGCACCCTCGACACTGCCCTCGCGCACCAGGTATTCCTTGAGGATGCGCGAGCCGACGCTGATGTTGGCCATCGGGTCGAATGCCGCGGACGCGCCGCCGAACGGCGCGAACTTGTCGACGTGCACTCGCGTGAGCACCTGCATCAGTCCCTGGGCACCAGCCGGGCTGCGCGCATGGGGGTTGAAACTCGACTCGATCGACATCACGGCGAGGACCAGATACGGATCGAGCCGGAACTCCTTCGCGGCCCGGTACGCATAGGCAACGTGATGCTGCACGTCGCCCACTGCAATCCGGTATTTCTTCGCGACGAACCGCGCGATCTTCTGCTGCTCCGGCGTGAGCTTCAGCGACGGACGCGGCACCAGAGGCGCCTGCTCCGGCTTCGCGACGCCGTCCTGCGCTGCGGCGGGCGCCGACTCCCAGGGCAACGCGGGCCGCGGCAACGCGTGGTGCGGCGTGAAGAGACCCGCGAACATCGGCGCACGCTGCGCCGGCATGGCGGTTTCGCCCAGTGCATCGAACGACGCATCGACCGGGACAGCGGCGCCCGGTCCGCCGTTCAGCGTCAGCACACCGGCAACCAGCAGCACCGCGGTCGGCACGGCCAATGCCGGGCGCCGCACGGCACCGACGGCGCGCGTGCACGCATCGAACAGGATCGTGACCTGACGCTGGTTTAGCATCGAGCCTCCTTCCGGCTTGCGCCGTACGGTTCGCCCAACAGGCGATCGGTTCTCGCTGTGCCCGCCAGTACCATGAAAGCGCGGGCCTCATCGTCTCTCTCGCACAGGCGCTACGTGGCCGCCCGCTGTTCGTTGGATGCGCTGCCTGCCGCATCGTCCCGGTCTGCGCCAGGACTCTCCACGGGTTGCGATCGAGGGGCAGTCACGCGACGCCGGATCGGAAACCCGGCGCGATTCTATGGATGCGATCCGCGAAGGTCAAATTTTGTCGTCCCGTCATGTGCAATGAATTCGATGCGACAATCCACATCGCGAAACCACGGTGACATATTCCCGTGAAATACAAAGACCTGCGTGACTTCGTTCAACAACTCGATGCGATCGGCGAGTTGAAGCGGATCTCTACTGCGGTCTCGCCGCGGCTCGAGATGACCGAGATTTCGGATCGCGTGCTGCGAGCCGCGGGCCCTGCGCTGTTGTTCGAGCAGCCGCGCGACGCGGCGCGCCCGTTCACGATGCCGGTGCTCGCGAACCTGTTCGGAACGCCGCGCCGCGTCGCGCTCGGAATGGGTGCAGAATCGATCGAGGCATTGCGCGCGACCGGCGAACTGCTCGCATACCTGAAGGAACCCGAGCCGCCCAGGGGATTGCGCGATGCCTGGGACAAGTGGCCCGTGCTGCGGCAGGTGATGCACATGGCGCCGCGCGAAGTCGGCAACGCACCGTGCCAGCAGGTGGTTCTCGAAGGCGACGCCGTCGACCTCGCGCAGCTGCCGGTGCAGACCTGCTGGCCAGGCGACGCGGCACCGCTGATCACCTGGGGGCTGGTGGTCACGCGCGGCCCGGCCGCCACGCGGCAGAACCTGGGGATCTATCGACAGCAGGTGATCGGTCCGAACCGCACGATCATGCGCTGGCTCGCGCATCGCGGCGGCGCGCTCGATTTTCGCGAACACGCGGCACGCCATCCGGGCGAACCGTTCCCGGTCGCGGTGGCGCTCGGCGCCGATCCGGCGACCACGCTCGCTGCGGTGACGCCGGTGCCCGACTCGCTCTCCGAGTACCAGTTCGCCGGCCTGCTGCGCGGCGCGAAGACCGAACTCGCAACCTGCATCGGCAACTCGCTGCAGGTGCCTGCCACTGCGGAGATCGTGCTCGAGGGGGCGATCCGTCCCGACGCCGGCGGAGAAGCCACGCTGGCCAATGCGCGCCGCCTCGGCTGGACGCGCGAGCTTCCGCCGGCCGCGCGCAACGGCTGGGAGATGGCGCTCGAAGGGCCGTTCGGCGACCACACCGGCTACTACAACGCGCAGGACTGGTTCCCGGTCTTCACGATCGAGCGCATCACGATGCGCCGCGACCCGATCTATCACTCCACCTACACCGGCAAGCCGCCCGACGAACCGGCAGTGCTCGGCGTCGCGCTGAACGAACTGTTCGTGCCGATCCTGCGCAAGCAGTTCCCGGAGATCGTCGACTTCTACCTGCCGCCCGAAGGCTGCTCCTACCGTCTGGCGGTGGTGTCGATGCGCAAGCAGTATCCGGGGCACGCCAAGCGCGTGATGTTCGGAGTCTGGAGCTTCCTGCGCCAGTTCATGTACACGAAGTTCATCGTCGTCACCGACGACGATGTCGACGTTCGCGACTGGAAGGAGGTGGTCTGGGCGATCACCACCCGGGTCGACCCGGTGCGCGACACCACACTGGTCGAGCACACGCCGATCGACTATCTCGACTTCGCGTCGCCGGTGTCGGGCCTGGGCTCGAAGATGGGCATCGACGCCACCGGCAAGTGGCCCGGAGAAACCGCGCGCGAGTGGGCGCGCGCGATCGCGATGGACGAGGCGGTCAGGAAGCGGGTCGACGCGATCTGGACCGGGCTGGGGCTCTGATGCCGCGGCAAGCGCGGCGAGCGCCGCGGGACGCGGCACGTTCGTCACGCTGTCGCAGCGTCGCTCCCGCAGAGCCGACAACGCACCCGGATTAGACGCTGGGAGCCGCGGATGCGAAAATGGCCGCGAGCACTTACGCAACGCGTGCAATCTCCATGAGCATCCAGGCCAGCGAGCCCCTGATCATCGACGACGAACTGCTGCGCCGCTTCGGCGGCCGCGGACCGCGCTACACCTCCTACCCGACGGCCGACCGGTTCGACGAGCGGGTGGGCGCCGAGCGCTATGCGCAGGCGCTCGCGGCGCGCGCAGCCCGCCACGGCGAGCCGCTCGGCCTCTATGTGCACATCCCCTTCTGCCGGTCGATCTGCTACTACTGCGGCTGCAACAAGATCGGCACGCGCCACGTCGAGCAGGTCTTCCCCTACCTGACCGCGCTCGAACGCGAGGTCGAACTGGTCACCGCGCTCACCGGCCGCGGGCAACCGATCAGCCACATGCATTTCGGCGGCGGCACGCCCACCTTCATGCCCGACGCCGAACTGGGCACCCTGATCGACATGCTGCGCCGCGCCTTCGATTTCCGCGACGATGGCGAGTACTCGATCGAGATCGACCCGCGCACGGTGAGCCCGCAAAGGGTGCGCACCCTGCGGTCGATGGGACTGAACCGCGTCAGCCTCGGCGTGCAGGACTTCGACCCGGTGGTGCAGGCGGCGGTCAACCGCATCCAGTCGTACGAGCAGACGGTCGAACTGATCGAGGCGGCGCGCGAGGCCGGATTCCACTCGATCAACGTCGACCTCATCTACGGGCTGCCGAAGCAGCACCCGACCGGCTTCCAGGAGACGCTGCGCAAGACGATCGCCGCGGCGCCAGGCCGCATCGCGCTCTACCACTACGCGCACCTGCCGGTGTTGTTCAAGCCGCAGCGGCGCATCGCCGAAGCCGACCTGCCGTCGTCGGAAGAGAAGGCGCGCATGTTCGAGACGGCGGTGAAGATGTTCGCGGCCGCCGGCTACCGGCACCTCGGCCTCGATCACTTCGCGCGCGAAGACGACGAACTGTCGATCGCGCAGCGCGAAGGACGCCTGCATCGCAACTTCCAGGGCTATTGCTCGCACGACTCCGGCGACCTGATCGCGCTCGGCGTGTCGTCGATCTCCTCGGTCGGCGACGTCTATGCGCAGAACGACAAGCTGCTCGACGGCTACTACCGGCGCATCGAGCGCGGCGAACTGCCCGCGGTGCGCGGCATCGCACTCGACGCAGACGACTTCGTGCGCCGCGACGCGATCAGCGCGCTGATGTGCGACTTCCGGATCGACTTCGCCGCGCTCGACGAGCGCCGCGGCATCGACAGCCGCCGCTGGCTGGCCGGCTCGATCGAGGCGCTCGCGCCGCTTGCCGAGGCGGGGGTGGTGCGGATCGACGAGCACGGTGTCGAGGTCACGCCGCGCGGCCGGCTGCTGGTGCGTGCGGCGGCAATGGCCTTCGACCGCCGCCTGGCGCAGGCGCCCAGCGGCGCTTCGTATTCGCGCATCGCCTGAGCCGCCCGCCCCTGCACGGCCGCGCCCGCGCCTGTGGTGCCATCGATGCCCCGCGTTCCCTACGTTCCCGCCGACCTGGCCGAGCCGCGCGCGATCGTCGAGGCGGTGCGGGCGCGCCGTGGCGGCACGCTGCTCAACCTCGACCGCATGCTGCTGCACAGCCCCGAAATGGCGAAGGGCTGGAACAGCTACCTGGGTGCGATCCGCACGCAGTTGCAGCTGTCGCCGAAGCTGCGCGAGCTGGCGATGTGCGCAGTGGCGGTGCTCAACGGCGCCGACTACGAGTTCCGTCACCATGCGCCCGAGTTCCTGAAGGCGGGCGGCACGCACGCGCAACTCGAGGCGCTGCGCGAGCCGCAGCGCGCCGCATCGAACGAGGCGCAGTTCGACGCGACCGAGCGCGCCGCGCTCGCGGTCGCGGTCGAGATGACCCTCGCGGTCAAGGTGTCCGACGCAAGCTTCGATGCGCTCGAGCGCGCACTGCCGGCGCGCGAGCTGGTCGAGTTCGTCGGCACCGTGGCAACCTACAACATGGTGTCCCGCTTTCTCGTGGCTCTGGGAGTCGAACCCGAGCAGCCCTGAACGATACCGCTCGACAGAACGGCCGGAATCGGTTAGTCTGTGCCGGCATTCAGTTCAAGTTGATCATCTTTGCGTGTCAAGCCGGCCTGCCTCAGGGCAGCGCGTCTCGAATACCTGGTTGTGCCTCTTGATTCGTCTGCCGCCGCGACGGGGTCGTCTGCGGTGTATGTCCCAACGCGTATCGAATGGAGCGCAACATGAGCAATCGAGTGACCGGCGTGGTCAAGTGGTTCAACGAATCCAAGGGTTTCGGCTTCATCGCCCCCGATGACGGCAGCGCGGATCTTTTCGCGCACTTCTCCGAGATCCAGGGCAGCGGGTTCAAGACGCTGCAGGAAGCGCAGCGAGTCGAATTCGCGGTCAAGCAGGGTCCGAAAGGCCTGCAGGCCTCGGCGATCCGCCCGCTGTAATCACGCGCCCCGCAACCGGCCCGCCTTCGGGAACGCCGGCTTGCGAGCCGACCGACGGCCGCCCCCGGGCGGCCGTTTTTTTTCTGGCGCCGGAGCCTCGCCGCGCCCTTTCCGCACTTGCCGCGCCCTTTCCGCACTTGAAATCCGGGCGACGAGTTCCTACAATCAGCACTCGCCAGCGGTGAGTGCTAACAAGAACGTGACCGGGTTCTGCCGGAACGTACTGCGCCCGCCCGCCGGAATGCCCGGAGCCGGCCTCCCGGCTTCGTGATTTTCTCTTTAATTTTCAACAACTTGGGAGCTACCCCGCATGAAACTCCGTCCGCTGCATGATCGCGTGATCATCAAACGCCTGGACAACGAGCGCAAGACCGCGTCCGGCATCGTGATCCCCGATAGCGCCGCCGAGAAGCCTGACCAGGGCGAAGTGCTCGCTGTCGGCAACGGCAAGGTGGGCGACGACGGCAAGGTCCGCCCGCTCGCGGTGAAGGTCGGCGACAAGGTGCTCTTCGGCAAGTACAGCGGCCAGACCGTGAAGGTCGAAGGCGACGAACTGCTGGTGATGCGCGAAGAAGACATCATGGCCGTGGTCGAGTAAGCCACACGAATCAACAGGTTCCAGGAGAACAAGCAGATGGCATCCAAGCAGGTTTTCTTTTCCGATGACGCCCGCAGCCGCATGATCAACGGCGTCAACCTCCTCGCCAACGCGGTCCGCGTGACCCTCGGCCCGAAAGGCCGCAACGTGGTCCTCGAGCGCTCGTTCGGCGCTCCCACCGTCACCAAGGACGGCGTCTCGGTCGCCAAGGAAGTCGAACTGAAGGACAAGTTCGAGAACATGGGCGCGCAGATGGTCAAGGAAGTCGCGTCCAAGACCTCCGACGCCGCCGGCGACGGCACCACCACCGCCACGGTGCTGGCACAGGCGATCGTGCGCGAGGGCATGAAGTACGTGGCCGCGGGCATGAACCCGATGGACCTGAAGCGCGGCATCGACAAGACGGTGCAGGCGCTGACGAGCGAGCTGAAGAAGATCAGCAAGCCGTGCACCACGAGCAAGGAGATCGCGCAGGTCGGCTCGATCTCGGCGAACGCCGACGAGGAGATCGGCCGGATCATCTCCGAGTCGATGGAGAAGGTGGGCAAGGAAGGCGTGATCACCGTCGAGGACGGCAAGTCGCTCGAGAACGAGCTCGACATCGTCGAGGGCATGCAGTTCGACCGCGGCTACCTGTCGCCCTACTTCATCAACAACCCCGACAAGCAGGTCGCGGTGCTCGACGAACCGTACGTGCTGCTGCACGACAAGAAGGTCAGCAACATCCGCGAACTGCTGCCGGTGCTCGAGCAGGTCGCCAAGGCCGGCAAGCCGCTGCTGATCATTGCCGAGGAAGTCGAGGGCGAAGCGCTCGCGACGCTGGTGGTCAACAACATTCGCGGCATCCTGAAGACCGTCGCAGTCAAGGCGCCCGGCTTCGGCGACCGCCGCAAGGCGATGCTGGAAGACATGGCGATCCTCACCGGCGGCACCGTGATCTCCGAAGAGACCGGCATGTCGCTCGAGAAGGCGACACTGCAGGATCTCGGCCGCGCCAAGCGCATCGAGGTCGCCAAGGAGAACACCACGATCATCGACGGTGCCGGCGACACGAAGGCCATCGAGGCCCGCGTCAAGGCGATCCGCGCGCAGATCGAGGAAGCCACCAGCGACTACGACCGCGAGAAACTGCAGGAGCGCGTGGCCAAGCTGGCCGGCGGCGTGGCCGTCATCCGCGTCGGCGCCGCTACCGAAGTCGAGATGAAGGAGAAGAAGGCCCGCGTCGAAGACGCGCTGCACGCCACCCGTGCCGCCGTCGAGGAAGGCATCGTGGCCGGCGGCGGCGTCGCGCTGCTGCGCGCCCGCGCCGGCATCAAGGTGAAGGGCGACAACAGCGACCAGGAAGCCGGCATCAGGATCGTGATGCGCGCGATCGAGGAGCCGCTGCGCCAGATCGTCGCCAACGCCGGCGAAGAGGCGAGCGTGGTGGTCGCCAAGGTGCTCGAGGGCAAGGGCAACTTCGGCTACAACGCGGCCAACGGCACCTACGGCGACCTGCTCGACATGGGCGTGGTCGATCCGACCAAGGTGACGCGCACCGCGCTGCAGAACGCCGCGTCGGTTGCCGGCCTGATGCTCACCACCGAGGCCATGGTCGCCGAGGCGCCGGAAGACAAGCCGGCCGGCGGCGGCATGCCCGGAGGCATGGGCGGCATGGGCGGCATGGGCGACATGGGCATGTAAGCCCGGCGATGGCGGCCCCGGGGGCCGCCATGCAAGGAAAAGGCCCGCAACTGCGGGCCTTTTTCGTTCCTCCGCGCCGCAACCGGGTGCCAGCACCCGGCCGCCGCGGCTTCAGCGCGGCGCGGGCTCGGCCACGTAGATCTCGACGCGACGGTTCTTCGCCCTGCCCGCCGCAGTGCTGTTGTCGGCGATCGGCTCGCGCGAGCCATGTCCGTCGATCGCGATGCGCGCCGCATCGACGCCGCGCGAGGCGAGATACTGGCGCGCGCTGGCCGCACGGTTGACCGACAGCGGGTCGTTGATCGCGTCGGTGCCGGTGTTGTCGGTGTGGCCCACGATGCGCACCGTGGTTCCCGGATTCGCATTCAGCGTCTGTGCGAAGCGATCGAGGATCGGCCGGAAATTCGGCTTGATCTCGGCACGATTCGTGTCGAACGAGATGTCGCTCGGAATCTCGAGCTTCAGCTGGTTGTCGGCGGTCTGCGAGACGTCGACACCGGTGCCGGCGGTGGCCCGCTCCATCGTGCGCTTCTGCTCCTCCATGCGCCTGGACCAGACGTAGGTACCGATGCCGCCGGCCGCGGCGCCGAGCACCGCGCCGGTGCGTGTCGCGCCGCCGCTGCCACCCACGGCGCTGCCCAGTGCCGCGCCCACCACCGCCCCGACACCGGTGCCGACCGCGGTGCGCTGCTGGGTTTCGGTCATGTTGGCGCAGCCCGCCAGCGCCGTCGACGCCACGATGCACGCCAGGAAGGTCTTCTTCGTTGCCATGATTCGCCTCTCTTGCGGATGTGCCGGGGATTTTCGCCGGGCCGGGTGCAAGCCGCGCACGCCCGACCGGACTCCGGACAGCGCGATCGTAACGGAGATCGTCGCCCGACCTCGCTGGCCCGCCCGCGCGACGCCGCTACAATGGGGGCACGGAGGATGACGATGAACGTGGTTCACCTGCCGGGGCTGCCCGGCGTCACGCGCGCAGGTCCGGATCTCGGGCCGTACCTCGCTGCGACCGCATTCCTCGATTACGAGACGCCCGAGGTGCGACGCTTCGTGAGCGAGGCAATCGGCGGTGCGCACGATGCGCGTACCCGTGCGGTGCGCCTGTTCTACGCGGTGCGCGACCGGATCCGCTACGACCCATACCGCATCAGCTATGACTCCGAGGCGTATCGCGCGAGCCAGGTGATTCGCGACGGCTACGGCTGGTGCGTCTCGAAGGCGGGCCTGCTCGCGGCCTGCGCACGCGCGGTGGGCATCGCGTCGGCGATCGGGCTGGCCGACGTGGTCAATCACCTGAATACCGAGAAACTGCGCGCACGCATGGGCGGGATCGACATCTTCTACGACCACGGCTACGCCGCGCTGCTGATCGAGGGCCGCTGGGTCAAGGCCGTGCCCGCGTTCAACATCGAGCTGTGCGAGCGCTTCGGCGTGCGCCCGACCGAATTCGACGGCTCGGGCGACGCGCTCTACCAGGAGCACGATGCGCAGGGGCGCCTGCACATGAAGTACCTCGCCGATCACGGCACCTGGTCCGACCTGCCGCTGCAGCAGGTACGCGAAGACATGCTGCGCCATTACCCGGGTGCTTCGTTCTCCGCCGGCGCCGACTCGGCGCCGGTGTCGCCGCAAGACCGCTTCGAGAACGAGACGCCGCTCGGGCGTTGAGCGCCGCCCGGAGAGGTCGAGCGCAACCCGCGGGGCTTGCCGCCGCACGGCGCGATCAGCGCGCCGCGCCCGCCTCGCGCACGGGAAGCAGCACGCTGGCGATCGCCACCAGCACCGCGGCGAGCGCGATCCAGTCCTGCCATCCCGGCCGCTCTCCGAGCATCACGATGCCCGAGAACAGGCCGATCACCGGAATCAGCATCACCGACAGTCCGCTGGCCACCGGCGGCAGGATGGACACGAGCCGGAACCAGACGAGCTGGGCGAAGCCGAAGACGATCAGGGCGTTGTACACGACCGCGCCCCATCCGGCCGCGTCGGGCGCGCGGATCCAGCTGCCGCGCTCGAATGCCAGCGCTAGGCCGCTGCAGACGACGAGACCGATCGCCACCGACCAGAAGGTGATCGTCAGGATGTGCGCGCGCAGTCGCCGGCGGCGCATCAGGTGCGTGCCCAGCCCCCATATCGCAGCGGCCGACAGCATCAGCAGCATTCCCAGGGGGCGACCGGCGATCGCCCCGATCTCGCCGCCCAGCAGCAGCAGGACACCGAGCGCGGCCGCAGCCACGCCGACCCAGAGCCGCCGCGACGGATGCTCGCCATACAGCGCGATGCCGATCAGCGCAGTCCAGACCGGCATCGTGTACGCGAGAATCGCGGCGCGGCCCGACGACAGCAGCTTCAGCGCGTAGATCGACAGGACGATCCAGAGCACCATGTTCGTCAGCGCGAGCACGAGCAACTCGCCGCGCTCCTCGCGCGGCACGCGCAGCGGCACTCCTGCGACGCGCGCGATGACTGCCAGCGCCGGCAGACCGCCGATCATGGTCAGCGCACGAAAGCTCATCGGCGCGAGCTCGTTCACGCCGATCTTCATGATCGGCCAGTTCACGCCCCAGGCGAGCGTGAGCAGCGCCAGCAGCCAGAGATCGCGCGGCGAAAGGCGCAGCGGCTCGTTCATCGTCTGGATAGAATGGAATTGTCGAACGTCGGAGGAGGGCTGGTGAGTTTCGTCGCTTCGCTGCAGGCCGCCTGGGACCGCGCCGACTCGATGCTGTGCGTCGGCCTCGATCCGGATCCGTCGCGCCTGCCCGCGCATCTCGCTGGCCGATCCGACGCGATCCTCTCATTCTGCCGCGAGATCGTCGATGCCACGGCGGAATTCGCCTGCGCGTTCAAGCCGCAGATCGCCTACTTCGCAGCGGCGCGCGCCGAGGAGCAGCTCGAGGATCTGGTTGCGCACATTCGGCACGCGCACCCCGGCAAGCCGGTGATCCTCGACGTCAAGCGGGGAGACATCGGCGCCACCGCCGAGCAGTATGCCCGCGAGGCCTTCGAGCGCTACCGGGCCGACGCGGCCACGGTCAACCCGTACATGGGTTTCGATTCGCTCGAACCCTGGCTCGCCTGGCGCGATCGGGGCGTCATCCTGCTGTGCCGCACCTCCAATCCCGGGGGCAGCGACCTGCAGGCGCTCGAGGTCGGCGGCGAGCGCCTGTTCGAACGCGTGGCACGGCTGGCCGCCGGACCGTGGAACACGAGCGGCCAGCTCGGCCTGGTGGTGGGGGCCACCTACCCTGCCGAGCTCGCGCGCGTGCGCGCGATCGCCGGCGACCTGCCGCTGCTGGTGCCCGGCATCGGCGCGCAGGGTGGCGACATCGAGGCCACGGTGCGCGCCGGCGGGCGACGGATGATCGTCAATTCGTCGCGCGCGATCCTCTATGCAAGCCGCGCGGAAGACTTCGCCGCGGCCGCCGCCGCAGTGGCCAGGGCCACGCGCGACGCCCTGCGCGAGGCGCTCGCCCCTTGCTGAACAGCGCAGCGCTACACTTGCTGCCGGTGCCGCCGTCGGCGGCGTACGCGAAATCCGGATGCGCATCCTCATCGCCGAAGACGATCAGGTGATGGCCGACGGCCTGTCGCGGTCGCTGCGCGGCGCAGGCTATGCGGTCGATCACGTCGCCTCGGGGCGCGATGCCGACACCGCGCTGTCCACGCAGGCGTATGACCTGTTGATCCTCGATCTCGGTCTGCCGGGCCTG
Source organism: Burkholderiales bacterium (assembly GCA_003577305.1). Classification (GTDB taxonomy): domain Bacteria; phylum Pseudomonadota; class Gammaproteobacteria; order Burkholderiales; family Burkholderiaceae_E; genus Zeimonas. Next base: position 53,863 of record QEVL01000003.1, read on the forward strand.
CCCGGGCTGGAGGTCCTGAGGCGGCTGCGCTCGCGAAACGTCGCCGCGCCGGTGCTGATTCTCACCGCTGCCGACTCGGTCGAGCAGCGGGTGCGCGGACTGGACCTCGGCGCGGACGACTTCATGGCCAAGCCGTTCGCGCTCTCCGAACTCGAAGCGCGGGTACGCGCGCTGGTCCGCCGCAGCATGGGCAGCGGCAGCAGCCGGTTGCGCTGCGGACCGCTGGCTTTCGACCAGGTCAGTCGCACCGCGTTCCTCGGCGAGCATCCGCTGGACCTCTCGGCGCGCGAGATCGGATTGCTCGAAGTGCTGATGCAGCGCATGGGGCGCCTGGTCAGCAAGGAGCAGATCGTCGACCACGTCTGCGAATGGGGCGACGAGATCAGCCTGAACGCGATCGAGGTCTACATGCACAGGCTGCGCCGCAAGCTCGAGGGCTGCGAGATCCGCATCGCCACCGTGCGCGGCCTCGGTTACTGCCTCGAGCGGCCCGCCGATACCGCGGCGCAGGGATGAAGCCCGCCGATACCGCGCCCTCGGTACTCAGCGACCTGATCGCAACGCGCGAGTCCCCGCATCGCCCCGGCCTTGCCGATCGCAAGTCGCGCGTACGCGCGGGCCGACGCGAGCCGGCAGGATCGAGCGAACAGCGCTCGCTCTTCGGCGAGATCCTCGACTGGATGTTCGCGCCGCTGCTGCTGCTCTGGCCGCTGTCGGTCGCGGTGACCTTCCTCGTGGCGCGCTCGCTGGCCGATGCCCCGTTCGACCGCTCGCTCTCCGATCGAACGCTGGTGCTGCTCGAGCACGTGAAGTCGGAGGCGGTCGCGCCCGCGCACGAGCCGATCGCGGTGACCGCGAGCCACCTGCTGCAGGGCGACGAGCAGGCCAGGGTGTACTTCCAGGTACTCGACGTCGACGGCGCACTGATCGCCGGCGACGCCGGGTTCCCGCGTCCCCGGCTCTACGACTTCCCCGAAGTCGGAAGGGTGAAGCTGCGCAACGTGATCATGCACGGCATGGAGTTCAGGGTCGCCTACTCCCATCTGCTGAAGATGTCGGCGACAGGGGAACCGAGCGGACGCTGGATGCTGGTGCAGGTCGGCGAGACCCTGGAGCGCCGCAGCCAGCTGGCCAACGAGATCATCAAGGGCGTGATCTTTCCGCAGTTCCTGATCCTGCCGCTGGCGCTCGGCCTGGTCTGGTTCGGGCTCTCGCGCGGCCTGGCGCCGCTGCAGTGGCTGCAGCACGGCATCCGCACCCGGCGGCCCGACGATCTCTCGCCGATCGATCCGCGCGGAGCGCCCGAGGAGATCGCCCCGCTGGTCGACGCGTTCAACGATCTGCTGGTGCGCCAGGCACTCAGTCTCGACGCACAGAAACGCTTCATCGCCGACGCCGCGCACCAGATGAAGACGCCGCTGGCCGGGCTGCGCACGCAGGCCGAACTGGCGATGCGCGAAACCGATCCGAAGCAGCTTCAGCGCAGCCTGGTGCAACTCGTGCGCAGCGCCGCGCGCACCGCGCATCTGGTGAACCAGCTGTTGTCGCTCGCGCGCACCGAGAACCTGCGCGGCGCGGCAGCGATGGAACCCGTGGACCTGCGCGCGCTGGTGCGCACCCTTGCCGCGGAATGGGCCGACGAAGCGCTGAAGCGGCACATCGACTTCGGCGTCGAGGACGACGGGGCCGCAGCGCCGATCAGCGGCCAGCCGATCCTGTTGCGCGAAATGGTCGGCAACCTGGTCGACAACGCGCTGCGCCATACCCCCGAGCGCGGCGTCGTCACCGTGCGCAGCCGCACCGGCACCGACGAGGTCGTGCTCGAGGTAGAGGACGACGGCAGTGGCATCCCTCCGTCCGAGCGCGCAATGGTGTTCGAGCGCTTCTACCGGATGACGGACGCACCGGGCGACGGCAGCGGGCTGGGGCTGTCGATCGTGCGCGAGATCGCCACGCAGCACGGGGCCCGGGTGGAAGTCGACGACGGGATCGCGTGGCCGCCGGGGCGCGGCCACGGGGCGGGCACCCGGATATCGGTGCGCTTCCCGAGGGTGACCACCTGAAGCCGGCTCGGGGTGCTTCCGGCCGGCGCCGGGGCGCCTCGCGCTTTGACAGCGCATGCCCGGATTCGTAGAATCGCGGGTTCGCTGGCGCATTAGCTCAGTTGGTTAGAGCGACGGAATCATAATCCGCAGGTCCGGGGTTCGAGTCCCTGATGCGCCACCACCTTCTCCCATGCAGCCGACGAAGGTACGCATCGACCATGCTGCAGCCGCCGCGAGAACCCGCCCCGTGCCGTGCCAGGCGCCGCGCACTCGGTGCGGTGGCAGCAGTGGCGCTGGCCTGGTCGCTGCCGGCGCCCGCGCAGGGCACGCGCAGTTTCCCGGAAGCAGCGCGCCCGGGGCGCTTCGCGATGCGCATCTTCCCCGAAGCCACGCTCGACGGCGAACCGGTACGGTTGGGCGCCGGCACGCGCATCTTCGACCAGCGCAACATGATCGTGATGCCGGCCAGCCTGTCGGGCAGCTTCGACGCGCTGGTCGAGCGCGACCCGGCCGGCAACGTGTCGCGGGTCTGGCTCCTCACACCCGAAGAACTGCTGGCCGCGCAGGCACGCGAGCAGGCACGCTCGGCCGCGAGCGGCCGCTGAGCCGGCGAGCGCATTCCGGCAGCAGGCAGCGCGCGTGAGCACCCGGCTCTACATCCGCACGTTCGGATGCCAGATGAACGAGTACGACTCGGACCGGATGGCCGACGTGCTCGCCGAAACCGAGGGCGCGCGCAGGACCGATCGGCCCGAGGACGCCGACATCATCCTGTTCAACACCTGCTCTGTGCGCGAAAAGGCCGCGGAGAAGGTGTTTTCCGACCTCGGGCGGATCAGCGCGCTCAAGCGCGAGCGTCCCGATCTCATCGTCGGCGTCGGCGGTTGCGTGGCCAGCCAGGAGGGTGCGGCGATCGTCGCACGCGCACCGTACGTCGACCTGGTGTTCGGTCCGCAGACGTTGCACCGGCTTCCCGAGCTGATCGCGGCTCGTCGCGCCAGCGGCCAGCCGCAGGTCGACGTGAGCTTCCCCGAGATCGAGAAATTCGACCGCCTGCCGCCGGCACGCACCGAAGGCGCCACCGCCTTCGTGTCGATCATGGAGGGCTGCAGCAAGTACTGCAGCTTCTGCGTCGTGCCCTACACGCGCGGAGACGAGGTGTCGCGTCCGCTCGAAGACGTGCTGGTCGAGATCGCCGGACTGGCCGACCAGGGGGTGCGCGAGGTTACGCTGCTCGGCCAGAACGTGAACGCCTGGCGCGGCGCGATGCCCGATGGCGAAGCCGGGGATTTCGCGCTGCTGCTCGACCACGTCTGCGAGATTCCGGGCGTCGACCGCGTGCGCTACACCACTTCGCACCCGAAGGAGTTCACCCAGCGGCTGATCGACGCGTACGCACGTCTGCCGAAGCTGGTCGATCACGTCCACCTGCCGGTGCAGTCGGGTTCCGACCGCATCCTCGCAGCGATGAAGCGCGGCTACACCGTGCTCGAATACAAGTCGATCGTGCGCCGGCTGCGAGCAGTGCGTCCCCGCATCAGCCTGTCCACCGACTTCATCGTCGGCTTTCCGGGCGAAACCGGTGACGACTTCGAACGCACGCTGCGACTCGCCGGGGAGATCGGGTTCGACAGCTCGTTTTCCTTCGTCTACAGCCCCCGGCCCGGAACCCCGGCCGCCGACCTCGCCGACGACACCCCGCAGCCCGTCAAGCTGGAGCGGCTGCAACGGCTGCAGTCGGCGATCGACGCCAACGCCCGGCGGATCAGCGAGGCGATGGTCGGCAGCGTGCAGCGGGTGCTGGTCGAAGGCCCTTCGCGCCGCGACGCCGGCGAACTCGCCGGCCGCACCGGCAACAACCGGGTGGTGAACTTCCCGGGTCCGCAAGATCTCGCAGGCCGGTTCGTCGACGTGCGGATCAGCGCCGCGCTGCCGCACTCGCTGCGGGGCGAGGCGGTCGTGCGCGGCGCATGAGGTTCGTGGCGACCCCGGCTGGCGCGCAGAGGTTGCGGCGCACCGCCGTGGTGCGCTCGTTCGCGCTGTCGGTGATCATCGCGGTCGCTGCCCCGGACGCGCTGGCGCAACCGCAGCCGCCCTCGCCAAAACCGGGGCCGGCGTTCGATGCCCCCGCATCCGCCGGCGCGAGCGGCCGCCCGGCCACGCCGGCGCCGCTGGCACAGTTGCTCGCGAACGCGCGCGTGCTGATCGACAGCGGGCAGGCCGACAGCGCGTTCCGGATGCTGCAGGCCCGGGTCGGCGACTATGCCGGCGACGCCGACTTCGACTACCTGTTGGGACTCGCCGCCATCGACTCGGGCCGTCCGGGAGAGGCCGTGATTGCGCTCGAGCGCGTGCTCATGGAGCGCCCCGGCTTCCTGCAGGCGCGCGCGGAGATCGCCCGCGCCTACTTCGCGCTGCGCGAGCACGAGAATGCGCGGCGCGAGTTCGAAGCCGTCGCGGCCCAGCGCATCCCCGAAGACGCCCGGCGGGTGATCGGCAGGTACCTCGACGCCATACGCCGCGTCGACGACGACGGGCGGCCCCGGCTGGTCGGACTGCTCGAACTCGAAACCGGCCACGACTCCAACGTCAACTTCGGAAGCTCCACCGGTCAGTGGGTCCTGGCAGACGGCACCGCGGTGATCCCGCTGGGAATCAGTCTTCCGAGAAATAGTTCCGTTTTTGCCGGTGCGCTCGGCCTAAACTGGACCGTGCCGATGGGCGGCGGCTGGCAGTGGACTACTGGCGGGCGCGTCTCGCTTCGGCGCCACCCCAGTGCACATACACTGGACCAGGATCAATTCGATCTTTCGTCGGGGTTCGCCTTCCGTACCGGCTGCCACCAGTACAACATGCTTGCCCAGTTCCAGCACCTGCAGCTGGGCGGTGCGGCTTTCCGCAGCGCCCTGGGCGCGCTCGTCCAGTGGCAGTGCGACCTCGACGCCCGGACCCAGCTTGGCGCCTATGCGCAGGCCTTCTCGCTCGAGTTCCCCGACGAGCCGCTGCGCGATGCGCGCCGCAGTGCGCTGGGTCTCACTTTCGCGCGTGTCCTCGACGGTGCGCGCAAGCCGGTCTTCGTCGCCGGACTGCAGGCCGGAACCGAGACGTCGCGCCGCAACCTGGACAACCTGACGTACGACTTCCGCGGTGCGCGCGCGGCCCTGAGCATGGGAATCGGCAACGGCTGGCGCGGTTTTGCCGCGGTCTCCCGGGAAGCGCGCGACTTCGACGGGATCGAACCGATCTTCGGCGTGGCGCGCAGCGACCGCCAGACCGAGTTGCGCGTCGGCGCCGAGCGGGCACTGACCGCCGACTGGTCGATCGCCCCGGCCGTCACCCACACGCGCAATCGTTCGACGCTCGAGCCGAACGACTTCCGGCGCACGCAGGCCGGCGTGACGCTGCGCTACAGGTTCCAGTGACGATGATCGGCCCGGACACCTACCTGCGCAGCCCGAGCGCGCGCCGCACGCCGGCGGGTTGGCTCGCACTGTGCCTGCTCGCGCTGCTTGCCTGGACGGCGGGCACGCAGGCGGCCATGGCGGCCGACGGCCGCGCGCTCGTCGCATCGGGCAGCGTCACCGTGCAGCGTGGCGCGGCAGCGCCTGCAGCGGTTGCGGCCGGCACTGAATTCGATAGCGGCGACGTGATCCGCACCGGCCAGGACGGCCGCGTGCAGATCCGCTTCACCGATGGCGCCATCTTCTCCCTGCAGCCAGGCACGACGTTCCGCATCGACGACTATCGCTTCGACGCCTCCGGCCAGCGCAGCTTCTTCTTCCTGGTGCGCGGCGCCCTGCGCACGATCACCGGGGCGATCGGCAAGCGCAACCACGACGATTACCGGATGCAGACGCCGACCGCCACAGTCGGCGTGCGCGGCACCGAGTACGTTGCCGAGCAGACCGCCTGCGATCCGCTGTGTTCGCCAGGTCCGCGCGAAGGCCTGCGCGTGTCGGTCACGCGAGGCCGCATCGTGGTCGCTACCCGCGGTGGTGCGATCGAGGTCGGCGAAGGCGAATCCGCGGCGGCCGACGATCCGGATGCAGCGCCGCGAATGACCAACGACGGGCCGGTGCTCGCCCCGATCAGTTACGACCGCCTGCCCGAGAGCGGGGATCGGGCGACCCGGGCCGCTGCCGCTGGCGACGGGCAGGCCGACGGCAGCGCCGTGGCAACCACGAAAGCGATCCCTTCGGACGGCCGATCGTCGGCGCTGCCGGCGATTGTCGCCGGCGTGGTGCTGACGGCACCGACGACTTCCGGGGTTGCCACGACTTCGAGCACCACCCCTGACCAGATCGCGCTCGGTCCGGGTGCTGCGACGGACTCCCGCGCAGTGGGCAACGGCGGGCCTGCCGACGGGACCGGCCAATCGGTTGCGCCCGGTGGCGGTGCCGGCGCGAACCCCGGGACCGCCTCGGGCACGGTCGCTGGCCTGCCGTCGATCCTGATCGATCGATCCGTCCGGCCAGGCAGCAGCTCCTCCGCCCCCGCGCTGACCGATTCGGGCACGCCGGGGTCAGCCTGGCTCCCGGGGTCGGGCGGCGTGATTTCCCCGAACGAACAGCGCACCCCTGACGGCTCGCTCCTTGCAGTCGCCGACCTCGCACCCGCGACATCGCCAGGTTCGTCCGCCGCGGGCGGCGGCACGGGTGGCACGGGTGGCACGGGTGGTACCGGTGGCTCCGGCGACACCGGCAACACCGGTGGAACGGGCGGCACCGGTGGCTCCGGGGACACGGGTGGCACGGGTGGCACCGGTGGCTCCGGTGGCACCGGTGGCACCGGTGGTACCGGTGGCTCCGGCGACACCGGCAACACCGGTGGAACGGGCGGCACCGGTGGCTCCGGGGACACGGGTGGCACGGGTGGAACCGGCGGCACGGGTGGAACGGGCGGCACGGGCGGCACGGGTGGCACCGGTGGCTCCGGCGACAGCGGCAGCGCCGGAGGTACGGGCGGTTCAGGCAGCGCGGACGATCCGCCGCCTTTGTCAGGTGTCGGAACGATCGGCGACCAGCGCACGCTGCTGATTCGCGGCCTGCCGCGCGTATTGGGCTTCCTGGACTGGTCCCTGTTCGCTTCCGCAGGGAAATCGTTCAAGCTCGATGAGTCGGGCCGACTCGAAGCGGTCGGCGTCAATGCCAACGGGAGCTGCGAACTCTGGTCGTATTGCCTGTCGCTCGGCACGGCTCGGGTCGCCGAAGCCGGCGCAGACCCGTTCGTCAGCTGGGGCCGTTGGACCGACGGCACGCTCCAGCCACAAGGGATATGGGCCAACCTGGCCGATCGGACGCTGTCGCCCAACGACGGTGTCCACTATCTCGCCGGAGTGCCCTCGACGACGGTTCCCACGCAGGGCGTGTTCACGTACCAATTGATCGGAGCCACCGCGCCGACGCTGAGCACCGGAGCCGTGTCCCCGGGCGTGTTCAGCGGCACGGCCGGCGTCGCCTTCGGCCCGGGCCGACCTGCCCGCATCGGGCTCGACGGAAGTGTCGCGATCGGAGGAGCCTCATACGGTTTCACGACGCCCGGTGGCGCATCGGATCCGGCGCGCAGCACGCTCTCCACGACCGCTGGCTACGCATTCAGCGGCAGCCTGCCGGCATCACACTCCGGCAACGGACTGCTGAGCTGCGGCAGCGCCGGCTGCACGGTCGGGGTCCAGGGGGGCCTCTTCGGCCCGAATGCGGCGCGTCTCGGTCTCAGTTACCAGGTCCAGGGACCTGCCGGCGGCTCTACAATCTCGGGCGTAAGCGTGTTTGCGCAGCAGCCGGCGCAACCTTGACGCATCCGAGACCGCCGAGTTGAGATCCCGCCCGACCGAGTACACGCCCGAAGCCGTCGACAACCGCCGCCTCGCCAATCTGTGCGGGGCGCTCGACCAGAACCTGCGGCAGATCGAGGAAGCCTTCGACGTGCGCATCGCGCGGCGAGGCGCCAGCTTCAGCATCGAGGGCACGTCGGCTGCATCGCGCCGCGCGGTCGCAGCACTGAAGCATTTCTACGCGCGCACCGAGCACCCCTTGTCGCTCGATGACGTCCAGCTCGGCCTGGTCGAACTGAAGGCGCCTGCGCGCGCCGCGCCCGAGACGTCCTCCGAAGAAGCGCCGGTGCTGCACACCCGTCGCGCCGACCTGCAGGGGCGCACGCCACACCAGCGCGAATACCTGCGCAACATCCTGTCGCACGACATCACTTTCGGCATCGGGCCGGCCGGCACCGGCAAGACCTATCTCGCGGTCGCCTGCGCAGTCGACGCACTCGAGCGCGACGTCATCCAGCGCATCGTGCTCACGCGCCCGGCCGTCGAAGCCGGGGAGCGGCTGGGCTTCCTGCCCGGCGACCTGGCGCAGAAGGTGGACCCGTACCTGCGGCCGCTCTACGACGCGCTGTACGACCTGCTCGGCTTCGATCGCACCGCGCGGATGTTCGAGAAGCAGGCGATCGAAATCGCGCCGCTCGCCTACATGCGCGGGCGCACGCTGAACAACTCGTTCATCATCCTCGACGAGGCGCAGAACACCACGCCCGAGCAGATGAAGATGTTCCTCACGCGCATCGGCTTCGGCTCGCGCGCCGTCGTCACCGGCGACACGACGCAGATCGACCTGCCCAAGGGGCAGGCCTCCGGACTGATCGAGTCGCGGCGGCTGCTGCGCAAGGTGCGCGGGCTCGCGTTCACCGAGTTCGACAGCTCCGACGTCGTGCGCCATCCGCTGGTGGCACGCATCGTCGACGCCTATGAACGGGCGCGCCCGGACCAGACCTGAGCGCGGCGCGGCAGCGCGCCGCGGACATGCCGCGCCGGACTCGGCGAAACCGTCGCTGTCGCTGTCGATCCAGCTCGGCGACGGCGTGCGCACGCTGCCTGCTTCGCGCGCACAACTGCGGCGCTGGGTCGCGGCGGCGATCGACGTCGATGCCACGCTCACGCTGAGGTTCGTCGGCGAGCGCGAAGCGCGCTCGCTCAACGCACGGTACCGGCAGCGCGACTACGCGACCAACGTGCTCACCTTCGCCTATCCGGACGATGACGGACGGGTGAACGCCGACATCGTGATCTGCGTGCCGGTGGCGCGACGCGAAGCGCGCGCCCGGCGCAAGACGCTCGCCGCGCACCTCGCACACCTGGTCATCCACGGCGTGCTGCACGCCTGCGGTCACGATCACGAGTTGCCTGCGCAGGCCGAGCGCATGGAGGCTGCCGAAATCGCGCTGCTGGCGCGCTTTCGCATCGCGGATCCCTTTCGTCCACGGGGCTGAGCGCTTGGCATCGCGCCGGGCGTTCGGGTATGCTCGGCCGCACGCCAACCACCCCCCATCCCATGTCCGGCCCCCATTCGGGCAGCGAACATCGACGACCGATGCTCGAACGCCTGGCAGCGCTGCTGCTGCGCGTTCCCGAAGACCGTGAACAGTTGCTCGCCGTGCTGCGGCAGGCGCACGAGCGCGCGCTGCTCGATGCCGAAGCGCTGTCGATGATCGAAGGCGTGCTTCAGGTTTCCGAGCTCGCCGCACGCGACATCATGGTGCCGCGCGCGCAGATGGACGTGATCGACATCGGCCAGCCGCCCGAAGTGTTCCTGCCGCGCGTGATCGAGACCGCCCACTCGCGCTTCCCGGTCGTCGAGGGCGATCGCGACAACGTGCTCGGCATCCTGCACGCGAAGGAGTTGCTGCGGCTGTACACCGACGAGCGCGTCGATGTTCGCGACCTGCTCCGGCCCGCGGTGTTCATTCCCGAGTCGAAGCGGCTCAACGTGCTGCTGCGCGACTTCCGCGGCAATCGCGTCCATCTTGCTATCGTGGTCGACGAATACGGCGGAACAGCCGGCCTGATCACGATCGAGGACGTGCTCGAGCAGATCGTCGGCGACATCGAGGACGAATTCGACTTCGACGAGGAGAGCGACCACATCGTGCCGCTCGAACCGGGAGAGCACGGTGCGCGCTTTCGCGTGCGCGCGATCGCGGGCATCCGCCAGTTCAACGAGGCCGTGGGGACGCACTTCTCCGACGAGGAGTTCGACACCGTCGGCGGGCTCGTCACCGAGCAGTTCGGGCGCGTGCCGCGGCGCGGCGAGCAGGTCGAACTCGACGGCATCCGTTTCGAGGTGTTGCGTGCCGACGCACGGCAGGCGCAGTTGCTGCTGGTCGAGCGGCTGCCCGCGCCGCCGGGCGAAGAGCCCGAGCCGGGCGCTCACTGAGTCGGCAGTGCGACTGCGCCTGGGGTCGGGCGCGCCGGCGGCACTGGCCGCGGGGATCGTTCACGCTGCGAGCTTCGCGCCGATCGGGGCATGGTGGCTGCAGACCGCCGCGCTGGCGCTGCTGGTCGTGCTGGTGCTGCGCGCGCACGCTGGCGCTGCCGCCGGTGCGGCGCGCGCCGCCGTCCTCGGGCTGGCGTTCGGGTTGGGCTGGTTCGTGGCCGGCGTTGGCTGGCTCTACGTGAGCATGCACCGCTACGGCGGCATGCCGGCGCCGATCGCCACGCTCGCACTGCTGCTGTTCGGCGCCTATCTCGCCTGCTTCCCGGCCGCGGCATGTGCGATCACGCTGCGCGCGGCGCGCGCTGCACGCCTGGCACCGCGGGCGCCCGCGCCGGGCGCACTGGCTGCAGTGGGCCTGGTCTTTGCCGGCTGTTGGGCGCTCTCCGAAATCGCCCGCGGTTACCTGTTCACCGGCTTTCCCTGGCTGGCGATCGGCTACGCGCATGTCGACGGACCGCTCGCGGCACTCGCGCCGCTGGTGGGCGTCTACGGCGTGTGCGCGTTCGCAGCGCTGTGCGCGTTCGGCGTGGGCGCGCTCGGCCTGGCGGCCACGCACGCCTGCGCAGCCGGTGGCGCCGCAGTCGGGGCCACCGCAACGCGCGCTCCGGCAAGAGAGCACACGCCGGGGCACCGCACGCCTGCGGCGATCCAGGCAACGCTGGCGGGGGCCGCGGTGCTCGCGCTCGCGCCGCCGCTGGTCGCGGCCCTGCTCGCCGGCCACGCATGGTCGCAGCCCACCGGCCGCAGCCTCACGGTACGACTGCTGCAGGGCAACGTCGAGCAGGAACTCAAGTTCGATCCGCGGCGCAGCCTCGCCGCGATGCAGGCCTACACCGCCGAGGTGCTGCAAGCCGATGCGGATCTGACCGTGCTTCCCGAGACCGCCTGGACCGTTCCGTGGTCGGCGACCCCGGCGCCGCTGCGCGACGCACTGCTCGCGCGCCTGGCGCACAGCGGCGGCATGCTGGCGATCGGCATGCCGCTGCCCGAACAGCCCGGCCCGGACCGCGCCGCCGTGCAACGGCTCACCAACAGCGTCGCGGTGATCGATCGCGACGGCGCGATCGCAGCACGCTACGACAAGCGGCACCTGGTGCCGTTCGGAGAATTCATTCCGCGCGGATCCGGCTGGTTCGTCGCGCTGATGCGCATTCCGCTGGGCGAATTCGGCCGTGGCGCAAGGTCGCAGCCGCTGCTGCAGATCGACAGCCAGCGCGTCGCCTTCGACATCTGCTACGAAGACCTGTTCGGCGAGGAGCTCGCGGCACAGGTGCGCGATGGCGCGACGATCCTCGTGAACGTGAGCAACATCGCCTGGTTCGGCGATTCGCACGCGTTGCCGCAGCACCTGCAGATCGCGCGCATGCGCGCGATCGAACTCGCCCGACCGGTGCTGCGCGCGACCAACACCGGGGTGACCGCGGCGATCGACCCGCGCGGACGGGTGCTCGCTGCATTGCCGAACTACACTGCGGGCGCGCTCGCGCTCGCGGTGCAGGGCAGCGTCGGGCTCACGCCGTACGCGCGCTGGGGCAATGCCCTGCCCCTGGCGCTCGCCTTCGCGCTCTTGCTGTCGGGCGCGCTCGCCTGCGTCGCCACGCGCCGATCCGCAGGCTCGAACCCGCTAGAATGACGGCTTTTCGCGCCGCTCCTTTTCCATGCTCAGCTTTCAGCAAGTGATCCTGCGCCTGCAGGCTTACTGGGACAGCCAGGGCTGTGCCCTGCTCCAGCCCTACGACATGGAAGTCGGCGCGGGCACCTTCCACACCGCCACTTTCCTGCGGGCGATCGGCCCCGAGCCCTGGCGCGCGGCCTACGTCCAGCCGTCGCGGCGCCCGAAGGATGGCCGCTACGGCGACAACCCGAACCGCCTGCAGCACTACTACCAGTACCAGGTGGTGCTCAAGCCGTCGCCGCCCGAGATCCTCGACCTGTACCTCGGCTCGCTGCGCGCGCTGGGCATCGACACTTCGGTGAACGACGTGCGCTTCGTCGAGGACGACTGGGAGTCGCCCACGCTCGGTGCCTGGGGGCTCGGCTGGGAAGTCTGGCTCAACGGCATGGAAGTCACGCAGTTCACCTATTTCCAGGAGGTCGGCTCGCTGAAGTGCCAGCCGATCACCGGCGAGATCACCTACGGCCTCGAGCGCATCGCGATGTACCTGCAGGGCGTCGAGAGCGTCTTCGATCTCGTCTGGACCGAGGGCATCAGCTATCGCGACGTGTTTCACCAGAACGAGGTCGAACAGTCGGCGTACAACTTCGAGCACGCCAACACCGGGATGCTGTTTCGCCACTTCGACGACTACGAGAGCGAGGCGAAGCGCCTGATCGCCGCCGGGCTGGCGCTGCCCGCCTACGAGATGGTGATGAAGTGCTCGCACAGCTTCAACCTGCTCGATGCGCGCGGCGCGATTTCGGTCACCGAACGTGCCGCATACATCGCTCGGGTGCGCAATCTCGCGCGCGCGGTCGCGCAGGCCTACTACGAGGCGCGCGAGCGCCTCGGCTTCCCGATGTCCAGGGGCCACGCGCATGCCGCCTGAGAACGACGCCGGCCTCGCCGCCAGCGCGCCGCTGCTGGTCGAACTGTTCACCGAAGAACTGCCGCCGAAGGCGCTGCAGCGGCTGGGAGACGCTTTCAGTGCCGGCATTGCCGACGCCTTGCGCAGCCGCGGGCTGGTCGCCGACGAGGCGCGCGTCGAGGGTTTCGCCACGCCACGCCGGCTCGCGGTGCGCGTCGACGCGGTGACCGCACGTGCGCCCGACCGCACGGTCGAAGTCAAGGGCCCGTCGGTGAAGGTGGCGCTCGACGCCGCGGGAGTGCCCACGCAGGCGCTGCTCAAATGGGCCGAACGGCAGGCGGCGCCGATCGCCTCTCTCACGCGCGCCAGCGACGGCAGGCAGGAGTGCTTCTGGTATCGCAGCACGCTGCGCGGCGAATCGCTCGCGACGGCGATCGACGCAGTGATCGCGCAGGCGCTGGCGGCGCTGCCCATCCCGAAGGCGATGCAATACCAGCTGGCCGACGGCCACACCACCGTGAGTTTCGTGCGGCCGGTTCACGGGCTGCTCGTGCTGCACGGCTCGCAGGTGCTCGACGCCGCGGCGCTCGGGCTGCGCTCCGGGCGCGTCACGCGCGGCCATCGCTTCCAGTCCGAGGGGCCGGTGGAGATCGCCGACGCCAACGCCTACGAGGCGTCGCTCGAGTCGCGCGGGCGCGTGCTCGCGTCGTTCGAGGCGCGCCGCGCGCGCATCGACGCGCTGCTGCGCGAGCGCGCCGCCGCGCTGGGTGCGTCGCTCGGCGACGAGGCGCAGGTTGCCCCGCTGCTCGACGAGGTCACGGCGCTGGTCGAGTGGCCGGCGGTCTACGTCGGCGAGTTCGAGCGCGAGTTCCTGCGCGTGCCGCAGGAGTGCCTGATCCTCACGATGCGCACCAACCAGAAGTACTTCCCGCTGTTCGAGACGGGCGGGCGGCTGCTGCCCAGGTTCCTGATCGTCTCGAACATGGCGCTCGACGATCCGCGCCACATCGTCGACGGCAACCAGCGCGTGGTGCGGCCGCGGCTGGCCGATGCGCGCTTCTTCTTCGAACAGGACCGCAAGACGCCGCTGGCTGCGCGCGTGAGCCGGCTCGGCTCGGTCGTCTACCACGCGAAGCTCGGCACGCAGGCCGAGCGCGTCGAGCGGGTGCGCGCGATCGCGCGCGAAGTGGCGACGCTGCTGCGCGCCGACACCGCACTGGCCGACCGCGCCGCGCTGCTCGCCAAGGCCGATCTGCTCACCGGAATGGTCGGCGAGTTCCCGGAACTGCAGGGCGTGATGGGCAGCTACTATGCGCGCCACGACGGCGAGCCCGAGGCGGTCGCCCGCGCCATCACCGAGCAATACCAGCCGCGCTTCGCGGGCGACGCGCTGCCGGCCACCGAGACCGGCACGGTGCTCGCACTCGCCGACAAGCTCGAAACGCTGGCCGGCATGTTCGGCGTCGGCCAGCAGCCCAGCGGCGACAAGGATCCGTTCGCGCTGCGCCGCCACGCTCTGGGCGTGGTCCGCATGCTGGTCGAGCATCGACTCGAGCTGCCGCTCGACGCGCTGGTCGACGCCGCGTTCCGGGCCTTCGGCGAGCGCGTCGCCCATGCGCACGCCGATCTGGAAACCTTCTTCCACGAGCGGCTGGCCGGCTACCTGCGCGAGCGCGGCTTCGCAGCGCAGGAGATCGCAGCGGTCGTCGAGCAGCGCCCGACGCAACTCGCACTGGTGCCGGCGCGGCTCGAAGCGGTGCGCGAGTTCTCGCGGCTGCCGCAGGCACAGGCGCTTGCGGCCGCGAACAAGCGCATCGTCAACATCCTGAGGAAAGCGGGTGACGGAATCGGCGGCGCCGCGGATCGCGCGCTGTTCTCCGCGCCTGCCGAGCACGCGCTGGCCGATCGCATCGCCGAACTCAGGCCGCAGGTCGAGGCCCGGATGGCGGCGGCCGACTTCACCGGCGCGCTGGCGCTGATGGCGCAGGCGCGCGACCCTGTCGACCGCTTCTTCGACGAAGTGATGGTCATGGCCGACGACGCGCGCATCCGCGCCAACCGGCTCGCGCTGCTCTCGGGGCTGCGCCACCTGATGAACCAGGTTGCCGACATCTCGAAGCTGTCGTCCGGCTAGTGTCGTGAAGCTGATCATCCTCGATCGCGACGGCGTCATCAATCGCGACAGCGACGCCTACATCAAGACCCCGGACGAGTGGGTGCCGCTGCCCGGCAGCCTCGAGGCCATCGCCCGCCTGTCGCGCTCGGGGTACCGCATCGTCGTCGCGACCAACCAGTCCGGAGTCGCCCGCGGGTTGTTCGACCTCTCGATGCTGGCATCGATCCACGCGAAGATGCTGCACGCGGTCACCGCGGCCGGCGGGCGCATCGACGCGATCTTCTTCTGCCCGCACGGCCCTGACGACGGCTGCGCCTGCCGCAAGCCGCGACCCGGGCTGTTCCTGGAAGTTCTCGAGCGCTTCAGGGCCGCGCCCGGCGAAGTGCACGCGATCGGCGACCAGTTGCGCGACCTGCAGGCCGCGCACGCAGCCGGCTGCAGGCCGGTGCTGGTGCTCACCGGCAAGGGCGGGGCGACGATGGCCAACGGCGGCCTGCCGCCCGACACCGTGGTGCGCGTCGACCTGGCCGCGGTCGCCGCCGAACTGGCGCCCTGATGCGTGCGGCGCGCACGGCGGCGCTCGCGCTGCGCTCGGGCCTGTTCGTGCTGTTCCAGGCCGCTACCCTGGCCCCCTTCGCGGTACTGTGCCTGGTGTGGTCGCCGCTGCCGCTTCACTGGCGCTACCGGCTCACCGTCGGATGGCCGCGCCTGGTGATCTGGGGCGCGCAGCACATCGTCGGCATCCGCCACCGCGTCATCGGCGACGAGAACCTTCCCGACGCGCCGGCGATCCTGCTCTCGAAGCACCAGTCGACCTGGGAGACGCTGTTCTATCCCACCTTCATGCCGCGCGAACTGTGCTACGTGTTCAAGCGCGAACTGCTGTTCGTGCCCTTCTTCGGCTGGGGCATCGCACTGCTCGGCATGATCCACATCGACCGCAGCCGCGGCAACGACGCATTCGAGCAGGTCGTGCGCCAGGGCGAGCGCAAGCTCGCGCAGGGGCGCTGGATCATCCTCTTCCCCGAAGGCACGCGCACGCGCGCAGGCTCGCAGAGCAAGTACAAGTCGGGGGGCGCGCGGCTCGCGGTGCGCACCGGCGCCCCGGTCGTGCCGATTGCGGTGAACTCCGGCGAGTGCTGGCCGCGCAGGAAGTTCCTGTTGCGGCCCGGCCTGATCACCGTCTCGATCGGCCCGCCGATCGACAGTGCCGGCAAGAGCCCCGACGAATTGAACCGGGAAGTCGAAGGCTGGATAGAATCCGAGATGCGTCGCCTGAGCCCGCACCTGTATCGCGACGAAGCGCGCAACGGCGCGACAAAGGACCCGAAGGACCCGATCGCTTGACACGCACCTCCGAACGAAGCGGCCGTCGCGGCCGCGACCCGGCGCGCGACGCCTCGCTGCGTGCGCATGCGGCCGCGGATGCTGCGCTCCAGCTGTCCCTGCCGCTGTTCGACCCGGCGCCCATCGCGCCGCCCGCGCCGCCACGCTCACCGGCCGGCGTGCGCGCAACGATGCTGTGCGAGCAGCCGGTGCACTACGAGTTGCGGCGCTCGCGCCGGCGCACGATCGGCTTCGTGATCGACCAGCGCGGCCTGCGTGTCACCGCGCCCCGCTGGGTGCCGCTCGCGGAGATCGAGCGCGCGCTGCAGGAGAAGGCTCGCTGGATCCTGCGCAAGCTCGTCGAGTGGCGCGCGCACGAGGCGCGCCGCGAACGGGTCGCGATCCGCTGGCGACACGGTGCCACCTTGCGCTACCTCGGCGACACGCTCGTGCTTTCGGTCGAACCCTGCGTGCGCGGCGTCACGCGCGAGGGCACGCTGCTACGGGTCGGGCTGCCGCCGCATGCGGGCGAAGACCAGTTGCGTGACCGCGTGCAGGCCTGGCTGCAGGCACGCGCGCGGGAGGTCTTCGCGGAGCGCATTCCCTTGTTCGCCCAGCGGCTCGGACGTTCGCCCAGCCGCTGGGCCCTGTCGTCGGCGCGTACGCGCTGGGGCAGCTGTACGCCCGACGGCGCGATCCGGCTGAACTGGCGGCTGGTGCACTTCCCGCTCGAAATCGTCGACTACGTGATCGCCCACGAATTCGCCCATCTGCGCGAGCTCAATCACGGGCCGCGCTTCTGGGCCACCGTGGGCGAGCTTTTCCCCGACTTCGAGCGCGCCCGCGCGCGGCTGCGCGAGTTCACCGACGACATGCCGGTCGGATGAGGCGCATTGCGCGCCCGCATTCACGACAAAGGAAGCTCGCATGCGAATCCTCCACACCATGCTGCGCGTCGGCGACATGCAGCGCTCGATCGACTTCTACACGCGGCTGATGGGCATGAAGGTGCTGCGCACCACCGATCGACCCGAGCAGAAATACTCGCTCGCGTTCGTCGGCTACGGCGACGAAGCGGCTCACGCGGTGATCGAGCTCACGTACAACCACGGGGTCGAGCACTACGAGATCGGCACCGGCTACGGCCACGTCGCGATCGAGGTGGAGGACGCGGCGGCAGCCTGCGAGCGCATTCGCACCGGTGGCGGACTGGTGACACGCGAAGCCGGCCCGGTCAAGGGCGGCACCACGGTGATCGCGTTCGTGCAGGATCCGGACGGCTACAAGATCGAGCTGATCGAGCGGCGTTCTGCCGCGCCGGCTTAGGCTGAAGCGTCGCGCAGTCGCCTCGCCAGATCGAGCCAGGTCGCGACGTCCAGATCCTCGGGTCGCGCAGCAGGATCGAGCCCGTCGGCACGCACGCCGTGCGCGGCGAGCCACGGCAGGAGCGTCTTGCGGATCATCTTGCGACGCTGCGCGAAGCCGGCGGCAAGCAGGCGCTGCAGCGCCGACGTGTCCTCCTCGGCCACGTCGCTGCGCACTGCCATGCGCAGCACCGCCGAATCGACCGCCGGCGGCGGGTCGAATGCCTGCGGCGGCACGACGAACAGCGACTCGACCTCATAGCAGGCCTGCAGCAGCACCGACAGGCGCCCGAATCCGCTGCCGCCCGGCGCTGCGACGATCCGGTCGACCACCTCTTTCTGCAACATGAAGTGCTGGTCGACGACGCGACCGCGAAACGCCAGGAGGCGCACCAGCAGCGGGCTGGAAATGCTGTATGGCAGGTTGCCCACGAGGCGCAGCGGGGCCGCCGCGTCGCCGCCGGCAGCGATGCGCGAGAAGTCGAAGTGCAGCGCGTCGGCCTCGTGCAACTCGAGCCGCTGCGGCCCCCAGCGGCGCCGCAGCCGTGCCGCGAGGTCGCGGTCGATCTCCACCGCATGCAGGCGCGGCACGCGCTCGAGCAGCGCCTCGGTGAGCGCGGCCAGGCCGGGCCCGATCTCGACGATCACCTGCCCGTCGCGTGGATCGATCGCCGCGACGATCGCGGCGATCACCGACGCATCGACCAGGAAGTGCTGCCCGAAACGCTTGCGCGCGACGTGGCCGGCGACGGGGCGCACGCTAGCCTTCCAGCTTGTACTCGACGTAGGTGCGGTCGCGCAGCTGTCGCAGCCAGTCCTGGTAGTTCTCGTCGATGCGACGTTCGCGCAGCGCCTGGCGCGCGACCTGGCGTACGCGATCGGGCGAGGCGGTGTCGGTGCGCCGCTCGAGAACCTGGATCAGGTGCACGCCGAAGGGGGTGCGCACCGGTTCGCTGATCTGCCCCGGCGCCAGCGCGTTCATCGCGCGCTCGAACTCCGGAACGGTATCGCCGGGGTAGATCCAGCCCAGATCGCCACCGCGACCGGCACTGCCGTCCACCGAATACTGGCGCGCCAGCTCGGCGAAATCGCCGCTGCCGGCCTCGACGCGCCGCTTGATGTCGTGCAGCCTGCGCAACGCCTCGTCTTCGGTGACGAGCTCGTTCGGACGGATCAGGATGTGGCGTGCGTGCGTCTGCGTGACCGGAGCGCTGCTCGCGGCCGGAGATTCGGCGGCGCGCCGGTCGAGCAGCTTCACCACGTGAAAGCCGACCGGGCTGCGCACGAGCGGCGCAACCTGCCCGGGCTCGAGTCGGGCCACCGCATCGACGAACAGCTGCGGCAGGCGCTCGGCGGTTCGCCAGCCGAGCGAACCTCCGCTCATCGCCTCGGGCGCATCGGAGAACGCCGCCGCCAGCCGCGCGAAATCGCTGCCCCGCTGCAGCTGGCGGATCACCTCCTCGCCGCGCAGGCGCTGGCGCTCGATCTGCTCGGCGGTAGCGCCCTCGGGCACGGCGAGCAGGATCTGTGCGACGTGCAGTTCGCTCTGCGCACCGGATCCCTTGGGCTGCGCCGCGAGAAAGGCATCGATGTCCGCGTCGCTCACCTGCACCCGGCTGTCGATTTCGCGCTCGCGCAGGCGCCGCCGGATGAGTTCTTCGCGCACCTCCTCGCGCAGGCGCGCGAAGCCGGTGCCGTCGCGCTCGACGCGCTCGCGCAGCTGCGCGAGCGTCATCCGGTTCTCCTGCGCGATCGACGCGAGCGCCCGATCGACCTGCGCATCGTCGATGCGAATGCCGGCCTCGCGCGCCGCCTGGAGCTGCGCGCGGTCGACGATCATGCGCTCGAGCACCTGCTTCTCCAGCACGTCGGCGGCAGGCGCCTCGATGTTCTGCTCGCGCAGCTGCTGCTCGACGGTCTTCAGGCGCGACGCCAGTTCGCCCGCGGTGATCGCTTCGCTGTTGACGACCGCCACCACCCGGTCGATCGGGCGCGGCGCGGCACCTGCCGGCGCGGCGCCGGCAGGCACCGGCGTTGCCGGCTGCGCGAACGCCGACCACGGCGCCGCAGCCACCGCGAGACAGGCGATCAGCGCCACGGGGGCAAGCACCGCGCGTGCCGCGGCGCGCACGCGCGTCGCAGGCTCTGGAAACAGGTGTCGAAGCATCACTCGTAGCCGAAGTAGCGCGACGGCAGTTCGGGCCGTTCGTAGGGCAGGCGGTAGCCCGGGATGTTCCGCCGCAATATACCAAAGGGGTCGGAGCCGATCCGGGCCAGACCCTTGAGCTCGAGCTGCAGGAAGAAGGCGGTCGTGGAGTGGCCCTGCGCCGTGCGGAAACGCTGCAGCACGAAGCTCGTTCCCCAGCAGCACGAACTGTACTCGACTCCGAGCACGGCCTCGATGAGGCCGCGCTCGTTGGGCACCCGGCTGATCGGGTCGACCCCCGTGCCGAGGAACGAGTAGTTCAGCCGGCCGAGCATGACCCAGCGCGGCGCGACCGGCCAGCGCCACGAGGTGTCGAGCTGGCCGAGTTCGTCGCGCCGGTAGCGCAGGCCCAGGTTCAGGATCCGCCCGTCTTCGGGCAGATAGCGCCACAGCGCCGAGAACCGCGGAATGTCGCCATCGCGCACGCTGTACTGCAGGCCGCTGTCGAAGCTCATGCCGCCGCCGAGTTCGCCGGCGGCCGCCAGCAGCAGGTCGGAGCGTTCATCGGTGCGCGGCGGGATCCCGGGAATCGCGACGCGCTGCTTCGAGAAATACAGGCGCTGGCCCACTGCGAAGCGGAAGCGCTCGGCGCCGCTGGCCGGGTCGATGACCCGGGAGACCGCGGCCGCGGTGAGCTGGTCGACGTCGGCGATGCGATCGTTGCCGACGAAAGTGTTCTCGGAGAACAGCTGCGCGAAGTTGAAGTCGGCCACGGTCGTGTCGAACACCGGGATCCGCGACTGGTCGCGGTACGCGGTACGCACGTAGAACAGCCGCGGCTCGAGCGTCTGGGTCACGTCACTGCCGAAGAAACGCGCCGGGCGCTCGAACACCATGCCCGAGTCGACCGACCAGGTGGGCACCACCCGGCTGCTCGATTGCGGCAACGCGCCCGCGTCGACCAGCTGGTAGCTGCTGGCGTGCAGCGAAGCTTTCGGAATGATCGACCAGCCTGGCCGCACGATCGGAAAGCTCAGCTGCGGATTGGCCACCACCCGCCAGCCTTCGACCATTCCCGTGGTCGGGGCGCCGAATCGCGTGGCGTCGAGCAACGTGTCGAGATCGAAGCCCCCCACGTCGCGCAGCGTGTTGCGCAACTGCACCTGCGGCACGCGCTCGTACGGCCCCGGCCGGGCATCGAGGATCGCCTGCCAGGTCTGCACGCTGAACAGCATCGACCAGTTGCCGTCGAGCGATCGCGACGCGTTGAACACGCGCGGCAGCACGCGCTCCGAGCTGCTCAGGATCGAGCGCGAGTAGTCGATGAAGTAGTCGTCGTCGGACACCCCGCGCACCAGCCAGTTGCCGCCCCAGCCGTTCCAGTTGGTGAAGCTGTTCTGGAAGCCGTAGAAGTAGCGGGTGCTTCCGGTCTTCGGGTCCGAAGGGTTCATGTCGAACCGGAAGCTGCCGAAATACGAGGGCTCGAGATAGCGGAACTCGCCGCCGAGCTGCACGCCACGCCTTACGCTGATGCCGGGATAGAAAGTGAAATCGCGGTTCGGCGCGATGTTCCAGTAGTACGGCACCACCACCTCGCCGCCGCTGCGCGAGTTCATCGACAGCGACGGCGCGAGGAAGCCGCTGCGTCGCTCGTCGGTGAGCGGGAAAGCGAACACCGGGGCGCCGAGAATCCTCAGGCCCTTGAAGTACAGGCTCGCCGATCGCCCGGTGCCTTCGTCCGACGCCTCGTCGATCGTCAGCGTCTCGCTCGTGAGCACCCAGTCGGGATTGTCGGGTTCGCAGGTGGTGTACGTGGCGCGATGCAGCTGCGTGAGATCGTGGCCGAGAAAGTCGATCCGCCCGGCGCGCCCGCGCCCGCCGTACTGGCCCAGGTAGTAGCTCGGCGTCTCGAACCATCCCTGGTTCGCATCGAGCTTCAGCAGCAGTTGCGGACCGGTGAAGAGGTTGCCCCCGCGCGCGATGCGCACGTCGCCGACGGCCACCACCTCGTCGTCGGGGTCGTAATAGGTGAGACGGTCGGCGCGGATCACGGTGCCCGCCTTGCGCAGTTCCGCGTCGCCCTCGAGCGTGGTTTCGCGTCCGGTACGCCCGGACAGGCGGTCGCCGCGCCCGAACACCGGACGGCCTTCACGCACCCGGGCGCGCTCCTCGCCGAGCCTGGGGTCGAGCTTCAGCGCGACCGGCTGCGCCGACCGGCCCGCCGCAGCAGCGAGCGGGTCCGCAGGCTGCGCTGCGGCGACCCCGGCCGCGAGCAGCCCGGCGAACAGGCTCGCAGCGTGCGCGGGGGTCGTGCGAAAACGTGGCCGGCGCATGTGTCGCGCATTGGGTGGCGCGACGGAGCGCGCGGCGGTTCGATGGGAAAGCCGGTTCGATCGGGCCCGCCAACGACAGCCGGCGGTCGCGAGCGGCTGTCGACTATTATACGGACTGCCTTTCGCGCGCATCCCCCGCATGACGCCTTCTTCCCACGATTCCCGGCTCGCCGAACTGCGCGCCTGGCTCGCCGCGTTCGCGCCGGAGCACGGGCTCGCGCTCGAGACGATCCGGCCCGCGTCCGACGACGCCAGTTTCCGCCGCTATTTCCGCATCGACGCGTCGCGCGCCGGCGCGCCGAGCCTGGTCGCGATGGACGCGCCACCGCCGATGGAAGACTGCCGCCCCTTCGTGCACGCGGCGGGCGTCTTCGCCGCCGCCGGCGTACGCGTTCCCGCCGTGCGCGCCGCCGATCTCGAACGCGGCTTCCTGCTGCTCGACGACTTCGGCTCGACCACCTATCTGGCGCGGCTGGGTGCGCTCGACGCCAACGCCGACGCGCTGTATCGCGACGCGATCGACGCGCTGCTCGTGCTGCAGGCGGCCAGCCGCCCCGGCGTCTTTCACGACTACGACCGCGCGCTGCTCGAACGCGAGCTCGGCCTCTTCCCCGACTGGTATCTGGCGCGTCATCGCGGCATCGCACCCGATGCCGCGATGCGCGCTCGCCTCAGCGGCGCGTTCGAGCCGCTGCTCGCGAACAACCTGGCGCAGGGCCGCGTCTACGTGCATCGCGACTACCACTCGCGCAACCTGATGCTGCTCGAAGGCGGCGCCGGTCCCGGCGTGCTCGACTTCCAGGACGCGGTCTTCGGCCCGGTCACCTACGACCTGGTCTCGCTGCTGCGCGACGCCTACGTCGCCTGGCCCGAAGAGCGCCAGCTCGACTGGGCGGCACGCTACTGGGAAGGCGCGCGCCGGCGCGCGTTGCCGGTGCCCGCCGCATTCGACGACTTCTATCGCGACTTCGAGTGGATGGGCCTGCAGCGCCACCTGAAGGTGCTCGGCATCTTCGCACGCCTGTACCACCGCGACGGCAAGGACCGCTATCTCGCCGACCTGCCGCTGGTGCTCGACTACACGCTGCGCACCGCGCGGCGCTATGGCGAATTCGACGCGCTGGCGCGGCTGATCGAAGACGTCGAGCGCCAGGCCGGCAACGCCCCGGCACGCACCGTTGGCTGCACTTTCTGACGCAGCCCGGCCGCCGATGCGCGCGATGATCCTGGCCGCGGGCCGCGGCGAACGCATGCGCCCGCTCACCGACAGCTGCCCGAAGCCGCTGTTGCGCGCCGGCGGGCGCGCGCTGATCGAGTGGCAGCTGCTGGCGCTGCGACGCGCCGGTTTCGTCGACGTCGTGATCAACCACGCGCACCTGGGCGCGATGATCGAGCAGGCGCTCGGCGACGGCAGTCGCTGGGGCCTGCGCATCCGGTATTCGCCCGAGCGCGAAGCGCTGGAGACCGCCGGCGGGATCGCCAGTGCGCTGCCGCTGCTCGGCGACGGCCCCTTCCTGGTCATGGCCGGCGACGTGCACACCGACTTCGACCCGGCGCGCGCACTGACGATCGGGTCGCAGATGCGTGCCGCCGGCCTCGCCGCCTGGTGTGTGCTGGTCGACAACCCGCCCCATCACGCAGACGGCGATTTCGCGCTTCGCGACGGGCGCCTCGTCGCCGACGCAGCGTCGCGGCTCACGTTCAGCGGCATCGGCGTCTATCGGGCGACGCTGTTCGACGGCGTGGGCGCCGGCACGAAGGCGCCGTTGGCACCGCTGCTGCGCGAGGCGGCGCGTTGCGGCGTGGCCGGCGCGGAGTACCACGGCGGTCACTGGACCGACGCGGGTACGCCGCAGCGTCTGGCCGAACTCGATGCACAATTGATGCAGCAGGTGCAGCAGCGCAGCGGCGCCTGAACGAGGATCCCGATGCTTCCCTACGTCACCCGCCGGCAGAGACTGGCCGAAGCGATGCGCGCCCAGGGCGGCGGCGTGGCCGTCGCCTTCACCGCACCCGAGGTCATCCGCAACCGCGACAGCGAGTACCCGTACCGCTGGGACAGCTACTTCTACTACCTCACCGGATTCCCGGAGCCCGAGTCCGCGATCGTGCTGGTCGCCGACGGCGACGCCGGCGAGTCGATCCTCTTCTGCCGCGACAGGAACGAGGAGCGCGAGACCTGGGACGGTTTTCGCTTCGGACCCGAGGCCGCGCGCGAGCGCTTCGGTTTCGACCGCAGCCTGCCTTTCGCGAGCCTGGACGAGGAACTGCCGAAGCTGCTCGCCGACCGGCCGACACTGTGGTACGCACTCGGCAGCGACGAAGCGCTCGATGCCCGCGTGCACCGCTGGCTCGGCGCGGTGCGCGCACAGGCACGCGCGGGCGTGGCCGCACCGGCGCGCGCCTTCGATCTGCGCGCGGTGCTCGACGAGATGCGGCTGGTCAAGGACCAGCACGAGATCGCCACGATGCGCCGCGCGGCGCAGATCTCGGCGGCCGCCCACGTGCGCGCGATGCGCGCCACGCGCCCGGGTTGCCACGAATACGAGATCGAGGCGGAGCTGCTTCACGAGTTCCGCCGCAACGGCTCGCAGTCTCCGGCCTACGGCTCGATCGTGGCGGGAGGACGCAACGCCTGCGTGCTGCACTACCGCACCAACGACGCCAGGCTGGCCGACGGCGAGTTGCTACTGATCGACGCCGGCTGCGAACTCGACGGATATGCCTCCGACATCACACGCACTTTCCCGGTCGGTGGCCGCTTCAGCGGCCCGCAGCGCACGCTCTACGAGATCGTGCTCGGGGCGCAGCGCGCGGCGATCGACGCGACACGCCCGGGCGCGCGCTTCATCGAGCCGCATGAGGCCGCGGTGCGCGTGCTCGCGCAAGGCATGATCGACTGCGGGCTGCTCGCGGGCAGCCTCGACGGCGTGATCGAATCCGGCGCCTACAGGCGCTTCTACATGCACCGCACCAGCCACTGGCTCGGCATGGACGTGCACGACTGCGGCGACTACCGCGAGCCCGGCGCCCCGGCGCCGGCCGCAGCCACCCCGGCGGGCGCTGCCGAGCCGGCCGCGGCCACGCAGCCCGCAGCACCCGCCGGCAGCGGCAGGCCGTGGCGCGTGCTCGCGCCCGGCATGGTGCTGACGGTCGAGCCCGGCATCTACGTGCGCGCCGCCGACGACGTGCCCGCAGCGTACCGCGACATCGGCATCCGCATCGAGGACGACGCTCTGGTCACCGCGTCGGGCTGCGAGATCATCACCATCGACGCGCCCAGGAGCGTCGACGACATCGAGGCTCTGATGCGCGGATGAATGCTGCCCGAACCGCCGTGCGCATCGAGGGGCGCGGCCCGGTCGCGATGGCGCTCGCGCTGTTCCTCGGGCGGCAGGGCTTCGGTCCCGACTCGACCCTGGCCGACCCGGTTCCGGACGAGCTTCCGGCCTGGCTGTCGTCGCGTGCGATCGCGCTGTCGCTGGGCAGCTGGCAACTGCTGTCGCGGGTGGCCACGCTGCCCGCGGCGGCGCCCATCCTGCAGGTGGAGGTGTCAATGCGCGGGCGCTCGGGACGCACACGCATGCGGTCCGCCGACCTGCACGCGCCGGCGCTCGGTTATGTGCTGCGCTACGGATCGCTGCACCGCGCGCTGGCCGGCGCACTGTCGGCGCGGCAGGCCGGTGCCACGTCCGGCGAGAGCGCCGGCGCCGATGCCGCGCTCACCGTGATCGCCGATGGCGAGCCCGGCGCGGCCTCGAAGCTGCGCGATTTCGGCCAGACCGCGCTGCTCGCCGAAGTCGTGGCCGAACGCGAAGGCCACGGCACTGCGTTCGAGCGCTTCACCGACGAAGGGCCGCTTGCACTGCTGCCGCTGCCGCAGCCACTGCGCCACGCGCTCGTCTGGTGCGGGCATCCCGACGAGTCCGCACGGCGCGCCGCGCTCGGGGCGCGGGCGTTCGAGGCCGAGTTGGGCACCGCCTTCGGCAGCGCGCTCGGCGCACTGCGGCTCGACAGCGAGCGCGTGCTTGCGCCCCTGCAGCGCAAGGTGCGCACTGCCGTCGACGAGACCGGCCGCATCGCGATCGGCAACGCAGCGCAGGCGCTGCATCCGGTGGCCGGTCAGGGCCTGAACCTCGGACTGCGCGACGCCTTCGAGCTCGCCGCGCTGCTCGGACAATGGCACGCGAGCGGCCGTGCGCTCGCCGACGCCGCGGCCGCCTTCGCACGTGCGCGCCGTGCCGATCGCGCGCTCACGGTCGCGCTCACCGACACGCTCGCGCAGGCATTCACCTGGTCCGCGGTCGCGCGCCTGGAGTCGCTGGCGCTCGGCACGCTCGACATGGTCGCGCCCGTGCGCAACCGCTTCGCCGCCTCGCTGATGTTCGGGCTGCGCCGCGTTTGAACCTTCCGGGCCGCTTTCCGGCCGCGTCCTTCACCGAGCGTCTCTTTTTGCGGTCTTGCTGGCCTGCACACTACTTGGGCAGCGGCCTTTTCGATAAAATCGCGCTCCCCTTCCCAGCTCTCCGAATTCCCTCTCCGCGATGTCCACGGCTGCCATGAAGCTCGGCCCGCACGCACTGCGCAACCGCGTGTTCGTGGCACCGATGGCAGGCGTCACCGACCGCCCGTTCCGGCAGTTGTGCAAGCGACTGGGCGCCGGCTATGCGGTTTCCGAAATGGCCGCGTCGAATCCGCGACTGTGGGCGAGCGTCAAGACTTCGCGGCGCACCGATCACGCGGGCGAGGCCGAACCCAGGGCAGTGCAGATCGCCGGCTCCGATCCGGCGATGATGGCCGAGGCCGCGCGCCACAACGTCGAGCGCGGCGCGCAGATCATCGACATCAACATGGGCTGTCCGGCCAGGAAGGTCTGCAGCGTGGCGGCAGGCTCCGCGCTGATGGCCGACGAGCCGCTGGCGATCGCGATCGTCGAGGCGGTCGTGCGCGCGGTCGACGTGCCGGTCACGGTCAAGATGCGCACCGGTCCGACGCCTGCCTCGCGCAACGCGGTGCGGCTCGCGCGCGCCTTCGAGTCCGCCGGCGCCGCGATGCTCGCCGTGCACGGGCGCAGCCGGGCGTGCGCGTTCGGCGGCCGCGCCGAGTACGCGACGATCGCCGAGGTCAAGGCGACAGTGTCCATCCCCGTGGTCGCCAACGGCGACATCGATTCACCGCAGGCTGCGCGCGACGTGTTGCGCGCTACCGGCGCCGACGCGGTGATGATCGGTCGTGCCGCCCAGGGCAGGCCCTGGATCTTCGGCCAGGTCGTCCACTTCCTGGAAACGGGCGAGCTGCTCGCCGAGCCCGACGACGCGGCGATCGCGGCACTGCTGCGCGAGCACCTTCTCGATCACTACGCCTTTCACGGCGAGGAGCGCGGCGTTCGCAGCGCACGCAGGCACCTCGGCTGGTACCTGTCGGGCCGCCCGGGCGCGCGCCGGTTCCTCGCGATCTTCAATGCGCTGGACACCGCCGAGGCCCAACTCGCCGCGGCCGAAGCCTTCCTTGCGCCAACCGGCCGCCTCGGCGCGGCCAACGACACCCAGTTCCTGCGGAGCCACGCAGCATGAGCAGACAGACCGCCCTGGACGACGCAGTCGCTCGCAGCCTCGAGCGTTACTTCAACGATCTCGAGGGCACGCAGCCCAGGTCGATCTACGACATGGTGATCCGGGCGGTCGAGCGGCCGATGCTCGAAGTGGTGATGCGCGAGGCGCACGGCAACCAGTTGCGTGCGAGCGAGATGCTTGGCATCAACCGCAACACGCTGCGCAAGAAGCTGCAGCAGCACGGAATGCTGCGCTCATGACCCACCCGATCCGGCGCGCGCTGATCAGCGTCTCCGACAAGTCCGGCGTCGTCGGGCTCGCGCGCGAGCTCGCCGCACTGGGCGTCGAGATCCTCTCCACCGGCGGCACCGCGAAACTGCTCGCGCAGCACCGCATTCCCGTGGTCGAGGTTGCCGACCACACGCGATTTCCCGAGATGCTCGACGGTCGCGTGAAGACGCTGCACCCGGCGATCCACGGCGGACTGCTCGCGCGCCGCGAGCTCGAGGCGCACATGGCGGCGATCGCCGCGCACGGCATCGCGCCGATCGACCTTCTCGTGGTGAACCTCTATCCGTTCGAGGCCACGGTCGCCCGCCCCGACTGCACGCTCGACGAGGCGATCGAGAACATCGACATCGGCGGCCCGGCGATGGTGCGCTCGGGCGCGAAGAACTGGCGCGGCGTGGGCGTGCTCACCGACGCGGGCCAGTATGCCGGGGCGCTCGCCGAGATCCGCGCCAGCGGCGGGCTCTCCGACCAAACCCGGTTCGCGCTGGCGGTAGCCGCCTTCGACGCGATCTCGTGCTACGACGGCGCGATCTCCGACTACCTCTCGTCGCTGCGCCCCGACGGCGGCCGCAACGAGTTCCCCGGCCAGATCAACGGGCGCTTCGTCAAGCTGCAAGACCTGCGCTACGGCGAGAACCCGCACCAGCGCGCGGCGTTCTACCGCGACCTGCACCCGGCGCCGGGTTCGCTGGTCACCGCGCGCCAGCTGCAGGGCAAGGAGCTGTCCTACAACAACATCGCCGACGCCGACGCCGCCTGGGAATGCGTGAAGAGCTTCGACGCGCCGGCCTGCGTGATCGTCAAGCACGCCAATCCCTGCGGCGTGGCGCTCGGGACCGACCCGGCGGATGCCTACTCGCGGGCATTCAGCACCGACCCCACCTCGGCGTTCGGCGGCATCATCGCCTTCAACCGTCCGGTCGACGGCGCGGCCGCGCGCGCGGTCTCGAAGCAGTTCGTCGAGGTGGTGCTCGCCCCCTCGTATGCCGACGAGGCGAAGCAGGTGTTCGCGGCCAGGGCCAACGCGCGCGTGCTCGAGATCTCTCTCGACGACGTCAGGCCCGACGGCGCCACCGACCGCGAGCGCGGCCGCAATGCACAGGACTTCAAGCGCGTGGGCTCGGGCCTGCTGGTGCAAAGCGCCGACAACCGCGAGATCTCCGCGGCCGCGCTGAAGGTGGTCACGAAGCGCGCACCCACCGACGCGCAACTGCGCGACCTGCTGTTCGCCTGGCAGGTGGCCAGATACGTGAAGTCGAACGCGATCGTCTTCTGCGGCAACGGCATGACGCTGGGCGTGGGTGCCGGCCAGATGAGCCGCATCGACTCCGCGCGCATCGCGTCGATCAAGGCGGCGAACGCCGGCCTGCTGCTCGCCGGCTCGGTGGTCGCCTCCGACGCGTTCTTTCCGTTCCGCGACGGTCTCGACGTGGTCGCCGACGTCGGCGCCACGGCAGTCATCCAGCCCGGCGGCTCGGTGCGCGACGACGAGGTCGTTGCCGCCGCCGACGAGCGCGGTGTCGCCATGGTGTTCACCGGCGTGCGCCACTTCCGGCACTAGGGTCGGTTCAGGTTGCGCATCCTCGGCATCGACCCGGGCTTGCGCCTGACCGGCTTCGGCGTCATCGACACGCACGGAAGCGCGCTGCGCTACGTCGCCAGCGGCGTGATCCGCGTTCCTGCCGGTTCGCTGCCCCCGCGGCTGAAGTCGATCCACGACGGCGTGGCCGAAGTCATCGCCGAATACCGGCCCGAGATCGCGGCGGCCGAGATCGTGTTCGTCAACGTCAATCCGCAGTCCACGCTGCTGCTCGGCCAGGCGCGCGGCGCCGCGATCACCACGCTGGTCGCGCACGGCCTGGCGGTGCACGAGTACACCGCGCTGCAGGTCAAGCAGGCGGTGGCCGGTCACGGACGCGCGGCCAAGCAGCAGGTGCAGGCCATGGTACAGCGCCTGCTGCGCCTGCCGGGGGTCCCCTCGACCGACGCCGCCGACGCGTTGGCCTGCGCGATCTGCCATGCGCATGCGGCGCGCATGACGGCGGCTGCCGGCGCCAGCCGGCTGCGCGGCGGCCGGCTCCGGTAAGATCCCCTGCATGATCGGCCGACTGCACGGAACCCTGCTCGACAAGCGCCCACCCACCCTGCTCGTCGACGTGGGCGGCATCGGCTACGAGGTCGACGTGCCGATGAGCACTTTCTACGACCTGCCCGCGGCGGGCGAGCGCGTCACCCTGCTGGTGCAGCAGGTGGTGCGCGAAGACGCACACCTGCTGTACGGCTTCCTGCGCGCCGACGAGCGCGACGCGTTCCGCCAGCTGATCCGCATCTCGGGCGTCGGGCCGCGCACCGCACTTGCGGTGCTCTCGGGCATGTCGGTGGCCGATCTCGCACAGTCGGTCACGATGCAGGAATCGGGTCGCCTGCAGAAGGTGCCCGGCATCGGCAGGAAGACGGCCGAGCGGCTGCTGCTCGAACTGAAGGGCAAGCTCGCACCCGAGGTCGGCGGCGCCGGACGTGCCGCCGAGGCCGACGCGGGCATCGACGTGCTGCACGCGCTGCTCGCGCTCGGTTACTCCGAGCGCGAGGCCGCCGCCGCGATCCGCCAGCTGCCGGCCGGCACCGCAGTCTCCGACGGCATCAGGCAGGCGCTCAAACTGCTGGCTAAATCATGATCGAGCACGACCGACTGATCGCAGCCGCTGCGGCCTCTCCGGCCGAAGAGGCGGTCGAGCGGGCACTGCGCCCGCGCCGGCTTGCCGACTACATCGGCCAGGCGAAGATCCGCGAGCAGCTCGGGATCTTCATCGCGGCAGCGCGCGCCCGCGGTGAAGCGCTCGACCACCTGCTGCTGTTCGGGCCGCCGGGGCTCGGCAAGACCACGCTGGCGCACATCGTCGCCGCCGAGATGGGCGTGAACCTGCGCCAGACCTCGGGTCCGGTGCTCGAGCGCCCGGGCGACCTGGCTGCGATCCTCACCAACCTCGACCGCAACGACGTGCTCTTCATCGACGAGATCCACCGGCTGTCGCCGGTCGTCGAGGAGATCCTGTACCCGGCGCTCGAAGACTTCCAGATCGACATCATGATCGGCGAAGGCCCGGCCGCGCGCTCGATCAAGCTCGACCTGCAGCCGTTCACGCTGATCGGCGCGACCACCCGGGCCGGCATGCTCACGAACCCGCTGCGCGATCGCTTCGGCATCGTCGCACGACTCGAGTTCTACGGCGTCGACGAACTCACCCACATCGTCGCGCGCTCGGCGCAACTGCTGGGCGCGCCCGCCAGCGACGACGGCGCCCGCGAGATCGCGCGGCGATCGCGCGGCACGCCGCGCATCGCCAACCGGCTGCTCAGGCGGGTGCGCGACTACGCCGAGGTCAAGGCGCAGGGCCGGATCGAGGCGGCGGTCGCGGACGCGGCCCTGCGCATGCTCGACGTCGATACGCTGGGCTTCGACGTGATGGACCGCAAGCTGCTGCTGGCGGTGATCGACAAGTTCGCCGGCGGCCCGGTGGGCCTGGACAACCTGGCCGCCGCGATCGGCGAGGAACGCGACACGATCGAAGACGTGCTCGAGCCTTACCTGATCCAGCAGGGGTTCCTGCAGCGCACACCGCGCGGGCGCGTCGCGACCGCGGCTGCCTGGCGCCACTTCGGCCTGGCGATGCCCGGAGGGCGCGAGCCGGAGTTGTGGGCTGGCGACGAGGCCGGCGGCGCCGGCAGCGCAGATCGGTGAAGCGCTTGCCCACCTGGAACCCGCTGCCCGGCCTGGCAGCGGCGCGGGGTTGCGATGCCCGCGTTGATAGAATCCGCGAGTGACTGCATCCGCCGCTGCAAGCCCGAAGCCGGACACCACGGTCGGCTGCGCGCCGCCCGCGGCGGCACCGGCGCGCGGCGACGCCGCGGCCGGCGGTCCGCCGGCATTCTCGATCGCGGTGCGCGTCTACTACGAAGACACCGATGCCGGCGGCATCGTCTACTACGCGAACTGGCTGCGCTACTTCGAGCGCGCCCGCACCGACTGGCTGCGCGCGCTCGGCGCGGTGCACACGCGCCTCGCCGACGAAGCCGGCCTCGCCTTCGTCGTGCGCGAGATCACGGTGGACTACCGCCGTCCCGCGCGGCTCGACGACCTGCTGCGCGTGGAGGTGCGGGTGCTCGAAGCGCGGCGCGCGTCCTGGACGCTCCGGCAGTGCGCCCGGCTCGACGGCCACCCAGAACCCCTGGTCACGGCCACGGTGCGCATTGCGGCGATCCGGCGCGACGACGGACGCCCGACGGGCTTCCCGCGCTGGCTCTCCGAACGGATCGCGGCGGCTCCCCCACGAACTTCGGCCTCCGGGTGAACGGCGCATGAACAGCGAACTGTCGATCGTCTCGATGATCGCCAACGCCAGCGTGCTGGTGCAACTGGTGATGGCGCTGCTGATGCTGATCTCGCTCGGCTCCTGGACCGTGATCTTCCGCAAGTGGTTCGCGATCCGCTCGGCCAGGCTCGCCACCGACGGCTTCGAGTCCGAGTTCTGGAAGGACCGCGACCTCGGCACGCTGTACCAGCAGATGCGCAACGACGGGCACGACCACGGCTCGCTCGCGCGCATCTTCGAGTCGGGCATGGGCGAGTTCCTGAAGACCCGCCAGCAAAAACCCGGTGACATTGCCGCGATGCTCGACGGCTCGCGCCGCGCGATGCGCGCCGCCTACCAACGCGAGATGGACGCGCTCGAATCGAGCCTCGCTTTCCTGGCCTCGGCGGGCTCGGTCAGCCCGTACATCGGCCTGTTCGGCACGGTCTGGGGAATCATGAACTCGTTCCGCGGGCTGGCGAACGTGCACCAGGCGACGCTCGCATCGGTGGCGCCCGGCATCGCCGAGGCGCTGGTCGCCACCGCGATCGGCCTGTTCGCCGCGATTCCGGCGGTGGTCGCCTACAACCGTTTCGCCTACGACATGGACCGTCTGTCGACCCGGTTCGACAGTTTCATCGACGAGTTCTCCAATATCCTGCAGAGGCAGGCGCGCTGATGGCTGCCGCCGCACCCCGCTCCCGCTCCGGCGGCCGTGGCCGCAGGCTGGTGAACGAGATCAACGTGGTGCCGTACATCGACGTGATGCTGGTGCTGCTCGTGATCTTCATGGTCACCGCGCCGCTGCTGCCGCCGGCCGCGATCGACCTGCCGCGCGCCGGCCGCGGCAACACCCGCCCCGACCAGTACATCGAGGTGCAGGTGCGCGCCGCCGGCGACCTCCGGGTGCGCGGCGTGAACACCGGCGATCCTTCGGAGCGCCGCATCGGCCGCGGCGACCTGGCGGGCGCGATCGAGCAGTTGCGCGGCGACAACGCGCAGATGGCGGTCGTGATCAGCGGCGACCGCTCGGTGCGCTACGAAGCGATCATCGAAGTGATGAGCGAGTTGCAGAGGCTGAACGTGGGCCGCATCGCGCTGATGGTCAAGCCCGCCAGTTGAGCATGGACGCACTGATGCCAGCCGATCCGCCAGCCGGACCACCCGGAGCGATGCCGCGCTCGGGCGGCGCCGGCCCGGTGCGCAAGCCGCCGAAGCCGAAGGGGCGCGGGCGCGCTTTCGCGCTCGCGCTGGCCATGCACGGCCTGCTGCTCCTGATGCTGTTCGTCGGCATTCGCTGGCAGACCCAGGAACCCGCCCCGGTGGCTGCGGAGCTCTGGACGCCGGCCACGCCGGTCGAGCCGCAACCCCGCCCGGTCGCGCAGCCAGCGCCCGAGCCTCCGGCCCCGCCGCCGCCCGTGGCGCGCGCACCCGAGCCGGCGCCGCCGGTCGAGAAACCCGACATCGTGCTCGAGCAGCAACGCAAGGCGCGCGAGGAGGCGGCACGGCTCGAGGAGCAGGCGCGACGGGAGGCCGAGATCCACCGCAAGGAAGCCGAAGAACGCAAGGCGGCCGAGGAGAAGGCACGGCGCGAGCACGAAATGGCCGCGAAGCGCGAAGCCGAAGCGAAGGCGAAGCGCGAAGCCGAAGCGAAGGCGAAGCGCGAAGCCGAGGAGAAGGCGAAGCGCGAAGCCGAAGCAAAGGCGAAACGCGAAGCCGAAGCGAAGGCGAAACGCGAAGCCGAGGAGAAGGCCAGGCGCGAAGCCGCCGAGAAGGAAAAACGTGAAGCGCAAGAGAAGGCGCGTCGCGAACAGGACGAAAAGCAGCGTCAGGCCTACCTCGAACGGCTGCGTGCATCGGCCGGTACGCCTGCTGCGGGGGCGACCGGCGGGAACACCTCGGGCGCGGCGGGCACGGCCGGCGGCGCCGGTACCGACAGCGGCTACATTGCGCGCCTGTCGGCGGCGATCCGCGCGAACACCGTCTACCAGATTCCGGCGGAGCTCGCCGGCAACCCGAAAGCGCTCTTTCTCGTGAAAGTAGCGCCCGACTGCACGATCGTGTCGGTGAAGCTGCGCCGCTCCAGTGGCATCGCCGCCTGGGACGAAGCAGCCGAGCGCGGCATCCAGCGTTCGTCGCCGCTGCCGCGGCAGAGCGACGGCCGCTGTCCGCCCGAACTCGAGATCGCCCGCGGCCCGAAGGACGACCGGTGACGAGACACGCCCGGCTGCGCGCCGTTTCGGTGCCTCGCGAGGTCCGTTGCGCTCATCGCTATAATCCTCGACTGGTCGTCATGAGGAGTTTCATGAGGAGACTGTTCCTGGCGCTGTGTCTCGCGCTGGCCCTGCCCCTCGGGCACGCCCAGATGCGCATCGACGTCTCCGGGGTGGGCGCCACCCAATACCCGATCGCCATCGCCAGTTTCGCCACCGACGGCCGCGTCCCGCAGGACATCGCCAGCGTGGTCCGCGGTGACCTCGCCCGCAGCGGCGCCTTCCGCGTGATCGACCCGCAGGCGACGCTATCCGACACCTCGTCGATCAACTTTCCCGACCTGCGCGCACGCGGGGTCGACTCGGTGCTCGCCGGATCGGTGGCGCGGCTGGCCGACGGCCGCTACGACATCCGCTTCCGGCTGAGCGACGCAGTGCGCCAGAGCACGATCGGAGGCGAGTCGCTGGTGGTGAGCGAGGCCGACCTGCGCTTCGGCGCGCATCGCATCGCCGACTGGGTCTACGAGAGAATCACCGGCGAGAAGGGCATCTTCTCGACGCGCATCGCCTTCGTCTCGAAGCAGGGCAACCGCTTCAAACTCAACGTCGCCGACTGGGACGGCGAGAACGTGGTCTCGCCGCTCACTTCGCCCGAGCCGATCATCTCGCCGTCGTGGTCGTCCGACGGCACGCGCCTCGCCTACGTCTCGTTCGAGTTGAAGAAGCCGGTCGTCTACGTGCACACACTCGCCACGGGCCAGCGCAAGGCGGTGGCGAACTTCAAGGGCAGCAACAGCGCGCCCGCCTGGTCGCCCGACGGCCGCACGCTGGCGGTGGCGCTCACGCAGGACGGGCTGTCGCAGATCTACCTGATCGGCTCCGACGGATCGGGCTCGCCGCGCCGGCTCACCAGCTCGGCCGGCATCGACACCGAGCCGGTATTCGCTCCCGACGGCAAGAGCATCTATTTCACCTCCGACCGGGGCGGCTCCCCGCAGATTTACCGTATCGCGGTCGGCGGCGGCGACGCCACACGGATCACCTTCGGCTCCTCGTACAACGTGAGCCCTCGCATCAGCCCCGACGGCAAGATGCTCGCGTACCTGACGCGGCGCGAAGGCCGCTTCCTGGTCGCGGTGCGCGACCTCGCCAGTGGCGGCGAGACGCTGCTTTCGGAGTCCGGCCGGGAAGAGTCACCGAGCTTCGCACCCAATGGACGCTGGGTGATGTACGCCACGCAATCGGGCGGACGCGATTCGCTGGTTGCGGTCAGCATCGACGGAAGGGTACGCCAGCGACTGACCTCGAACGCCGGCGACGTCCGGGAACCGACCTGGGGCCCCTTCGCGAAGTGAGCGCATGGCGGGCTCCAGCAACCACGCACAGTCAACAGGAAGACAGCACGATGAAACCGACGATCCGACTCGCACTGGTGGCCACGATGGCGGCACTCCTCGCCGCGTGCTCGAGCGTGAAGCTCGAGGACGAAACCGCCGGGGGCAAGGGCCCGGCTCCGATCGAAAGCCGTGACGGCGCGGGCGGCGCAGCCGCGGCCGGCGCAGGCGCACGCGCGGTCGAGCAGGTCTCGGTGGGCGCGACCGACCCGCTGAACGACCCGAACAGCCCGCTGGCCAAGCGCAGCATCTACTTCGACTTCGACAGCTTCGTGGTCAAGGACGAGTACCGCGCCACGATCGAGGCGCACGCACGCTACCTGCTCGCCAACGGCGCGAAGCGCGTCGTCATCCAGGGCAATACCGACGAGCGCGGCAGCCGCGAGTACAACCTGGCGCTTGGCCAGAAGCGCGCCGAGGCGGTGCGCCGTGCAATGTCGGCACTCGGCGTGCCCGACCGGCAGATGGAGGCAGTGAGCTTCGGCGAGGAGCGCCCGCGCGCCAGCGGCACCGACGAGGCCTCGTACGCCGAGAATCGCCGCGCCGACCTCGCCTACCAGTAGGCGGGGACTCCGATGAACGCGCATCGCGCGCTCTCCGCGTTCTGCATCGCAGCCGGCCTGATGTCGGTGGCACCGGGCGCGCACGCGTTGTTCGAGGACGACGAGGCGCGCCGCGCGATCCTCGACCTGCGCGGTCGCGTGCAGGTGCTGCAGCAGCAGACGAACGACCGGCTCGACGAACTCGCGCGACGTGTCGAGCGGCTCGAGCAGGGTTCGCGCGGCCAGCTGGAGCTGCAGTCGCAGATCGACGCGATGCGCCAGGAGATCGCCAGGCTTCGCGGACAGCTCGAGGTGCAGACCAACGAACTGGTCACGCTGCAGCGCCAGATGCGCGACCAGATGGCCACGGTCGACACCCGCATCAAGCGCTTCGAGCCGGTCACCACGCAACTCGACGGGCGCACGGTCACCGTCGACCAGGCCGAGCAGCGGTCGTTCGAGGCGGCGCTCGCGCTGTTTCGCAACGGTGACTTCCGCGGTGCGCTCACCGCGTTCCAGCTGTTCCAGGGCCAGTATCCCGACAGCCCGTACATGCCGAGCGTGCTGTTCTGGATCGGCAGCAGCCAGTTCGCGATGAAGGACTACAAGGGCGCGATCACCAGCCACCAGGCACTGATCGCGAAATACCCCGACAACCCGCGTGCGCCCGACGCGTTGCTCAACGTCGGCTACGCGCAGGCCGAGAGCGGCGACCGCCGCGCCGCCCGCAGCACGCTGGAATCGGTGATCGCGAAATATCCGCAGAGCCAGGCGGCGCCGCTGGCAAAGGAACGCCTGGCCAAGCTGCCGGCGCGCTGATGCGCGCCGTCGTCCTGCTCTCGGGCGGGCTCGACTCGGCCACCGTTCTGGCGATGGCCCGCGAGCAGGGCCGCGAATGCCACGCACTGTCGCTGCGCTACGGGCAGCGCCACGCCGCCGAGCTGCAGGCCGCCGCCCGGGTCGCCTCGCTGCTGGGCGCAGCGCGCCACGAAATCGTCGACCTCGACCTCTCGCGCTTCGGCGGCTCGGCGCTCACCGACGCATCGATCGCCGTGCCCGAGCGTCCCGGCGAGCCCGGCGCGATTCCGGTCACCTACGTGCCGGCGCGCAACACGATCATGCTGTCGATCGCGCTGGGCTGGGCCGAAGTGCTCGACGCGCGCGAGATCCACTTCGGCGCCAACGCGATCGACTACTCCGGCTATCCGGACTGCCGCCCCGAATACGTGGCCGCCTTCGAGCGGGTGGCGAACCTCGCGACCAGGGCCGGCGTCGAGGGCCGGCGGTTGCGCGTCGTGGCCCCGATCATCGACATGACGAAGGCCGCGATCATCCGCGAGGGCCTGCGCCTCGGGCTCGATTACTCGATCACCGTGTCGTGCTACCAGGCCGACGACGAGGGCCGCGCCTGCGGCCACTGCGACGCCTGCCGGATCCGCCGCGACGGGTTCACGGCGGCAGGGGTGGCGGATCCGACGCGCTATCGGCGGCCATCCGGGCCGAACGTTTGACCTCGAAAATCGCGGATACTAGAATGGAGAGCTTCGCGAAAAGGGTCGTTAGCTCAGTGGTAGAGCAGCGGACTTTTAATCCGTTGGTCGCTGGTTCGAATCCAGCACGGCCTACCAGGATTCAGGTGCTTGTTCCGAAAGGGCTTCCGGGAGGAGGCCCTTTCGTTTTCGAACCCTCCCCTGGGGCAAATTGGCCTGCGGGTGGCAGATCAGGTGGCAGGACACGCTGCGCGCAAGTACGCGCCAGCACGCTCAACATCGAGAACCTCTTCGATCGCAGATACTTCGCATCGGCGCACAGCGAGGACATCATGCCGGGATCGCCGCGCGCAAGCCTCAGTGCGAATTGCCGAGCGTGAACGATCGCGGTGCGACCGCGCCGCTTCCGGGGCTTCCGGCCCGTTGGTCCGCACCGTACACTCGGGCCTGCGCACCCAGACGATCGTGTTCCGACAACTTCCCTCGATCCTGCGCCGCATCGCGCTCGCCGCAGCCGCCGGCCTGTTCGGCCTGCAGGCAACGGCATTCGAGTTGCCGCGGCATCGAAGCGTCCCCGGCGGCGTAGCCGTGATCGATCTCGGGGCATCCGCCGAGCCGCCGCAGGTCACCCTCGACGCGGTGCCGGTGCTCGTCGTCGGCGATCCTGCCCGATGGACGGCCGTGGTGGGCATCGCGCTGGGCGCCCAGCCCGGAACGCGCCACGTCGCGGTGCGCCGCACTGGCGCGCCAGAAGTGCGGCTTCCCCTCGTGATCGAGTCGGTGCGCTACGCCGAGCAGCGACTGAGGGTCGCACCCGGCAAGGTCGACCTGTCGGCCGAAGACCTCGCCCGCTACGAACGCGAGCGCGCGCACCTCGTCGAAGTTGCGGCCACCCACAGCGAAGCGATCCCGGACACCTTGCGGCTGCGCCAGCCCACTGCCGGAGAACGTTCGAGCTCCTTCGGCCTGCGCCGCTTCTTCAACGGCCAGCCGCGCAGTCCCCACAGCGGGATGGACATCGCGGCCGCGACCGGCGCGCCGGTCGTCGCGGCGGCCGCGGGTCGCGTGATCGACACCGGCGACTACTTCTTCAACGGCAACACGGTCTGGCTCGACCACGGCAGCGGTTTGCTGACGATGTACTGCCACCTCGACGCGATCGCGGTGAAGCCGGGCGACCTCGTTGCCGCCGGCGAGCGCATCGGCGAGGTCGGGGCCACCGGCCGCGTGACCGGCCCGCACCTGCACTTCTCGGTCAGCCTGAACCGCGCGATGGTCGATCCGGCGTTGTTCCTCGACGAGATCTCCGAGTCCGCCACGACTCGATAGCGCAGCGCAGGGTCGCTGCGCGTTCGCGCGCGCGAGCCGCGCCCGAAGGAGCGGCTCAAGGCTGCGCCGCCGGCGCCGGTTCGATCAACTGCGCCCCTTCGTTGCGCGCATTGCTCACTGCGAGCGACACCGGCCAGGCCCGCATCGCCGCGGCTGGCGCGGGGCGCAGCAGCGCCTTCGCGTCGGCCGCCGGTGTGGCCGGGTCGAGCCAGGCGTTCCAGGCTTCACGCGCCAGGATCACCGGCATCCGGTCGTGGATCGGCGCCATCAACGCGTTGGCTTCGGTGGTGACGATGCAGGCGGTGTACAGCGGCGCCTCGCGCGGTCCCCATCGCTCCATCAGGCCTGCGAAAGCGAAGAACGGCGCCCCGGCCGGCGAGACGTACCACGGCTGCTTGCGAGCCTTCGGCCCGGCACTCGCCTGCCACTCGTAGAAGCCGTTGGCCGGAATCAGGCAACGTCGCGACCGGAACGCCGAGCGGAACGCCGGTTTCGCATCGACCGTCTCGGCCCGCGCGTTGTTCAACCTGGCGCCGATCGCCGGGTCTTTCGCCCAGGCAGGAACCAGGCCCCAACGCATCACGCGGGCGATTCGCTCGCTGCTCGCGCCGCGCAGCACGACCAGGATGTCGGCAGCCGGCGCGATGTTGTAGCGCGGCGCCAGCCCCGGTGCCTCGCGCACCTCGAAGCTTTCGATCAGCCTGGCGTCGGGGCCGTAGAGGACGTAGCGACCGCACATGGGTGCAGTCTATCCCGGCCACTAGCTGGCCGGTGCCACCTCTCCGCAAGCCGGTTCTGCGGAACGTGGAAACGCATGTTCAAGCCTGAGCCGGCAACAGCAGGTGCGCGCCCACGCCGGCACGCGCCCGCATCATTACCCCCGATCGACGCGAAGGTCATTCGGGCGCGGTAGGCCCCGGGTCTCCCCCCAGCTTCACCATTCTCAACGCGAGATCCGCCATCTGGAAGCTGATCTCCTCCGGACTCAGTGGGCCCTCGGGCCGATACCACGCATAGATCCACGTTCCCATGCCGCTGATCGCATGCGTCACGATGACAGGATCCTGCACAGTGAATTCACCTGTCTCGACCCCTTCCCTCAGCAAGGCACCCAGCGAACGGTTGAAGGCGTGGAAATTCTCGGCCAGTTCCCCTAACGCCTCCGGCGGAAGATGCTTGTAATCGCGAAACAGGACAGACAGATGCCGTCGCCCCTCGATCACGCGCAGGCACAACTGCTCGACGATGTGGCGGAGGCGTGTCGATGGCGAACCGACCCGAACCGCGGCTTCACCCGCAATAGCCGCTGCATACTGGGTCGTGCGGTTGCAAACCTCCGAGAGGAGTTCCCTCTTGCTCTCGAACAACGCATAGATCGAGGGTTTGCCGACTGCCAACCGTGCGGCAATGTCGTCCATCGAAGTGCGCGCAAAGCCATCCTCGTAGAACATCTCCGCGGCAACGCGCAGGATCTCCTCGCGCTTTGCCATGAGGAGTCTGTCACGCAGCGTCGGAGCCGCCTTCTCCGGCCGGCGCTGAGCGCGCCTTTGCCCCGTCCCCTGCGACGCAGTTCGCTTCACCATCGGATTGCCGTCAACCCCGCATGCGGCCCGGCAACCACGTAATCAGCTGCGGAAACAGCACGAAGACGAGGATAAGCACGAGATGGGCGACGACGTGCGGCGCGACTCCCCTGAACACGTCGGTAACGGGCATTCGATTCGCTCGGGCGACGATGAACACGTTCATTCCCACAGGAGGCGTGACCATCCCCACCTCGGCGAGCAAGATGATCATGATACCAAACCAGATCGGATCGAATCCCATGCTCACCACGAGCGGATGCACGACCGGGACGGTCAGGATGAGGATCGATAGCTGATCGAGAAAGCAGCCGAGCACCAGATAGAGGGCGATCAGCACCACGAGCACGGTATAGGGTGAGAACTCGGACGATGACACCCACCGGATCAGGCCCTGCGTCGCGCCGGTCAGGGTCAGGAAGAAGCCGAAAATCTGGGCGCACACGATGATAAGGCCTATCATCGCGCTCGTGATGCAGGTGTTCACCACACTGGTACGCAACGTCCGCAGGTCGAGCCTTCCGTAGGCGATCGTCAGTAAGAGCGCACCGATTGCCCCGAGTGCCGACGACTCCACCGGTGTGGCGATACCGGTGAAGATGAAACCCGTCACCATCGCGAAAAGCGCGAGAAAAGGGCCGGCTACCCGAAGTGACGCAACCTTCTCACGCCACGTCGAGCCAGTTCCCTTCGGCGCAAGCGCAGGGTTGCGCAGCAGCAGGAAACGGATCGTCAGCGCAATGGTCAGCGTGACAAGCGCCCCAGGGATGATCCCCGCGATCAGCAGTTTCCCGATATCGGCGCCGCTGAGCAGACCGTAGAAGATCACCGCAATGCTTGGCGGAATCAGCATCGCCAGCGTCCCGGAAATGGCAACGATACCGGCGGCGAAGTCGCTCTGGTAGCCGCGCTGTATCATCGAAGGCAAGCTGCAACTCGATAACGTCGCTGCGGCAGCCGTGCTCGAGCCGG
This sequence comes from Burkholderiales bacterium, assembly GCA_003577305.1. GTDB lineage: Bacteria > Pseudomonadota > Gammaproteobacteria > Burkholderiales > Burkholderiaceae_E > Zeimonas. The sequence goes on from QEVL01000003.1 coordinate 95,709, forward strand.
AGATCGCCCCGAAGGCCGCACCGGTCACCGCAGTTGCCACCCCCAGTCCGCCGCGCATCCGACCGGTCCAGGCCGCGAACGCGCCGAACAGGCTGTTCGCGATTCCGCTGACGGTCATGAACTCGGCCATCAGCAGGAACATCGGAATCGTCATCAACTCGTAACTCGATATCGCCGACCCGGGGCCAGACACCAGGATACCGAGCAATGTATCCAGACCACTGTGCATCCACAACCCGAACGCACCAGCCAGCGCCAGACTCAGCGCCACGGGAAGGCCGATCGTCAGCAAGAGACACAGGATAACGAGGGCAAGCAGTATGCTCATGCACGCGTCCCCTTGACGACTCGCATGATCACCGGGTCAGGTAGCGTTGCCGACCAGTGCGTCATCGTGACCGACGTATAGCCCCACCGCGCGAAGCGAAAGCAGAAGCAGGCGTAACGAGAGCGGGGCAAGGCCAATCGGAACGACGATCTTCGACAGCCAGACCGGCCACTCGATCACACCGGAAATGATCTCATCGGAGCGCCACGCCTCGACCGTTTCGACAGCCGTCAACCAGCAGATGAGGAGCACGATCACGCCGGCCAGCAGGTACGCGGCGGCCAACAGTTGCTCACGTATCCGGGTCGGCCACTTCGGAATGAAGTAGTCGACTGCCACGTGCCCGCCGACCCTGAGCGTGTAGCCGAAGGCACAGAAGAATGCCGCAATCAGCAGGTACCTGGTGAGAAGATCGAAAGCCCAGGAAAAAGGGGCGCCGAGGACGTAGCGCATCAACACGTCGGCGCCGGTGACGAACATCATCACGAGAACCGAGATGGCTGCAACCACGAGCAGGAGATTCTCGAACCACGCGAGCGCGTGATCGAACTTCCGTACCAACACCGTTGCAGCCGATCTCGCCATGGAAGCGACGCCGCCTCAATTCCGCTTCACGGCCTTCTGGAAAGCCTCGAGCACCTGATGTCCGGGCTTCCCTCGCTTGTCCAGCGCAGCTGCCCAATCCTCGTAGATCTTCGTGTACTCGGCCTGGATCTTCTTCACGTCCGCTTCGGGCAACGCTGTCGGCGCGATCCCGCCCGCCTCCAGCTCGCGAGCCGTCCTCGTCTCGTTAGCATCGACGTACTCGCAATGGGCGCGTGTGGCATGATCACCCGCCTGCACCAGGACTTCCTGCAGATCGGCGGGCAGCTTCTTCCACGCACGATCGCTGATCGCGTAGACGATCATGAAGCTACCCACGCCCAGGTTCGGGGTCATGTGATGCAGGGCCTTTTCCAAACCCCATGGCTTGACACTCTGCAACGGCCAGAAGACACCGTCGAGCGTTCCACGCGTCAGCGAAGGCAGCACATCGGGGCCCGCCAGTCGAATCGAATTCGCCTGAAGAAGCGTGGCGACCCGGTCCATCGGCCCGCCGGCCGTCCTGAGCTTCAAGCCGCTGAAGTCCTCCGCTTTGCTCACCTTCCTGTTCGCGGTGAGCACGCGATATGCACCGAGCGCTCCGGAGAACAACACCCGGACACCGTTCGGCTTGAACTCGTTCTCGTGCAGAACCCCTCCGGGTCGCGCCATGGTCGCGTAGGCATATGAGCCGGTACATGAGCCTTCGTAGATCCCTGGAAGCTCGAGTACGCCCGACAGTGGAAACTTCTCCGTGATATATGCCGGCGCGATGTTCGCGAGGTCAGCCACGCCCGTCTGTACCAGGGTCAATTGGTCCTTGGCCTTGCCCAGCTGCTCCGCGGGATAGTGCTCGAATTTCAGCCGTCCCTTGGATAGCTCCTCGGCTCTTGCCATGAACACCTTGCCGCCCTCGCTTACCGTATAGTGAGTCAGCGGCATCCAGTCGGAGACTTTGAGCGTGATGACTTCCTGTGCGACTGCCGCGCCGGCTCCAAGTCCGACGATCAACGTTGCTGCCGCCAGCGCGAGCGCCTTCGTCTTTGGCATTTCCATTGTGCCTTCCTCCTGAGGTGAGCTTGGTTCTCGGTTCTGTCCAGCGGCCGCCGCATCAACCCATCAGCGTCTTGCGCGGGCGGGGATGTCTCTTGCAATGTGCTTGCTGCGCCCGTCGAACGCTTCGCGGTCTCGAAGCGCCGAGTACGCAAGATGTGCATCGCAGAAGGTGTAATGATCGGGAGCGAGGCTGCGCCTGGCCGCAGCGATCTGCGCCTTTGTGGTCTCCAACACGATCGCAGCGTGGCGGCACAGCCGTTGCGCGTAGGCGTCGACCTGCTCGACGAGACTCCCGTCTTCGTGGACCGCATTGAGCAGCCGCAGGCCAAGCGCTTCCGCGGCGGTCACCCGCCGGCAACTGAGAATGAGGTCGGCAGTTGCCGCCGGGCCGATCTCCCGAATCAACCAGGGAACCCCGCCCCAGGCAAGCGGTATTCCAAGATCGGTTTCCGGCAGGAAGAACTCCGCGCTCTCGCCGGCAAATCGGAAATCGCACGCGAGCACCAGCAGAATTCCGCCTCCGACACAGCTTCCTTGGACCGATGCAATCGTGATCGCACGCATCCGGGCGATGGTTTCGACCATCTGCCGACCCGCGTCGATGACCTCGCGCACGTCCTCGGGAACGGAAGTCTCGGAGAACTGCTTCAGGTCAAAGCCCGAACAGAAGGATCTTCCTTCGCCCGAAACGACGACGACCTTCACCTGCCGCTGCCGATCGAGCCACCGAGCAGCTTCAGCGAGTTCCTCGATCAGAGACCTGTCGAATGCGTTGCGCACGTGCGGACGGTTCAGATGGATGCGTCCCACGTGGCCGTCGCCAACGACCTTTACACTTCGTGAAGCCATGGTTTCGCTACGCAGACGCAATCAGGCTCGATCGCGCAGCGAGCGCTTGAGAACCTTGCCTGAAACGTTCTTCGGCAGCTCGGGCTCGAATACGACGCGCTTGGGAATCTTGAACCCTCCGAGGACCGTGCGGGCGCGATCGATGACCTGTGCCTCGGTGATCATCTGGCCGTCCTTGAGTACTACGAACGCCGTTACCATCTCGCCCCACTTGGCGTCCGGTACGCCGACGACAGCGACCTCCGCCAGTTCAGGGACCGCGCGCTGCAAAGCGAGTTCGACTTCCAGCGAATAGACGTTCTCTCCTCCGGACTTGATCATGTCCTTCTTGCGATCGACGAAGAACATGAATCCCTCGGTATCCATATAACCGAGATCGCCCGTGTGTAGCCATCCATTCCTCAGAGTGGATGCATTCGCCTCCGGCCGCTTGTAATAGCCTTTGAACACGTTCGGGCCGCGAACAATGATTTCGCCGACCTGACCGCGAGGCAGCTCCACGTCGTCGTCGTCGACGACCTTCGCGTCGCAATACCAGACCGGGGCGCCGAGCGTGTTGGGCTTGACAATCATCTGCGCCGAAAGCTGCGTGGTTGTCACGATTGGCGCTGCTTCCGTCAGTCCGTACATGAAGAGGATGCTCTCGATCCCGAGCTCGTTCATTGCCCGTGAGACCATCTCTGGTGTGTACTTTGCTGCAGCGGTCAAGACCTGGCGCAACGAAGAAAGGTCGTATCGCCTCGCAGCCCCTGAATCGAGCAATTGCAGCAGCGGCGTTACCAGGATGTACGCGATCGTGACCCGGTGCCTCTCGATCAGCCGGCAGGCGCGCTCCGGCTCCCACTGACTCATGATTACCATCGGGAAACCGCGAGCGAGGAAAGTCGTCGTCTGCGTATGAAGCCCACTGACGTGACTCATCGGCATCGACAGCAGAAAGCAGTCGCCCTTGACCGGTGGGGCATAGGTCAATGCGAAAAGCGAGTCCCAGACGATGTTGCCGTGTGTCAGCACCGCTCCCTTTGGCAGTCCCGTCGTTCCCGACGTGTACATGATGACGGCCTCGTCGTCGGCATTGACGTCGATATCTGGCTCGATGTCCTGACAATCCGAAACGAGGACGTCGTAGTGCTCCGCATACGGGATCGACAGCCCGCCGCCGTATACGACGATCCGGATGTTCGGGATGTCAGCCTGAAACTTCGCGGCAAGCTCCTGCAGCGAGGCTTCGACGAACAGAACCTTGTTGTCGGCGTCGTTGGCGATGAAGGACAACTCGCCGGGCGCCAGGCGCCAGTTCAACGGGCCAAAGACTGTCCCCACTTTTGCCGATGCGTGGCACAACTCCAGATACCGGATCGAGTTTCGGCCGAGTATCGCAAAGTGGTCTCCCTTCTTCAGACCCAACTTCAGAAGGAGCTGCGCGCTTCGGTTGACCCGGCTGTTGTACTCGCGAAAAGTGCAGCGCTCGTCCTCGAAGATCATCGCGACACGACTGGAATAGAGCTCGGCCGACCGACGCACGACCGATCCCATGGTGAGTGCATCTCTCACGTCGCCTCCCCACCTGCTTTTGTACTCATGAGTATTGCTACAGAACTATCGAGTTGCCGCGCTCGCACGATAAACCGAAAGTCGTGGCACGGTCAAGCTTCGCATCCGAGTCACGATGTCGATTTCGCCGGTCATCGGTTCGCTCCCAACGTAGCTCGCTGCGGCGACGATTCGAAGGCAGGCCGCGGTAGCGCAGCTGCCCCGCAGCAACGCCCGGCGCGTCGCGATCGCCGCGCAGTCGGGGGTAGGCTCTTCCCCGGGGCGGCCCAACCGCCCGGGCTTCGCCGCTACTGGGCGCTATCCTGACGAACACGCGGGCCCGCGAACCCGCAGGCCCCGACCGACCCATGACCCACCCGATCTATCTCGACCACCATTCGACCACGCCGGTCGATCCGCGCGTGCTCGATGCAATGCTGCCGTACTTCAGCGAGCACTACGGCAATGCGTCGAGCCGCAGCCACGCACCCGGCCGCACCGCTGCCGCCGCGGTCGAGCAGGCGCGCGAGCGCGTCGCGCAGTCGATCGGGGCGAGCTATTCGGAGGTCGTGTTCACCGCGGGCGCAACCGAGTCGAACGCGCTGGCGATCAAGGGCTGCGCGCAGCGGCGGCCCGGCGCGCACCTGGTCACCAGCGCGATCGAGCACCGCTCGGTCCTCGACGCCTGCAGGCGTCTCGAGGCCGACGGATGGGCGCTCACCGTGCTCCCGGTGGACCGCTTCGGCATCGGGCGCTTCAACACCGAAGAGGAAATCGACCGCGCCGCGCACCTGATCGCGAAGCAGGTGCGCACGCTGCGCGAGCGACGCTGACACCCGCGTTTCCGGCCTCTCCGGCACGGGCAAATCCCGGCGTCTTGATGCATGACAAGTCGATCGGCCGATCGCGCTTGCGCACGACAGCGTTCCCCGTAACATCGACCGAGGCCTGGTCGCCCGGCGATCGCGGCGCCCCCGGAAGGGGTCGCAGCCGAAGAACAACGACGAGGAATGACACGATGACCCGGACCCTGAACCGGCTGTTCGAGCCCGCGAAGTGGGGCAAGCTCGAAAGCCGCAACCGCATCAAGTACGGCGCCTGCTGCGTGTCGAACTACAACGGGCGCGACGGCACGATCACGGTGCGCGAGTTCGGCCGCATGCAGGTGATCGCCGGCACGCAGTGCGGCATCATCACCAACCAGGGCGCGTATCCCGATCCGCTCGGCGAGGGCAAGGGCTACTTCAGGCAGGTGGCGCTGCACGACGACCGCTTCCTGCCCGGGTTCGAGAAGATCGCCGGCTGGATCCACGACGCGGGCGCGATCGCGATCCAGCAGATCCTGCACGCCGGGCGCTACGGGGGCATCGATCTCGGCTACTGCATCCAGCCGTCGATCGTGCCGCAGACGCTGCCGCACTTCCGCCCGCCGCGCGAGATCACGAAGGAGCAGATCCGCGAAACGATCCGGCAGCACGCCGACGCGGCGAAGCGTTCGCTGAAGGCCGGCTTCGACGGCACCGAGATCACCAGCTTCATGGGCTACCTGCTGGCGAACTTCAACTCGAAGTTCACCAACCGGCGCACCGACGAGTACGGTGGCTCGCTGAAAAACCGCGGGCGCTTCATGTGCGAGCTGATCGACGCGATCAAGCAGGCGCAGGGCGACGCGCCGCTCGTGGTGCGGCTGAACGGCAACGAACTGATGGACCGCTGGGGCGGCAACACCGAGGACGAGTGCTTCGAGCTGATGCAGATGGCGGCCGGGCACGGCGTCGACATGATCAGCGTCACCGTGGGTTGGCAGGAGGCCCCGGAATCCTCGATCGGGCGCGACATCGCGCCGGGGTACTGGAACCGGCTCGCGGCGCGCGCGAAGAAGCTGCTGCCCGACACGCCGATCGCGTTCGGCAACCGGCTGCCCGATCCGGCGATGGCCAACCGGTGCATCGAGGACGGCGAGTTCGACTTCTGGGAGGTGTGCCGCCCGATGCTCGCCGACCCCGACCTGGTGCGCAAGGCGCAGGCCGGCAAGATGCACCTGGTGAAGCGCTGCATCGGCTCGCTGAATTGCCTGTCGCGGCTGTTCCGCGACCTGCCCTACACCTGCACGCGCAACCCCCAGCTCGGCCACGAGTACGACCCGGCCTACCAGGTCACGCCGGCACCGGTGCCGAAGAAAATCATGGTGATCGGCGCCGGTCCCTCCGGAATGGAATGCGCGATCACCGCGAAGCGGCGTGGCCACGACGTCATCGTCTTCGAGCGCGGCGCGGCGATCGGCGGCGCGCTCGCCGGCTACGCCAGGAACGACCTCGCCAACAGCGAAGACCTGGCGAGCGTCGTCGATTACTACCGCAACATGGCCGAGGCGCTGAACATCGAGGTGCGCCTGAACACCACGATCGACCCGAAAGCGATGCGCACGATGCTGCATCGGTTCGACGTGGCAGTGGTGGCCACCGGCGCGCGCATCGACCGGCTGCTGCTGCCCGAGTGCACGCAGCCCGGGCTGCTGGTCGATGCGCTCGACGTCGCCGCGGAGAAGGTGGTTCCGGGCGAGCGCATCGTCGTGCTCGGCGGCGGCAAGATCGGGCTCACGCTCGCCGAATCGCTGAAGCAGAACCACGGCCGCGAGGTCACCGTCGTCGACAGCGAAAAACGCATCGCCGGTGACGTGATGCCTTCGTTCAAGTGGCGGCACACCGCGTGGATCGAGGAGCTGGGCATACCCACGCGCACCAGTGCGAAGGTGCTCGCGATCGGCGACGGTGGCGTGAAGATCCGCAACGCCGAAGGCACCGAAGAGTTCCTGCCGGCCGACACCGTGATCGCGGCAGTCGCAAGGCGCCCCAATCAGGAGTTGTTCCACGAGCTCGAATGGATGATCGACGAGTTGCACGGCTGCGGCGACTCGCTCGTGCCACGGGGGCTCACGCAGGCGATCCACGATGGCTTCCGCCTCGGCGCCCGCCTCTGAAGCCGCCACCGGGCCCGACCCCGGACCCGCGTCCGCGGCAGCCCCGGAGGCGGCGGCCTGGTCCGACCTGGCCGGCTGGCAGGCGCTGCTCGGGCGGCACGCAGGGTTGTTCGAAGCCTGGGCCGAGGGCTGCGCGGTGGGCATCGTGCCGCGCGCGGCCGCCGATGCGGGCGACGGCACGATGCTCGTCTGGACACGACGCCGCGGCGCGATGCGCGCCGAGTGGCGCCGCTTCGGCGGCTTCGCCGATTGCGGCGTGGCGGTGCTGTTCGTTGCCGAGCCGGAGGCCCTCGCCGAGGTGCATGCACGACTGGGCGAGAACGCGCTCGGGCAAATGAAGCTGCAACTGCGCCAGGGCGGCATGCTGCTCTACGTGCTCGCGCCGAAGTCGCAACTGCTCGACGACGGTTACGAGGATTTCCTCGAGGCGCTCGGCCTGGCGTTCATGGGGGCCTGCCGGTGATCTTCGAGAATCCGGCCGGCGCGCCCGAGCTGGCCTGCAACGCCTGCGGCTGTCGCTGGTTCGACCGCATGACCGGCGCCTGCTACGAATGCGGCGAGCCGGTCGCGCCGCAGGAGATCCAGGCCTATCAGGCGGCTCTGCGCGCGTTTCACGAGCGCAACGGAATCCGTCCGAACGACGACTCGAAGGAGCGACAGATGGCAGACCGCTGGTTCGAAGACTACGTCCCCGGTTCGGTGCACGAGCTGGGCACCGTGGCGGTCGACGAGGCCGAGGTGCTCGAGTTCGCGCGCCGCTTCGATCCGCAGCCGATCCACACCGATCCCGAGCTTGCCGCGCGCGGGCCCTTCGGCGGCATCATCGCCAGCGGCTGGCACACCTGCGGCCTGATGATGCGGCTGTACGCAGTGAACTACCTGTCGCCCGCCTCCAGCATCGCCTCGCCGGGCCCGGAGGAGTTGCGCTGGCCGCGGCCGGTGCGCCCCGGCGACACGCTCACCGTGCGGGTCACGGTCGAGGAGGCGCGCGCTTCGAGCTCGAAGCCCGACCGGGGCGTGGTGCGCTCGCTGATCGAGGTGCTCAACCAGCGCAACGAGCCGGTCATGACGATGCGCGCGGTCAACATGATCGCGCGCCGGCCGGCCGGCGCCTGAGACCGCGTGTCGCCCCGGCCACAGGCGCGCGTGATGCCGGTCATCCTGGTGCGCGTTTCGATCGACATCGCCGGCATTCGCGCAGGCTTCGCGCGCGAGCGCCCGCCGGTCGCCGACGACGACTGGGATGCGCTCGCCTATTTCGACGAGCGCATCGCCGCATACCGCGAAGCGCTGCGCTCGCCGCGAGTCGCGCACTGCGGCCTCACGCTGCGGGCGGCGTTCGATGCCGGCGCGGCCGAAGGCGATCGCGTGATCGTCTCGGCGCTCCAGCCGGCCGACACCGGCGTGCCAGCCGCGCTCGTGCAGGCGATTGCCGACGCGGTGCGGCCGCTCGCGCACGAGACCGGCGCCTGGCGGCGCCATCTGCGCGCCGAGTACTTCGACCGCCATCGCGCCTGGCGGCGCGAAACCGGAATCCCGATCGCGCACTGACCCATGACCGAACTCTGGCTGTTCCTGCACCTCGCCGCAATCGTCGTCTGGATCGGCGGCATGGTGTTCGCGCACTTCAGCCTGCGACCGGCAGCCCTGGCCACGTTGCAGCCGCCGCAGCGCCTGCCGCTGATGAGCGCCGCGCTCGGTCGCTTCTTCGTGCTGGTCGGTGCGTCGCTGGTGCTGCTGTGGGGCAGCGGACTGGCGATGTTCGCCGCGCTGATCACATCGGGGGGCAGGCCGCCGCTGTCGTGGAACCTGATGGCCGCGATCGCGGCGCTGATGACCGTGGTGTTCGCGGTGATCGCGCTGCGGCTGCATCCGCGGATGCGCAGCGCGATCGCTGCGAGCGAGTGGCCGAAGGCCGCGACTGCGCTCGACTCGATCCGCCGCCTGGTCGCGCTCAATCTCGGGCTGGGGTTCCTGACGATCGCGGTCGCGACGCTCGGCCGCCTGGCCGACTGACCCGCACGGTCAGAGCTGGAACCCCACCGACCGGACGACGCCCTCGAGCACGTCGCGGCCCCACGACGGCGAGCGCGCCTCGTAGGGCGCCGAGCGCCCCGCCTGCGCCTCGATCCAGGCCGCGAGCCAGGCGATCTCGTCGGCGCCGTAGAACGCGGTCATCAGCTCGAAGTTCACGAACAGGCTGCGCCCGTCCAGGTTGGCCGATCCGCACAGCGCGAGCTGCCGGTCGACGACCACCGCTTTCGCGTGGATCATCGCCGGATGCAGCATCACCTGCGCGCCGGCCTCGGCCAGCACGCGCAGCGCGCGTTCGCGCGCCCAGTCGGCCATCCGGTGATTCGAGCGCGCCGGCACGACCATGGTCAGCTGCACGCCGCGCCGGCAGGCGATGCTCCATGCCGCGAGCAGCGCGTCGTCGGGGATGAAGTAAGGCGTCACCGCCAGGATCCGCGTGCGCGCATGATACGCGGCGGCCAGCAGCAGCGCGTGCACCGTGTCGTCGGCATGGTCGGGGCCGCTGGGCACCAGCTGCGCGCAAGCGCCAGCCTCGGCCCGGGCCGGCGCAATCGTCGCCGGCGCCGCCCGCGGCGGCTTGCCGCGCGCATCGGCCCAATCGTGCTCGAAGGTCTCGTGCGCCTGCGCCGCGAGCGGGCCGCGGACGACGAAGCTCAGGTCGCACCAGGCGGCGCGGCCGGGCTGATCGACGAAATACTCGGCCGCGAGGTTGCGCCCACCGCTCCAGACGCAACAGCCATCGATTGCCGCGAGCTTGCGATGGTTGCGCAGGTTGGTGCGGCCGCGCACCGGATTGCGCAGCACCGGCATGAACCAGCGCAGCTGCACCCCGCCTGCGCGCAACTGGCGCGCAAGGCGTCGCGGGGTGCGCAACCCGCCGATCGCGTCGAGCAGCACGCGCACCTGCACCCCGCGGCCGGCAGCGCGCGCCAGCGCGACGGAAACCGCGTCGCCCACCAGGTCGTCGGCGAGCACGAAAGTGCACAGGTCGACGTAGTCGCGCGCGCCGTCGATCAGCGCCAGCAGCTCGCGCAGCGCCGCTTCGCCGTCGCCGTGAAAATCGACCGAGGCATTGCGCATCGGCTGCGGCACGCCGAGCGCGGCCAGCAGCGTGAGCGCCCAGTCGGGTCCGTCGACGCCACCAGGCGCCGGCACGCGCGCCAACGCCCGGCGCCGCGCCCGCGCGAGCTTGCGCGTGCCGAACGCCAGGAAGAGCGGAATGCCCAGGTAGGGCAGCAGTGTGATCGACATCACCCAGGCGAGCGCGGCCGACGGCTGCCGGCGCTGCTTGCCGATGCGGGTGACCATCACGTAGAGCAGCAACCCCACGAAAACGAAGGCGCCGTGCTCGAGGGGTGACAACGAGAAGGGCCAGTGCATGGCGGCTGCGCACGAGTGTCCGGCGCAGCCAACCATAGCACGGGCGCGATGCTAGCGGACTTTCCCCAGCAGCACTTCGACGTTGCCCAGCAGCTGGCCGAGATCGGCCGGACGGCCCTTGGCGTCACGCATCTTCGACGACAGCTCCTGTTCCATGAAGCAGACCGTCATCCGCACGTAGGCGCTGTCGAGCGCCTTGCGCACCGCCGAGATCTGCTGGGCGATCTGCATGCAGTCTTCGCCCTCCTCGATCATCCGCTGGATGCCGCGCAACTGCCCTTCGGCACGGCGCAGTCGGTTGAGCAGGTCGGTGCGGGAGGCTTCGTCCTTGAGTACGGTCATGGTGCAGGGATCGTTCGTGGAATTCACCCCGATTGTCTCCCAGATGCGAGGATTTGCGCCACGAAGCCCGCCTCGGCGCTCAGCGCGCGCAGGTCGACGGCGTGTCGGGCACGCCCAGCCGCTTCAGGATCATGCCCAGCGGGCACCGGTTGCTGAAGCCGAACTGGAACAGGTTCAGTCCGACGAACGCGGTGACCGCGAGGAACCACTTCGAGACGAACAGCGGGCTGCCCTCGACGGCCAGCGCAAGGGAAACCAGGATGAACGAACCCGCGAAGATGCGGATCATGCGTTCGACGTTCATGTGAGACTCCATTCAGGGTTGACGAAGGAAAGGGAAGGGAAAACCGTCACGCGACCTCGACCTCGTGGCGCTTGCGGTAGACCGCGTAGAACAGCACCGGGATCACCACCAGCGTGAGCAGCGTCGACACCAGGATGCCGAAGATCAGGGCGACCGCCAGGCCGTTGAAGATCGGGTCGTCCAGGATGAAGAACGCGCCGATCATCGCGGCCAGCCCGGTCAGCGCGATCGGCTGCGCGCGCACCGCCGCCGAACGGATCACCGCGTCGCGGAACGCCACGCCTTCCGCGAGCTGCAGCTCGATGAAGTCGACCAGCAGGATCGAGTTGCGCACGATGATGCCGGCCAGCGCGATCATCCCGATCATCGAGGTGGCGGTGAACTGCGCGCCGAGCAGCGCATGGCCCGGCATCACGCCGACGATCGTCAGCGGGATCGGCGTCATGATGATCAGCGGCATCAGATACGAGCGAAACTGCGCCACTACCAGCAGGTAGATCAGGATCAGTCCCACCGCGTAGGCCGCGCCCATGTCGCGGAAGGTCTCGTAGGTGATCTGCCACTCGCCGTCCCACTTGATCGCGTACTGCTTCCACGCATCGCCGGGCTGGCGGATCCAGTATTCGCCCAGCGCGCCGGTGTCGGGCAGCGCGGCGTCGGCGAGCGCGCCCCGGATGCCGAACAGGCCGTACAGCGGCGAGTCGACGCCGCCGCCCATGTCGCCGAGCACGTACTGCACCGGTTGCAGGTCTTTCGTGTACAGCGGCTTGTCGATCACGCCGCGCTCGATGCGCACCAGTTCGGACAGCGGCACCATCTTGCCGTTGGCCGCCTTCAGCGGCAGCGCAAGCAGCGCGTCGAGCCCCACCTGCGATTCGCGCGGCAGTTGCAGCCGCACCGGCACCGGATACTTGCTGTAGCCGTCGTGCAGCCAGGCCGCGTCGACCCCCGAGAGCGCGCCGTGCACCGTCTGGGCAATCGTCGCCACCGGGATGCCCAGCGCCTCGGCGCGCGAGCGCTGCACGCGCAGGAACGCGCGCGGCGCGTCGGCCTTCACCGTGGTGTCGATGCCCACGATGTGCGCGGTGGCGCCGAACGCGCCCGCGATGCGCCGCGCCAGCTCGCTGCGGCCCGCCTCGTCGGGCCCGTAGACCTCGGCGACGATCGGCGAGAGCACCGGCGGACCGGGGGGCACCTCGACCACCTTCAGACGCGCGCCGTGGCGCGCGGCGATGCGGTCGAGCTCCGGACGCAGCCGCGACGCGATCGCGTGACTCTGGTCGTCGCGATGCGCCTTGTCGACCAGGTTCACCTGCATGTCGCCCAGTTCCGCCTCGGCGCGCAGGTAGTACTGGCGCACCAGCCCGTTGAAGGTGATCGGCGACGCGGTGCCCGCGTAGCCCTGCAGGTCGCGCACCTCGGGCTGCTTCGCGAGGAACGTGCCCAGCTCGTGCAACACCGCGGTCGTGTCCTCCAGCGGCGTGCCTGCGGGCATGTCCACCACCAGCTGGAACTCGCTCTTGTTGTCGAACGGCAGCATCTTCAGCACGACCCACTGCACCGCCACGAGGCCGACCGACAGCGTCATTGCGCCGAGCACGCCGGCGGCGAGCAGCCAGCGCTTGCGGGCGCTGCGCAGGAAAGGATCGAGCAGCGCGACGAAGACGCGCTGCAGCCGGCCAGCGGTGGCCTGTGCGGCCGCGCCGGCGGTGCCCTCGTGCGCTGCGTGATGCTTCATCAGCCTGAGCGCCAGCCACGGCGTCACCGTGAACGCGATCGCCAGCGACAGGGCCATGCCCATGCTCGAGTTGATCGGAATCGGGCTCATGTACGGGCCCATCAGGCCGGTGACGAAGGCCATCGGAAGCAGTGCCGCGATCACCGTGAGCGTGGCGAGGATCGTGGGGCCGCCGACCTCGTCGACCGCGCGCGGAATGATGTCGACGAGGCGCGCATGCGGCTCGAGTTGCTGGTGGCGATGGATGTTCTCCACGACCACGATCGCGTCGTCGACCAGGATGCCGATCGAGAAGATCAGCGCGAACAGCGACACGCGGTTCAGCGTGAAGCCCCAGGCCCACGACGCGAACAGCGTCACGGTGAGGGTGAGCATCACCGCCGCGCCGACGATGATCGCCTCGCGCCTGCCCAGCGCGAGACCGACCAGCAGGATCACCGAGCCGGTGGCGAACGCGAGCTTCTGGATCAGCTTGTTGGCCTTCTCCGCTGCGGTCTGCCCATAGTCGCGCGTCACGGTCGCTTCGACGTCGGGCGGCAGCAGGCTGTTGCGCAGTTCGTCGAGCCGCGCACGCGCGGCGCGCGCCACGTCGACCGCGTTCTCGCCCGGCTTCTTGGTCACGCTGAGCGTGACCGCCGGATGCACCTGGCCTACCGCGACAGCGCGTTCGGCCTGCGTCTGCGCCGGCGTGGTCGCCGCGTCGCCCTGCCCGGCGCTCGCGCCGGCGCCCTGCGTGAACCACACGTAATGCTGCGGCTGCGCGGCACCCGCCTCGATGCGCGCGACTTCGCGCAGGTAGACCGGGCGGTTGCCGTGCACGCCGACCACCAGCGAGCCGACGTCGTCGGCCGAACGAAGGAACTCGCCGGTCTGCACCTCGAGCATGCCGGTGCCCGATGGATCGGCCACGCTGCCCGCCGGCATGCCCAGGTTGGCCGCGGCCAGCACCTGGCGCAGATGCGCCAGGTCGAGCGCGCGCTCGCGCAGCCGCGCAGGATCGAGTGCGACGCTCACCACGCGGCCCGGGCCGCCGACCGTCTGCACTTCGCGGGTTCCGGGCACACGCTTGAGCTCGACCTCCATCGCGTGCGCGATGCGCTCGAGCTCGACCGCGGGACCCGCGTCGCGACGCCACAGCGTCACCGCGAGCACCGGCACGTCGTCGATGCCCTTGGGCCGCACGATCGGCGTGAGCGTGCCCAGGTCGCGCGGCAGCCAGTCCTGGTTGGCGTTCAGCACGTCGTACAGCCGCACCAGCGCCTCGGTGCGCGGCACGCCGACCTGGAACTGCACGGTGAGCACCGCGAGCCCCGGGCGCGCGATCGAATAGGTGTGCTCGATGCCGGCGATCTGCGAGAGCACCTGCTCGGCCGGACGCGCGACCATGTTCTGCACGTCGGTGCTCGACGCCCCGGGGAAGGGGATCAGCACGTTGGCCATGGTCACGTTGATCTGCGGCTCCTCCTCGCGCGGCGTGACCAGTACCGCGAACACGCCGAGCAGCAGCGCCACCAGCGCGAGCAGCGGCGTGATCGCATTGGCCTGAAAGGCGCGCGCGATGCGCCCCGACACGCCGAGTTGCGGGGCCGTGGCGGCGCTGCCGGCGGAGTCGTGCGGGTTCATCGGTGTCTGGCGGTCCATTTCAGCGCGCTGCGTCGGCAGGTGCCGGCCTTGCACCGGCCAGACCGGCCTTGACCGGGTCGATCGCGACCCGATCGCCCGCCTGGAGGCCGGCGAGCACCTCGACGCCGGCATCGGCGTGATCGGCGCCCACGCGCACCGCCTGCAGCACGAAGGTCTGGTCGCGCGCGACGTAGACGCCGGTCAGTTCACCGCGCCGCAACACCGCTGCAGCCGGCACCGTGAGCCGCTCGGACGAACCGCCCGCGAAGCGCACGCGCACGCTCTGCCCCGGCACCGCGCCGGCCACTGCGGCCGCCGGCAGGTCGAGCCGGAACTCGACCGTCTGGGAAACCGGGTCGGCGCCCGGCAGGCCGGTGGTCGCCGAAGGCGTCACCCAGTCTCCGGAAGGCAGCCGCACCCGGATGCGTTGCGCGCCGCGCGCCAGCGCCTGCTGGGAGGCAGGCACGTAGGCGACCGCCCGGATCGGCTGCGGCGCGTAGATGGTGACGATCGGGCGACCCGGCGCGGCGAGATCGCCAGCCTCGACGTGGGTGGCCAGCACCAGGCCGTCGTACGGGGCGGTCACGGTGGTGAAGCTGCGCGCGAGCGCCGCCTGGCTGCGACCGGCCTGCGCCTGACGCTGGGCCGCCTGCGCGGCGTGGAATTGCGCCTGCGCGACGTCGAGCGCGGCCTGACTGACGAAGCCTTGCGCACGCAGCTGTCGGCTGCGCTCGTAGTGCGCCTGCGCGTTCGCCAGTTCGGCCTGCGACTGGGCGACCGCCGCGTCGCTGCGCGCCAGTCCGGCCTGCGCGTCGCGCTCGTCGATGCGCGCCAGCACCTGCCCGGCACGTACCGCATCGCCGGCCCGCACCAGCAACTGGACGACGTTGCCTGGCACCTGCGCCGCCACGGTGCTCTGGCGTACGGCCTGCAGCGTGCCATCGAGTTCGAGGCCGACACCGACTGCGCCCGGCCTCACGGTGACGGTCGGCACCATCGGCTCCTGGGCAGCGGCGACCGCTGCCGGCCCGCCCAGCCAGGCCAGTGCCGAGAAGAGAGCCGCGACGATGCGGAATCGGTTTGTGTTCATTCTGGAACCCGAGGATGCCATATACCTGACGGGGTATGATGGTCTCATACCCCACTGGGTATGTAAAGCCCGGTGGCCAGGGCGCCGGTCACGGTGGATGTGGTCTCGTTGCAACAACGCCCGCACCCGCTCGTCGGCTCTACGGCTGTAGTCGCGCACGCCGATCGGATGCCTGTGCGAATTGCCACTGCATTGCAGCAAGCGTGCGATAGGCTGCGCCGGAATCGTTTCCCTTGTGTCTCTTTCGATCCGTGTCCACCCTGTCGGTCATCCGAGCCGCGCGCCGCCTGCGCAACAGCGCGACGGCGCTCGCGTTCTCGATGCTGGTTGCGTACCCCGCGGCGGCCCAAGGCCCCGACTCCCATGAGGCGGCCATCGCGCTGGCCCGCAGCGGCGACTACGCGAACGCGCTCGCCGCACTCGAACGCCTGGCGGCCGCACGCCCGCACGACCTGCGGATCGCGTTCGACAGGATCGTCGTGCTCGGCTGGGCTGGCAAAGACGCGCAGGCACTGGCCCGCGCTTCCGGGCTCGATCTGGCCGGCGCGCCCGCATACGCGCTCGAAAGCATCGGCCGTTCGGCGCGAAACCTGAAGCGATTCGATCTCGCGGAATCGGTCTATCGGCGCTCGGTCTCGGCGCATCCCGAGCGCCAGGCGAGCCGGATCGGGCTCGCGCTGACGCTGTCCGATCGCGGTCGGCACGACGAGGCCCGCCGGCTGCTCGACGAAGCGCTCGCGGCGGCGCCGACGGGCGCGGACCGCGCCGGCCTGCTGGTTGCGCGGGCGAACGTGGCCGAGTCGGCTGGCGAGTGGCCGGCCGCACTGTCGAAGTACCAGGAAGCGCTCGCGACCGACCCGCAGTCGAAAGACGCGCAGGCCGGCCTCGTGCGCACCACCGCCCGCCTCGGAGCGCCCGGCCTCGCGGCCGCCTTCGCGGCTCGGCATCCCGGCCTGCTGTCGGCCGCGGAAGCTGCCGCGATCGCCGATGACCAGGCCGCGATCGAGATTCGCTGGGGGCGCATCCAGGAGCGCATCGAATCAGGCGAAGCCCGCTTCGCCTGGCTCGACCGCGCGCTCCAGCGCAGCGACGGCGCGGCGGCGCGGCTCGCCGCTGCACGGAGTGGCTCGACGGGCACAACACCCGCGGCGTTCGACGCCTCCGAGCGCCGGCTGCTCGCGGACCGGATCGTGGCGCTCGAACTGCGCCGCCGCCCCGAAGACGCGGTGGCGCTCTACCAGAGCCTGCGCGATGCCGGCATTGCGGTGCCGGCGTACGCATTGGCTTCGGCCGCCGACGCGATGCTCACGGTGCGGCGGCCCGAGGAAGCGGCAACCCTGTACCGTGCAACCCTGCAGGTGCAGCCGGACGACTTCGCCGCTTCGCTCGGCCTGTTCTTCGCGCTGGTCGAGAGCGAGCGCCTCGACGAGGCGATCGCGCATGCCGATGCGCTTGCCGCGCGCACTGCGCCGCTGCGTTCGGCGCACCGTGGCAACGCCGACGCCGTGACCGCCCGCTCCGCTGCGGTGCTCGGTCGCGTCTTCGGCGACCGCCTCGACGACGCCGAGCGCATGGCGCACGCGCTGCGCGACGCATATCCGTACAACGCCGGGGTGCGCGAGGCTTTCGGTTCCACCGCGCATGCGCGCGGCTGGCCCCGCCTGGCCGACGAGGAGTTTCGCCGCGCGCTGGCGGTCGACCCCGGAAACGCGGGGCTGCACGCCGAGCGCGTCCAGCCGCTGCTCGACGTGCACGCGTGGGCCGAAGCCCGGGCGCAACTCGGCGAAGCGCTCGACCGGCGCCCCGACGACAGCCGCGTGAAGCGCGCGCAGGACCTGTGGACCGTGCATCGCATGCGCGAGTTCGAGTCGAGCGCCGGCTTCGGGCGATCGAGCGACGCCACGCCCACCGGAACCGACGACTGGCGACTCGACGCCCGCGTCTACACGCAGCCACTTCGTGATCGATGGCGCGTCTTTGCCCAGAGTTCGATTGCGCACGCCGACTTCGCCGGCGACAGTGTGCGCTGGCACCGCGAAGGGCTCGGCGCGGAATATCGGGCCCGCGATCTCCGGCTGACGGCCGCCGTGACCGACGGTTCGTCTGGGCGCACCGGCCTCGAAGCGAGCGCCGCCCGGCAGTTCGGCGACCGCTGGTCGGTCGAACTGCTCGGCAGTACCGTCTCGGCCAACCTGCCGATGCAGGCCTGGCGCGCCGGCGTGCGCGCGAACGAAGCGGCAGCCACCGTACGCTACGCGGTGAACGAGTCGCGCAGTTTCGCCGCGGGCGCGAACCGCCTCGGATTCAGCGACGGCAACGATCGCACGGCCGGCTGGGCCTCGTGGTTCGAGCGCTGGACGAGCACGCCGCGCTGGCGCTTCGAGACCACGGCCTGGCTCGGCGCGTCGCGCAACTCGCTCGACGGCGCGCCGTACTTCAACCCGGCCAGCGACGTCACCGCGAGCGTCGAGGCCGCAGCGGAGTGGCTCACCTGGCGGCGCTACGAGCGCAGCTTCCGGCAGCGCCTGGCCGCGACGGTCGGCAGCTATTCGCAGGAGGACTTCGGCAGCGGCGCGGTGCTCGGTCTGTCGTACGAGCACGTCTGGGAGTTCGATCGTCGCCTGTACCTGCGCTACGGCATCGGGCGGCTGCTGCGGCCGTACGACGGCGAACGCAGCGGCCGAAGCTTCGCGACGCTCAGCGTCAACGGGAGATTCTGAGGTGAAGCTCGCATCGCTGTGTCGCGGTCTGTGCCTGCTGGTGGCTGCATTCGCACCGCTGCTCGCGCCGGCGCAGGCGTCGGCGCGCGAACCGGCCATGGCGCCGGGCGCGTTCCTCGCGCTGTCGTACCACGAAGTACCCGGCGACGGCCTGCCGGCCGCGGCGCCCGGCGCCGGCCGTTACGGCGTGGAGATCTCGCACCTGATCGCGCAGTTCAGCTGGCTGCGCGAGAACGGCTATCGGCCGGTCAGCCTCGAGCAGATCGCCCGGGCGCGCGAGGGCGGCGCCGCGCTGCCGGACAAGGCCGTGCTGCTCAGCTTCGACGACGGTTATGCGGATTTCCACGCGCACGTCTACCCGGTGCTGAAGCTGTTCGGGTATCCGGCGGTGATCGCGCTGGTCGGCAGCTGGATGGATGCGCCTGCCGGCACCACGGTCGACTACGACGGGAAGAAGGTGTCACGCGAAACCTTCCTGTCGTGGGCGCAGGTGCGCGAGATGATGGCCTCGGGCCTGGTGGAGGTCGCCTCGCACTCCTATGCGCTGCATCGCGGCGTGATCGCCAACCCGCAGGGCAACGGGCAGCCCGCAGGGGTCGCGAGGATCTACGACCCGTCCACCCGCAGCTACGAGAGCGACGAGGCGTGGCTCGCGCGCATCCGCGACGACCTGCAGCGCAACGCGCGCCTGATCGAACGCGAAACCGGCAAGGCGCCGCGCGCGATGGTCTGGCCGTACGGCCGTTACAACGTCGCGACGCAACGAATCGCGCGCGAACTCGGCATGCCTCTGATGCTCACGCTCGAGGGCGGCGTCAACGCGGCGGGCGATCCGCTCGACCGGATCCGTCGCATCATCGTCGAATCGAGCCCCGACCTCGGCGAGTTCGTCGACGAGATCGAACGGGTCTGGCCCGAGCCCCCGCAGCGCGTGGTCCACGTCGACCTCGACTACGTCTACAGCGCCGACCCGGACGAGCAGGAGCGCAACCTGTCGGCGCTGCTCGAGCGCATCAAGGCGATCCGGCCCACCACGGTCTACCTGCAGGCGTACGCGGATCCCGACGGCGACGGCGAGGCCGACGCGCTGTATTTCCCCAACAGCCAGATGCCGATGCGGGCAGACCTGTTCAACCGGGTCGCCTGGCAACTCGAGACCCGCGTCGACGTGCGCGTCTACGCGTGGATGCCGGTGCTCGCGTTCCGGCTGCCCGAAGGCCATCCGGCGCGCGACGACCTCGTGCAGGCGGCGCCCGCCGGGGCCGGGCCGACCTACCGACGGCTGTCGCCCTTCTCCCCACGCGCGCGCGCCGCGATCGCCTCGATCTACGCCGACCTGGGACGCCACGCACGCTTCAGCGGCCTGCTGTTCCACGACGACGCGCTGATCGGCGACCGCGAGGACGACAGCCCGTGGGCCCGCGCCGTCTACCGTGACCGATGGGGGCTGCCGGGTTCGGTCGACGCGATCAGGGCGCACCCGCAGGCAGCAACCGAGTGGTCGCGCCGCAAGCTCGCATGGCTGGTCGACTTCACTCGCGAACTCGCGTCGGCGGTCGAAACCTGGAATGCGCCGCTGAAGACGGCGCGCAGCCTGTATGCGGCGCCAGTCCTCGACCCGGCGGCACAGGACTGGTTCGCTCAATCACTTCCCGCATTCCTCGAGGCATACGACTACGCCGCGCTGATGGCGATGCCGTACCTGGAGGGCTCGCAGCAGCCGGAGCGGTTCCTGCACTCGCTCGTCCGCGCGGTCTCCACGCACCCGCAAGGCCTGGCACGCACCGTGTTCGAGTTGCAGACCCGCGACTGGCGCGACCAGCAGGCGGTGCCTGCGACCCGAACGGCGGCCTGGATCCGGCTGCTCGAACTCTCGGGCGCTCGCCAGATCGGCTACTACCCGGACGACCTGCATGCCGACGTACCCGAGTTGCGCCGGCTCGTTCCGGCGTTCTCGCTGCGCTCGACCCCGGAGCCCTGAGTGCCGATGATGAACCCGTCCGCTTTCGGCGAAGCCCTGATGGCCTTCGTCTTCTACTATCCGCTGTTCATGGCGTACCTGTGGATGGCCGGTGCGCTGTACTACTGGTTCCACTACGAACGCCGCAGCGGCAAGCCCGACGAACTGCCGGAGCTGGACGAATACCCGACGGTGGCGGTGATCGTCCCCTGCCACAACGAGGAAGCGCACGTCGTCGAGACGATCGAATGGCTGATGGCCTCGAAGTATCCGGATCTCGAGGTCGTGGCAGTCGACGACGGCAGCACCGATGGCACCGCGGCCGCGCTGCGCGAACTCGCCGGACGCTTCCCGCGGCTGCGCGTCATCCAGCTGGCGCACAACCAGGGCAAGGCCGCGGCGCTGAACGCGGCAGCGACGATGACCTGCGCCGAATTCCTCGTCTGCATCGACGGCGACGCGCTCCTCGATCCGTCCGCCGTGCACTGGCTGATCTGGCATTTCCGCTCGCCGCGCGTGGGCGCCGTGACCGGAAACCCGCGCGTACGCACCCGATCGACGCTGCTCGGGCGCCTGCAGGTCGGTGAATTCTCGTCGATCATCGGCCTGATCAAGCGCGCCCAACGCACCTACGGTCGGGTGTTCACCGTCTCCGGTGTGGTCAGCGCCTTCAGGCGCCGCGCGCTGCACGAGGTCGGCTACTGGAGCACCGACATGCTGACGGAAGACGTCGACGTGTCGTGGAAGCTGCAGACGCGCCGCTGGGACGTGCGCTTCGAGCCCAATGCGCTGTGCTGGATCCTGATGCCCGAGACCTTCCGCGGCCTGTGGAGGCAGCGCCTGCGCTGGGCAACCGGCGGCATGCAGGTGCTGATCGCGAACTGGCACGGGCTGCACGCGTGGAACATGCGCCGCATGTGGCCGGTGTTCACCGAGTTCGTCATCAGCGCCGTCTGGGCCTACGCGATGATGGGCGTGATCGCGCTCTGGCTGCTCGGCACGGTGCTCGGAGTGCCGGTGCCGATCGAAGTCCCCACGCTGCTGCCGAACTGGAGCGGCGTCGTGGTCGGCACCACCTGCCTGCTTCAGGTCGCCACCGGAATGCTGCTCGATTCGCGCGTGGAGAAGGGCCTGTTCAAGCATTACTTCTGGATGATCTGGTACCCGCTGGCGTTCTGGTTGATCAACGTGTTCACCACGGTGGTGGGCGTGCCCAGGGCGCTGCTTCGTTCCAGGGGAGAGCGTGCAAGATGGAAAAGCCCGGATCGCGGACTGCTGCCCGACCGCTGATCATCGATCGGCCCGACCTGCAGTCGACACCGCAGCGCGTCGTATCGACCGGCCTGACCGCCTTCTTCTGGGCCGTTTGGGCATACCTCTGGCTGCCGGTCTTCGCGCTGCTCGGCTGGATCTTCGGCGCCTCGCGCTTCTACGAGGAAATGGTTCTCGAGCACGGCGGCACCGCGCTGCTCGACGTGCTGGGCTGGTACGCGCTCGCGATCGGGCTGCTCGCCGGTTCGCTGGTGTCCTGGGCGCTGTACAACTTCATCCGGTTTCGCGGCAGGGAGCGTCGCTCGAGCCGCCGCGCCGCGACACTGGACGAGGTCGCAGCGCTCGCCGGACTCGAACCCGATGCGCTGCGGCACTGGCAGCAGGCACGCATGCTGCGAGTGCGGCACGACGAGTCGGGCCGAATCGAATCCGTCGAGATCGTCCCGCTCCCGAAAGCCGTCCCTCCCACTCCCGATGCCGCAGGAACAGCGCGACGCGAAAACTCCGCTGGTATCCTCGCGGCTCGATGACTTCCGCGACGCCCCTTCCCCGCTGGCTCGGTGTCTCGCTGCTGCTGCTGATCGCCGCATCGTTCGCCAGCAACCACGTCGCCGCGCGGCTTGCCTTCGACCACGGCGCGAACGTCGCGACCGCCGTGGCGGTGCGCTCGATGGGCGCTGCGCTGTTCGTGCTGGCACTGCTCGTCCGGGCCGGCGTGCCGCTGCGCATGTCGGCAACGACGCTGCGCCGCGCGATCGGCATCGGCCTGCTCGTCGCGATCCAGAGCCTGTGCCTGTATTCGGCGGTGGCGCGCATTCCGGTGGCGCTGGCACTGCTCGCGTTCAACACCTTCCCGCTGATGCTCGGGCTGATCTCCTGGGCCGCCGGTGGCGAGCGCCCTTCGCGGCGCGCCTTCGTGGCCATGCCGATCGCGCTCGTCGGACTCGCGCTCGCGCTCGACGTGGCCGGCTTCGCCCGGCCGCCGGCCGGCGTCGCGGCGGAGCCCACGTCGATGGGCGTCGGTGTCGCCTTCGCACTGGGCGGCGCTGCGGCATTCGCCAGCGCGCTCTATCTGACCACCCGCTGGCTGGCCAGCACCGATGGGCGCCTGCGCACCCTGGTGCTGATGCTGGTGGTGACCGCGGTCGCGATCGCCAGCGGCGCACTGGGCGGCCGCTTCGAGTGGCCGGCCGACGGCATCGGCTGGGCCGCGCTGGCGGGGCTCACCGTGCTCTACTCGTCTGCGATCACCGCGCTGTTCGTGCTGCTGCCCCGCCTGGGCGCGGTCAACAATGCCGCAGTGATGAATTTCGAGCCGATCGCGGCGCTCTTCCTCGGGTGGGTGATACTCGACCAGCAGGTCGCCGTGATCCAGATCGCGGGCGCGCTGATCGTGATCGGTGCGATCGTGATGCTGACCACCGGACAGCGCTGAGCGCCGGCCCGCAACCCGGAACGCGAGAACGGGCCCGGGTCACTCTTCCGCTCGATCCGCAGTCTGCCCCGCTCGCTGCGCCAGGATCTCCCGATAGACGGCGATGTTGCCTTCGACCATCGCCTCGATCGTGAACCCGGACAGGATGCGCCGGCGGCCGGCCTCGCCCAGCCTTCGCCTCAATGCCGGATCATCGAGCAGGCGGCGCAGGGCCTCGACGAGTCCGGGCACGTCTCCCGGCGTCACCAGCAGGCCGCTCACGCCGTCGCTGACGGCCTCCGGAAGTCCGCCTGCGCGGCTGGCGACGATCGGCACTGCCGCTGCGGAAGCCTGCAGTAGCGAGACACCGAGACCTTCCATTTCGGCCGGGTGGACGACGATATCCAGTCCACCGACCCATCGAGGCAGGTCGTTGCGAAAGCCCGCAAGACGAATCGTCTCGCGAAGGCCGCGCCGCCCGATCTCGGCGTCGAGTTCGCCGTGGAGCGGCCCCTGGCCGAACAGCAGCACGCGCAACGCCGGAAAGTCGCGACGCAGCGCGTCGATCGCAGCGATCAGATGGCGATGCCCCTTGCGGGGAATCAGCTGCGCGATCATCCCGATCACGCACGCGTCGGCCTGAAGACCGAATTCGCGCAGGAACGCCGCGCGGTCGACCGGCTGGAGCCATGGATTCGCGTCGACCGCGCTGCGCACGCAACGGACGCGTTCGGGCGCCACTCCTTCGGAGACCAGGACGTCGCGGATGCCCTCGGAGATGGCAATCACGCGGTCGAAGAGGCGATACTTGATCGCCACCAGCCAGCGCGGTTCCGGATTGTCGACCCTGCGCGAGAGCACGCAGGGCGCACCCGCCAGCCATGCGGCGACGCCGCCCCAGAGGTCTGCCCCGCGCCGACTGTGCAGATGCACGATTGCCGGTCGTTCGCTTCGTATCGTCCTTGCCAGTCGCCACGCAAGCGCGGCATCGGCATCGCCGCGCATCGGTATCTCGATCACTCGCGCGGCGCTTCCCACCTGCTCGCCGATCGCCGCGCCCGGCGGACAGGCCAGGACATTGGCGATTCCGCGCTGCGCCAGGCCCTCGACCAGCCACGCCACCTGGCGTGCACCACCATAGAAGTGCCGGCCGGCCTCGACGTGCAGCACCTTCATCTTGCAGCTCCGAGCGCCAGGCCGGCCTCCTCGACCACCCGATCGGCAGTGATCTCGCGCATGCATGTCCAGGCGCCGCCACAGGTCGGGCGTCTGCCGCACGGCGAGCAACCCAGGCCGAGCCACACGACACGCGCGTTCGCACGCCCCGTGTTCGTGTAGGGACGCGTCGACCCGAACAGCGCGACCGTCGGCACCGAGAATGCGATCCCCATGTGGGTGAGCCCAGTGTCCACGCCGACCAGAAGAGCGGCATGACGGACGATGGCTGCCGCCTCGCCCAGGTCGGTCGCTCCGGCGAGGTCGACCAGACCCGGCGCCGCGCAGGCAATGCGCGCGGCCGCCTCGCGGTCCGAGTTGCCGCCGAGCAACACGATCCGCAGGCCCGTCCGGGCCTGCAGCTTCCCCGCCAGCTCGATCCAGGCATCTTCGAACCAGTGCTTCTGCGGGCGGGTCGTGAAGGCGGCGAAAACCGCGTAACGTGCCGGTTCGATTCCGCGTTTCGCCAGTCGTGCAAGGGCACGCTGTTCGGCGTTCGCGTCGAGGCTCAGGCGTGGCAGGAAGTCATCGCAGTCGAGCCCCAGGTATTGCGCGAGATGCAGGTACTCCGAGCCGATGCGTGCCGGGTCTCCGGCGCGCTCAACGACCTCGGTCACGAGCCACCGGCTGCCCTCTCGCGCTCCCAGGCCCACGCGCCTCGGAGCGCCGCTCATTCGCGCGATCAGGGCGCTCTTGGCCAGGCCGTGCAGATCGAGTGCGAGATCGAAGTGCCGCTGCCGCAGTTGCGCTCGAAACGCGCCAACGCGTCGCCACAGTTCGGCCCAGTGCCGGCGCCTCCACAACTCGAGCCACTGCGTCTTCGGCCAGACGATGCATTCGTCGATCGCCGGGTCGGAAGCGATCAGTGCATCGATGCCGGGTTCGACCACCCATGCGATGTAGGCCCCGGGCCAGCTGCGTCGCAACGCCGCTGCCAGCGGCGACGCGAAGACCACGTCACCGATGGCAGACGTGCGAACGACCAGGACACGCGGCGAGGCCGCAGCGGATCGGTTCATCTGGAGGCGAATCGCACCTTGCGCACGCCCGGGATCCTACCTGCTCGACGACATCGCCGCGCGGGTCACGAGACCCCGCCTCCTCGCTTCACGGGCGCCGCGCTGCGTGACGCGATCCGCAGCCGGCGGCGGCCGGCCCGCTGCTTGCGCGGGACCTGCACCCGACGCATCGCGCCACAGCGCCGCGGTGAACAGCATGTACATCATGCTGACGTTCGAGCGCAGCAGGTACGACTCGAACAGGCAGATCGTGATCATCAGCACCGGCACCGCACGGCGGATCCGCTCGCGCCCGTCGGCCGGTGCGCGCCGCCGCAGCGGATAAGCCAGCACCAGCGCGAGTGCGATGCCGCCCGGCAGGCCTGCAGCCGTCAGCACGAACAGGTAATGGTTGTGCGGATTCCAGGCCGGCTCCCACTGCGGCGTGTGGGCCGCATTGACCCGCTCGTACTCCTTCGGGTAGTCGCCAACCCCGACGCCGAGCAGCGGATGCGCCGCGTAAACTCGCAGCGCGTTCAGCGCGTAGACCAGGCGCAGGCTCACCGAACTGTCGGGACGTTCCCTGTAGTGAACGTAAGTGTCGACCGCATCGTCGACCCGGCTCCTGAAGTAGCTGCTGCCGTGATAGCCGCCCACGAGCACGACGGCGACCAGCGCGGCCGCCACCAAACCGGCGACCACCGGACGACGCGCGAAGCGCTGGAACGCCAGCAGCGCGAGCAGCACGAGGAAGCCCACCATTCCGGTTCGCCCCCCCGCGATCAGCAGGTTCAGCGTCGTCGTCGCGAGCAGCCCGCCGTAGACGAGGCGGCGGCCCGGCGTCTGCGCATCGAAGAGCAGGCGATGTCCCGCGAGGTATCCGGCGAGCGCCAGCGCAGGCGTGTAGAAGATGCGGTCGACGAACGGCGCGGTGTCGTCCGAGCTCTTCTCGACGCGGATGCCTTCGGGCAGGCCAGGCCAGTAGTGCAACTTCGCCCAGTTGTAGAACGCCAGTGCCTCGCACAGCGCGATCGACGCGAGGAAGGCGCCGACGTAGCGCCCGAAGTGCTCGCGTCGCGCCACGCTGTAATACAGCGGGAACAGCAGGAAGAACCTGTGCCGCTGCATGATCTGCCAGCCCCAGCCGCGATCGTCGCTCCACAGCAGCGACAGCAGCAGCACCCCGTAGCAGCCCAGCACGATCCAGACCAGCGGCTCGCCGGCCAGTTCGCGCAGTTTCCGGCGAAGATCGCCTTCGATCAGCCACAGCAGCAGCATCGCTGCCGACAGCACGTAGGCAGGCGCCACCTGCACCGGTATGCAGAAGAAGACCGCGGCGAGCAGCCAGGAATTGACCAGCGGGATGCGTTCGCGCAACTGCGCAAGGCTCACGCAAACTCCACGCCGCAGGCAGTGAATGCGCGCCGCATGTCCTCCTGCTCCTGCGGCGACTTGAACCTGACACGCTGCCAGCCGAAGGCGACCACGCGAACGCGTGCAGGATAGATCTGCCGCGCAAGCAGCAGCGACGAGGAACGCACCCCGATCACCGCGTCATAGCGGGTGCTCGCCATGTGCGACTCCAGCGCCCCCGCGGGCTCGATCAGCCGGTAGTCGGGATGGGCGAGATCGTGCGCCACGTCCTTCGGATGCGGCTTGTAGTCGATCAACGAAAAGCCTTCGCGAGCGAGCCACTGGCGCATGCGAGACGTCACCTCCGACACGTCCGCCGGCGACATCAGGCGGAATGCGGCCAGCGGTTGCCCGATCACGAGCGCACGGCGCTCTGCGGATTCAGGTTGCGCATCGACGACCCGATCGACGAGCGGCGGAAGCACGCGGACCCTGGCCGGCGGATATTCGTTCGGCAACCCCGGCAGCACGTAGATGCGATCGCAGAACGACGCATCCGATCCGATGCGATCGCCGCCGAAGCACTCGTAGTCGAGTTCGGGCGCGAACAGCCGCCGCAGCTTGCGCGAACACTGCAACAGGCGCCTGAGCGGCGACAGCGGATAACGGCGGATGCTGAGGAGCCCGTCGGGAAGGATGCGGGCGCGCATCTCGCCCGCCCCGCAGGCGATCGGCAGCCCGCGAAGGAAGTAGTTGATCGCCTCGGTGTCGTAGACCGCGCTGTGCAGGATCAATCGCTCGCACGGCCCCGCGAGGCTGGCCACCATCCGGATGTTCTCGCGCAGGCGGCGGTGACGGCCGAACGCGCCCGGTAGCGGCTCCAGGCGCGGCCACGCCATGTAGCTCGATGCGTCCCACTCACCGGGCTCGACCACGCATTCGAGTCCGCGCTTGTACCACACGAGCACCTGCCGCGCACCGCGTTCGAACTCCCCGGCGATGCGCCGGGCCGCGAGGTATTGCAGCGGGGATGCGACGAAGTAGACGGCGACCGTGTCTGGTCGACTCATGCGCAGGACTGGCCGGAAAGCTGGATGCAGCCGAGATGCTACCCGTTTTTGCAGCCGCGACTTCCCCGTTCGCCGGCGCACGGGCGGCCGAACGGCAGCCCCGCGGGAAACCGGCACGCGCCGGCGTCATCGACGGGAATCACCCGGGTACGGAGGGCTGGCTGCTGCGCTTCGCGTCCGCCAGCGCCCGCTCGATCGCCCACGACGCGGCAGCCAGCCCCATCGCGGCGGTCACGGTGACCAGAGAGCCGTAACCTGCGCACCCGAGCGGCGCCCCGCCGCGCGCGCCCTCCTCGCAGGCTGCTGCGTGCGCCGCGCGACCCACGTGCTCGTCGGAATGGATCGCCTCGATCCGGAAGCGCTTCGCCGCGTCGCGCGGAAATCCGTAGTCGCGACGCAGTCGCGCGCGCACCGAGGCAAGCAGCGCGTCGCCCTTCGTTCGCGAGAGGTCGTCGCGGCGCAGACGCAGCGGATCGGTGCGCCCGCCGGCGCCGCCACAGACGACGATCGGCTGGCGGCGCCGGCGCATGCATGCAATGAGCGCCGCCTTCTCCCGCGGCGCATCGATCGCGTCGACGACCAGCGCGCCCCCGGGCACGAGGCGCTCGACGTTCTCGACCGTCACGTAGTCGTCGATCGCCCGCACCTGGCAATCGGGCGAGATGTCGGCGATGCGCCCGCGCATCACCTCGACCTTGGCCGCGCCCAGCGTCGATCCGAGTGCATGCACCTGCCGGTTCACGTTCGATTCGGCGACGTGGTCGAGGTCGATCAGCGTGAGCCGCCCAACGCCGGAGCGCGCCAGCGCCTCGGCGGCCCATGATCCGACCCCCCCGACGCCCACCACGCAGACATGCGCGCGCGCCAGCACAGGCAGGGCTTCGTCGCCGTACAGCCGCGCGATGCCGCCGAAACGGCGTGCCGGATCGGCCTGCGTGGCGGCCGTTCGCGCGTGCATCAGGGCAACATGACCGACGATGCCACGGTCTTGCGCGACTCGAGCTCGCGATGCGCGTTCGCCGCGTCGGCAAGACGGTAGCGCTGGTCGATCCCGATCTTCACTTTCCCGGAGCGAACCATCCGGAAGAGGTCGGCCGCCATCTCTTCGAGAGTCGCGCGATTGGCGGTGTGCGCCATCAGCGTCGGCCGCGTGATGTACAGCGAGCCCTTCAACGCGGTGAGCGCAATCGGTGGCACCGGGCCCGACGCGTTGCCGAAGCTGACCATCAGGCCGAACGGCTGCAGGCAGTCGATCGACGCCTGGAACGTGTCCTTGCCGACCGAATCGTAGACCACCGGCACCATCGCCCCGCCGGTGATCTCGCGCACGCGCTCGACGATGTTCTCGTGCTTGTAGAGGATCGCGTGATCGCAGCCGAAGCGGCGCGCGAGCGCCGCCTTCTCCTCGGAGCCGACGGTGCCGATCACGGTGACGCCGAGCGCCCTGGCCCACTGCATCGCGATCAGCCCCACGCCACCGGCTGCGGCGTGGAAGAGGATCGTCTGCCCCTTGCGCAGCCTGTAGGTGCGCCGGAACAGGTACTGCACCGTCATGCCCTTGAGCATCATCGCCGCCGCCGTCTCGAAATCGATGGAGCGCGGCAGCCTCACGAGCGACCTGGCCGGCAGGTTGCGCAACTCGGCGTACGAGCCGGGCGGAAGATCGCTGTAGGCGACGCGATCGCCGGGCCTCACGTGCGTCACGCCTTCGCCCACGGCGGTGACCACGCCCGCACCCTCCAGGCCGATGCCGCCGGGCAGCGGCTGCGGATACAGGCCCGTGCGGAAGTAGACGTCGATGAAGTTCAGGCCGATCGCGTGATGGCGCACCTGCGCCTCGCCGGGGCCGGGCGGACCGACCTCGACGTCGACGTACTGCATGACTTCGGGGCCGCCGGTCTGCTGGATGCGGATCGCTTTGGGCATGCTCGCTCCGGGGAAAGGGGGTCGGGCGAGTATAGCCACGCGGCCTCGCGCATCCGGGCAAACACCAGTGTTCGCGAGAGCCTGATATCTGATATCTTAGATGTCATGAACGCATCGCCCGACGCCGCAGTGCGCCGCCTCCCTTGGACCGAGGCGCTTCTGGTCGCAGCGAACCGGTGGGCGGTCATCGCGATGATGGGGACGATGGCGCTTCTCGTCTTCGCCAACGTAGTCTCGCGCTACCTCTTCAACCACTCGCTGGTCTGGGTCGAGGAACTCACTCAGTACCAGATGATATGGATCGCCTGGCTCGGCGCCGGACTGGCGCTGCGCGAGGGACGGCACGTCGCGGTCGACCTGCTCGAAGACGCCCTGCCCGAGGCCGCGCGACGCATGCTGCGCGGCGCGATCGCGCTGACGATGCTGGCCTTCCTGCTCGCGCTCGGCTGGTACGGCACGCAGATCGTCGCGTTCAGCTGGAACCAGGAGACGCCGATGCTGGGCATCCGCACGGGCATTCCTTACCTCGGCATCCCGATCGGGGCGCTGCTGTGCGCACTGCACCTGGTGCTGTTCTTCCGCGGCTTCGTCGAGCGGCGCTTCGAGCACGACGAGCTGTCCGACACGGAGGCGGGCTGACGTGACCCCGATCCTGATCGGCGTGTTCGTCGTCGGCCTGGCGATCGGCCTGCCGATCGCGTTCGTGATGGGCGTCTCCAGCCTGGCCGCGCTCGCCTGGGAGGGCAAGCTCTCGATGCTGTCAGTCCCGCAGCGGGTGTTCGACGGCATCAACTCGTTCCCTCTGATGGCGGTGCCGTTCTTCATCCTTGCCGCCGACCTGATGACCGCGAGTGGCATCACGACGGCGCTGCTGCGCTTCTCGCAGAGCATCGTCGGCCACATCCGCGGCGGGCTCGGCCACGTCAACGTGGTGACCTCGGTGCTGTTCGCCGGCATCAGCGGCTCGGCGCTCGCCGACGCCGCCGGGCCGGGCGCGATCGAGATGCGGATGATGGAGAAGGCCGGCTACGACCGCTACTACTCGGCGGCCTTGTCGGCGGCCACCGCCACGATCGGCCCGATCATCCCGCCGTCGATCATCATGGTCATCTACGCGCTGACCGACAGTCGGGTCACGGTCGCCGGCCTGTTCCTGGCCGGCGTGGTGCCGGGGCTGCTGCTCGGTGCGGCGCTGATGGTGGCCAACCACGTGATCTCGGTGCGTCGCGGATACGGTGCCGCCGAACCGCGACGCGGATGGGGCGAACGACTGCAGGCGCTGTTGCGGGCAACGCCGATTCTCGCCATGCCGGCGATCATCATCGGCGGCATCCTCTCGGGCCTGTTCACGCCGACCGAGGCGTCGGCGGTCGCGGTCGTCTACGCGTTGCTGATCGGGCTCTTCGTCACCCGCACGCTGAACGCGCGGATCATCGCGAAGGTGCTGCTGCAGAGCGGACTGGTAACGTCGGCGGCGCTGATCATCGTCTCCACGGCCTCGCTGTTCGCGTGGCTGCTCACGCTGCTGCAGATCCCTCAGACGATCGCCGAATCGATCGGTCAGATGACGACGAGCCCGCTGCTGGTCATGATCATCGTCGCCGCCTTCGTGCTGGTCTGCGGGCTGTTCATCGACACGCTGCCGGCGGTGATCATCCTCGTTCCGGTGCTGGCGCCGCTGGCCGACCAGTTCGGCATCCCGCCGCTCCAGTTCGCGATGGCCATCGTGCTGAACCTGACGATCGGGATGATCACGCCGCCGGTCGGCGCCGTGTTGTTCGTCATGGTGTCGGTCGCGCGGCTCAAGCTCGACCGGCTCGCGCGCGCCATTCTTCCGCTGCTGGCCGCCGAACTGGTCGTACTGCTGCTGGTCATCTTCTTTCCGTCGCTGAGCACCGCGGTGCCCGCACTTTTCGGCTACGCGAAGTAGTCAACGCCTACAAGGAGACGTCATGAAGCCACGATTCCTGCTCGCCGCATTCGCGGCCGTGCTGATGGCCGCCACACCGGCTGCCCATGCGCAGAAGGTGCTGAAGTACGCGCACTTCCAGCCCGCCAAGGACGACCAGCCCAAGCACGTCGCGGCGCTCGCCTTCAAGGAGCACGTCGAGAAGGCCACCAATGGCTCGATCAAGGTCGAGATCTTTCCGGCAGGCCAGTTCGGCAAGGATCAGCCGACGATGGAGGCCGTCAAGCTCGGAACCCTCGAGATGGCTGTCGCGCACGACGGCGCGATCGCCACGGTCTACAAGCCGATCGGCATCCTCGGCATCCCGTTCCTTTACCAGGACCACGCGCACGCCTGGCGCGTCTACGACAGCCCGTGGCTCAAGGAGTTCTCCGACGACATGATCAGGAAGCAGGGCATCCGCCTGCTCGGCCTGGCCGACAACGGCGTCCGCCACTTCACGAACAGCCTGCGCCCGATCCACACGCCGGCCGACATGAAGGGGATGAAGATCCGCATTCAGCCTTCGCCGGTGTACAAGGCGCTGGTCGAATCGCTCGGCGCATCGCCGTCGGCGATCCCGTGGGCCGAGCTGCCGGCCGCGCTTCAGCAGAAGGTCGTCGACGGGCAGGAAAACGGCGTGACCAACATCCTGGCCGCCAGCCTGTACCAGCACCAGAAGTACATCACGCTCGACGGCCACGTCTGGAGCGTGCACGGCTACCTGATCAACGAGCGCTTCTACCAGTCGCTGACCCCGGTCGAGCGCAAGGCGGTCGACGAAGGCGTGCAGAAAGCCATCGCGATCCATCGCAAGATGACGGCCGACCAGGACCTCAACGCCAAGCCGATCCTCGAAAAGGTCGGCATGCAGGTCACCGAGCTGTCGCCTGCCCAGATCGGCGAGTTCCGCAAGCTGGCGCAGCCGCCGGTGCGGGCCTGGGCCGAGCAGGAAATCGGCAAGAACTATGTCGACAGCCTGTTCAAGGCGATCGAGGCGACCAAGAAGTGACGGATGGGTCAACGGGGTCCACCGGCCGCGCGGCGCTGCTCGCGCGGCTGCGCGCGCAGCGCGTGCTGCCGGTATTGCGCCTGCCCGATGCCGCGACCACGCTCGCGGCCGTCGACTGCCTGCACGAGACGGGCTTTCGCGTCTTCGAGGTCACGATGACGACGCCCGGTGCCGAGGCCTTGATCGAGCAGGTCGTGCGCGAGCGCCCCGACAGCCTGGTGGGCGCGGGCACGGTTACCGACCTCGGCCGCGCCGATGCCTGCATCGGCCGCGGCGCTTCGTTCGTCGTCTCGCCTTACCTCGTCGCCGGCCTGGCGAGGCGGTGTGCGCAAGCCGGCCGCCTCGCGGTGGTGGGCGCATTCACGCCTGGCGAAGTCGCGGCGGCCATCGACGAGGGCGCAGACGTCGTGAAGGTCTTTCCGGCATCGACCGGGGGACCGGCACACGTCGCTGCGCTCGCGTCGGTGTTCCCCGGCGTGCCGCTATGCCCGACCGGCGGGATCGACGACACGCAGGTCGCCGCATACCTGGGCGCGGGCGCAGCGCTGGTCGGCGCCGGCAGCCAACTCGTCGATCGCGCGGCACTGTTGCGCGGCGACCGCTCGGCGGCGATCGAACGTGCGCGCAGGTACCTGCAACACGCATCGCATGGAGCATGAGATGACACTGGAAGAACTGGTCAAGGGATTCGGCGAGGTGGCGACCGCTTCGGTGGCCGACGCGGTCGACCGCCTCTGCGGTCGCCGCGGCTACATGGAACACGAACTGAAGCCGCGCATCAACGAGCGGAGGATCGTCGGTCCGGCGGTCACCGTGCTCGAGGAGCCGACGACCGAGTCGGTGCCGCCCCAGCACGCGCTCGATTTGATCGACGAGGCCGCACCTGGCAGCGTCATCGTCATCGCGATCGGCGGCGACGCCGACGTCGCAGTCTGGGGCGGGCTGATGACCGCCGGCGCCTGGGCCCGCGGGATGGCGGGTGCGGTGCTTGACGGCGGCGTGCGCGACCTCGCCGAGATCCGCCGCGACTATGACTTCCCGGTCATCGCCCGCTCAGTCTCGCCGGGCACGACCGTCGGCCGCCACCGCACCGTCGCGTCGAACGTGCCAGTGGTCTGTGGCGGAATCGAGGTCAATCCTGGCGACATGATCGTCGGCGACATCGACGGCGTGGTGGTCGTTCCGCGGGCGCGCTGTGCAGAGGTGCTGGAGATGGCGCGCGAGATCGACCGGCGCGAGCTCGAGCAGGCCCGGCTGATCGTCGAGGCGAAGTCGCTGCGCCAGGGTCTGGCCAGGTACGGCCGCATCTGAGCACCCGCCGCCCCCACCCCGCACCCGCGCACCCCGGCCGGACCCACACCATGAAGCCGGACATCCTGGCGATCGGCGAACCGATGATCGAGTTCAACCGGGTGTCGCCCGACGAGCCGAACTACCTGCAGGGCTTCGGCGGCGACACCTCGAACATGATCATCGCGGCGGCGCGCTCGGGCGCGCGCGCCGCCTACTTCACCCTGCTGGGCGACGACGCCTTCGGTCGCATGCTCGCCGACCTGTGGAGGCGCGAAGGCGTCGACGCGGACTCCGTCGGATTCGACCCGCAGGCGCACACCGCCGTGTACTTCGTCGCCCACGATCGAAACGGCCATTCGTTCAGCTACCTGCGCGCAGGCTCGGCCGCCAGCCGCATGCGTCCCGACGACCTCCCGGTCGCGCTGCTGCGCGAGACCCGCATCGTCCACGCCTCCGGGATCAGCGAAGCGATCTCCAGCAGCGCCTGCGACACCGTGCTGCACGCGTTCGAGACCGCACGCACGGCCGGCGCGCGCGTCTCGTTCGACTCCAACCTGCGGCTGAAGCTGTGGCCGCTCGCCCGCGCCCGCGCGACGATCTCGGCGACCGCCGCGATGGCTGACTATTTCTTTCCCAGCCTCGAGGACGCCCGCGCGCTGTCCGGACTGGACGACCCGGTTGCGATTCTCGACTGGTGCCATCGGCTGGGGGCGAAGACAGTGTTCCTGAAGCTGGGCGCCGACGGCGCGCTGGTGAGCGACGGGACGCGAAGCGAGCGCATCGACGGTCACCGCGTCGACGCGGTGGACGCGACCGGCGCCGGAGACTGCTTCTGCGGCGCGTGCCTGGCGCGAATCGCAGCCGGCGACTCGATCTGGGACGCGGCGCGCTATGCCAATGCCGCTGCCGCGCTCTCCACCACCGGATTCGGCGCAGTCGCGCCGCTGCCGCGTGCTGACGCGGTGCGCCGGCTCCTCGCGTCGGGGTGACGCTTCGTGTCCGGCAACGGCCGAGCGCGGCGCGCGCCGCAGTTACAATCGCGCGAACGACGTGCAATGCCATGGTGAACCGGGTCGAACGGCCGAAGACGCTGACCGAGATCGCGATCGAGCGGATCCGCGAAGCGATCGTCGACGGGCAGTACGCGTTTGGTGAGCAGCTCTCCGAGGCCTCGCTCGCCGCGCGCATGGGAATCAGCAAGACGCCGGTGCGCGAAGCCCTGCTGCGCCTGCAGACCGAGGGCCTGGTCGAGATCCACCCGCAGCGCGGCACCTACGTGTTCAGCCTCGACGAGGCGGGGGTGGCCGAGGTCTGCCGGTTCCGCGAGATCATCGAGACTGCCGCGCTGGGCGAAGCGATGCGAGGCCACTGCGCCGAGCTTCTGGCTCGCCTCGATCGCAACGTCCGCGACATGGCCGATGCCCACGCGGCGCACGACTTGAAGGCACTCCCGCAGCTCGACCAGGCGTTCCATGAAACCCTGCTCGCCTGCTGCGGCAATCCCTACCTGCAGGCCTCGTACGAGCTGGTCGCGCACAAGATCAGCGCGCTGCGCGCGCGCCTTCCCGAGGAGAACGAGCGCGTGGGCGAGTGCCAGGCGAACCACGCCCGAATCGTCCGCAGGATCCGTACCGCCGACGTCGCCCGGTCGCAGGAACTGCTCGCCGCCCACATCCGGGACACGCTCGACTCCTACCTGGCTGCGAGCCGCAATCGCGCGGCGCCGGCGCGCGAATTGCCGGCCTGACTCCCGCGCGCGGCGCCCACGCCGCGCTCAGAAGGTGCCCGGGTACGCGCCGCCGTCGATCAGCAGGTTCTGCCCCGTGATCCATCCCGCCTGCGCGCTGCACAGGTAAGCGCAGGCCTGGCCGAACTCCCATGGGTCGCCGATCCGTCCGGCGGGGATCGTTGCGATCCGCTGCCGGATGGCGTCCTCGTAGCTGATACCCTGCGCCTTCGCCTGCGCGCCGATCACACTGCGCACGCGGTCGGTGTCGTGAAAGCCGGGCAGCAGGTTGTTGATCGTCACGTTGTGCGCGACCGTCGTTCTCGCGAGCCCGGCGACGAAGCCCGTGAGCCCCGAACGCGCGCCGTTGGACAGGCCGAGGATGTGCATCGGCGCCTTCACCGCGCCCGACGTGACGTTGACGATCCGCCCGAAGCGACGCTCGATCATCGGGTCGACGGTGGCCTTGATCAGCTCGATCGGCGTGAGCATGTTCGCGTCGAGCGCGCGGATCCAGTCGTCGCGGGTGAACTTGCGGAAGTCGCCCGGGGGCGGGCCGCCGGCATTGGTCACCAGGATGTCCACCTGCGGGCAGGCCGACAGCGCCTCGTCGCGGCCGGACGGTGTCGTGATGTCGCAGGCCACGGCGACGACGGTCACGCCGGATTCGTCGCCGATGCGCTGCGCCGCCTCGGCAAGCGGCCCCGGCGTGCGCGCGTTGATCACCAGGTTGACGCCTTCGCGCGCCAGCGACAGCGCGCAGCCGTATCCGAGCCCCTTGCTGGCGCCGCAGACGAGCGCCCACTTGCCGGCAATGCCGAGGTCCATCGTCGAACTCCTGAACGTGAAAGCACGGATGGTGCCACGCGCGCGCGGACGGCCGCCGCCGGGCTCGCCGCCGAACGCGCCCACGCGGCGCGCACCGCCGCCGCGGCCGGGATCAGCGTCGCCGGCTGCCGCCCAGCAGCGTGCCCAGCACCCCGCGAATGATCTCGCGGCCCAGCGACGAGCCGATCGAGCGCGCCGCGCTCTTGGCCATCGCCTCGATCGCGGAATCCTTGCGGCCGCTGCCGGTCATCACGCCGCCCAGCGCGTCCTTCAGCATGCCGCCGATGCCGCCGCCTTCCGCAGGCGCGCCGGCCGGCTGCGCGCCGCCCGCGGCGCTGCCCGCCGCGCGCCCCTTGAGCTTCTCGTAAGCCGACTCGCGGTCCTGCGGCGCGTCGTAGGTGCCCGCGACGACCGAGCGCCGGATGAGCGCCGCGCGCTCGGCATCGGTGATCGGGCCGATCCGCGAGGCGGGCGGCGCGATGAACGCGCGCTCGACGACGCGGGGGCGTCCCTTCTCGTCGAGCAGCGACACCAGCGCCTCGCCGACACCGAGCTCGGTGATCGCCTTCTCGGTGTCGAACTTCGGGTTGGCGCGCATC
The DNA here is from genome assembly GCA_003577305.1 of Burkholderiales bacterium. Taxonomy (GTDB): domain Bacteria; phylum Pseudomonadota; class Gammaproteobacteria; order Burkholderiales; family Burkholderiaceae_E; genus Zeimonas. The sequence goes on from QEVL01000003.1 coordinate 132,882, forward strand.
GTCTCGGCGGTGGCGCGCACGGCCTTCTGGTCGCGCGCGGTGAACGCGCGCAGCGCGTGCTGGACGCGGTTGCCCAGCTGCCCGAGCACCGTGTCGGGCACGTCGATCGGGTTCTGCGTGACGAAGTAGACGCCGACGCCCTTCGAGCGGATCAGCCGCACCAGCTGCTCGACCTTGTCGAGCAGCGCCTTCGGCGCGTCGCTGAACAGCAGGTGCGCCTCGTCGAAGAAGAACACCAGCCGCGGCTTGTCGGGGTCGCCGACTTCGGGCAGCTTCTCGAACAGCTCCGACATCAGCCACAGCAGGAAAGTCGCGTAGAGCTTCGGCGCGTTGAGCAACTGGTCGGCCGCCAGGATGTTGACGACGCCGCGGCCCTGCGCGTCGGTCTGCATCAGGTCGTCGATGTTCAGCATCGGCTCGCCGAAGAAGCGGTCGGCGCCCTGCTGGTCGAGCGTGAGCAGCCCGCGCTGGATCGCGCCGATCGACGCGGTCGACACGTTGCCGTACTCGGTGGTGAACTCGCGCGCGTTGTCGCCGACGAACTGCAGCATCGCCCGAAGGTCTTTCGCGTCGAGCAGCAGCAGTCCGCGCTCGTCGGCGATCTTGAACACGAGGTGCAGCACGCCTTCCTGCGTCTCGTTCAGGCCGAGCATCCGCGACAGCAGCAGCGGCCCCATGTCGGAGACCGTCGCGCGCAGCGGATGCCCCTTCTCGCCATAGACGTCCCACAGCGTGACCGGCGCGCCGGCGAAATCGGGCGCCGCGAACCCGAGCCGGTCGAGCCGCTCCTTCAGCTTCGGCGTCAGGGCGCCGGGCTGCGAGATGCCGGTGAGGTCGCCCTTCACGTCGGCCGCGAACACCGGCACGCCGATCAACGAGAAGCGCTCGGAGAGCACCTGCAGCGTCACCGTCTTGCCGGTGCCGGTGGCGCCGGTGATCAGGCCGTGGCGGTTGCCCATCGCCGGCAGCAGGCACAGCTCGGCGTGATCGTCGCGGGCTATCAGCAGGGGATCGGCCATGGTCGCGATGCTAGAATCCGGAGTTCGTCCATGCGGATATTCGAACACGGCCGCGCCCGCTCAGCAAGCGCGGCCGCCACGTGAGGGAGCGATGGCCGGGCACTCGAAATGGGCCAATATCCAGCACCGCAAGGGGCGCCAGGACGCCAGGCGCGGCAAGGTGTTCACACGCGTGATCAAGGAGATCACGGTGGCAGCGAAGCTGGGCGGCCCCGACCCGAGTTCAAATCCGCGCCTCAGGCTCGCCATGGACAAGGCTTCCGAGGCGAACATGCCGAAGGACACCGTGCAGCGCGCGGTCCAGCGAGGCGCGGGCGGCCTGGAGGGTGCCAACTACGAGGAAGTCCGCTACGAGGGCTACGGCATCGGCGGGGCCGCGGTGATCGTCGACTGCCTCACCGACAACCGTACGCGCACCGTCGCCGAAGTGCGCCACGCGTTCTCGAAGAACGGCGGCAACCTCGGAACCGACGGCTCGGTCGCGTTCCAGTTCAGGCACTGCGGCCAGTTCCTGTTCGCGCCGGGCACGCCGGAAGACCGGATCATGGAAGTCGCGATCGAGGCTGGCGCCGATGACGTCGGCACCGACGAAGAGGGTGGCATCGAGGTGATCTGCGCCCCCGGCGACTTCGGCGCACTGAAGCAGGCGCTGGCGCAGGCCGGACTGAAGGCCGACGTGGCCGAGATCACGATGAAGCCGCTGAACGAGACCGCTCTGGCCGGCGAAGACGCCGCCAGGATGCAGAAGCTGCTCGACGCGCTCGAGAACCTCGACGACGTGCAGCAGGTCTACACCAACGCCGCGTTCGACGAGACCGTCACATGAAGATCCTCGTGGTCGGCTCGGGCGGGCGCGAGCATGCGCTCGCGTGGCGGTTGTCGCGCTCGGCGCGCGTGCAGGTCGTCTACGTCGCGCCCGGCAACGGCGGCACCGCACGCGAGCGCAGCCTCAAGAACGTCCCGATCACCGATCTCGGGACGCTCGCCGCGTTCGCCGAGCGCGAGAAAGTCGCGTTCACCGTCGTCGGCCCGGAAGCTCCGCTGGCCGCCGGCATCGTCGACCTCTTCCGCACGAGGGGGCTGCGCATCTTCGGGCCCACGCAGCGCGCCGCGCAGCTCGAATCGTCGAAAGACTTCGCCAAGGCGTTCATGAAGCGCCACGGCATTCCGACCGCCGACTACGCGACCTTCTCCGACGCCGCTGCCGCGCGCGCCTGGGTCGAGCAGCGCGGCGCGCCGATCGTCGTCAAGGCCGACGGGCTGGCCGCCGGGAAGGGCGTCGTCGTGGCCCGCAGCGTCGCCGAGGCGCACGCCGCGATCGATGCGATGCTGCTCGACAACCGCATGGGCGACGCCGGCGCGCGCGTCGTCATCGAAGACTGCCTCGAAGGCGAAGAGGCCAGCTTCATCGTCATGGTCGACGGCCGCAACGTGCTGCCGCTGGCCAGCAGCCAGGACCACAAGCGGCTGCGCGACGGCGACCAGGGACCGAACACCGGCGGGATGGGCGCGTACTCCCCCGCGCCGGTGGTCACGCCCGAAGTGCATGCGCGCGTGCTGCGCGAGATCATCAAGCCCACGGTCGAAGGCATGGCTGCCGACGGCATCCTGTACACCGGCTTTCTCTACGCGGGCCTCATGATCGACGCGAACGGCCGGGCGCGCACCCTGGAGTTCAACTGCCGGATGGGCGACCCCGAAACGCAGCCGATCATGGCGCGCATCAAGAGCGACCTGGTCACGGTGTTCGAGCACGCTCTCGCCGGTACGCTCGATGCGGCCACGATCGAATGGGACCGCCGCACTGCGCTGGGCGTGGTGCTGGCCGCCGACGGCTACCCCGGGGAGCCGCGCAAGGGCGACCAGATCTCGGGCCTTCCCGCCAACGGCAGCGTGATCGACGACGACTGCCTGGTGTTCCATGCGGGAACGGTTGCCGAAGGTGCGCGCACGCTCACTTCGGGCGGGCGCGTGCTGTGCGTCACCGCGCTCGGCGACTCGGTCAAGATGGCGCAGGCGCGTGCCTATCGCGCGATCGACACGATCCGCTTCTCCGGCATGCAGTACCGCCACGACATCGGCCATCTCGCGATCGGCCGCGGTTCGGTCCGATGACCGCTGCGCGCGGCGACGAACCGGCACCCGGCATCGACGCCGGCGCGGTCCGCGAATACCTGCTCGGCCTTCAACGCCGCATCGTCGCCGGACTCGAGGCGATCGACGGGCAATCGTTCCGCACCGATGCGTGGCAGCGTCCCGAAGGAGGAGGCGGCATCACCCGGGTGATCGAGGACGGCAACGTGTTCGAGCGCGGTGCAGTGCTGTTCTCGCACGTGCACGGCGCGCGACTGCCGGCGTCGGCCAGCGCGCATCGCGCCGAACTGGCCGGCCGTGCGTTCGAGGCGATGGGCGTCTCGCTGGTCATCCATCCGCGCAACCCCTATGTGCCCACCGTGCACCTGAACGTGCGCTTCTTCGTGGCGCCTGCAGCCGAGGGCCGCGATGCGCTCTGGTGGTTCGGCGGCGGCATGGACCTCACCCCGTATTACCCGTTCGAGAAAGACGTCGTGCGCTTCCACAGCGTGTGCCGGCAGGCGCTCGAACCGTTCGGCGCCGACCTGCATCCGCGCTTCAAGAAGTGGTGCGACGACTACTTCTTCCTGAAACACCGCAACGAGGCACGCGGCGTCGGCGGGATCTTCTTCGACGATTTCAACGAAGCCGGCTTCGAGCGCTCGTTCGCGCTCGTGCGTTCGGTCGGCGACGCGTTCCTCGACGCATATTCGCCGATCGTCGCGCGCCACCGCGACGAACCATGGGGCGAGCGCGAACGCAGCTTCCAGGCGTATCGCCGGGGCCGCTATGTCGAGTTCAACCTGGTCTACGACCGCGGCACCCTGTTCGGCCTGCAATCGGGCGGGCGCACCGAGTCGATCCTGTGCTCGATGCCGCCGATCGCGCACTGGCGCTACGACTGGCACCCCGAGCCCGGATCGCCCGAGGCGCGCCTGCACGGGTTTCTCGTCCCGCGCGACTGGGTCTGATCGCGCTCCGGGCGAGGCCGCGTGAACCCCGAGTCGAGGCGCCACGTCACCGGGAACCGTGCCCGCGCGGCGCCCCGGCGGCGCATCGGACTGCTGGGCGGCACCTTCGACCCGATCCATGCGGGCCACCTCGCACTCGGGCACGCAGCGCGCGAAGCGCTGCGGCTCGACGAGTTGCGCTTCGTTCCCACGGGACAGTCGTGGCAGAAGACGGGATCCGGAGTCGACGCCGCAGTGCGCCTCGAACTGGTTCGGCTCGCGGTCGGCGCGACGCCGGGCTTCGCGGTCGACGATCGTGAAGTGCGGCGCGCGGGCCCCAGCTACACGATCGACACGCTGATCGAACTGCGCGCCGAACTCGGGCCCGAGCCGGCGCTGGTGCTGGTGCTCGGCAGCGACCAGTTGCGCAACCTCGCCACCTGGCATCGCTATCGCGAACTGCTGCAGTACGCTCACATCGCCGCGACCCGGCGCGGTGCGCACCCGCTGAACGATCTCGAACCACGGGTGGAGGCGCTGCTCGCCGGACACGGACGCGAGGCGCTGCCCGATGCCCCGTCGGGTGCGATCGTCTGGTTCACGATGGCACCGGTGCCGGTCTCGGCCACTGCACTGCGCGCACGGCTCGCACGCGGCGAGCGGCCCGCCGAATTGTTGCCGGCCGCCGTTCTCGACTATATTGAACGGCATCGACTGTACCGAGCCGGCGCGGCGTCGCCCTGAGCGTCGCGCACCGATCCGAAGGAACCGGATGGATCTCAGAAAGCTGCAGCGCATCGTCGTCGATGCTCTCGACGACATCAAGGCCCAGGACATCAGGGTCTTCGACACCACCGGCCTGACCGAACTCTTCGACCGGGTGATCATCGCCACCGGCACCTCGAACCGCCAGACCCGGGCGCTCGCGGCGCACGTGCGCGACAAGGTCAAGGAAGCGGGCGGAAAGACCGTCTCGATGGAGGGCACCGACACCGGCGAGTGGGTACTCGTCGATCTCGGGGACGCGGTCGTGCACATCATGCAGCCGGCGATCCGGGCCTACTACAACCTCGAAGAACTGTGGGGCGTGAGGCCCGTGCGCATGCGCATCGCACCGGCAACGCCCGCCGCTGCCCGGGCCGCGGCGAAGAAGCCTGCGGCGAAGAAACCTGCGGCGAAACGGATCGCGGCGAAGAGACCCGCCGCCGGCAAAGCCGCCGCGCCGGGAGGCGCGCCCGCACGCAAGCACAGTACCCGCGCCACGGCGAGTTGAGCAGGTGCTGATCCGCGTCGTCGCAGTCGGCACGAAAATGCCGGCCTGGGTCGGTGCGGCGGTCGAAGACTACGCTCGGCGCCTGCCGGCCGACTGGCGGATCGACTGGCGCGAAGTGCGCGCGGAGTCTCGCGGCGCATCTGGCAACGTCCGGACATGGATGCAGCGCGAGGCCGCGCGCATTCGCGCCTGCCTGCCCGACGATGCGCGCCTGGTCGTCCTCGACGAGCGCGGCCGCGATCTCGACACACGGCAGTTCGCGCAGCGGGTGGCAGAGTGGCGCGACGGGGCACGAGCGGTGGCCATCGTGATCGGAGGGCCCGACGGTCTCGACCCGGAGCTCGCGCACGGTGCGCACGAGACGCTGCGCCTGTCGAGCCTCACGTTGCCGCACCCGCTGGTGCGCGTCCTGCTGGCCGAACAGCTGTTCCGCGCCTGGTCGATCCTCGCGGGGCACCCCTACCATCGCGAATGACGCGGTTGCCGCGACCGCCCGAGCCCGTGACCCAATCCTTCGTCTACCTCGCTTCGAAGAGTCCGCGCCGCCAGGAGTTGCTGCGCCAGATCGGCGTGCGCTTCGAACTGCTGCTTCCCGGCGAGGGCGAAGACCCCGAGGCGCTGGAAGCGGTGCGCGCCGGTGAATCACCCTCGGCCTACGTGCGGCGCGTCACGCTCGCGAAGGCTCAGGCCGCACGCGCGCGACTGGCAAGTCGCGCACTGCCTGCCGCGCCGATCGTGGTCAGCGACACGACGGTCGCGATCGGCGGGCGGATCCTCGGCAAGCCGGTCGACGCGGCCGACGCGACCCGGATGCTGCGCATGCTCTCCGGACGCACGCACCGCGTGCTCAGCGCGGTGGCGGTGGTGCGCGGCACGCGCGTCGAATCGGCACTGAACGTCTCACGGGTGGTCTTCGCGCGCCTGCCCGCCGCCTGGATCGACGCCTACGTGGCCAGCGGCGAGCCGATGGACAAGGCCGGCGCATATGCGATCCAGGGCGATGCGGCGCGCCACGTGCGCCGCATCGACGGCAGTCACTCCGGTATCATGGGTCTCCCGCTGTACGAGACGTCCCGGCTGCTGCGCGGGGCCGGCCAGAGCCCGCGATGACCGAAGAGATCCTCGTCAACCACACCGCGCACGAGACGCGGGTCGCGGTGGTCCAGCAGGGCGCCACCCAGGAGCTGCACATCGAACGCGCCGCCGCCCGCGGGCTGGTGGGCAACGTCTACCTCGGCAAGGTCTCGCGCGTGCTGCCAGGCATGCAGTCGGCATTCATCGACATCGGCCTCGAGCGCGCTGCGTTCCTGCACGTCGCCGACCTGTGGCAGTCGCGCAGCGGAACGGCCACCGTCCATCCCGCGCCGATCGAGAGGCTCCTGTTCGAAGGCCAGCCGCTGCTGGTGCAGGTGATCAAGGATCCGCTCGGCACCAAGGGCGCGCGGCTGTCCACGCAGATCAGCATTGCCGGCCGGCTGCTGGTCTTTCTGCCGCAAGATCCGCACATCGGCGTGTCGCAACGCATCGAGGACGAGACCGAGCGCCAGCTGCTGCGCAGCCGGCTGCAGAAGCTGCTGCCCGCCGACGAGAAGGGCGGCTTCATCGTCCGCACCTCGGCCGAGGGCGCCGGCGAGCCCGAGTTCGAGGCCGACATCGACTACCTGCGGCGGCGCTGGCGGCAGATCCTCGACGGCAGCCGACGCGAGACCGCGCCCGCGCTGCTCTACCAGGAGCTCAGCCTCGGACAGCGCGTACTGCGCGACATCGCCGGGGAGTCCACGCTGGCGATCCTGGTCGACTCGCCCGAGGCGCTGGCCGAGCTGTCGGAGTTCGCACGCACCTACATGCCGGCGATGGCGAGCCGCCTTCGCCAGTACATCGGCGAGCGTCCGCTGTTCGAGCTGCACGGCGTCGAAGGCGAGATCGCCAAGGCGCTGTCGCGCCGGGTCGACCTGAAGTCGGGCGGGTACCTGATCATCGATCAGACCGAGGCGATGACCACGATCGACGTCAACACCGGCGGCTACATCGGCGGGCGCAACTTCGACGACACGATCTTCCGCACCAATCTCGAGGCGGCGCACGCGATCGCGCGCCAGCTGCGCGTGCGCAACCTCGGCGGCATCATCATCGTCGACTTCATCGACATGGCCAGCAGCGAGCACCGCGAGCAGGTGCTCCAGGAACTGCGCAAGGCGCTGGCGCGCGATCGCACCAGGTCGAGCGTGAGCGGCTTCACCTCGCTCGGGCTGGTCGAGATGACGCGCAAGCGCACCCGCGAATCGCTCGCGCACCTGCTGCTCGAACCCTGCCCCACCTGCGAAGGCAAGGGCCAGGTGAAGACCGCGCGCACCGTCTGCTACGAGATCCTGCGGGAGATCCAGCGCGAGGCGCGCCAGTTCGACCCGAAGGAATTCCGCATCGTCGCCTCGCAGCAGGTGATCGACCTGTTCCTCGAGGAGGAGGCGCAGCCGCTCGCCACGCTCGGCGACCTCATCGGCAAGCGCATCGCGCTGCAGGTGGAGACGCTCTACCTGCAGGAGCAGTACGACATCGTGCTGATGTAGGCGCGCGGGCGGTATGCGCGAGCAGGCTCTCAGACGAGTCTGGACGCGTCCACCGGCTTGCCGTCGGCCAGCGCCAGCCAGCCCTTGACGATCCGGTAGATGACCCAGACGCCCACCGCCAGCAGCAGCGGAAAGCCGATCAGCACGAACATCAGCACCCACGAGACAACGGCGCCGGCCAGCCCGTACCAGAAAGTCTTGATCTGCCATTCGAAGTGGCTGGCCACCCAGGTGCCGGCCACGTCGTCGCGCTTCAGGTAGTTGACGATGATCGCCGCGATCGCGGTGACGCCCACCAGGCACGATGCCGCGTAGAGGGCATAGCAGATCGTCGCCAGGCGCTTCGCGTCGGCGACACGGACGTCTTCGGCAGCAGCAGGTTCCATCCTCGGCCTCCTCCTCTTCACTCAGGGCTTGGACCTCGGCACGCGGCCGAGCAGGTAGAACTCGGGGTTCGGCATCATGTTCGACATGTTCGCCATGCGGTTCGACAGCGCGAAGAACGCCGCGATCGCGCCGATGTCCCAGGCGTCCTCGTCGCTGAAGCCGTGACGGTGCAACTCGGCGAAGTCGGCGTCGTCGATCTCGTCGGAGTGCAGCGAGACCTTCATCGCGAACGCGATCATCGCACGCTGGCGCGGCGTCAGGCCGGCCTTGCGCCAGTTGGTCGCGAGTTGATCGGCGATCAGCGGATTCTTCTCGTAGATGCGCAGGATCGCACCGTGCGCGACCACGCAGTACAGGCAGCCGTTGGCGCCGCTGGTCGCGACGACGATCATCTCCTTCTCGCCCTTCGAGAGGCCGTTCTCGCGCAGCATCAGCGCGTCATGGTAGGCGAAGAAGGCGCGGAACTCGTCGGGCCGGCGCGCGAGCTTCAGGAACACCGACGGAACGAAGCCCGACTTCTCCTGCACCATGACGATGCGCTCGCGGATGTCGTCGGGCAGTTCGGCCAGCGTAGCCACGGGGTAGCGATCGGCGGCATGTGCCATCTCGGCAATCTCCTTCAGGACTGCGGGTTTCCGTACTGGATGCGGTACAGGCGTGCGTACAGCGAATCGGCCGCGAGCAGCCCGGCGTGCGTGCCCTGCTCGACGATGCGGCCCTGGTCGAACACCAGGATGCGGTCGGCACGCTCGATCGTGGAGAGCCGGTGCGCGATGACCAGCGTGGTGCGCCCGCGCATCGTGCGCTCGAGCGCGAGTTGCACCTCGCGCTCGGTCTCGGAATCGAGCGCCGAGGTCGCCTCGTCGAGCAGCAGGATCGGCGCGTCCTTGACGATCGCGCGCGCGAGCGCCAGCCGCTGGCGCTGCCCGCCCGACAAGCGCGTGCCGCGCTCGCCGACCGACGCATCCAGCCCTTCGGGCAGCGCACGCACCGCGGCGTCGAGCATCGCGGCCTCCAGCGCTGTCCAGATGCGGGCGTCGTCGACCTCGTCCTCGGCGCCGAAGGCGACGTTGGCGCGGATGCTGTCGTTGAAGAGCACCACCTCCTGGCTCACCAGCGCGAACTGGCGGCGCAGGTCGGCCAGCCGCAATTCGGGCAGCGGCACGCCATCGAGGGTGATGCGCCCCGAGCCGGGCTCCATGAAACGCGGCAGCAGGTTGAGCAGCGTGGTCTTGCCGGCGCCCGAGGCGCCGACCAGCGCCACCACTTCTCCGGCGCGCACCTGCAGGTCGATCCCGCGCAGCGCATCGGATGCTGCCCCGGGATAGCGGAACGACACGCTCTCGAACCCGAGCTCGCCGCGGGCGCGGTCGAGCCGCCGCGTGCCGCTGTCGTCTTCGTCGCTCTTGTCGAGCAGCGCGAAGACCGACTCGGCCGCGGCCAATCCGCGTTGCAGTTGCGCGTTGACGTCGGCCAGGTGCTTGAGCGGCGCGAGCAGCATCAGCATCGCGGTGATGAACGAGACGAAGCCGCCCACCGTGGTCTGGTTGTCCATCGACTGCACCAGCGCGATCGTGACGACGATCGCCACCGCGATCGCGGCACACAACTGCGTGATCGGCACGGTGGCGCTGCCGGCCACGGTCATGCGCATCGCGAAGCCCCGCAATTTCTCGCTGGTGCGCTCGAACAGCCGGGCCTGCTCGTCGTAGCCGCCGAATACCTTGATGACCTTGTAGCCGTGCACCGCCTCTTCGACCACCCGGGTCAGCTCGCCGGTGTATTCGAGGTTGCGCCGGCTGAGCTGGCGCATGCGCCGGCTGTACAGCGCCACCACCAGCGCCACCACCGGAATCAGCGCCAGCGCGACCAGCGTCAGCTGCCAGTTCAGGTAGAGCAGCCAGCCGAGCAGGCCGACGATGACCAGCGAATCGCGCACCAGCACGGTGATCGCGCGCGTGACCGCCACGGTGACGTTGGTCACCTCGAAGACGATGCGCGAGATCAGCAGGCCCGAAGCCTCGCGCTCGAACTCGGCCGAGGGCAGTCGCATCATGCGCGCGAACATCTCGCGCCTGAGGTCGACCAGCACGCGATTGGCCACCCAGGCCAGCGCGTAGCTGCTGCTGAAGGTGGCCACCCCACGAACCGCGAAGATGCCCACGAGGGCGACCGGCACGAACCACAGCGGGAAACCGGAGCGCGCGACGAAGCCCTGGTCGAGCAACGGCTTCATCAGCGCCGGAAAGAGCGGCTCGGTGGCCGCCGCGACGACCATCGCGAACAGCGCCACGGCGAACCCCCTGCGGTACGGCCGCGTGTACGCGAACAGGCGCCGATAGATCGCCCAGCTCGACGAGGCCTTCGCGCCCTTTGCAGGCGGGCTCAATACTCGACCTCCGCCGCCAGCGGATGCAGCGCCGTGCGGATCGCGCCGATCAGGTCGTCGTGCGGCTGCACGCGCCAGCGCGGCCCCAGTTCGATCGCGCAGGCGGCTTCGAGGTTGCCGTACTCGACCACCACTGGAATCGCCTGCACCGCCTCGCGGTCGCCGACCGCGAACGGCGCGATCGCGCCGCGCAGCGCGACGCCATCGGCCAGGCCGTTCAGGCGGATGCGCAGCCGCTTGCCGAACTCCTGGCGCGCGCCGACGAGGTCGAGCAGGCGGTCGGCGACGATGCGCTGGCCGCCGGTGTAGTCATCGCGGCTCACCTTGCCGAGCACGACCAGCAGCTCGTCGTCGCGGATCAGCCGGCGCTGCGCGTCGTACAACTCGTTGTAGACCGCGACCTCGACCGCCGCGCTGCCGTCGTCGAGCGTGACGAAGACCATCTTGCCGCGGCGGGTCATCTGCGGGCGCTGCGCGGCGACGATTCCGCAGATCCAGACCGGCTGCGCGCCGGGCTGGAGATCGGCGAGCCGCACGCGCGCGAAGCTGCGGACTTCGGCGGCATGCGCGTCGAACAGGTGGCCGCTCAGGAACAGCCCGAGCGCGGCTTTCTCCTCCTGCAGGCGCTGGCGCTCGCTCCAGGCCGGCGCGGGAATCCACTCGGGCGCGCTCGGCAGGCCGCCGGCCTCGTCGCCGAACAGGCTGACCTGGTCGACCGCCGCACCGGCGGCGTCGGCCGCATCGATCGCGCGCCCGACATTGGCGAGCAGCTTCGCGCGGTCGGCGTCGAGAGCGTCGAACGCGCCGGCACGCACCAGCGCCTCGATCGCCCGCCGGTTGACGAGCTTGCGGTCGATGCGCATGCAGAAATCGAACAGGTCGGCGAACGGACGCTCGGCCCGCGCGCGAAGGATGTCGGCCACCGCCGACTCGCCGGTGCCCTTCACCGCGCCCAGCCCGTAGCGGATCGCGCGATCGCCCACCGGCTCGAAGCGCAAGGCCGATGCGTTGATGTCGGGCGGCGACACCTCGACACCGTTGGCGCGCGCATCGTCGACGAACAGCTTCACCTTGTCGGTGTCGTCCATGTCGGAGGACAGCGTCGCGGCCATGAACTCGGCCGGAAAGCAGGCCTTCAGCCAGGCGGTGTGGTAAGTGAGCACCGCGTAGGCCGCGGTGTGCGACTTGTTGAAGCCGTATTCGGCGAACATTGCCATGAGGTCGAACAGCTTGTTGGCCAGCTCGACCGGGTAGCCCTTCGCCTTCGCGCCGTCGACGAAGGTGCCGCGGTGCTGCGCCATCTCCTCGGGCTTCTTCTTGCCCATCGCCCGGCGCAGCAGGTCGGCTCCGCCGAGCGTGTAGCCGCCGACGATCTGCGCGATCTGCATCACCTGTTCCTGGTAGACGATCACGCCGTAGGTGGGCTCGAGGCAGGTCTTCAGGTCGGGGTGAAAGTAGTCGATTCCCTGCTGGCCCTTCTTGCGCAGGATGAAGTCGTCGACCATGCCCGAGCCGAGCGGCCCGGGACGGTACAGCGCGAGCACCGCGATGATGTCCTCGAAGCGGTCGGGCTGCAGCTTCTTCAGCAGCTTCTTCATGCCCTCGCTCTCCAGCTGGAAGACCGCGGTGGTATTCGCGTCCTTCAGCACCTGGTAGGCCTTCGGGTCGTCGAAGCCCAGCTTGCTCAGGTCGAGGTGCAACTGCGGATGACGGCGGTTGATGTACGCGACCGCCAGGTCGATGATCGTGAGGTTGCGCAGGCCGAGGAAGTCGAACTTGACCAGGCCCACCGCCTCGACGTCGTCCTTGTCGAACTGGCTCACCACGCCGGCCTCGGCGCCGGGTTGCCTGTACAGGGGGCAGAAATCGGTGAGCCGGCCCGGCGCGATCAGCACGCCGCCGGCGTGCATGCCGACGTTTCGGGTCAGGTCTTCGAGCGGCTCGGCCAGCGCGAGCAGTTCGCGCACCTCGTCTTCCCTCTGCTCGCGCTCGGCCAGAAGCGGCTCGGCCTCGCGCGCCTTCGCGAGCGACAGCGGCTTGTTCTGCACGACCGGAACGAGCTTGGAGAGCTGGTCGCAGAAGTTGTAACCCATGTCGAGCACGCGGCCGACGTCGCGGATCACCGCCTTCGAGGCCATCGTGCCGAAAGTGACGATCTGCGAGACCGCCTGCTCGCCGTAACGGCTGCGCACGTATTCGATCACCCTGTAGCGCTGGTCCTGGCAGAAGTCGATGTCGAAGTCGGGCATCGACACCCGCTCGGGATTCAGGAAGCGCTCGAACAGCAGCGCGTACGGAATCGGGTCGAGGTCGGTGATGCCGAGGGCGTACGCCACCAGCGAACCGGCGCCCGAACCGCGGCCCGGGCCCACCGGCACGCCGTTGTTCTTCGCCCAGTTGATGAAGTCGGCGACGATCAGGAAGTAACCCGGGAAGCCCATCTGCACGATGGTGTCGCACTCGTATTCGAGGCGCTTGCGGTACTGTTCGCGGCGCGCCCCGACCTCGGCTGCACCGTCCTCGGGAAAGAGCTTCGCCATTCGCCGCCCGAGCCCCTCGCGCGCGAGCTGGCGCATGTAGTCGTCGAGCGTGACGCCGGGAGGAGTGGGGAACTGCGGCAGCTGCGGCTTGCCCAGCTCCATCGACAGGTTGCAGCGCCGCGCGATCTCGACGCTGTTGGCGAGCGCCTCGGGCAGGTCGGCGAACGCCTCGGCCATCGCGGCCTGCGACCTGAAGTGCTGCTCCTCGGTGAAGCGCCTCACCCGGCGCGGATTGGCGAGGATCTCGCCCTCGGCGATGCACACCCTCGCCTCGTGCGCACGATGGTCCTCGCGTGCGATGAACTGCACCGGGTGCGTGGCGACGATCGGCAGGCCCAGCTCCGAGGCGAGTTGCGCGGCCGCCCGCGTCTGCAGTTCGTCTTCGTGGCGGCCCGCGCGCTGCACTTCGAGGAACCAGGCGTCGGGAAAGCGCCGCGCCCAGGCTTGCGCCAGCGTGCGCGCCGCATCGAGGTTGCCGGCGAGCAGCGCCTGGCCGACGTCGCCGTGCTGCGCGCCCGACAGTGCGATCAGCCCCTCGCCGACCGGGGCGCCGTCGGCGCGCGCCGCGTCGAACCACTCGGCGCGCATCTCGCCGCGCCCCCGGTATTCGTTTTCGAGCCAGGCGCGACTGACGAGCTCGCACAAGCGCAGGTAGCCGGCGCGATTGCGCGCGAGCAGCAGCATGCGCGACGGACGGTCGCGGTCGCTGTCATTGGTGATCCACGCATCGACGCCACAGATCGGCTTGAGCCCGCGGGCGCGCGCCGCCTTGTAGAACTTGACCCAGCCGAACAGGTTGGCGAGGTCGGTGAGCGCAACCGCAGGCTGCCCGTCGGCCAGTGCTGCGCCGATCAGCGCATCGAGGCGCACGATCGAGTCGCTGACCGAATACTCGGAGTGGACCCGAAGGTGGACGAAACGGAGTGCGCTCATGGGTAGAATCTCACCGGCAAATTCTACCCATGTTCCCGACCCCACCGGCCACGCACCGGCGCGCTGCGCTGCTGCTCGCATTCTGCGCGCTTCTCTGGAGCATCGCAGGCGTCGTCACGCGCCGTCTCGACGCGGCCGGCGGCTTCGAGATCACGTTCTGGCGGGCGCTGTTCTGCGCGCTCACGGTGCTGGCGATCCTCGCCTGGCAGCGCCGCGGCGACCCGTTCGCGCCGGTGCGCGAGATGGGCTGGCCCGGCCTGTTCTCCGGCGCGATGTGGGGCGTGATGTTCACCTGCTTCATGCTCGCGCTCACGCGCACCAGCGTGGCCAACACGCTGGTGGTGATGAGCCTGGCACCGCTGCTCGCGGCGCTGCTGGGCCGTCTCGTGCTCGGCACCCGCGTCTCGGGCGCAACCGCGCTCGCGATCGTGGCGGCCGGGATCGGCATCTGGTGGATGGTGCGAGAAGGCGTGAGCGCCGACGGCGCCGTCGGGATGGCGATCGCGCTGGCGGTGCCGGTGGCTTCCGCGATCAACATCGTCACCCTCAAGCGGTTGCACGCGCAGGTCGACCTCGCGCCCGCGGTGCTGGTCGGCGCGATCCTCTGCGGGTTGGCGGTCGCGCCGCTCGCCTGGCCCTTCGGGGCGAGCGCCCGCGACCTGATGCTGCTCGCGCTGCTCGGCGCGGTGCAACTGGCGATTCCCTGCTTCCTGATGATCCGCGCGGTGCGCCATCTCGCCCCTCACGAGGTCGCGCTGATCGGCCTGCTCGAAGTGGTACTCGGCCCGATCTGGGCCTGGCTGGGCGCCGGCGAGGCCATGCCGGCGACGACGATCCAGGGGGGCCTGGTCGTGCTCGCCGCGCTGGTCGGCGACACCTGGCTCGCACGCCGCCCGCCGCCGGTCGCCGCGGCCGCGGCGCAGTCCGCAGGACTTCACTGACCCGCCCACGGGAGGGGCCATGAACACCACACCCGAACCCTTCACGATCGTACGGCCCGGCGGTGTCGTGTTGCGCGGCCTGTGCTGGCAGCCGCCAGACGCGGCGACGGCAACGCCGCGCACCGCGGTGATCGTGCACGGACTGGGTGAGCACGTCGGCCGCTACGCTGCGCTCGGCGAGTGGTTCGTGGCGCGCGGGTGGACGTTGCGCGGCCACGATCACCGCGGCCACGGTCGCTCGGACGGCGCGCGCGGCACGTTGTCCTCGTCGCACGACCTGATCGACGACCTGGCTGCGGCGATCGACGCACTCGGCGCGCCCGCGTCGGCGCCGCCGCTGCTCATCGGCCACAGCCTCGGTGGCCTGGTCGCGCTCGGCTTCGCGCTGCGCCACCCCGACCGGATTGCCGGCCTGGTGCTGTCTTCCCCCGCGCTCGCTCCCGGGCTGAGCGTGTTCCAGAAGGCGCTGCTGGCGGTGATGTCGCGTCTCGCGCCCGACGTCACGGTGAGCAACGGGCTCGATCCCGCAAAGCTGTCGCACGACCCGGCGGTCGTGCGCGCCTATCTCGACGACCCGCTGGTGCACGATCGCATCTCGGCGCGGCTCGCGCGCTTCATCGTCGACGGTGCGCGCGAGGCGCTCGATTCGGCGCCGGCGCTGGCAGTGCCCACGCTGCTGATCTACGCCGGCGACGACCGGCTGGTCGATCCCGAGGGCAGCCGCAGGTTGGCGCGGCACGCGCCGCCGTCGCTGCTGGCCGCGCACGAATATCCGGCGCTGTGGCACGAGATCCTGAACGAGACGCCTGCCGAGCGCGCCGCGGTGCTCGCCGATCTCGACGCGTGGCTCGCAGGCACGGGAAGGGAGAAGGCACAAGGGAGAACGGGTGGGCGGTGAGCCGCGCGTCGTATGTCGGGCGCTTCGCGCCTTCGCCCACGGGGCCGCTGCACGCCGGGTCGCTCGTCGCGGCGACGGCGAGTTATCTCGATGCGCGCGCGCACCGCGGCCGGTGGCTGCTGCGGATCGAAGACCTCGATCCGCCGCGCGAAGCGCGCGGTGCCAGCGCGGCGATCATCGCCACCCTGGCGCGATTCGGATTCGCGCACGATGGCGAAGTCATCCATCAGAGTGCGCGCGACGCCGCGTATCGCGCGGCGTTCGAACGCCTGGCCGCGACCGGCCTCGTCTACCCCTGCGCGTGCACGCGCCGCGAGGTGGCCGACTCGGTGCTGCGCGGCAGCCGCGAGCGGGCGCGCACCGCGGAACTGATCTACCCCGGCAGTTGCCGCAACGGCATGCCCGTCGGCCGCGAGGCGCGCGCCTGGCGCGTGCGCGTCGACGCACGACCGATCACCTGGCGCGACCGCCGCACCGGGGAGATGGTCGAGCGCCTCGACGAAACAGTGGGCGACTTCGTGCTGCGCCGCGCCGACGGCCTGTGGGCCTACCAGCTCGCGGTGGTGGTCGACGACGCCTGGCAAGGCGTCACCGACGTGGTACGCGGTGCCGATCTGGGCGGCTCGACAGGTCGCCAGGTCTACCTGCAGCGCCTGCTGGGCCTGCCGACGCCGCGCTACCTCCACGTGCCGGTGCTGCTCGACGCGCGCGGCGAGAAACTGTCGAAGCAGACCGGCGCCGCACCGGTCGATGCGGGCGACGGCGTCGCACCGCTGAACGCTGCACTGCGGTTCCTGGGGCTCGGGGAGATCGCCGCGGTCGATCCGGCCGGCTTCTGGCCCGAAGCGATCAGGCGCTGGGCAGGCTCGCCCTGGATGAGCCGCGCGGCGAGCTGAGGCTCGTCCCCGGCCGTCGCAGGCGTTGCTCAGCTCTTCCTGCCGCCGCCGAGCAGCGCCGCCAGCGGACGCGCCGGCTTGCGCGGCCCGGTAACCGAAGTCCGCGCCGGTGCCTCGGGCGCAGCATCGGCTTCGGCGGTCGCGGCGACCGCCTGCGGCACGTAAGGCTGCGAGAAGAACGGATCGGTCGAGTAGCCCACCGCAGCCGGCACGCGCGACCCGGTCTCGGGGCGCCGGCGTGCGGAAGCGCCGGCCCGCTCGCGGCGCCCCTCGGGCGCTTCGCGCCGCTCGCGACGCGGCCGCGCCTCGACCGGGCCGGCGTCGAGCGACTCGACCGGCAGCTTGCGCTTGATCAGCTTCTCGATCTCGGCGAGCAGGCGCTCGTCGCCGCCCGTCATCAGCGACAGCGCAACGCCGCTGGCACCGGCGCGACCGGTGCGGCCGATCCGGTGCACGTAATCTTCGGCGCTGTACGGCAGGTCGTAGTTGATCACCGCCGGCAACTCGGCGATGTCGAGTCCGCGCGCGGCGACGTCGGTGGCCACCAGTACGACGATCTCGCCCTTCTTGAAAGCCTCGAGCGTGGCCAGCCGCTCCTGCTGGCTCTTGTCGCCGTGGATCGCGGCGGCGTTCAGCCCGTCGCGTTCGAGCAGCCGCGCCAGCCGGCCCGCACCGATCTTGGTATTGGTGAAGACGATCACCTGCTGCAGCTGCCGCTCGCGCACCAGTTGCGCGACCGCCGCGCGCTTGGCGTCGAGATCGGCCACGCGGAACACCAGCTGCTCGACGTTCTCGGCGGTGGCATTGCGCCGGGCCACTTCGATCAGGACCGGGTCGTTCAGGAAGCTCTCGGCGAGCTTGCGGATCTCGGTGGAGAAAGTGGCCGAGAACATCAGGTTCTGGCGCCGCGCCGGCAGCGCGTGGATGATCCGCTGGATGTCGGGCAGGAAGCCCATGTCGAGCATCCGGTCGGCCTCGTCGAGCACCAGCAGTTCGGCCTGCGCGAGCGTGACCGTCTTCTGGCCCATGTGGTCGAGCAGCCGTCCCGGCGTGGCGATCAGCACCTCGCAACCCTGGCGCAGCGTGGCGATCTGCGGCTTGATGTCGACGCCGCCGAACACGACCGCCGACTTCAGGCCGGTGTACTTGGCGTACTCGCGCACGTTCTCGTAGATCTGGTCGGCCAGCTCGCGCGTGGGCGCGAGGATCAGCGCGCGCACCGGGTGGCGCGCCGGCGAGGCGCTGGTGTTGGCCAGCGGCATCAGCCGCTGCAGGATCGGCAGCGCGAAACCGGCAGTCTTGCCGGTGCCCGTCTGGGCGGCGCCCATCACGTCGCGTCCCTGCATGACCACAGGGATCGCCTGCGCCTGGATCGGGGTGGGTTCCCTGTAGCCGAGTTCGGTGACTGCTCGCAGGATGGGTTCGGCGAGGCCGAAGGAATCGAAAGTCGTGCTCAAATGAGGCCGTTCGGGTGTGCCGCCGCGCAACGATCGGAGCGGAGCATCGGGTAAAAATCGCTATTGTCCCCCTTTCGGGGGCGGATGCAACCGCGCCGCTGGAGCACTCCCTCGGGTCCGAGCCATGTCGTCGATGCACTCCCAACCGATGCCCGATCGCCCGCGTGCGGGCGCCGCACGCCTGCGCGGGTTCCTCCTGATGCTCGCCGCGGCTTGCGCCGGAGGCTGCCAGGCGCTGCTGCCCGATGCGTCGGACGCGACGCAGGTCGAATGGCGCAGCTTCGACGAGGCCCGCGGGGCGCTAGAGGCGATCGAGCCGTTCCAGACCAGGAAGTCGACGCTCAACGAGAACGGCTTCGACCCGACGCGCAACCCGGCAGTGACGATTCTCACCTACCCCGAGATCGTGCAGCGCTTCTCCGCCGGTAGCGCGCTGCGGCCCGACGAGTACGAGCCCGGCATCCGCACCTGCCTGGCCGCCGGCAAGGAGTGCTCGGGCTACGCGATCACGGCACGCAGGATCAAGCGCGACCGCATCGGGAACTTCTGGCTCGACTCGTTCGCGTTCCGCCGGGAGACCAACATCACCGGCTGGACATTCAACGGCCTGATCCTGTTCGTCGACGACCTGGTGGTCTACACGGTGTTCGGCGGGCAACCCAACCTGCACGAACTGCAGATCATGCGCAACCCGCTCGGGCCGCTGCAGGGGTGGGGCGAGGCGCTGCGGCCGCGATTCTGATCCTCCGGAAGGCCACGCTCGCCGGCAACCCGCCGGCGGGTCCGTTCGCATATACTTCGGTGCCCCCGAGCGGCCCACGATGCAAGAGCTCCCCGAGTACGCCCGGCGAAGAACCTTCGCCATCATCTCCCACCCCGACGCCGGCAAGACGACGCTCACCGAAAAGCTGCTGCTGTTCTCGGGCGCGATCCAGATTGCCGGCAGCGTCAAGGCGCGCAAGGCGAGCCGCCACGCGACCTCCGACTGGATGGAGATCGAGAAGCAGCGCGGCATCTCGGTGGCCAGCTCGGTGATGCAGTTCGTGCATCGCGATTGCGTGATCAACCTGCTCGACACGCCGGGCCACCAGGACTTCTCCGAAGACACCTACCGGGTGCTCACCGCGGTCGACGCGGCGCTGATGGTGATCGACGCCGCCAACGGCATCGAGTCGCAGACGCTGCGGCTGCTCGAGATCTGCCGCAGCCGCGACATCCCGATCCTCACTTTCGTCAACAAGCTCGACCGCGAGGTACGCGGTCCGCTCGACCTGCTCGACGAGATCGAGCGCGAGCTGGAGATGGCGCCGGTCCCGTTCACCTGGCCGATCGGCATGGGCAATCGCTTCCGCGGCGTCTACGATCTGCGCATCGACCGGGTGCGGCGTTTCCGCGCGGGCATGGACCGCGACCTCGGCGAAGGCGAACAGCTCGACGTCGCCGATCCGCGGCAGGCCGCAACGCTCGGGCAGGAATGGATCGATGCGGCTCCCGAGCTCGAGCTGGTGCGCGGCGCCTCGCCGGAGTTCGACCGCGAGCTGTTCCTCGCCGCGCGCCAGACGCCGGTTTTTTTCGGCTCGGCGATCAACAACTTCGGCGTGCGCGAGGTGCTCGAGGCGATCGTCGACCTGGTGCCGATGCCCGGTCCCAGGCACGCCGACGAGCGCATGGTGGCGCCCGACGAGCCGAAGTTCAGCGGCGTCGTGTTCAAGGTGCAGGCCAACATGGATCCGCAGCACCGCGACCGCGTTGCCTTCGTGCGCGTGTGCTCGGGCCGCTTCGTGCGCGGGATGGCGCTGCTCGACACGCGTACGAAGCGCCAGCTGCGCCCGCAAAACGTGGTCGCTTTCCTGTCGCAGCGCCGCGACCTGGTCGACGAGGCGTATCCGGGCGACATCATCGGCATCCCGAACCACGGCACGCTGAGCCTCGGCGACACGCTCACCGAGGGCGAGATGCTGCACTTCAGCGGACTGCCGTTCTTCGCGCCGGAGTCGTTCCGCACGATCGAGGTGGTCGACCCGATGAAGATGAAGCAGTTGCGCGCGGCGCTCGCGCAACTCGGCGACGAAGGCGCGATCCAGGTGTTCCGGCAGGACGGCGGCAGCCGGCTGCTGCTCGGAGCGGTCGGCGAACTGCAGTTCGAGGTGGTCGCCCACAGGCTGCGCGTCGAATACAACGTGGAAGCGCGGATCGCGCCGGCGCCCTACGTCGCGGCGCGCTGGATCGACGGCGACGACGAAGTCGCGGTCGCGCGTTTCATGGAGCAGAACGCGGCCCGCGTCGCGCTCGACGCGGCCGACGCACCCACCTATCTGGTGCGTACGCCGCACGAGATCACGGTGGCACAGGAGCGCTGGCCACAACTGCGCTTCAGCGTCATGCGTGAGCGCGGCGGCGCCAGGTTCGTACTCCAACCACAGTCGTGAATTCAGGTTCCCCTGAAGTCAAACCCAAGAATTTCTGACTTCAAATGAGTCGTTGCGGCTCCTAGAGTCCCCAGGTGGTTTCCTGGAGACTCCCGATGACCGCCGTGCTCGCCGCCGTTCCGACTCCGTCCGACCGCACTGGCTACGGTCGGCTGCGCACCCGTCGCATGGCCGACTCGCTGCGGCTGCTGGCGGTGGACATCGTCGAGCGCGCCCGAAGCGGCCACCCCGGCGCCCCGATGGGCATGGCCGAGATGGCCGTGGCGCTCTGGGACGGCCACCTGAAGCACCATCCGGCGAACCCGAACTGGCCCGATCGCGACCGCTTCGTGCTGTCCAATGGCCACGCATCGGCGCTGCTCTACTCTCTGCTGCACCTCACCGGCTACGAGTTGCCGATCGCGGAATTGCAGAATTTCCGACAGCTGCACAGCAGGACGCCCGGCCACCCGGAAGTCGACGTCACACCGGGAGTCGAGACGACCACCGGCCCGCTCGGCCAGGGGCTGGCCAACGCGGTCGGGATGGCACTGGCCGAGAAGCTGCTCGGCGACGAGTTCAATCGCGACGGTCACACGATCGTCGACCATCGCACCTGGGTGTTCCTGGGCGACGGCTGCCTGATGGAGGGCCTCAGCCACGAGGCGTGCTCGCTCGCGGCAGCGTGGAAACTGAACAAGCTCGTCGCGCTGTACGACGACAACGGCATCTCGATCGACGGCCAGGTCGACCCCTGGTTCCCCGACGACACGCCGGCGCGCTTTCGGGCCTACGGCTGGAACGTGATCGGCCCGGTCGACGGCCACGACGTCGACGCGCTCGACGCGGCGCTGCGCCGTGCCCGCGCCTGCGACGACGCGCCGAGCCTCGTCGTCTGCCGCACGCAGATCGGCAAGGGGTCGCCGAACCGCGCAGGCAGCGCGAAGGTGCACGGCGAGGCGCTGGGCGCCGAGGAAGTGCGGCTCACGCGCGAAGCGCTCGGCTGGCCGCACGCGCCGTTCGAGGTCCCGAAGGACGTCTACGAGGCCTGGGACGCCCGCGCCCGCGGCGAACACGCGTACCGCGAATGGCAGCGCCGCTTCGCCGCTTACCAGTCCGGGTTTCCGGCGCTGGCCGCCGAGTTCGGCCGCCGCGTGCGCGGCGACCTGCCCGCCGACTTCCAGGAGACGATGGTCGCGGTGATGGCCGCATTCGGCCAGTCGAGCGACACGATCGCCACCCGCAAGGCTTCGCAGAACGTGCTGGCGGCGATCGCGCCGAAGCTGCCCGAACTGATCGGCGGCTCGGCCGACCTCACCGGCTCGAACCTGACCGATTTCCCCGGCTGCGGCGCGGTGCGCGGCGGCCGCAAGGGCGGCCGCCACGTCAATTACGGCGTGCGCGAGTTCGGCATGGCCGCGGTGATGAACGGCATGGCGCTGCACGGCGGCTTCATCCCGTACGGCGGCACCTTCCTCACTTTCAGCGACTACAGCCGCAATGCGATCCGCATGGCGGCGCTGATGAAGCGCCGGGTGGTGCACGTGTTCACGCACGACTCGATCGGTCTCGGCGAAGACGGCCCGACGCACCAGGCCGTGGAGCACGCCGCGAGCCTGCGGCTGATCCCGAACCTCGACGTCTGGCGCCCCTGCGATGCGGCCGAGACCGCGATCGCCTGGCTCGGCGCCCTGGGCCAGCCGAGGCGCCCGAGCGCGCTGTTGCTGTCGCGCCAGAACCTGCCGGCCCAGCAGCGCTCGCCCGAGCAGGTGCTGGCGATCCGGCGCGGCGGCTACGTGCTCGGTGATCGCGACCGCGCCGTGGCGGTGCTGCTGGCCACCGGCTCGGAAGTTGCGCTGGCGGTCGAGGCGCAGAAGATCCTCGACGCGCGCGGTGTACCGGTGCGCGTCGTCTCGATGCCTTCGACGACCGTGTTCGACCGCCAGGACGCGGCCTGGCGCGAGGAAGTGCTTCCCGCGGGGTTGCCGCGCTTCGGCGTGGAGGCCGGCGTCACGCGCTGGTGGTCGCAGTACGGCTGCACCGCTGCGCTCGGCGTCGACACCTTCGGCGAGTCGGCGCCGGCCGCCGATGTCTACGCGCATTTCGGCCTCACCGCGCAGGCGCTGGCCGACCTGGTGCTGATGCACGCCGGACGCGAGCGCGCGTGCAGCGCACCCAAAGCCCGGTGATCCTGCAGGCCTCGGCCGGCGCGCGCAAGTATGCGGGCGAGCCCTGCCTGCGGCACATGGTGCTCGCGGCGGTCGAGGCGCACCCCGACATTCCGGTGGTGCTGCACCAGGACCACGGCGCGTCGCCGGCGGTGTGCCAGCAGGCGATCCACTCGGGTTTCACCAGCGTGATGATGGACGGCTCGCTGCTGGAAGACGCGAAGAATGCCGCGCGCGAGATCGTCGAGGCGCGCTTCGACGCGTTCGGCTGCGCCGGCCAGGCCGCCAGAATCAGGCCGGTGCCGCTGGAGGCGGTGATCCAGTGCTGTCGCTGACGGGCTGCGGGCCCGGGACGTCGTCGCCTGCCGGTGCCTGTCGAGCGCGCCGCGCGACCGGCAAGCGTCTTCCCGGAGCGTCGCGTGCCGCGCATCGACCGGCGAGGCCGGAAGCCTCTAAGATGAGCCCCCGGCAGACGAACGGAGGCCCCGATGCGCTGGCAGGGAGAACGCGAGAGCTCGAACGTCGAGGACCGCCGCGGCATGAGCAGCGGCCGGGCCGGCCTGGGACTGGGCACGATCGTGATCGCGCTGATCGCCGCGTGGCTGTTCGGCGTCGATCCGCGAATGATCATGGGGGTGCTCGAAGGCGTCGACACGGTTTCCGGATCGTCGACGCAGCAGCGAGGCCCCGCCCCGGCGCCGACCGACGAGACCGGCCGTTTCGTCTCGGTGGTGCTCGCCAGCACCGAGGACGTCTGGTCGCAGATCTTCGTCCAGGCCGGCAAGACCTACGATCCGCCAAAGCTGGTGCTGTACAGCGACCGGATCGGCACTGCCTGCGGACTGGGCGCCGCGGCCTCGGGGCCGTTCTACTGCCCCGGCGACCAGCGACTGTACCTCGACCTGGGTTTCTTCCAGCTGATGCGCGACCGGCTGGGCGCACCCGGCGACTTCGCACAGGCCTATGTGATCGCGCACGAGGTCGGGCACCACGTGCAGAACCTGCTCGGCACGATGGACCAGATGCAGCGCGCCCGCCAGCGCGTCTCCGCGCAGCAGTACAACGCGCTGTCGGTGCGGCTCGAATTGCAGGCCGACTGCTACGCCGGCGTCTGGGCCAACCACTCGCAGCAGGCGCGCAACTGGCTCGAGAAAGGCGATATCGAGGAAGGCATGAACGCCGCCTCCGCGGTCGGCGACGACCGGCTGCAGCGGCAATCCCAGGGGGTCGTGATACCGGACACCTTCACGCACGGATCGTCGGCGCAGCGCATGCGCTGGTTCCGTACCGGGCTCGAGAGCGGACGCGCGTCGCAGTGCGACACGTTTTCCGCGCGAACGCCTTGACTACCGAAGGAGGAGCTCGATGAGCCGCACCGCCCTGGCCGCCTCGCTGATCGCGATCGGCATCACTGCCCCCGCCTGGGGCGCACCCGTCATGATGTCCGGCGAATGGGCGAAAGCCGCCTGCGACGCCTGGAACAAAGACCCCGTGCTGACCGACAAGCTCGTCGAAAGCGGCTGGGTGGCGAACGACAAAGGCCGTGGCTACAAGATCATGCAGGTCTATCGCACCGACTGCGGCGACAAGCCGACCGCCGAATTGCGCGTCGCACTCGAGAACGGCAAGGCAACCTGCGTCTACGGCGGCGCGCCACAGGCCGACAGGCTCGATTCGGGCGCCGACTACGTGATGAAGGCCGAGACCGCGCGATGGATCGAAATGGGCCGCGGCGACTACGGCCCGATGCGGGCGATGTTCATGCAGCGGCTTGGTTTCGACGGACCGAAGCTCGAGGCAATGGGGAACATGGGGCCGTTCGAGAACTTCCTGCTCCTCGTCGGCAAGGTCGCGAGCGAGACCGGCACCTGTCCGGGCAAGTAGTCGCCCGTCCCGCCACCCCGCCGCGCGGCAGCGCGCGGCGATCGCCTCGACCAGCACCGGCCACAGCGCCGGCGGCAGGTCGTGTCCCATCCCTCGATCGCCATCAGCCGTGCACCCGGGATCCACCTCGCCGTGTCGCACCCGGCCTCGAGCGGCACCAGCGGGTCGTCGACACCGTGGATCACGAGGGTCGGCGCCGAGATCCGCTTCAGCCGGGCGCGACGATCGGGCGTCGCGATGATCGCCAGCAACTGGCGCAGCGTGCCGGCCGGATCGTAGGCGCGGCGCACGCCCCGCTCGATGTGGCTGCGCAGCGCGGCCGGATCGGCCGGGAAGCCCGGACTGCCGATCACGCCGAACAGCGACACCAGCTGCTCGACCACGGCCTCGACGTCGCCCGGCCTGGGCACGGGGCGCAGCAGCGCGGTGCTGCCGTCGCCAGCCAGCAGGCCGGGGTAGACGATCACCGGTTGCCCGTCGCCGCGCGGGGCGAGCCGCAGCAGCGGCCGCGACCAGAAGCGCTGCGCCGAACTCCCGGGGCGCGCGCCACTCGAGCGCGAGCCGCACGACGCCCGGCGCGCGCATCGGGCCGGCCTCGTACCAGCGACGCGCGTTGTGCATCGATCGGTCTTGCCCGCCCCTGGGCCCGGATCGTGCCGCCCGCCTCAGAGTTTCAGCGCGGACAGGTCGAGGCGGCCGTCGTGCACCGGCGGGCACCAATAATAGGCGCCGGTCTCGGGGCGCGTGAAGCGGAACAGCGCATCCTCGATGCCGTCTTCGAGTCCGGCCATCCGCTTCAATTGCGCGATGAACGCATCGAAGCTCTTGCCGAACGCGACGAACACCAGCCCGGCGCGCCGACCGTCGGACCAGGGCATCGAGCGACGTATGACGAAGGCTTCCGGATCGAAGCTCTCCTGGGCGGTACGCTTCACGTGCGCCGAGGGCGGCGCGTCGTCGATTTCCTCGTTGTCGTCGCGGCGCCGACCGATCGTCGCGTCCTGTTCCTGCGGCGACATGGCGTCGAACAGGTCGAAGCGGTGCACCCAGCGCTGCACCGCCACGAAGCTCGAACCCGCGGGCGCGGCGCCGCCCTGCGGCGCGATTGCGGCCGCGATCGCGTCCTCCCCCTTCGGGTTCTCGGTGCCGTCCTCGTAGCCGCTCAGGTCATCGCCGTCGCCGTGCCTGAAGGCCATCGTGAGATCGACCAGTTCGAACGCCGGTGCCAGCGCGTCCTGCATGTGCCGCGCGCGGTGGAACAGTTCTCCGGCGTCGTCACCGCGCAGCCACAGCCAGAGATCGGTCGGCGTCGATGGAATCGCGAGCCGCGTGGACTGCAGCGCGGGAAAGCTGTGCAGCCCCGCGATTCCGGCGCCCAGCGACGCGACCAGCGAAGCCCCGAGCCCGGCCACGCAGCGCTCGCCGTCGACCAGGGTCGCCAGCGTCTCGAGTGCATCGCGCAGGTCGGCGCCGGGCGTGGCGACGAAGGAGAGGTAGCGGGCCGATTGCGGAATCGGCATCAGGATGGCGGACTGGTATCCGGGCATGCGTGCAATCTCCGATCGAGGGGCCGGCGAGCGGCCCGCCTTGAAACCCGGAGATTATCCGCCAGAAGCCCCGGTTCATCCTGCCCTATGATCGAGGCCACGCCCGTTACCGACTCCGATGAAACCCGCCCGGCACCCCACCGCACTGCGCACCGCGCAACTCCTGCGCGACGCCGGCATCGACGTTGCGGTCGTCGAGTTCGAACAAGCCACGCGCACCAGCGCCGAAGCGGCAGCGGCAATCGGCTGTACGGTCGCCGAGATCGCGAAGTCGGTCGTCTTCCGCGGCCGCGACAGCGGGCTGGCGATCGTCGTGGTCGCGAGCGGCGCCAATCGCGTCGACGAGGCCAGGGTGGCTGCCGCCGTGGGCGAGCCGCTCGCGCGCGCCGACGCCGACTTCGTGCGCTCGGCCACCGGTTACGCGATCGGCGGCGTCGCACCGATCGGTTACCCGGGCACGGTGAAGCTCGTGCTCGACGAAGACCTGCGCCGCTTCGAGACGGTCTGGGCGGCCGCCGGAACGCCGTTCTCGGTGTTTGCGCTCACGCCCGCCCAGTTGCAGGAGATCACCGCAGCCGCGTGGGTGGCGGTCAGGCAGGAAGCGCGCGCCCGTTCGTGACGCGCCGCGTCACGACGCAGCGCCCGCGCCGGAGCGCTCCTGCAGCGTGCGTACGACTCGCACCGTATCGCGATCGTCGGCATCGGGCACGACGCGAAAGCCCAGTTGGCGGGCCAGCCCGAGCATTCTCCGGTTCGTGGCCAGCACGATCCCTTCCATCGTGGCGAGCCCGCGGCGCCGCGCGACGTCGATCAGCATGCGCATCAGAATCCCTGCCAGTCCGCTGCCGTGCCAGGCGTCGGCCAGCGCGATCGCGAATTCGCAGCCGGTGCGCGTCGCATCGACACCGTAGCGCGCGGCCCCGACGATCTGCTCGCGTCCATCGTGGCTCGTGGTTGCCGCCAGCGCGAGGTCACGCTGCTGGTCGACCTGCGTGAGCGCGCGCAATTTCGCCGAAGGTGCCTCGCGCACGACGGCCATGAAGCGCTGGTAGCGTGTCTCGTCGGAGAGACTGCGAATGAAATCGGCCTCGAGCGCAGCGTCGCCGGGACCGATCGGCCGCACCGTGACCCAGGTCGAGCCGATCAGGAAGCGCATCGGGCGCAGTTGGACCGGCACCCGGCCCGGCGCAGGCGTGGGCTGCGCGGATTGCGCGGCCCGCCGCCCGGCAAGGTACTCGACGACCGTCTCCAGCGTCTCGAGGTGATCGTAGTCGGACTCGGGCACCTCGATCGACAATCGCTCGGCGAACGCGTCGAGCAGGTTCAGCCAGTCCATCGAATCGAGCCCGACCTGTTCGCGCAGCGGCCGGTCAGCCCTGATGCGTCGCGCCAGCACCGTTTCGCGGATCTCGTCGCGTTCCAACGAAGGGTTCCCCGATGCACGAGCCTGCGCGCAAGCCACCGTCCGTAACGCCGTGGCGTCCGGGCCGACTTTACATCGGTTCGCAAACGAGGAGGCCATCATGCTGCCGGATTCCGCATTGCCGGCACGCAACCTGCGTCCCGGAGTCTCGGTGGCACGGACCTTGCTCATCCCGACCGCGCCTGTCACGCCCGCCTCGCCTGCATCGGCGGTCATGATCGACCGCACCCAAGCGCGGGCGGTCACGGTCAATCCGACAACTGCGCTGCAACGGGCCGAGCAGTTCATGATCCACCAGCGCGTGCACATGCTCTTCGTCGTCAGCGAGATGCCCGAGTTGCAGGGTCTCGTCACCACGACCGACCTTCGCGGAGATCGCGCGATGCGCACCGTCCAGGAGCGCAACGTGCACTACGAGGATCTCTGCGTGGCCGACGCGATGACGCCGCTGTCGATGCTCGATGCGATCGACGACCACCGGTTCGCGCGCGCAGGTCGAGCGACAACTGGGCACCGTGATCGAGGCGTCGGGCCCGACGTTCGACCTTGCCGAGCTCGGACAGGCCATGTCCTGATCATCCCCCCACGACCGTTTCGCGCGCTATCGCCACCGCGCCCCACTCACGCCCCTCGGCATCGTGCAGCACGCCGAGTTGCATCACGACGTACGGTCGCTCTCCGCTCCTGGGCACCGCGCGCGTGGTCAGCGGCTTCCCGGACTGCTTCGTCGCGCCGGCCGCAAGTGCCGCGCGGTAGCCCTTCCAGTGCGCCTCGCGCAGACCCCGCGCTTCATGCCGCCGGCAGGGCCTCGACCAGCGTGATCATCCGCTTGCGCATCGCTTCGTCGGGCAGCATGCCGACCGCGACGCCCGTGTTGTCGGACATCTTCCCGGAACGGCTGGTGGCCGGCGTGATCGCGGTGACCGCCGATCTGCAGTCGCGTGAAGTAGATGAAGGTGGCCATCACCGCGACGATCAGCGCGTAGGCGCAGATCGCGAGCAGATACGGTGATCGCGACACCGAGCGGCCCTCCCAGACACTACCCCCGATCACCGCGCGATCGACCGCACTCGACGCGCCCCTGTCCTCGCCGGCTATCGCGCGCCGGCTACAGCACCATCAGCGCGGTAAGCACGAAGAAGAAGAACAGCGCGGCGACCAGAACCCGTGCGAGCTCGTCGCGGCGGATGTTCGTGAATCGTTGCAGAAGCGCGGCAGCCATGACGACATCACCGTGACGAGGACGTCATGATGGCGCAAGGGCCTCGGTCATTCGTGCCCGGTCCCGCTGTCGGAGGGCACCGTCGCGTGCTACCATTCTCCGACACAAGGCGGTCGAAGATACGCTACAGGGGGAGGAGTTCATGCGCCATGCTGCCAAGGGCCGTTACATGGGCCAGATCTCGAGGCGCGACCTGCTCAGGAGCGGCGCCGCAGTCGGTCTGCTGGGCACGGCACTCGGCACGGCGCCGCGGCCGGCGCGCGCGCAGGCCCTGTCGGGCGCGGTGCCCGAGGTCGATTCGGTCGCGGTGCGCGTCGTCACCGACTCGTATCACCATGCGTTCGAGCCGACGCGCAAGATGGGTGACCTGACGGTGCAGCGTTTCGCGTTCGCGCTCGCGAAGGATCGGCCGCCGCGCAAGGCACTCCAGAACGAGTGGGGACTGGCGCTGCACCTGGAATCGCGCCGGGGACAGGACACCCGGCAGTTACTCATCGACTTCGGCTACACGCCGGAGACACTGAACAACAACCTCGAGCTGCTGGGCATCGATCCGGCCAGGCTGGACGCGCTTGTGCTCAGCCACGGGCACTACGATCACTTCGGCGGTATGGTGGGTTTCCTTGCCCAGCACAAGGGGCGTCTGAAGAAGGAACTGCCGTTCTACCTCGGCGGCGAGGAGTGTTTCTGCACCCGCGAGGCGGGCGTCGGCGATGCCGCGGGCGACTTCGGCACCCTCGATCGGCAGGCGATCGCCGACGCGGGGCTCAAAGTGCTCTACGCGGACCGGCCCTCGGTCATCGCGGGTCATGCGTTCTCCACGGGTCAGATCGGCCAGGTGTCGTTCGAACGCGTACTCGCGCCGACCCGGATGAAGCCTGGCTTCGCCAACGGTGTCGGATGCCGCCCCGAGGGTCTCGCCGAATCCAAGCGAAACGTCGCAATCATCCCGGATGACTTCAGCCATGAGCAGGCCACCTGCTTCAACCTCAAGGGCAAGGGACTGATCGTGATCACCTCCTGCGGCCACCGCGGCGTGGTCAACTCGGTGCGCCGCGCGATGACCCTATCAGGTATCGACAAGGTTCACGCGGTCATGGGTGGCTTCCATCTCGCGCCCCATCAGCCGGAGTATCTGCGACAGACGGTTGCCGAATTGAAGGCGATCAATCCCGACTGGCTGATCCCGATGCACTGCTCGGGCGAAGCCTTCATCGCCGTCGCGATGCAGGAGATGGCGGCCAAGGTGCTGCGCTCGTCGACTGGCACACGCTACGTGTTCGCGTAGTTCGGAGCGGGCGGCCGCAGCCGGCAGTTGCACCACCACGACATCGTGCGCCACGCGCCGACGCCCTACGCGCTGCAGGACGACCGACGCCAGTCGCCGGCCCGAATCCGACGTGCGTGAATCCGGAACCTGACCGCCAACCACCGCGAACGCACCCCCGGGAATCGACAACGGGCCGATCCCGAAGCGGGATTGCTCCAGCGAGAACGACCGGCGCACCGCGAACTCGTCGGCGCCCCGATCGACCCCTGCGTCGACATCCACAGGCGCTGTCGTTCCATGCAGGGTGATCTCGGCCCGCAGCGGTCGTGCGTCGCCCACGACACCGATTCCGCGCACCGCCACCAGCATCTCGGCGGATGCCGGTCGGCTTCCAGAACCTTCCCGAGCATGTTCCGACGCGTACCGGCGACGTCGGGCGCCGCGAGGCCTGAGACGTCGCGACTCGAGACCACGTGATCGTGCCCGAACTGCGCAAGCGTGCCCGACGACGAATTCGCCGCGCATCCTCGCGCCGCCGGCGTCTTCCGACCAGCTGAACGGGACTTCGATCGTCTGCTGCACGCCCTTCAGCGTCAACGTCCCGCGCGCAAGGCAGCGACCGGGTCGGCGCTGCGGATGTCCGTCGCCCGGAACGTCGCCTGGGGATGCCGCGCGAAGTCGAACTACTGGGTGCCGTGATCCCGGGCGTTCGCGCGCCACGGGCGGCAAGACCGGCGAGGACCTTCGACAACCACGTCATCCGGACCGTGCCTGGCCGGAAGAGAAAGGTCCTCCACATGCTCTCCGTCGGCACGCCACTTCTATGGTCCCTCTTCGCAGCCCTGGTGCTCGTCGCGCTCGCGATCGATCTCCTCGCCATGAACCGCCAGGGCGCGCACGCGGTCACGATGCGCGAGGCAGGCCTGTGGTCACTGGTCTGGGTGGGTGTATTGCTCGCCTTCGCCGGCTGGCTGTGGTGGCAGCCGGGCGGCGCGCCAGGCGACGAAACCGCTCGCGCACTGGCCGACGCGAAGGCGCTCGAATTCGTCACCGGCTATCTGGTCGAGAAGGCGCTGGCGGTCGACAACGTCTTCGTATTCCTGATGCTGTTCACCTACTTCACCGTTCCGGCGGAGTTCCAGAAGCGGGTGCTGATGTTCGGCATCCTCGGCGCGCTGGCATTGCGCGCGGTGATGATCCTGATCGGGGCCTGGCCCGTCGTGCAGTTCCACTGGGTGATGTACCTGTTTGGCGCCTTCCTCGCCTTCACCGGCATCAAGATGTGGTGGGCGGCCGGACAGGAGCCCGACCTGGGCTCGAACCCCGCGCTGCGCTGGATCGAGCGGCGCATGAGGGTCTCACCAGGCTACGACGGCGAACGCTTCTTCACGACCGCGAACGGCGTGCGGATGGCCACGCCGCTGCTCGTGGTGATCCTGCGGATTGGCATCGTCGACGTGGTATTCGCGGTCGACTCGATTCCGGCGATCTTCGCGATCACCACCGACCCGTTCATCGTGCTCACCTCGAACGTATTCACGATCCTCGGGCTGCGCGCGATGTACTTCCTGCTCGCCGGCATGCACGAGCGCTTCCGCCTGCTGTCGTACGGCCTGGCCGTGGTGCTCGGGTTCATCGGCGCGAAGATGCTGCTGATCGACCTCTGCAAGATCCCGATCGCGTGGTCGCTCGGCTTCACCGTGACGGTGCTGGGTCTGTCGATGCTGCTGTCGCTGCGGATTCCGGCGCGGCCGGGCGAAGCCTGCAGCGCCAATCCGTTCGGCGCGAAAAAAAAGTGGGAGGGGCGCCCGAAGCCCGGCGAGCATGTCGAGGCCTGATCGTGGGATCGCGACAGAACGGTCAGGGAGCGAGGTCGAACACCAGCACCTCGGCATCGGACCCGTTGGCGAGCACGATCCGGTTCTCGCCTTCCAGCAACACCGCATCGCCGCCGCTCAACGCGTGTCCGTTCACCTCGAGCGATCCGCGCACCAGATGCACGTAGCCCTTGCGTGCCGGGTCGAGCGCGAGTTCCGCACGTTCGCCGCCGTCGAACAGACCCGCGTACAGCATCGCGTCCGCGTGAATCGTAACCGAGCCTTGCGCCCCATCGGGCGATGCCACGAGGCGCAGCACGCCGCGCTTCTCGGCGGCCGGGATCGTCTTCTGCTCGTAGCCCGGCGCAATCCCGGTCGCATCCGGCTCGATCCAGATCTGCAGGAAGTGGGTCGTCCGGCCTTCGGCGTGGTTGAACTCGCTGTGCCGCACGCCGGTGCCCGCGCTCATGCGCTGCACGTCACCCGGTGGAATGCCGACGACGTTGCCCATGCTGTCGCGATGGGCCAGCTCGCCCGACAGCACGTAGCTGACGATCTCCATGTCGCGGTGGCCGTGCTCGCCGAAGCCTGTGCCCGGGGCCACCCGGTCTTCGTTGATCACGCGCAGGTTGCCCCAGCCCATGTGCGCCGGATCGTGGTAGCCGGCGAACGAGAATGAGTGGTAGCTCTTCAGCCAGCCGTGATCGGCGTAGCCGCGGTCCCGTGACTTGCGAATCGTGAGCATGGCCGGAGCTCCTTGTCGACAGCGTCGATTCTGCAACGATCCGGCCGCTTCGTGGGCCGGGCGCCGGTTTCCTGCCGATCCGCCTGACGCAGCCGCGCGCCGGCACCGCGCCGTTGCTTCATCGAGCGCGGGCGCTGCCGAGGCTCATGGGACAATCCCGAAAGACCGCGCCTCGACGGCGCGTCCGGCGCTCCATCGAACGATGAACACAGACAACTCGCGATCGAAGAAGAAGCGCCTCCTGACGCGCGGCATCATGACCGCGCTGGCCGTGCTGGCCGCGACCGCGGCAGCGGCCTGGTGGTGGCGCCTGCAGCCCGAGCCACCGCCGGACTGGCTCGTTCGAGGCAACGGCCGCATCGAGGCGACCGACATCGACGTCGCCACCCGCCACCCCGGGCGCGTGCGCGAAGTGCTGGCCCGCGAGGGCGATTTCGTCGAGGCAGGGCAGGTGCTGGCGCGGATGGACACCGATTCGCTCGAAGCCGAGCTGGCCGCGGCGCAGGCGCAGCTGCGCCGCGCGCAAAGTGCGAAGTCGACCGCGCAATCGATCGTCGCGCAGCGCGAGAGCGGAATCGCGCAGGCGAACGCGCTGCTCGCGCAGCGACGCAGCCAGCTCGCGCTGGCCGAACGCTCGCTGCAGCGCTCGCGCGAACTCGTCGCCCGCGGATTCGTCTCGCCGTCGCGGCTCGATGCCGACGAGGCAGCGGTCGAGGGCGCACGCGCCGCGCTGGCTGCGGCCGAAGCGCAGGTCCACGAAGCCCGCGCCGCAGTAACGGTGGCGCGTGCCCAGGCGACCGAAACCGATTCGGCGATCGCAGCCGCAGCGGCCCTGGTCGCGCGGCTCGAAACCGAGATCGCCGACGCGACGCTGAAGGCTCCGCGCAGTGGCCGGGTGCAGTACCGGCTCGCGCAGCCGGGCGAAGTCGTGGCGGCCGGCGGCAAGATCCTGTCGCTGATCGATCTCGACGAGGTCTACATGACGATCTTCGTGCCCGAGGTCCAGGTCGGGCGCGTCGCGATCGGCTCGCCGGCGCGGGTCGTCCTCGATGCCGCGCCACAGTTCCCGATTCCCGCAACCGTCAGCTTCGTTGCGAGCGAGGCGCAGTTCACGCCGAGGACGGTGGAGACGCAGTCGGAGCGCCAGAAACTGATGTTCCGCGTGAAAGTGCAAATCGACGAGGACCTGCTGCGCAGGTACCGGACGCAGGTCAAGACCGGCCTGCCCGGCGTCGCCTGGGTGCGGCTCGGCAACGTCGACGAGCCCTGGCCCGGGTTCCTGCGCAACCCGGCACTCGACGGTGAGCGCTGAGCATTTCGCGCGACTCGCCGGGGTCGGGCACCGCTACGGCCGGCGCGACGCGCTGGTCGAAATCGACCTGGCGCTGCCGCGCGGCGGCATCGTCGGCGTGATCGGACCCGACGGCGTGGGCAAGTCCACGCTGCTGTCGCTGGTGGCCGGCGCGACACGGCTGCAGCAAGGACACATCGAGACACTGGGCTCGGACATGGCGCGGGCGTCCGGGCGCCGACGGGCCTGCACACGCATCGCCTACATGCCGCAGGGGCTCGGCCGCAACCTGTACCGCACGCTGTCGGTGCGCGAGAACGTCGAATTCTTCGGGCGGCTCTTCGAGCACGACCGCGCCGAGCGCGACGCACGCATGCACCTCGTGCTGTCGGCGACCGGCCTGCTGCCCTTCACCGAACGCGCGGCCGGCAAGCTCTCGGGCGGAATGAAGCAGAAGCTCGGGCTGTGCTGCGCGCTGATCCACGAACCCGACCTGCTGATCCTCGACGAACCGACGACCGGCATCGACCCGCTTTCGCGCCGCCAGTTCTGGGCGCTGATCGACGACATCCGCGCGCGGCGTCCCGAGGTCTGCGTGCTGGTCGCGAGCTCCTACATGGAGGAAGCGGAGCGCTTCGCGTGGCTCGTCGCGTTGGACGACGGTCGCGTGCTCGCCACCGGCACCCCGGCCGCGATCAAGGCAGGCGTCGGCGCGTCGACGCTCGAACAGGCGTTCATCGGCCTGCTGCCGCCGGCGCGGCGGCGCGATCACCGTCCCGTGTCGATCCCGCCGCGGATCCGTTCGGACGGAGTCGCCATCGAAGCCCATGCACTGACGCGCCGCTTCGGCGATTTCGTCGCGGTGGACGAGGTCGGCTTCCGGATCGAGCGCGGCGAGATCTTCGGTTTCCTCGGCTCCAACGGCTGCGGCAAGACGACGACAATGAAGATGCTGACCGGGCTGCTGCAGGCTTCCTCGGGCAGCGCCCGACTGCTCGGTCACCCGGTCGACGCGACCGACCCGGCAACGCGGCGGCGCGTCGGCTACATGACGCAGGGCTTCTCGCTCTACGGCGAACTCACCGTACGGCAGAACCTGGTGCTGCACGCCCGACTGTTCCACCTGCCCGCCGCGTCGATTGCGGATCGCGTGCACGAGATGCTCGCCCGGTTCGGCCTGGTCGACGTCGCCGACGTATTGCCGGAGGCGCTGCCGCTCGGCCAGCGCCGGCGCCTGTCGCTGGCGGTCGCGACGATCCACGCTCCCGAGGTGCTGATTCTCGACGAACCGACTTCCGGGGTCGACCCGATCGCGCGCGACCTGTTCTGGCAGCTGATGATCGACCTGTCGCGGCGCGACGGCGTCACGATCTTCGTCTCGACGCACTTCATGAGCGAGGCCGAACGCTGCGACCGCGTCGCGCTGATGCACGCCGGCCGGGTGCTGGTGGAGGGCGTGCCAGCGGAGCTGATGGCGCGCCGCAATGCGGCCACGCTCGACGAAGCCTTCGTCGCCTGGCTCGAGGAAGCGGACGGGCAGCAGGCAGCGCGCCCGCAGGCCCCCGAGGCCGGGCGCGCGCGACGGCGCATCGCGTCCGGCCCCCGACGCCGCATCGCGTTCAGCCCGCGCAGGATGCTCGCCTACGCGTGGCGCGAAACGCTGGAACTCGTGCGCGATCCGGTGCGGGTGACGCTCGCATTGGCCGGGGCGGCGCTCCTGATGTTCATCATGGGGTACGGCATCAGCGCCGACGTGAGCGATCTGCCGTTCGCGGTGCTCGACCGCGACGACAGCCCGGCGAGCCGCGACTACGCGGCCGGCCTGGCCGCCTCGGCGTACTTCGTCGAACGACCTGCGGTGCGCGACTACGGCGAGCTCGACCGCCGGATGCGAAGCGGGGAGCTGTCGGTCGTGATCGAGTTTCCCCCGGGCTTCGGACGCGACCTGGCGGGCGGGCGCGCCACGCAGATCGGCGCGTGGATCGACGGGTCGATGCCGATGCGCGCCGAGACCGTCGACGGCTACGTGCAGGCGATGCACGCGGGGTGGCTGCGCGATCTGGCGACGCGAAGCGCCGCGCGATCCGGCGCCGAGCCCGCGCGCATCGAGGTGCGCTTTCGCTACAACCCCGACGTGAAGAGCATCGTCTCGATGGTGCCGGCAGTGATTCCGCTGCTGCTGATGTTCCTGCCGGCAATGCTGAGCGCGCTGGGCGTGGTACGCGAGAAGGAGCTGGGTTCGATCGTGAACCTCTACGTGACGCCGGTGACGCGGCTGGAATTCCTGCTCGGCAAGCAACTGCCCTACGTCGGCATGGCGATGGCGAGCTTCTTGCTGCTGACCGCGCTCGCGGTCACGGTCTTCGGCGTGCCGCTGAAGGGCAGCTTCGCGGCACTGACGATCGGCGCCCTCCTCTATGTCGTCGCCGCGACCGCGATGGGGCTGCTGATCTCGGCCTTCACGCGAAGCCAGATCGCCGCGATCTTCGGCGCCTCGCTCGCGACGATGCTGCCCGCGGTGCAGTTCTCGGGCGTGATCGATCCGGTGTCTTCGCTCACCGGCATCGGCGCGGCGATCGGCCACGTCTATCCGACGACCCACTTCCTGACGATCAGCCGCGGCACCTTCGCGAAGGCGCTCGAACTCGCCGACGTATGGCCGAACCTGCTGCCGCTGGCGCTGGCCGACGTCGTGCTGCTCGTGGCCGCCCTCGCGCTGCTGCGCAAGCAGGCGAAGTGACTGCCGAGCCGAAGGCGCGACTGCGATGAACGGCGCAACGAACGTCCTGTACCTCGGACTCAAGGAATTGCGCAGCCTGCTGCGCGACCGGATCCTGCTCGCGCTGGTCCTCTACTCGTTCACGCTGAACCTGTACGTGATCGGCCAGAGCGTGCTCGAGACGCTGAACAACGCCCCGATCGCGGTCGTCGACGAAGACCGCTCGCAGCTGTCCGGCCGGATCGCCGACGCTTTCCTGCCGCCGCACTTCATGCCGCCGGTGCAGATCGGGCTGGCCGACGTCGACCCCGGGCTCGATTCCGCCCGCTTCACTTTCGCGCTGATCGTGCCGTCGGGCTTCGAGCGCGACCTGCTCGCCGGGCGAAGCCCGGCGATCCAGCTCAACGTCGACGCGACGCAGATGACGCAGGCGTGGCTGGGCGCCGCATACATCCAGGCCATCGTCACGACCGAGGTCAGCGGCTTCCTCGGGCGCTACGGACGACCGTCCGCGGCGCCGCCGCCGGTCGAGCTGGCGATGCGGATGCGCTTCAACCCGGCTCTGACTTCCTCGTGGTTCATGGTGATGACCGAGCTGATCGGCAACATCACGATGCTCTCGATCATCCTGACCGGCGCCGCGCTGATCCGCGAGCGCGAACGCGGCACGATCGAGCACCTGCTCGCGATGCCGCTCACGCCGCTGCAGATCATGACGGCCAAGGTGTGGTCGATGGCACTCGTCGTGCTCGTGTGCTCGGGCTTCGCACTGAAGGTCGTGATCGGCACCGTGCTCGGCGTGCCGGTGGCCGGCTCGGTGCCGCTGTTCGTCGCCGGTACCGCGCTGCACCTGTTCGCGACCACCTCGATGGGCATTTTTCTCGGTACGGTGGCACGCTCGATGCCCCAGCTCGGGCTGCTGGTGATCCTCGTGCTGGTGCCGCTGCAGATGCTCTCGGGCGGCATGACGCCGCGCGAGAGCATGCCCGAACTCGTGCGCACGGTGATGCTCGCCGCCCCGACGACGCATTTCACCAGCCTGGGGCAGGCGATCCTGTTTCGCGGCGCCGGGCTCGACGTGGTGTGGCCGCAGTTCGCCGC
Organism: Burkholderiales bacterium; assembly: GCA_003577305.1. Lineage (GTDB taxonomy): Bacteria > Pseudomonadota > Gammaproteobacteria > Burkholderiales > Burkholderiaceae_E > Zeimonas. The sequence continues at coordinate 170,801 of QEVL01000003.1, forward strand.
GATCACGGCGATCGGTGCGGCGTTCTTCGTTGCGACGCTGGCGCGATTCAGGCGCGCGGAGTTCAGCGGGCAGTGATGAGCCTGCAACCGGAAGTCCGGAAAGCCCGTCGCCGACTACCGGTCGGCGCAGGTGCGCGCCGGGCGCGCGCTGGTGCAGCGCGTGCGCTTCCACTCGCGTAATGCGTCGGCGACGCGCTCGATTCCGGCCCGGATGCGAGCCTCGTCGAGGGAGGAGTAGCCAAAAAGGAGGGTCTTGTCGCTGTAGGCGCAATCGCCGAAATCATGTGCCGCGCCCGATCGGAGCGAATAGACGCCGACAGCCCGTTCGGCCGCGAGAGCCTGCAGTTCCGCCGCGCTCGGGAAGCCGGCAGGGAGGTGCCACGCGAGGTGCATGCCTGAGTCGGTTCCGGTCAACATCACATTGCCGAAGTGATTGCGCAGGCTGTCGATCAGGCAGTCGCGGCGCTCGAGATAGGTTCGCCGGATCCTGCGCAGGTGGGTGTCGTAGGCGCCACTCGCGATGAATTCGGCCAGCACCGCCTGATCGAGCCAGGCATGTCCGTTGTCGAGCAAGGCCTTGGCCGTGCGCGCGGGCTCGATGAGGTGGCGGGGCAGCACCAGATAGCCCACTCGCAGGCCGGTGCCGACCGACTTGGAGAAGGTTCCGAGATAGATCACGCTTTCGGCCTGATCGAGCCCCATCAGTGCCATGAGCGGCGATCCGCGATAGCGGAAATCGCTGTCGTAGTCGTCCTCCACGACATACGCGCCGGTCTGCCGCGCCCAATCGAGCAGCCTCATCCGGCGTTCGAGCGACAGCGTGAAGCCCATCGGATACTGATGCGATGGGGTCAGGTGGACGAGTGCCGCACCGGCGGGCGGCAACGCATCGACGCACAGGCCGTTTTCGTCTACCGGTACCGGTATCACCTCCGCCCTGTAGCTCTCGAACAGGTAGGCCGCGCCCTGGTACGAGGGGTTCTCGGTCACCACGCGCGTTCCTTCCCGCAGCAAGAGGCGTGCGATGAGGTTCAGCCCTTGCTGCGCGCCGGCGACCACGATGATCTGGTCGGACTCGACCTTCATGCCGCGTGCCGGCCGCAAGTGATCGGCGATCGCAGCGCGCAACTCGAACAGGCCAGTGGGATCGCGATATTCGGTGAAGCCGGAGTCGGCCCTCTCGAGCACCTGATTGACGAGGCGACGCCACGTGCTCAGCGGAAACAGGGTCGGGTCGAGGCGCCCGAGCCAGAAATCGAATTCCAGCTTGCCCGGACTCACTACCGCCTGCGCTCGACCCCGGAACGCAAGGCTCGACCGGGGGAATCGCCTGCCGGCCGACATGCGATCCGCAATCCCGTCGGCATCGACCCTCAACGAGGAGTCGGGCAGATCGTGGCTCACGTAAGTACCGAGCGCTGACCGCGTCTGCAGGTAGCCCTCGGCGCTCAGACGCTCGTAAGCCAGCACAACCGTATTGCGGGAAACGCCGAGCTGGCGTGCCAGCAAGCGGCTCGGCGGAACCGGTGTTCCGGGTCTGAGCCCTGCGCCGAGGATCAGGCCACGCAGCTGCTCGAACAGCTGTCGCTGAAGCGATTGGCGCCCCGATGGGTCGAGCGAAACCGGAAGCTCCATCACGACTCGGCTCCGGTGGTCTACCTTCCGGCTTTAAGCTTATCGTGATTTGCGGCTGCTTTGCCAGGACCAGCAGCCCGGAGGACGATGGTGCCAGCGCTACCATCGCTGCGGCACCCCGCGGCACACATCGCATCGTCAGTCAGTCTTCCTTCAGCACCATTTCGCCCGCGACCAGGCTCTTGTCGAGGTCGGTTTCGGGGACTTCCTTGTGGACGAGATTCTGGTGACAGTCGATGCAGGTGGCACCGGCCGACCCGAGGCTGCGGTGGGCCAGCTTGCCCTCCGGCGTGACGGGCCGCGGGTCGCGATGACAGCGCCGGCAGGTCAGGCTGTCGAGGCGCTTCATCTGCATGCGCGCCTCGTGGGCCATCTGCAGGCGTCGCTCGTCGAAGAGGCCGATGTCCGAGTAGTCGTTGGTCATCTCGCGCCACAGATCGCGCGCACCGTCGACCACGTGGGCCCGGACCGCGAGGTGAAAGTTCTCGATTCCCTGGGGAATGTGACAATCCTTGCACTGCGGATCGGCGCCCAGACGACCGAAGTGCGCGGACCTGGCCAACTCCTTTGCGGGGTAGGTCATCGAGTGGCAACTGGTGCAGAACCCCTGGGTCGAGAGCGCCGCCTCGCCGCCCACGGCCAGAACCGCCACTGCGAGCCCGATCACTACACAGAACAGCGTCGCCGACAGCCCCCTCTTGACGAACCATGCGCACATTACCGGCGCTCGTCCTTTCCGATCGGCCTGGCCTTGGCCTGCAACTCCTCGTGAAACGGAGGCAGCGGCGGCCCGGTGAACGTCCCCTCGAGCTTGAAATGCTCGTGCATCGCCTTGGCGTCACGCACCGCTTTGTCGAATTCGAACCGGTATTTCGCATCGAGTTCCGGCGCAAAGGGGTTGTAGGGCGCCTGCGCCCCCTTCCAGGACGAACCGCGGTAATTCAGGTGGCAAGCGTTGCAGCGCTCGACGAATCCGAAGTCCTGGCCGGCATCGGCCAGACTCTGCCGCGGCGAAGTCAGCTTGTTCTTGTCGAAGCGTTCGGCTGCCTCCCGGTGCAGGTTCTGGTAGCGCCCACCGGGCCCGTGACAGGACTCGCAACTGACCCCGACAAGGTAGATCGCGGGGTCTCCGGGGTCATACCCACCCTCCCTGCCGAGTCCGGTGACATGGCAGCCGAGACAATCCTTGTCCTTCGAGTAATCCTTCGCCGGATCGAGCCTTGCCCGGCGCTTGGCGTCCGGGCGCACACCCGGCTTGAGCAGGTCGAGCGCCTTGGCGTGGCCGGTCTTCCTCCACGACTGGCTCTGGCTCTTGTGGCACGACGCACATCTCCTGAATCCCTCGTAGGCCGGCTCGGCAGCCGGCACAACCGTCGTCCACGTCAGGAGGGTCAGCACCAGGGCGGCGATGCGCGCTGCGCACGAAAACGGATGCGTCTGCGTCATCGAAAACCTCCTCCCCATTGCTCCGTCACGAGGCGGCGGGCGCGGAACCCTCGGGTCGGGGTTGCGCGGAAAGCCTGAAGACCCAGTACGGGCCCTGTTGGTGAACGATCCGGGGAGCGTCGAGCGTGAACGGATTCGAGGTGCTGAACGGAAGCAACCGGGCAATCAGCGTTTTCTTCGACTCGGGCGTCGTCAGGAAAAAGACCCGCAGGACCGCCGGATCGCGTGCGTCGATCGTGTACGATTCGTGGCCCTGTTCCCGAAGCCAGGCCTTGACGGTCGCGATCGTGCCGTGAAGCCCGGCGCTGCGCGGGAAGTCTCGATAACCGATCCCCAGGCGATCGGGCCGCAGCATCCCCGCACGGTAGGCGTCGACGATCTGCACGATCAGGTACGTCTCACCGGAACCCGCGAGCGCGCGCAGGGCGGCCAACCCATCCGATTCCTCGGAGACGAGCGCGTCCACGTAACGCTCGAAACGCGCGGCTGCTTCGCTCCCGCGCGCGGCCTGCCAGAACTGCTCCTCGGCGCTCTCGATCACGCTGCGTACGCGGCGCCACTGCGCCGGCAGCAGCAAGGGTTGCGCCAGATTCGTGTCGTTCACGGGCGTCATGCCGGCGAGCAACCCGAGTTGGCGCGACGTGTCCCACCACGACAGTACGGTGGCTCCCGCGGGCGCATGCCGGGCCACTGCGCGTGCGAGCGCCGTCACGTCAGTTGCGCGCGTGTCGAAGGCCAGCGTCGGTTCGGCAGTGCGGTTCTCCCAGCCCAGCAGCACGGGAGCCCTGCCAGGCATGGTTGCCGCGTAGCCAACTGCCACCGCTTGCTCCACGCCGTCAGCCATGAGTTCAAGCTTGCGCACCGGCAGGGCCGGAGTGTCCTCGAGATCGAGTTCACGAAAGCTCGCAGCCTCGCCTTCGGCGACGACCTGGTAGCGATATGGCATCTGCGGCAGATCGGACAGCCCGGCGGCGAGCAGGCTCCATAGCGCGAACCCGGCGAGGACAAGGGCGAACCCGGCCGCGAGCGCCCAGCGGCGGCGCCCTGCCGGGGCCCGGACAGGTGCTGCGGATACGCGATCAGCGGTTGTCGCGTCCACGGCGGGAACGCCAGATCAGTGCACCGCCGCCCAGCACCAGAACACCGCCCAACCCTACGAACCAGATGCTGTCGGATCCAGTCGGAGCGAGCAGCGCCAGAGCCGCACGCGACCCGACACCCGATCCCTTGGGTTGCGTCGTGGCCGCTCGCTCCCGGATCTGCGTATCGAAGTCCATGATCTTCGAGTAGGAGCGAATCAGCGGTTCCCAGCCCTCGGTGTAGGTCCACCCGCCAGGATTGACGTGAGCGACGCCGACGAAGAGCTTCGGCAGGTCGTTCTCGCCCATCGCCTTCGCTTCGAACTCGATGTTCGTCGGGTTGTTACCCTTGCTCCACATGAGCTGGAAGAACTCCATCGGCGCATCTTTCTCCGGTGCCGGTGGCGCCGGACGGTTGGTCTTCTGACCGGGCAACAGGCCATCCGCGTGCAGCCTGCTCACGACAGCCTGGGCTTCCTTGACCTTCTCCAGGCCCTGCAGCGTCGCCTTGTCCATCAGGTCCAGATAGGCGCGCGAGAAGCGCTCGGAGTGGCACTGCGTGCAGGTCTTCACCCAGGCGTCGAGCCGCTGCTTCGACCATTCGGAATTGACCACCGCTTCGGCGATGCCCGGCACGAGCGGGTAGTTCGCCCAGCGCACCTTGCGCACCACGTTGTGGCCGTACTTGCCCTTGTACTCCATGTGGCAGCTCTGGCAGGTGGGCGCAGTCTGCCCACCTTTGGCGATTGCATCCTTGAGCGGCACGTTCCAGTTCCAGTTCGAGCCGAGCATGGTGTACTGGGTACCGTGCTTGGAGAGCAGGTAGGCTTCGATGTTGTTGTGGTCGATGCCGCTGTGGCAAGTGCCGCAGGCTTCGGGCTTGCGCGCTTCGATGAGCGAGAACGAATGTCGCGTGTGACACGTGTCGCACTTGTTCTGGTTCATGTGGCACGCGGTGCAGCCCTCGGCGATCTCCCTTTGCGGCATGCCGGCCCAGATTCCCGTCTCCACGTTGTCCTGGTAGTCGAGCGCGTGCGAAGGCCGGCCCCTGGTTCTCTCGACGCCCTGGGGCCATACGGCGGTATCGCGCTCGCTTTCGCGTTCGGCGAACTCGGTCAGGTGACAGCTCGCGCAGACATCGGCGGTGGGCATGCGCAGATCCTTGCGGTGATCTGCCTTGGCACTCCGATTGATGTCGACGTGACAGTCGATGCAGCCGACCTCTTTCAGGCTGTCGTTTGCGGCAAGCTTGCCGAGCGAACGCAGATTGCGCTCGACCTCTTCGAGTCTTGCCTTCTGGTAATAGCGCGCGTCGGATGGCTTGAGTGTGCGGATCTTGCCGAGGTTGGCGTGCGCGCTCTGCCTCCATTGATGCACCCAGCCCGGAGATTCCTTCTCGTGGCAATCGACGCAATCCTTGCGCCCCGCGATCTCGGCCACCGAGCTCGGAGGTGAGTAGAAGCTGGCCGGATCGAAATACTTGCTGAACGGAATCGGTTGCCACAGGTCGGCGAACTTGCCCTTGCCCGCCCCCTGCGCCGGATCCCGATACCGCTTGACCAGTGCGTCGTACAGTTCCTTCGGCGGCGCGTCGGATCGGATCCCGAGAGCGTCGTAGAGTTCCTTGGGGATGTCGGCTGCGGCGCTGCCGGCGAGCGTCGCCCCGAAGACGAACAGGAACGCCCGCAGCAACTGCTGCAGGCGCCTGCGACAGTGAACTCGATGCATGTCGATCTCCCCCCACCGTTCGACCGCAGCACTCGAACACCCGCGCCACCCTCGAGCGGCCGTGTCACGCTCGGCCCTTCCATCGGGCCTTCGCACGACATGGACATGTTTGTCTGTCCGCGTGGCAAGGTAAAGTGCCGGGCGGGCCGTGAATCGTGGTGCCATTGGTACCGCGGACAGACTGCAGATGAGGCCGAGAGTCGGCAGCCATCGCCGATCTCGCGCGTCGCGGCCGGGCCGCCGGGCGATACGGTGGCTGGCCACGCCCGTGCACGCGTGGAACCCGATGCGCTTCCTGGCCGGGTCGCCCCGGCATCGGGTACAGCACCGGCATGCCAGGCCAGGTTCTAGAAGGTATACTTTCCGTCGATCTTTCCTGACCCCCATCACCACCGGAGAATCCGCAATCATGAGAGAAGTCATCCGCCCGCGAGCAGAGCCCGTAACGATCGGCGAGCCAGCTCCCGCGAAAATCGACGTCCGCAGCATCGCCCCGCACGAGCGTCACGAGCTGATCTTCTCCTCCTTCAACGGCCTGCCGCAGGGGGGCGCGCTGGAGCTGGTCAACGATCACGATCCCGTGCCGCTGTACCGCCAGTTCAAGTCGAATTTCCACGGCCTCTTCACCTGGGACTACCTCGAGCAGGGCCCGGAACTCTGGCGCGTGCGCATCGGCAAGGCTCCGGGCAACTGCTGCGGCAGCTGCAGTTGACGCGCGGGCACGGCTTCGCGCTCTGGCAACTGGGCTTTCGTCCTTTCTACCTGCTGGCAGCGATCTTCGCTGCACTGTCGGTCGGTAGCTGGACGGCCCGGTTTGCCGGCTACCTGCCGCACGGCGGGTACCCCAGCCCCCACGTCGACCCCTTCTGGCACGCACACGAACTGATCTTCGGCTACACGTTCGCGGTCGCCGCCGGTTTCCTCTTCGCGATCGTCCGCAGCTGGACCCATCGGCCCACACCGACGGGGCCGGCACTGGCCGCGATCGCCGCGCTGTGGCTCGCGGCGCGCGTGCTCGTGTTCACGCCGTGGAGCGCAGCCGTTGCCGCGACGAACCTGGCGTTCTCGCTCGCGGTCGCCGCCGGCATTGGCGTGCCCCTGTGGCAGGCGCGCGATCGGCACAACTATTTCTTCATCGGACTCGTGCTGCTGATTTCGACCGCACTGGTCCTCTTCCATCTCGCCACGCTCGATCTCGTCGCGCTCCCGGCCTGGGCAGGCGTGCAGCTCGGCATCGACGTCGTCCTGCTCCTGATTGCTGCGGTGGCCGGCCGGGTCGTGCCGATCTACACCAACAAGGCCGTACCGGGCGCGCGCGCGCGTCGCTCGCAGAACGTCGAGCGGCTGGCGATGGGCGGCCTCGCCGTGTTGCTGGCTGCCGACCTCTTTCGACTTTCGGGCCTGGCGCAGATCGTTCTCACTGCTGCGCTCGCGATCGTGCACGCCTGGCGGCTCTACAAGTGGGATTTCCGCAGCGCCCTGCGCGTACCGCTGCTGTGGGTGCTCTACATTGCGTATGCGTGGATTCCCGTGCACCTGGCATTGCGCGCCACGTACGAAGCCGGCTGGACCGCGCGCCCGCTCGCAATCCACGCCTTCACCGTCGGTGCGATCGGCGGTTTGACGATGGCCATGATGATTCGCACCGCCCGCGCCCACACCGGTCGTGCGCTCGAAGCGGACGGCTACGACATCGCAAGTTGCGTGCTGCTCGCCGCAGCGGCAGTGATCCGCGTGTTCTGGCCGCTGATCCAGCCCGGGTACCACGTGCAGGCCACCGTGTATTCGGGAGCGCTGTGGTCGGCCGCATTCGTGGTCTTCGTATTGCGCCACGGGCCGGCGCTCGTGCGACCATCCCGTTCGGCTCCCTGAGGGCGGCCATCACCCCCGCGGATCGACGTCTGTCATCACGTCGACGACCGCGTCGATGATTTGCGGCGACTGCGCGAAGCGCCGAAGCCGGGCGCACGCGTTGCGACCATCGACTTCGTGCCGGAATGCCACTCGAGCGTTTTCGGCTAGACCGTGGCCAGATGCGCCTGCACTTGCCGCTTTCCGACGTGACGCAGTGAAGCAAGCTTCGCCTGCTGATCGGCACGAGGGTTCGTCGCGCCGCGCTCCCAGTTGTAGACCGTCTGTGCCGACACGCCCATCATCTTCGCCAGATCGGCAGCCGACAGCCCCAGACGTTTACGCGTGGATACGAGCCCCTTCGGCACGAACCGCACCTGTTTCGTGGCCGCCTCGGGTTCGGATACTGCGCCTGCCTTCTTCAGCTCTCTCTTCAGCGTCGTCACCTGCCCCTGCAAGGAAGCGACCTGGCTTTTGAGGTTCGCGATCTCGCGTCGCTGCTGCGCCGTCGCGCTAGTCGTTTTCACTTGTGCTGCCCTGACTTCCTTGCGGGCAAGACGGGTAATCTCTTGTTTCAGTATTTTGGCGATATTGGACATCGAACTCTCTGTGGCGTCATGTCGAACGATTATGTCCGTCGGCAAGGGTACGGCGCAATAGAAGGCTGCACCATATAGCAGATTGCACGACAGGTGCCGAACTGCCTGATTGCCGTTTTTGTGCGACTCCAAATCCCTTCGCTATTCGCTCCGGCCGCAACGCTCTTCATCGGACGCGAAAAATGCGCTCCCGAAGAGGAGCGCTTTCAAGACAAATGTTCCGTAAGCTCCCCTGACCGGTTGACATTCGAAATTGAACTCTTCTGGGATTGGCTGTCGGCGGAAGCCCGATGAAGACCAAGTTCAGTGACTCGCCAAGCGTGGCGCTTCTGCATCAGGGCGACGCGGGCATGCTAGCTGCGTCTGCTCGGGTCAAAGGTTAAGCGTCCAACATGCCGTCGCCTTCGAGCGTCACTGCGGCGTGGCTATTGTTCGTTCGCAGACTCGGTAATGGCGCCGCGGATTGCCGACCGAGCTGCCTTCCCCGCCCACGCGTAACGGACTGGATCGTCGGCCAGCAAGAATGCTCGCAGCGCTGCCTGTCGCTCGGGGTCGGCGCGGAAGTAGATGCGTCTCAGATCCTGATCGACATCGTCGACCGTCGCGCCTCGCTCCACGGCCTTGCGGTACCAGTCTCGACCGACGTCGTGGTCGCCGTTCTCCATGTGGATCGCTCCCAGCAGAGTGCAGGGCCGAAAGTCATGGGGCGTGAGCGCATGCGCCCTTTCCCCCAGGCGAAGCGCTTCTTCCCGACGTTCGAGGTCGCGCTTGACCCCGCCCCAGGTGGTAGCAAACGCCGACCTGAGCTTGCACGATTTCAGCAACTTCGTTTCGACGGTCGAGAGCAGCGCATCGGCCTCCTGCGCCTTGCCGCACTTCCGCAGCTGGCTGCTGGCATTGATTGCCATCCATGGGTCACGCGTGCGCTCGTACTCGGTGCGGAAGAACTTCGCCTCCAGGCGATGGTAAGCGGCCTTCAGTTCCTTCGAGAAGTAGGCTGCTCCTCCCTTCACCAGCCAGGCGTAGTCCTCTGCGCAGATGCGTCGCCCCGCATCCACGCTGTTCAATATCGCCATCAGGTGGCCGAAGCGGTCGGGTTCGACGAAGTCGTGGATTCCATACCTGGCTCGCAGCTCACGGTTCCTGACTTTGGCGATGTACCTTGGATCGCTTTCCCGGGCCAGACGCTCTGCCTCACGCCTCTTGAAAAACAGGTCCGCCTTCGCCTGCATCGCGGCGGCGCGTTCGCGATCCGCTGTTTCTCGGGCCTGGCTGGCGGCCATCGCCGCTTCGATTCGGAGCGACTGCTCGGCGAGCGCCAACTGCCTGAAGCGCTCATAGGACAACTCGCCGATCGCAAAGCTATGCAGAGCGGCCAGCCCGTGCTTCTTCAGAAACTCCAGCGACAGCCGGGTCACCGGTTTGGCTTGTCGAAGCGTTTCGAGAATCTTCTGGAGGCTCGCACAGGGGATCGTCGCGCCTGGCAGGTCCTGCACGCAGAAATGCAGTGCGGTCTCGAGATGCGATCGGGCGGCTTCAGGCACCCCGCTTCCCGGCGAAGAACGACCCGGAGCCGGCCGGACGTTCGGGTCTAGGTGCCTGCCGGGTTTCGGCGATACTGGTGGCATCCCCGAACCCCACAGCAAGCGACGGCCCTGGACAACTCCGGTCCGATGGATGGCGCGATTCTGAAGACTGCCGCCGCTGGCCCCAGTTCGACAGACCGCTGGCGAGCCAAAGAAACCCAGAGGGGGGATCCGCCCATCCGGCGTGCCCACCCCGCAAGACTGGTGGGCCCCCCGGGAGTCGAACCCGGCACCAACGGATTATGAGTCCGCTGCTCTGACCATCATGAGCTAGAGGCCCTTCGGAAGCGGCTATCCTACCCGACTGCGTTGGAATCCGAAGCCATGATCGAAGCCGCCTGGTTGCTGTTCGTCGCCACGTCGCTGCTGGTGATCGCGACGCCGGGCCAGGACATGATACTGGTGATGTCGCGCTCGGTGGCACAGGGACCGGCGGCCGGCGTGCTCACTGCCGCCGGCGTGAGTACCGGGCTGATGGGGCACACGGTGCTGGCCGCGTTGGGCCTGGGCGCGATCCTGCGCACGTCGGAGCTGCTCTTCGTCGCGCTGAAGCTGGTCGGCGCGGCCTACCTCGCCTGGATTGGCATCGGCCTGCTGCGCACGCGTGCCGCCGAGCTGGTCCTACAGGGCGCCGTGCCGCGCTCGCGCGGCCGGCTGTTCTTCGACGGCGCATTCTCGAACCTGTCGAACCCGAAGATCGCGATCTTCTATTTCGCTTTCCCTCCGCAGTTCGTATCACAGGGCGCTGCTCATCCGACGCTGTCGGTGTTCGCGCTGGGCTTGGCGTTCGCAGGGCTCACCTTCGTGGTCAAGGGGCCGGTGGGGCTGTTCGCCGGACTGCTGTCCGGATGGCTGCGCGTGCGACCGCGGGTATTGGTCGGGCTGCATCGAACGAGCGGCACGGTGCTCGTCGGGCTGGGGCTGAAGCTGGCGTTCGAACCGTCGCATTCGTCGTAGCGAACTGGCGGAACGCCGCCGAGCGCGTCGCCGACAAGGCCCGGGAGCGCAGAACTTGCGCTTGCGCAAGGGCATTGCACCCTGCCTCGCCAGGATCGAGGTGACGCACCGGATGAGGGGGCATCGTGAAGCCTTCCCTCTGGCGAATATGGGTCTCGCGAGCGCCGTCGCATGGCCGGCGCTCGCGGGCCATGCGCTCGCCAGCGGCGCTTGACATATTGATGTCAGGTAGCGATGCTTTGATGCATGCGCACCACTGTCCGCCTCGATGAGCACCTGTTGGCCCAGGCCAGGCAATACGCCGCAGCCTCGGGGAAAACGCTGACCGCCGTGATCGAGGACGCGCTTCGCGAAGCGCTCGCGCGTCGCAACACGAAGATGCGGCGCAAGCCCGTTCGCCTGCGCACCTGCGGTGGGGGCGGAGTCCTTCCAGGCGTGGACATCGACGATTCGGCATCCCTGCTCGAGTTGATGGAGTCCTGAGGGTGCTGCTCTGCGACGTCAACGTCCTCGTGTACGCGCATCGCAAGGACAGCACGGCGCACGTCGCCTGCCGCGCGTGGCTCGAGGCGCTGGTCAACGGCGACGAGGCCTACGGGGTCTCGGAACTCGTCCTGAGCGGATTCGTCCGGATCGTCACTCACCCGAAGGTCTTTTCCAGGCCAAGCCCGCTCCCGGACGCGCTGGCCTTCGCGGGGCAACTGCGCGACCAGCCAAACGCCGTGCCGATCGGCCCGGGTCCGCGCCACTGGGAGATCTTCCAGGCCTTGTGCCTGGCGCACGCGGTGCGCGGCAACCTGGTCCCCGATGCCTACCTCGCCGCGATGGCGATCGAATCGGGCTGCGAGTGGGTGACGACGGACCGGGATTTCTCCCGGTTCGAAGGCCTGCGTACGCGAAGCCCCGTGTCCTGAGCCGCGCGCGCCCGACCGCTACCTATCCCGTCACCGCGCCGAAAGCCGCCGCGACGCCTCGGGCGAAGCCGGGATGCGCGGCTGCGGCGCGGGTCACAGGCCGAGAATCTTCTGGATGATCGACTTCGCGATGAAGCCGAGCATGCCGAAAGCAGGCACGAAGAACAGTACGAAAGTGCCCCGGCGGCCGGCCTTCGATTCGCGCGCCAGCTGCCAGATGATGAACGGCATGACCGTCCGTTCAGTGAGCCGCGGACGCCGCGCCCCGGAGCGGCGCGCCGCGCGCGGGCCCGATCGCGCCGGCGTGACCGGTCATCCGGGGCCTCGGCGCAGGAATCTCACGGGCGCAGGCGCTCGAACTTCAATCCGCCGAAGCGCTCGAAGTCGCTATCGAAGGACGCGAGGGTTGCCCCATGTTCGATGGCGAGCGCCGCCAGATGCGCGTCGGTCACGAAGTTCCCGGCAGTGCCGGATCTCGACAGCAGATTCTCCAGGACTTCGGGGTGCCGGTCGGTGGGATGCAGGACGCGCACCCTTGGTTGCTCCAGCCAGAAGTTCATGGTGCGCAGGGCGTCGTGCAGGCCAAGAGGCCGCTGCAGGATGCGCGGATGCGTTGCGATGCGGACGAATCCCAGCAGGCCGGCCCAGGAAAGGCCTACCCCCGCAGGCGACGCAAAAGCGTCGCGCAGCCACGAAATCGCCGTGGCGTGCTGCGGCGCTGCCGAGTTCACTGCATAGAGCAGGACGCTGGTGTCGGGCTGCTTCATCGGCCGCGACGCAACTTCTCGATCAACTCGACGTCCTCGAGTTCGCCGGCGAGCACGGTGGCCCTGGTGAGATCCATCGCAGCCGCGCCCATGTCGAAGACGGGTTGCCTGTATGGCCGGCCGGCCTTCTTCGACTTGCCCGGGGACGCCCGCAGCCCCTCGCGGACCGCGTCGTTGAGTACCTGCTTGAACGGCGCGCCCGTTTCACGCATGGCGCGCTCGATGAGCACCTCTACGTCGGGATCGATGGTGACCGTGGTACGCATGGCATCATGACAGCAACTAGCATGCTGTCATGATGCCAGACCGATGCCGGTGGGTCAATCGGAACCGGCCGGCGCGCCGCTCACTGCCCTTCGAGGAAGCTCTTGAGCTTGTCTGCGCGGCTCGGGTGGCGCAGCTTGCGCAGCGCCTTGGCCTCGATCTGGCGGATGCGCTCGCGCGTGACGTCGAACTGCTTGCCGACTTCCTCCAGGGTGTGGTCGGTGCTCATCTCGATGCCGAAGCGCATGCGCAGCACCTTGGCCTCGCGTGGCGTGAGCGAATCGAGCACCTCCTTGACCACGCCGTGCATCGACGCGTGCAGCGCGGCGTCGGCCGGCGCCAGCGTGGCGGTGTCCTCGATGAAGTCGCCCAGGTGCGAGTCGTCGTCGTCGCCGATCGGCGTCTCCATCGAGATCGGCTCCTTGGCGATCTTCAGGATCCGATCTTCAGGATCTTGCGGATCTTGTCTTCGGGCATCTCCATGCGCGCGGCCAGCATCTGCGGGTCGGGCTCCTGCCCGGTCTCCTGCAGGATCTGGCGGCTGATCCGGTTCATCTTGTTGATCGTCTCGATCATGTGCACCGGGATGCGGATCGTGCGCGCCTGGTCGGCGATGCTGCGCGTGATCGCCTGGCGGATCCACCAGGTGGCGTAGGTGGAGAACTTGTAGCCGCGCCGGTACTCGAACTTGTCCACCGCCTTCATCAGGCCGATGTTGCCTTCCTGGATGAGATCGAGGAACTGCAGGCCGCGGTTGGTGTACTTCTTGGCGATCGAGATCACCAGGCGCAGGTTGGCTTCGGTCATCTCGCGCTTGGCCTTGCGTGCCTTGGCCTCGCCCATCGCCATGCGCTTGTTGATCTCCTTGAGGTCGGCCAGCGGCAGCACCACGCGCGCCTGCAGGTCGATCAGCTTCTGCTGCAGGTCCTGGATGGCCGGAATGTTCCGGCGCAACACCTCGACGTACGGCGGGTTGGCGGCGACCTCCTTCTCGGCCCACTTCAGGTTGGTCTCGTTGCCGGGGAAGGTCTGCACGAAGCGCTCGCGCGGCATGCCCACGCGCTGCACGCAGATCTCGGCGATCGCGCGCTCGAGCGAGCGCACCTCGTCGACCTGGGCGCGCAGCGTGTCGCACAGCTTCTCGACCATTTTGGCCGTGAAGCGGATGCTCATCAGCTCGTCCTGGATCTCGGTCTGCGCCTTCAGGTAGGCCTTGCTCCTGTAGCCTTCCCTCTCGTAGGCCACGCGCATGCGGTCGAACCACTTCGAGATGTGCTCGAACTTCTCGAGCGACGCGCGCTTGAGTTCCTCGAGCCGCGCGGTCTGCGCGGTGGCTGCAGCGTCGCCGTCCTCGTCGTCGTCGAAGTCGGCCGGCGCCGCCACCGGGGCGGGAGCGAAGTCGTCTTCCTCCTCGGCGTTCGGGTCGATCAGCCCGTCGACGACCTCGTCGATGCGCATCGAGCCGGCAGCGATCTTTTCGGCGTGCGCGAGCGCTTCGGCAATGGTGGTCGGGCAGATCGAGATCGCCTGCAGCATGTGCTTCAGGCCGTCCTCGATGCGCTTGGCGATCTCGATCTCGCCTTCGCGCGTGAGCAGTTCCACCGAGCCCATCTCGCGCATGTACATGCGTACCGGGTCGGTGGTGCGGCCGAATTCCGAGTCGACGGTGGACAGCGCCGCCTCGGCCTCTTCCTCGGCGTCGTCGTCGGAGCTGGCCACCGGCGTGGTGTCGGCCATCAGCAGCGTTTCGGCATCGGGCGCCTGGTCGTAGACCGTGATCCCCATGTCGCTGAAGGTGCTGATGATCGACTCGATCGCCTCGGCGTCGACCAGGTCTTCGGGCAGGTGGTCGTTGATCTCGGCGTAAGTGAGGAAGCCGCGGTCCTTGCCCTGCTTGATCAGCTGCTTGAGCTTGTTGCGGGTGGCCTCGCGCTGCTCCTCCGTGATGCCCTGGCGGCCGCCGAACTCCTTCAGCAGCTGCTTTTCCCTGGCGCGGTTGCCGCGGCGCGATTTCGCCGGCGCTGCGGCGACCACCTCCGGCACCTCGGGAATGACCTCGGCCTCGTCGCCCTCGTCGAACCCCTCGATCTGGTCGTCGAGCAGGTCTTCGGCCTCGGCGCCGGCTTCGATGCTCCTGGCCGCAGGACGCCCCTTGGCACCTTTGGCACCCTTGCCACCCCTGGCGGCCTTGCCGGTCGCCTTCGGACCGCGCGCAGCCTTGCCGGCTTCCTTCGCCGCCTCTTTGGGAGCCGCTGCTGCACTGGCAGCCGCCTTGGCCGCCCGGGCCTCGGCCCTGGCGACTGCCGCCGGCTTGATCTGCCGCAGCGCCTCGAGCAAGGCCTCCTCGCTGAGGTGGCGCGTTTTCGCCGCAGTGCCGCGCGCTTCGGGTTTGGCAGGCCTGGCTGCGACCTTCGCCGGCATCGCGCGCGCGGCCTTGCCCGCGGCAGCCTTGACGACCGGCTTGCCGACCGCCTTTTTCGCGGGCGCCCTGGCCACCTTCGCTGCAACCTTCGGTGCGGGCCGCACCGCCTTGGCCGCGGCTGCCCCGGACGTCGCTTTCGGTGCCGCTTTCGGTGCCGCTTTCGGTGCCGCTTTTTGCGCCGCTTTTGCCACCGCTTTCGGTGCCGCTCTTGCCGTCGCTTTCGGTGCCGCTTTCGGCGCCGCCTTTGCCGTCGCTTTCGCCGCAGTCTTGGGCACCGCCTTCGGCGTGACCTTCCCGGCCGCCTTCGGAGCAGCTTTCTGCGCCGCCTTGCCGGCCGCTTTCGGAGTCGCCTTGGGAGTCACTTTCTGCGCAGTCTTCGCTGCGGACTTCTTCGTCGACGAGGAGGCCGTTGCGCGCGCACTGGCCCGTGATGCAGTCTTGGTCGAGAGCTTCGAGGACACCTTGTTGGTCACCTTCTTCGATGCGGGTTGCCGGACGGAATTCGCCACGTTTGCCTCGCTGTCAGGAATCCGGGGGCGACCGCCCGGGCGCGGTCGGCAATGAGCCGGCAGTGCCGGTGTCAGTGAAGATCGGGGAACCGCGCATTATATCAAGTGCGCCTTCGCATCGCCATAAGCGATTGATAACGCTGGCGTTCTTCCGGCGAGTTGATGCCCCCGGCAACCAGATCGTCGATCAGGCGCGACAGATGGCGTTCGCGCAACTGGGCGAGCGCCGCCTCGACCTCGACGCGGGCCTCCTCGAACGTCAGTGCGGCCGCGGCCGACGCGTCGGTGCCGACTTCGCGCTCGACCCGGGCCACCGCTTCGGGCAAATCGGGGCGCAGCGCCTCGCACACGCCGGCAAATGCGCTATCGGGCGGCAACGCCGCCAGGGTGTCGAGCCACGTGGCGAGCGGCCCGGGTAGCCACTCGCCGCGCTCGCCGGCCGCGAGCTCGGGATGCAGCGCGGTGAGCAGCCGGATCCGCGCCTCGAGGTCGGGCTTGCCCACCGGCACCCGCGGCACGAAGCGGCTGCGCTCGCGCCAGCGACCGCGGCCGTCGTCGGTCCACGCCGCGGCCGACCGCGTGCGCCCGCCCCGTGCGGACATGGGTTCGTCCGGTGTGCCGGGCGCCGAGCCGAAGCCGCCGCTGCCGGCCTGCGGCGCACGCGATGCCGCCGCGTCGCGGCGCCCGGGCGCTTCGACCGGCCCGAGGTAGCGCTCGACTTCGCCGGCACCCACGCCGGCGAGTTCCGCCAACCGGTGGATCAGCTGCATCCGCAGCGCCTGCGCCGCCAGCGGCTGCAGCAGCGGCCGCGCCTCTGCGAGCAGCCGGGCACGGCCTTCGGGAGTCGCGAGGTCGACGCGCTCGGCGAGCCCGCGCAGCAGCAGTTCGGACAGCGGCAGCGCGCCGGCCAGCGCTTCGCGAAAGCCTTCTGCGCCATGCTCGCGCACGAAGCTGTCGGGATCGTGCTCGGGCGGCAGGAAGAGGAAATCGATGCGCCGGGTGTCGCTCGCCTGCGCGAGCGAGGCCTCGAGCGCCCGCCAGGCGGCCTTGCGCCCGGCCGCGTCGCCGTCGAAAGCGAACACGACGCGATCGACCAGCCTGAGCAGCTTGCGCAGGTGATCGCCGGTGGTGGCCGTGCCGAGCGTCGCCACCACGTTGGCCACGCCGTGCTGCGCCAGCATCACCACGTCCATGTAGCCTTCGACCACGATCACGCAGTCTTCTGCTCGCATCGCGTCGCGAGCTTCGTACAAGCCGTAGAGCTCGCGACCCTTCGAGAACACCGGGGTCTCGGGCGAGTTGAGGTACTTGGGCTCGCCGCGTTCGAGCACCCGTCCGCCAAAACCGATGACCTGGCCGCGCGGGTTGCGAATCGGAAACATGATCCGGTCGCGGAAACGGTCGTACCGCTTGCGCCGGCCGTCTTCGCTGTCGGCCTCGACGACCAGGCCGGCGGCGACCATCTCGTCGATCTCGTAGTCGGCCACCGCCGCTTCCAGGCCGCGCCACTGGTCGGGCGCGTAGCCGATGCCGAAGCGCGCCGCGGTCTCGCCGGCCAGCCCGCGTCGCTTCAGGTATTCGATCGCGTGCGGCGCCTCCTTCAGGCGACGGCGGTAGAACTTCGCGGCCTGTGCGAGCAACTCCAGCAGCGCCGGCGCACGTCGGTCGGCCGGGCCGGCGGAACCGGCTTCCTGCGGCACCGCAACCCCGATCGACTGCGCGAGTTCGCCGATCGCGTCGACGTAACCCAGGCCGCCGTGTTCCATCAGGAAGCCGATCGCCGAGCCGTGCGCACCGCAACCGAAGCAGTGATAGAACTGCTTGGACGGGCTGACGGTGAACGACGGCGTCTTCTCGCCGTGGAACGGGCACAGGCCCAGGAAGTTGGCGCCCGCTTTCTTCAGCTGGACGTGGCGCCCCACGACCTCGACGATGTCGACGCGGGCCAGCAGATCCTGGATGAAGCTCTGGGGGATCACGCGGCCAGTGTAGCGCGCGCCAGCGCCCTGAATCTCAGCCGCCGGCGAGCCGCGCCCTGACCTGCGCCGAGACGGCGGCGAGGTCGGTGCGCCCGGCCAGTCGCTGCTTGAGCACCGCCATCACCTTGCCCATCTGCTGCGGCCCGGTGGCGCCCGCGGCGGCGATCGCCGCGTCGATCTCGGCGGCCACTTCGGCGGGGCTGGCCTGTTGCGGCAGGTAAGCGGAGATCACTTCGATCTCGGCCTTCTCGCGGTCGACGAGGTCGGTGCGGCCCGCCTTTTCGAACTGCTCGATCGAGTCACGCCGCTGGCGGATCAGGCGATCGACGATCGCCACCACCTGCGCGTCGTCGACCGTGATGCGCTCGTCGACTTCCTTCTGCTTGATCGCCGCCAGCAGCATGCGGATCGCCGACAGGCGATCGGCTTCGCGGGCGCGCATCGCCGCCTTCATGTCTTCGCCGATTCGCTCTTTCAGGTTCATCTCGTGCCCCGGAAAAGGACGAAAGCCCGCCAGCGCTGATCGCCGGGCAGGCCTTCGGGGGCGGCGCCCGCCCGTCGTTCGGGTTCTGGGCGCCGGGTGTGTTGCCGGACAGGCGTCAGTACATCTTCTTCGGCAGCATCTGGCTGCGAAGGCGCTTGTAGTGGCGCTTGACCGCGGCCGCCTTCTTGCGCTTGCGCTCGGCGGTCGGCTTCTCGTAGAACTCGCGCGCTCGAAGCTCGGTAATGATTCCGGCTTTCTCGATCGTGCGCTTGAAGCGGCGCAGCGCGACGTCGAAGGGCTCGTTCTCCTTGACGCGGACGGTCGGCATTAAAGATCACCCCCTTTCAATGGAACCCGAAATTGTAGCGCACGTGCCGGCTGCAGCAAAACCCGCCGAACCGGGCGTGGCGTGAGAGCCGCGCCGCACGCCTCGCAGCGGACCGAAGGGCCCGCCGGCGGGTCGCATGGCGGCGCCGGGGCTTGAACGGGGGCCCGAGGTGCACAAGAATCAGGCAACGCAGCACTGGAGATCGGGGCCATGCCTGTCACGAGCCGCAGCAGCGCGACCGACCCGCGCCCGGGAGCAACGCCGATCGCGATTGCCGGCTTCCGCCAGATCTATTCCACGACCCGGGTCGAGGCTGCACTCGACGAGCTGCCGGCAGGCGCCAGCGAGTCGCTCAAGGGCACCTACGAGAAAATGCTGAAGGCCGGTGGCGACCGGTTCAGCGTCAAGCCGGCAGCGATGCCCGACTTCGACGCGCTCGCCGATGAACTGCCCAACTTCGGCGAAGTGCTCGAAGACCTGCGCCGCCAGCTCGCGCTGTGCCTGGAGACGGCCGATCCGGTGGAACTCACGCCGCTGCTGCTGCTCGGCGAGCCGGGCATCGGCAAGACCCGGTTCGCGCGCCGGCTCTCGCAGTTGCTCGGCACCGGCTACGGCTTCGTGTCGATGGGCTCGCTCACCGCCGGATGGATCCTCTCCGGCGCGTCGTCGCAGTGGCGCAACGCGCGCGCCGGCAAGGTGTTCGACACGCTGGTGCACGGCGACTACGCCAACCCGGTGATGGTGGTCGACGAGATCGACAAGGCGTCGGCCGACGGGCAATACGACCCGCTCGGGGCGCTCTACGCGCTGCTCGAACCCGACACTGCCGCGGAGTTCGTCGACGAGTTCGCCGAGGTGCCGGTCGACTGCTCCGACATCGTCTGGGTGGCTACCGCCAACGACATCGGGCGCATTCCCGACCCGATCCTGAACCGGATGAACGTCTACGAGATTCCGCCCCCCGACCGCGACGGCGCCAGGCGCATCGCGCAGGGGCTGTACCGCGAGATCCGCGATTCGCACGAGTGGGGTGCGCAGTTCCCGGAGCAGTTGGCCGAGGCGGTGGCCGACCGGCTGGCGCGCTGCGCGCCGCGCGAGATGCGCCGGCAACTGGTGGGCGCCTTCGGAAGCGCAAAACTCGCCGGACACAGCGAGATCGGGCTGCACGACCTGGCCAACGAGCGCTCGGCGCGGCGCGTGCGGATCGGGTTCTGATCGCCTGGCGTGCCGCGCGGCGGCGTGCCGCGGCCGTTGCACGCCGGCAGCGACGCCCGGCGCCAGTCAACCGGGGAACCGCCGCCCGACGCCACCCATCGGGTCGCGCCGCGGCGCCGCGAGCGCCCCGCCGAGAATCCGCCACATGACGCTCGCGGCGCTCCTGCACATCCCCACCGTGTATCTCCTGACCGGGTTCGGCAGCCTGGTCGGGGCGGTGATCCTGCTCTGGCTTCGACGCGAACATCGCGAGTCGAGCCCGGCACTGTCCCTGTTCGCCGCGGGCATCTTCGCGCTCGGTGTCGGATTCATGGCGTTCGCGGCGCGCGAGCCCCTCACCGGATGGCTGGCGCCGCTGGTCGGCTACGCGGGCTTCGGCATATGCGCGGTGCTGATCTGGCTCGGCTCCAGGCAACTGTACGGGCATCCGCGCACCGAAGGACTTACCCTCATGGCCGGCCTCGTGCTCGTCGGCTACGTCGTGGCGCTCTTCGCGCTGCGCGAACCCAGCGCCAACGCCGCGATCGCCCGGATCTCGCTGAGCAGCGCGTTCGTGGTCGTCTTCATGGGCCTGGCCGCCTTCGAGTCGCACCGTTCGCACTTGATCGCTTCATTGCGCTCGGTGCGGCTGATGCGTGCGCTGCTGATCCTGTTCGGCGCGCTCGTGACGGTGCGCGCGATCATGTTCCTCGCGCACGGCATTGCGCTGCATCCCGACGGATCGGCGCCGCCCGCAGTGTTGCGCATGTTCTTCGCGGCGGTCTTCAGCTCGATGCCGTTCGCGATCACGGTATCGGTGCTCAGCGTCGTCAACTCGCAGCTGAGCGCACGGTTGCACCGGATGGCGACCACCGACGACCTGACCGGACTGGTATCGCGGCGCTCGCTGCAGGAGTCGGGCGACCGGCTGCTCGCCAGCGCGCCCCAGGGGGGTTGCATCGCGCTGCTGATGATCGACGTGGACCGGTTCAAGGCGATCAACGACCGGCACGGCCACGCGATCGGCGATCTCGTGCTGCGCCACGTCGCCGGCTTGCTGCGGCACACGCTGCGCAGGGATTCGCTGATCGTGCGCTACGGCGGCGACGAGTTCTGCGCGCTGGTGCCCGTTCCGAGCGAAGCGGCGGCCTTCATCGTCGCCGAGCGGCTGCGCGCGAACATGGAAGCCTCGCCGTACCGTCTGGACAGCGAGCGGATTCCGGTGACGCTGAGCATCGGCGTGACCGTGCACCGCCACGGCAAGACGCTGCGGCAGCTGCTCGACGAGGCGGACCGCCGCGCCTATCGCGCCAAGGCCGACGGGCGCAATCGCGTGGTTGCCGACGACGTGCCGCTCGCGGCCTGACGCCGGGCTCAGGACGCGCCGATCGCTTGCCCGGCGGCGAACGCCGGCGCCCAGGTCCACTGGAAGTCGTAGCCGCCGAGCCAGCCGGTCACGTCGACCGCTTCGCCGACGAAATGCGGGGCCGCGCGCCGCGAGCGCGCCGGCGCCTGTGTGCAGTTCGAAGCGCGGCCGACCCGCGGCATCGGGTTCGCGCCGGATCACCGCGTCGACGCGGCATGGACGGTGGCACACGATGTGTCATCGAGGTGGCCGATCGTGGGCGTGGACTTCGCCCGCCGCAGGCGAAGGCCGCCCGGAACCGGCCGCCGCGGCGTGCGATACTCGACGCGTGAAAGTCCTGGGCATCGAGACTTCCTGCGACGAGACCGGCGTCGCGCTGTATTGCACCGAACGCGGGCTGCTCGGGCAGGCGCTGCACTCGCAGATCGCGATGCACGAACGCTACGGCGGCGTCGTGCCCGAGCTCGCGTCGCGCGACCACATCCGGCGCGTGCTGCCGCTCACGCGGCAGGTTCTGGAGCAGGCCGGCGTCGACTTGACGGCGGTCGGCGCGATCGCCTGCACCGAGGGCCCCGGCCTGGCAGGCGCGCTGCTGGTGGGCGCCGGCATCGGCGCCTCGATGGCCTTCGCGCTCGGCATCCCGGCGATCGGCATTCACCATCTCGAAGGCCACCTGCTGTCGCCGCTGCTGTCGGACGACCCGCCGGCGTTCCCGTTCGTCGCGCTGCTGGTCTCGGGCGGACACACCCAGCTGATGGAGGTGTCCGGCATCGGACGCTACGCGCTGCTCGGCGACACGCTCGACGATGCGGCCGGCGAGGCTTTCGACAAGAGTGCGCAATTGCTCGGCCTGGGCTACCCCGGCGGACCGGCGATCTCGCGGCTGGCGGCCGAAGGCACCCCCGGGCGCTACCGGCTGCCGCGGCCGATGCTGCAGTCCGGCGACCTCGACTTCAGTTTCAGCGGCCTGAAGACCGCAGTGCTCACCGCGGTGCGCCGCGGCCTGCCCGACGAGCAGTCGCGCGCCGATCTCGCCGCCGAGGTGGAAGCCGCGATCGTCGACGTGCTGGTGGAAAAATCGCTGCGCGCGCTGCGCGAGACCGGCCATGAGCGGCTGGTGGTGGCCGGCGGCGTGAGCGCCAACCGGCGGCTGCGCGAACAATTGCGGGAAGTGTCGGCGCGCGAGCGCCTGCGCGTGCATTTCCCCGAGCCGGCGCTGTGCTCGGACAACGGCGCGATGATCGCGTTCGCCGGCGCGCTGCGCCTGCAGGCGGGCGCGACGCCCACCGTCGGCGCGGGAACGGCAATCGACGGCTTCCGGGTGCGGCCGCGCTGGCCGATGGAGGAACTGGGCGCGGCCTGATTCGCGCTCTACGCCCGCTTCTTCTGGCCGATCCGGCTCTCCTTGCCCGCGAGCAGGTTACGGATGTTGTTCGCATGCCGCCAGACCAGCAGCGCACTCATCAGCGCCACCGCCGCGGCCACCGGATCGGGGCCGAACAGGAAGAGATACCACAGCGGC
>QEVL01000030.1 GCA_003577305.1 Burkholderiales bacterium
GCGGCGCTGCGCCGCGCGCGCGAGCGCGCCGCGGCCCGCGGCGGAGCACGAGGTTGAACCCGGCGCGGCGCGCCGAGATCTTCGCGCGGCTGAAGGCGCTGAACCCCAGGCCGGCCAGCGAGCTCGAATACCGTACCCCGTTCGAATTGCTGGTCGCGGTGATCCTGTCGGCGCAGGCCACCGACCGCAGCGTGAACCTGGCGACCCGCGAGCTGTTCCGGGTGGCGAACACGCCAGCGGCGATCCTCGCGCTGGGCGAGGACAGGCTCGGCGAATACGTGCGCACGATCGGGCTGTACCGCTCGAAGGCCAGGCACATCGTGCAGACCTGCGCGATCCTGCTCGCCGAGCACGGTGGCGAGGTGCCGCGCACGCGCGAAGCGCTCGAACGCCTGCCCGGCGTGGGGCGCAAGACCGCCAACGTGGTGCTCAACGTGGCCTTCGGCGAGCCGGTGATCGCGGTGGACACGCACATCTTCCGCGTGGCCAACCGCACCGGCCTGGCGCCCGGGCGCACGCCGCTGGAAGTGGAGCGCCGCCTGATGCGCTTCGTGCCGCCGCAATACCTGCACGACTGCCATCACTGGCTGATCCTGCACGGCCGCTACATCTGCAAGGCGCCCCGGCCCGAGTGCTGGCGCTGCCCGATTGCCGACCTCTGCGACTATCGGCCCAAGACGCCCGTGCCGGAACCGCGCGCCGGGCGCGCCTGAGAGGAAGCACATTTCTGTTACCCTTCGCAGCGCATTCCCTTCGCGGCGCCTTGCCTGCGCACCGCCGCACCCGACCGGCCCTGCCCAACCGCCCAGGAACTCCGCATGTTCGGACGCCTGATGCCCCGCGAGGGCAATTTCTTCGAACTGTTCGACCAGCACGCGGCCCACATCGCCGCCGGCAGCCACGAGCTGGCGCGGCTCATGCGCGACTACGGCGACGTCGCGGCGCGCCGCCAGCACATCGACGCGATCGACCGCGCCGAGAAGGACGCCGACAAGGTCACGCACGAGACGGTCACGCTGCTGCACAAGACCTTCATCACGCCGTTCGACCGCGACGACATCCACGCGCTGATCACGAAGATGGACGACATCCTCGACCTGATCCAGGACGTGGCCGAATCGGCGATGCTCTACGACCTGCAGCACATCTCGCCCGAGGCGCAGCAGCTCGCCGAGATCAACGAGATGTGCTGCGACCGCGTCAAGGCGGCGGTGAACCTGCTCGACAGCATGGAGAACGCCGAGGCGATCCTGAAGCTGTGCGGCGAGATCGACCGGCTCGAGTCCGACGCCGATCGGGTGATGCGCTCGGCGATGTCGAAGCTCTTTCGCGACGAGAGCGACGTGCGCCAGCTGATCAAGCTCAAGGCGATCTACGAACTGCTGGAGACGATCTCCGACAAGTGCGAGGACGTCGCCAACGTGATCGAGGGCGTCGTTCTCGAGAACGCATGACGACGCTGCAGATCAGCTTCACGGTGCTGGCGTTGCTGGTGGCGCTGGCGCTGATGTTCGACTTCATGAACGGTTTTCACGACGCGGCGAACTCGATCGCCACGATCGTCTCCACCGGCGTGCTCAAGCCCTACCAGGCGGTGGTGTGGGCGGCGACCTTCAACTTCCTGGCGCTGTTCATGTTCGAGCTGAAGGTGGCGGCCACCGTCGGCAAGGGCATCGTCGATCCGATGGTGGTCGACCACGTGGTGATCTTCGGCGCGCTCGTCGGCGCGCTCGCCTGGAACATCATCACCTGGTTGTTCGGCATCCCGTCGAGTTCCTCGCACGCGCTGATCGGCGGGCTGATCGGCGCGACGATCGCCAAGTCGGGCACCGGCTCGCTGCTGGGCAGCGGCATCGGCAAGGTGGCGCTGTTCATCGTGGTCTCGCCCACTCTGGGCTTCGTCCTCGGCTCGGCGCTGATGCTGGGGGTCTCGTGGCTCTTCTTCCGATCGACGCCGCGCGGCACCGACCGATGGTTTCGCCGGCTGCAACTGCTCTCTTCGGCGCTCTACAGCATCGGCCACGGCAGCAACGACGCGCAGAAGACGATGGGCATCATCTGGCTGCTGCTGATCGCCGCGGGCGCGAGTTCGGCCGCCGAGCATCACCCGCCCTACTGGGTGGTGCTGTCGTGCTACCTGGCGATCGGCCTGGGCACGCTGTTCGGGGGCTGGCGCATCGTGAAGACGATGGGGCAGAAGATCACCAAGCTCAAGCCGGTCGGCGGGTTCTGCGCGGAAGCAGGCGGTGCGATCACGCTGTTCGTCGCCTCGGGGTTCGGCATCCCCGTCTCGACCACGCACACGATCACCGGCGCGATCGTCGGCGTCGGATCGTCGCAGAAGTTCTCGGCGGTGCGCTGGGGGCTGGCGGGCAACATCGTCTGGGCCTGGATCCTCACCATCCCGGCTTCGGCCGCAATGGCGGCCATCGGCTGGTGGCTCGGCTCCAGGTTCCTGTAGGCGCGGCGCCGGTGCAGCAGGCCGACCCGCCGAAGCTGCAGGCCGAGCCTTTGTGGCTCGAGCTGCCGCCGCTGTCGGCGCAGGCGCCGCGGCGCCTGCTGGTGTTCCTGCACGGAGCCGGCTCGAGCCCCGCGGCGTTCGCGCCGATCGCGCTCGCGTGGCAGCTGAAGTTCCCGGGCGCCACTGCGGCGATCCTCGAAGCGCTGCGCACCGGCTCGCTGAGTCACGGCAAGGACTGGTTCGACAACCGCGGCGTGTCCTTCGACCGGCAGCCGCGGATCGCGGCCGCCTGCACGGTGGTGGCGCAGCGGCTCGAAGCACTGCAGCGCGCCACCGGACAGCAGGGCTCGCGCACGATCGTGGTAGGTTTCTCGCAGGGCGCGACGGTCGCGCTCGAGCTTGCGCGCTCGCATGCCTCGCTGGCCTCGATCGTCGTCTCGTACGCCGGGCAACTCGCGCGGCCGGTGGCCCCGCGCGAGCGCATCGCGCCGACGATCCACCTGCTGCACGGCGAGCTCGACAGCCTGGTGCCGGCGGTGCACGCCGAGCGCGCCTGGCGTGGGCTCTCGGCCGCCGGCGCGGACGTGACGCTGGACATCGCCGCCGACGAAGCGCATTCGATCGGCCAGGCGATGATCAACCTGGGCACCGCGCGCGTGCTGCAGACGCTGTTTCGCGGCCGACAGCGGCGCCGGTGCGGCGCCGCGACGCTGCATTGAGCGCGCCGCCGCATCGGCTGCGGCGGCGCACCGGGCCACCGCCCCGCCACCAGCCGCGGCCGGGCATTCGACAGGAGGCATTTCGCCATGAACCGTGAAGTCGTAGTCGTCAGCGCGGTACGCACCGCGGTAGGAGCGTTCGGAGGCAGCCTGAAGGACATTGCGCCGACCAGGCTGGGCGCGATGGTGGTGCGCGAGGCGGTCGCGCGCGCCGGACTGGGCGCCGCCGACATCCAACACGTCGTGTTCGGTCACGTGATCAACACCGAGCCGCGCGACATGTACCTCGCGCGCGTGGCCGCGCTCGAAGGCGGGTTGTCGCAGGAAGTGCCGGCGATGACGCTGAACCGACTGTGCGGCTCGGGCATGCAGGCGATCGTCTCGGCCGCACAGGCGATCCTGCTGGGCGACGCCGACGCGGCGCTGGCCGGCGGCGCCGAGGTGATGAGCCGCGGCCCCTATTCGATGCCCGCGGCGCGCTGGGGCGCGCGGATGGGCGACGCGCGCGTCGTCGACATGATGACCGGTGCGCTGCACGATCCGTTCCAGGACATCCACATGGGGGTGACCGCCGAGAACGTGGCGAAGAAGTGGGGCATCTCGCGCGAGGACCAGGACGCGCTCGCGGTCGAAAGCCACCGTCGCGCGTCGGTGGCCACGCGCGAGGGGCGCTTCGCCTCGCAGATCCTGCCGATCGAACTGAAGTCGCGCAAGGGCACGACCAGCTTCGCCACCGACGAACACATCCGGCACGACGCGAGCATCGAGGAGATGCGCAAGCTCGAGCCCGTGTTCCAGAAGGAAGACGGCACCGTGACGCCGGGCAATGCCTCGGGCATCAACGACGGCGCGGCCGCGCTGGTGCTGATGGAGCGGCGTGCGGCCGAAGCGCGCGGCCTCGCGCCGCTGGCGCGGCTGGTCTCGTACGCGCACGCCGGCGTCGATCCGGCCTACATGGGAATCGGTCCGGTGCCGGCCTCGCGCAAGGCGCTCGAGAGGGCCGGGCTGAAAGCCCACGAGATCGACGTGGTGGAAGCCAACGAGGCGTTCGCGGCACAGGCGCTGGCGGTGACGCGCGAACTCGATCTCGATCCCGCGCGGGTGAACCCGAACGGCTCGGGCATCTCGATCGGCCACCCGGTGGGCGCCACCGGCGCGCTGATCACGGTGAAGGCGCTCTACGAACTGCAGCGCACCGGCGCACGCCGCGCGCTGGCGACGATGTGCATCGGCGGTGGACAGGGGATCGCCGCGATCTTCGAGCGCATCTGAGGCCGGCGCCCGCCTGCGCGCGCGGGCTCGTCCGCCTGCGCGGCCCGCGCTCGCCGGCCTACGCGCGTGCGGGTGCGCCCGCCTGCGGCGCGCCGAGCGGGCGCTGGTCGATCGGCGCGTGCACCAGCGCGGCGAAGCCGCCGAAGGCGATCACCATCGCCCACGCGTAGTCGTAATTGCCGAACAGGTCGAAGAACCTGCCACCCAGCCAGGCGCCCAGGAAGCTGCCGATCTGGTGGCCGAAGAACACCACGCCGCCGAGCAGCCCGAGGTACTGCACGCCCCAGCGCTGGCCCACCAGCGCATTGGTGAGCGGCACCGTCGACAGCCAGAGCAGGCCGATCGCCGCGCTGAACAGGTACACCGACAGCTGGCCGAGCGGCGCCAGCAGGAACAGGCCGATCACCGCCGAGCGCGCGAGGTAGATGCCCGCCAGCAGCCACTTGCGCGACAGCTTCTGGCCGAGCAACCCGGCGGCGAAGGAGCCGGCGACGTTGAACAGGCCGATCAGCGCGACCGCGGTGGCGCCGACGTTGGCCGACATGCCCTTGTCGAGCAGGTAGGCCGGCAGGTGCAGCTGGATGAACACCACCTGCAGTCCGCAGACGAAGTAGCCCCAGAAGATCAGGTGGAAGCTGCGGTCGGCGAGCGCGCCGCGCAGCGCGTCGGCGAGCCGCACCGGGCCGGTGCGCGCCGCCGCCTCGTGCTCGCCGCGCATGCCCAGCGCGAGCAGGAGAATCACCGCGACGATCGCCGCATGCGCGAGAAGGGTCGCCTGCCAGCCGATCGCGGCGATCAGCCTGCCCGCGAGCGGCAGGAACAGGAACTGGCCGAACGAGCCGGCGGCCACGCCGACGCCGAAGGCGAAGCTGCGCTGCTCGGGCGGAACCACCCGCCCGAGCGTCGCGAGCACGATACCGAACGAGGTGCCGCCGATCGCGATGCCCATCACCACGCCCGCCGACAACGACAGCGACGCGCCGGTCTCGGCCCACGCCATGCCGAGGAAGCCGGCGACGTAGAGCGCCGCGCCCAGCAGCAGCGTGCGCATCGAGCCGTACTTGTCGGCCATCGCACCGAGGAACGAGCCGCCCAGCCCCCACATCAGGTTCTGCAGCGCGATCGCCAGCGAGAAGGTTTCGCGCGACCAGCCGCGCGCCTGCGTCATCTCGGGCAGGAACAGCCCGAACGACGAGCGCACGCCGGTGGAGATCACCAGGATCGCGCAGCCGAACAGCAGCACCGGCAGGTACGAGGGCGCGCGCTGCGCCGGGCCGGACTCGGGCATCAGGCCAGCGCGCGCAGCGTGCGGCGCGCGGCGGCGATCGTCGCGTCGATGTCGGCGTCGCGGTGCGCGCCCGAGAAGAAGAACGCCTCGACCGGCGAGGGCGGCAGGTAGACGCCCTCGTCGAGCATCAGGTGATAGAAGCGCCTGAAGCGCTCGACGTCCTGCTGCTGCACCTGCGCGAAGCTCGCCGGCGGCGCCGCGAGCATGTACAGGCCCGCCAGGCCGCCGCGATGCTGCGCGCAGAACGCAACGCCCGCCTCGCGCGCCGCGCCGTTCAGCCCGTCGATCAGTCGCGCGCAGCCCGCATCGAGCCGCTCGAAGAAGCCCGGCTCGGCGATCAGGTCCAGCGTCGCCAGCCCCGCGGCCATCGCGATCGGGTTGCCCGACAGCGTGCCTGCCTGGTACACGGGGCCGAGCGGAGCCATCATCTCCATGATGGCCGCAGGCCCGCCGATCGCGCCCACCGGCATGCCGCCGCCGATCACCTTGCCGAACACCGACAGGTCGGGCACGACGCCGACCAGCTGCTGGGCGCCGCCCAGCGCCACCCGAAAGCCCGACATCACCTCGTCGAAAACCAGCAGCGCGCCGTGCTTCGAGCACAGCTCGCGCAGGCCGGCGAGAAAACCGGGCGCAGGCAGGATCAGGTTCATGTTGCCCGGCATCGGCTCGACGATCACGCAGGCGATGCGCTCGCCGTGCGCGGCGAACAGCGCCTCGACGCTGCCGAGGTCGTTGTATTGCGCCACCAGCGTGTGGCGCGCCAGGTCGTCGGGCACGCCGGCCGAACTGGGCGTGCCGAACGCGAGCGCCCCCGAACCCGCCTTCACCAGCAGGCTGTCGGCAGTGCCGTGGTAGCAGCCCTCGAACTTGACGACCGCGTCGCGCCCCGTGTGTCCGCGCGCCAGGCGCAGCGCCGACATCGCGGCCTCGGTGCCCGAACTGGTGAAGCGCACCCGCTCGACCTGCGGGAACAGTGCGCAGATGCGCTCGGCGAGCTCGCTCTCCATCGTGTTGGGCGCGCCGAACGACAGGCCGCGCCGCGCCGCGCGCTCGACCGCCGCGAGCACGTGCGGATGCGAGTGGCCTGCGATCATCGGGCCCCAGGAACCGAGGTAATCGATGTAGCGCCGGCCCTCGACGTCCCACATGTACGCGCCCTCGGCGCGATCGATGAAGCGCGGCGTGCCGCCGACCGCACGAAATGCGCGCACCGCGGAGTTGACGCCGCCCACGAGCACCTTGCGGGCGCGTTCGAATTCGGAGAGGTTCGTGCTCATGCCGGGCAGTGCATCCGGAAGATCGTGGCGAAGGCGACAAGTCTAATGGATGCCGCAAGCCACTGCCGCTCAGGTGGGCGCTGCCCCGCCCGCCTGCGGCGGCGCGCCTCCGGCCAGCTTCTGCGCCATCTGCCGCAGCACGAACTTGAGCACCTTGCCGGTGGGGTTGCGCGGCAGTTGGTCGAGGATCTCGAGCCGCTCGGGCCAGTAGCTCCTGCTGATCTGCTGCTCCTGCAGGAACGCGCGCATCGAGTCCAGGTCGACTTTCGCGCCCGGATGCACCGCGACGAACGCGCAGGCGCGTTCGCCCAGGCGCGGATCGGGCATGCCGACGATCGCCGCCTCGAGGATCCCCGGCATCCGGTACAGCGCCGCCTCGATCTCGACCACCGGGATGTTCTCGCCGCCGCGGATCACGATGTCCTTGTCGCGCCCGCAGATGCGGATGTAGCCCTCCTCGTCCATCCGCGCGATGTCGCCGGTGGCGAACCAGCCTTCGTCGTCGACCGCATGGAGCTGCGGGCGCTTCAGGTAGCCGACGAACAGCGAGCTGCCGCGAACCCTGAGCGAGCCCTGCTGGCCGCGCGGCAGCTCGCGCCCCTCGGCATCGACCACTTTCACTTCGGAGCCGGGCATCGCGATGCCGTCGCTCTCCTGCACCTTGTGGCCCGAGAGCAGCGTAGTGGTGGCCGAGCAGACTTCGCTCATTCCCCAGCTGGCGATGACGGTCGCGCCGAGGTTCTCCTGCGCCTGCCTGACCACGATCGGCGGGATCGGCGCCCCCGAGGTGACGAACAGCCGGAACGAGCGCAGGTCGCGCTGCTCGATGCCCTCGAACTGCGCCAGATCGGCGAGGAACGGCGTGGACGCGAAAGTGTAGGTGGCGCGGTGCTGCTCCA
Organism: Burkholderiales bacterium; assembly: GCA_003577305.1. Taxonomy (GTDB): domain Bacteria; phylum Pseudomonadota; class Gammaproteobacteria; order Burkholderiales; family Burkholderiaceae_E; genus Zeimonas. The sequence continues at coordinate 7,920 of QEVL01000030.1, forward strand.
TCAGCTCGATCGCGCGCCGCGGATGCCAGATGTCGAGCAGCACGATCGGCGCGCCGAGGATCACGCCGAGCATCAGCCCGTAGGCGAAGCCCGCCTGGTGCGCCAGCGGCGAGGGCATGAAGACCACGTCGCGATCCGAGCACTCGAGCCGCTCGATGAACTGCAGGATCGTGCTGAGCAGGGTATTGGAGGTGTGCAGCACGCCCTTGGGTTCGCCGGTGGTGCCCGAGGTGAACAGCAGCTGCACCAGCGCGTTGGCGTCGATGGCGGTGCCGCGCATGTACGCGGCCTCGGCGGGCCCGGCGAGCAGCGCGGCCTCGAAGGAGTCGGCGCCCTCGCCGTCGACCAGGAACACGTGCTCGAGCGCGGGCAATTCGTAGCTGAGCGAGCGCGCGAGCGCCCCGTGGTCGAAGCCGCGGAAGCTCGACGGCGCAATGAACACTTTCGACTCGGCGTGGCCGATCATGAACGAGAGCTCGCGATGCCGCAGGATCGGCATCAGCGGATTGGTGATCGCGCCGATGCGCAGGCACGCCAGGTGCACCGCGACGAACTCCCACCAGTTCGGCAGCTGCATCGACACCACGTCGCCCGCGCCCACGCCGCGCGAGGCGAGCCCCTGCGCGATGCGCGCCACGCGCTCGCCGAGTTCGCGCCAGCCCAGGCGCACGGTCGTGCCGCTTTCCTCGCGGTAGCCGATCAGCGCGGTCGCGTTGCCCCTCTCGTCGATCCAGCGATCGAGATAGTCGGTGAGCACGCGATCGGGCCAGAAGCCGCGCTCGCGCTCCATCGCGATCCTGCGCGGGTCGACCTGCATCCCCTCCATCGTCTCCCCCTCTGGCGGGGCCCGGCGGGCCCCTGGTTCAGGACGCGTCGCGCTCGAGGAAGCGCCGCACCCGCTCCTGCGTCTGCTGCAGCGCCAGCAGCGTGCCACTGCCTTCGAGCTCGATCTCGTAGCCGTCGAGCCGCGCGTCGAGCGCCGCACCGATGCAGCGCTTGCTCTCGCGCAGCGCGGCCGACGGCAGCGCGGCGAGGCGTTCGGCGATGCCGCCGGCCACCTCCCGCAGTTGCGCCGCCGGCGCGTGCCACTGCGCGAGCCCGAGCCCGCCCGCCTCGGCACCCTGCACCACTTCGGCGCCGAGGATCAGCCGCCGCGCCAGCGCCTCGCCGCAGATCCGCGTCATGCGCTGCGTGCCGCCGGCCGCGGGCAGCAGGCCGAGCCGCGCTTCGGGCAGCCCGACCCGCGCCTCGTCGGCCACCACCCGCAGGTCGCAGGCGAGCGCCAGCTCGAAGCCGCCGCCGAGCGCCGCCCCGCCGATCTCGGCCAGCGACACCCGCGGACTGTGCTCGATGCGCGCATAGACCTGCTGCAGCCGTCGCGTGAACGCGATCATCTCACGACGCCCCTCGGCGGTCGCGAAGCGCTGGCGCATGAAGGCCAGGTCGGCACCGGCGCAGAACACGCGCTGCTCGCTGCGGATCCACAGCACCCGCACCTGCTCGTCGGACTCGACCGCGTCGAGCACCCGGTTCAGCCGCTCGACCCAGGCATCGTCGATCGCGTTGACCGGCGGCCTGCACAGCGTCGCGACCGCGATGCCGCGGTCGATCGACAGCGAGATCGGAGCTTCGTTCGCCACGCAGGTTCACCCTCTGTCGATGGATCGGCGCGCGGCGCGCATCACCAGGGCCTGCTCACACCGCCGCAGCGCCGGCCGGCGCCGCGGAGAAGTCGCGGCTGCGCCGGCGCAGCGCGGCGAGCGCCGACCGGCCCCGGGCCGTGAGGAACGGCTCGACCAGCAGCGCGATGCCGCCCGAGACGTAGCCGGCCAGGTCGAAGCGCTCGCGCATCGCCCAGTGCTTCAGCGCCCAGGCGTGGCAGAACATCACCAGCTGATAGACCAGCAGGAACTCGTCGATCGGGCGCATGAAACCGCCTTCGACGCAGTCGCGCACGCAGCCCTCGAGCAGCCGGTTGGTGCGCAGCTCGGCCTGCTGGATCAGCGCCCGGCGATCGGCGCGCAGCGATCCGGTCGAGCGGTAGGTGAGCACCGCGGCCTGGCGCAGTTCGTCGACGATCGCGCAGTAGGCCCAGACCGCGGTGCACAGCCGGTCCACCGGATGCCCGACGCCTTCCAGGCGCGCGGGAATCTCGGTCTCGTAGCGATCGAGCACGCGCCTGAGCGACAGGAACAGGATGTCGTCCTTGTCGCCGAAGTACTGGTAGATCAGCCCGATGCTGACGCCGCTCGCCCTGGCGATCTGCTGGATCGTGGTGACGTAGTAGCCGTGCTCGGCGAACAGCCGCACCGCCGCGTCGAGGATGCCGGCGCGGCGCTCCTCGACGAGCCTGGGGTCGCTGACGGCGCTGGCGACGTGCTCGGGCGAACTCATCGGTGCGGCCCCGCTGCGGCGTCGGTCAGTTGCCTTCGAACTTCGGTTTTTCCTTTGCGACGAAGGCGTTGTAGGCGCGGGTGAAGTCCTGCGTCTGCATGCAGATCGCCTGCGCCTCGGCCTCGGTCTCGAGCGCCTGCTCGATGCTCTGGTTCCACTCCTGGTGCAGGCACTTCTTGGTCATGAAGTGCGCGAACGCCGGGCCGGTGGCGAGCGACCGCGCCATGTCGATCGCCTTCTGCAGCACCTGCTCCTTCGGCACCACGTCGTTGAAGTAGCCCCAGGCCCTGCCCTCGTCGGCGCTCATCGTGCGCCCGGTGTAGAGCAGTTCGCTCGCGCGACCGTGGCCGATGATGCGCGGCAGGATCGCGCAGGCGCCCATGTCGCAGCCGGCCAGGCCGACGCGCACGAACAGGAACGCGGTCTTCGTCTCGGGAGTCGCATAGCGCAGGTCGGAAGCCATCGACAGGATCGCGCCGGCGCCCGCGCAGACGCCGTCGATCGCGGCGACGATCGGCTGCGGGCAGGTGCGCATCTCCTTCACGAGGTTGCCGGTCATGCGGGTGAAGGTGAGCAGACCGTTCATGTCCATTTTCGTGAGGGGGCCGATGATCTCGTGCACGTCGCCACCCGAGCAGAAATTGCCGCCCTCGCCGGTGATGACCACCGCGCGCACGTCCTCGGCGTATTGCAGCCGGTGGAAAGTGTCGCGCAACTCGGCGTAGCTCTCGAAAGTGAGCGGGTTCTTGCGCTCGGGGCGGTTCAGCGTGACGATCGCCACGCTGTCGCGCACTTCCCACTTGAAGTGCCGGGGCTGCCACTCGGCCGCCTTGAGCTGGTACATGCTGCAATCTCCTGGATCGTTGCGGGATGAGCCGGGATCGGCCGCCCCTGCGGGCTTGACTGAATGAACGCTCATTCAGTATCGTAGGGCGGGTTCCCGGAGAAATCAAGCGCCGCGCCCCTGGGCACCCGGCTCGCAGCAGCAGCCGGTGCGCACACGGAGAGATCGATGCCCGACCACAGCCACCTCGCCTGGCCCTTTTTCGACGACGCCCATCGCGAACAGGCGCGCGCGCTCGACGAGTGGGCGTGCACGCGGCTCGCCGGCGAACACGCGGCCGACGTCGACGCGGCCTGCCGGCAACTGGTGGCCGACCTGGGCAGCGCCGGCTGGCTGCGCTACTGCGCGGGCAAGGCCTGGGGCGGCGCGTTCGAGGCGATCGACGCGCGCTCGCTGTGCGTGGCGCGCGAGACGCTGGCCTGGCACTCGGGGCTGGCCGACTTCGCCTTCGCGATGCAGGGGCTGGGAAGCGGATCGATCACGCTGGCAGGCACCGAGGCGCAGCAGCGCCGCTACCTGCCCGACGTGGTCGCCGGACGCAAGCTGGCCGCATTCGCGCTGAGCGAACCCGACGCGGGCTCGGACGTCGCCGCGATCGCCACCACCGCGCGACGCGACGGCGCGCACTGGGTGCTCGACGGCTGCAAGACCTGGATCTCCAACGCCGGCATCGCCGATTTCTACTGCCTGTTCGCACGCACCGGCGAAGCCCCGGGCAGCCGCGGCATCTCGGCGTTCATCGTCGAGGCCGGCACGCCCGGGCTCGACACCTCCGAGCGCATCGAAGTGATGGCGCCGCACCCGCTCGGCACGCTGCGTCTCGACGGCTGCCGCGTGCCCGCCGACGCGCTGCTCGGTGCACCGGGCGAAGGCTTCAAGATCGCGATGCGCAACCTCGACATCTTCCGCACCAGCGTGGCGGCCGCGGCGCTGGGCTTCGCGCGACGCGCACTCGACGAGGCGATCGGGCGCGCGACGCGCCGCCGCATGCTCGGGCAGATGCTGTCCGATTTCCAGCTCACGCAAGCTGCGCTCGCCGACATGGCCACCGGCATCGACGCCGCCGCGCTGCTCACCTACCGCGCGGCCTGGGTGCGCGACCGGCTCGGCGAGCGCGCCACCCGCGAAGTGGCGATGGCGAAGATGGTCGCCACCGAAACCGCGCAGCAGGTGATCGACAAGGCGGTGCAGATCTTCGGCGGGCTCGGCGTGAAATCGGGGATGACGGTCGAGCACCTGTACCGCGAGATCCGTCCTCTGCGGATCTACGAGGGCGCCACCGAAGTGCAGAAGATCATCATCGGTCGCGAACTGCTCAGGCACCACCCGCCTGCGCCGCAGGCGCCGGGCTGACGCTCACCGCGCAGTACTTGAAGCCCGGGATCTTCCCGAACGGGTCGAGCGTCGGCTTCGTGAGCAGGTTGGCCGCGGCCTCGGCATAGGCAAACGGCACGAACACGCTGCCGGGCGCCACGCCGTCGTCCTCGCGCACCCGCAGCACGATGCGGCCGCGCCGCGACGCGATCGCCGCGTGATCGCCCGGACGCAGGCCGAGCCGGCCGATGTCGTCCGGATGCAGCGACGCGGTGGCCTCGGGCTCGATCGCGTCGAGCGCCTGCGCGCGGCGCGACATCGCGCCGGTGTGCCAGTGCTCGAGCTGGCGCCCGGTGATCAGGACGAAGGGCCACTGCTCGTCGGGCTGCTCGTCGGACGGATCGGACCGCGCCTGCATCAGGCGGGCGCGCCCGTCGGCGGTGGGGAAGCGCTCGACGAAGACCACCGGCTGTCCCGGGTCGTTCTCGTCGACGCAGGGATAGGTGACGCTGCCCTCGCGCTCGAGCCGCGCCCAGTCGATGCCGCGGATCGAGGCCATGCCGCGGCGCATCTCCTCGAACACCTCGCGCGGGTGCTCGTAGCGCCAGTCGAGGCCGAGGCGCCGGGCGAGCTGCACGATGATCCAGAGATCCTGGCGCGCCTGGCCCGGGGGATCGAGCGCCCGGCGCCCGAGCTGCACCATGCGGTCGGTGTTGGTGAAGCTGCCGGTCTTCTCGGGAAACGCGCTGGCCGGCAGGATCACGTCGGCCAGTATCGCGGTCTCGGTGGGAAAGATGTCCTGCACCACGAGCAGGTCGAGCGCGGCGAGCGCCTCGCGCGCGTGTCCGGCATCGGGGTCGGACATCGCCGGGTTCTCGCCCATGACGTACATCGCGCGGATCCGGTGCGCGGCCGCCGCCTGCAGCGTCTCGACCACGGTGAGGCCGGGGTGGCGGTCGATCTTCGCGCCCCAGAGCTCCTCGAATGCGGCCGCGGCCGCCTCGTTGTCGACGCGGCGATAGTCGGGCAGCATCATCGGGATCAGGCCCGCGTCGGAGGCGCCCTGCACGTTGTTCTGGCCCCGCAACGGGTGCAGGCCGGTGCCGGGCCGCCCGATCTGGCCGGTGAGCAGCGCCAGCGCGATCAGGCAGCGCGCATTGTCGGTGCCGTGCACGTGCTGCGACACGCCCATGCCCCAGAGAATCATCGAGGCGCGGCTGCGTGCAAAGAGCCGCGCCACCTCGCGGATGGTCGCCGCGTCGATGCCGCACACCGGCGCCATGGCCTCCGGGCTGCAGCGCGCGACCGCGTCGCGCAGCGCCTCGAAGCCGCTGGTGCGCGCCGTGACGAACTCGCGATCGACGAGGTCTTCGGCGATGATCGTGTGCAGCAGCGCGTTGAGCAGTGCCACGTCGGTGTCGGAGCGAAACTGCAGCACGTGCGTGGCGTGGCGGGCGAGCTCGGTGCGCCGCGGGTCGGCGAGCACGAGCTTCGTGCCGCGGCGCACCGCGTTCTTGATCCAGGTCGCCGCAACCGGATGGTTGACCGTGGGGTTCGAGCCGATCAGGAACACCACCTCGGCGTGCGCCACGTCGGAGACCGGGTTCGACACCGCGCCCGAGCCGATGCCTTCGAGCAGCGCGGCCACCGACGAGGCGTGGCACAGCCGCGTGCAGTGATCGACGTTGTTGGTGCCGAAGCCGGTGCGCACCAGCTTCTGGAACAGATACGCCTCCTCGTTGCTGCCCTTGGCCGAACCGAAGCCGGCCAGTGCCGATGCGCCGTGCAGGTCGCGGATGCGCGCGAGGCCGCCGCCGGCCAGCTCGAGCGCTTCCTCCCAGCTCGCCTCGCGAAACTGTTCGCGCCAGTCGCTGGGCACGCGTCCGAAGCGCGGGTTCTTCGCGGCGCCGGGCCGGCGCACCAGCGGCACCGTCAGCCGGTCGGGACTGGCGACGTAATCGAAGCCGAAGCGCCCCTTCACGCACAGCCGGCCGTGGTTGGCCGGCCCGTCGCGGCCCTCGACGTAGACGATGCGGTTGTCGGAAACGTGCCAGGTCAGCTGGCAGCCGACACCGCAGAACGGGCACAGCGAATCGACCTTGCGCTGCGAGGCGCGCGGCGCCGCGCGCACCGGATCGCTGCCGGCCGCGGCTCCCGCACCGAGCAGCCGCGGCATCAGCGCGCCCGTGGGGCACGCCTGCACGCACTCGCCGCAGCCCACGCAGCTCGACGCCCCCATCGGGTCTTCGCAGTCGAAGACGATGCGGGCGTGTTCGCCGCGCCCGGCGTAGCCGATCACGTCGTTGACCTGCTCTTCGCGGCAGGCACGCACGCAGCGCCCGCACTGGATGCAGGCGTCGAGCCGCACCGCGATCGCGGGATGGCTGAGGTCGGGCGCCGGTTGCTCGCGCGGCGCGAAGCGCGAGCCGGTCACGCCCAGCACGCGCGCCCAGTGCGCGAGCTCGGAGTCTTCCCGATGCCCGCCCGCAGGGGTGTCGGCGAGCAGCAGTTCGAGCACCATGCGCTGCGAGGCGCGTGCGCGCTCGCCGCTGGCGCGCACCTTCATGCCGGCCGCGGGCGCGCGGCAGCACGAGGGCGCGAGCACGCGCTCGCCTTCGATCTCGACCACGCAGGCGCGACAGTTGCCGTCGGGGCGGTAGCCGTCGTAGTGGCACAGGCGCGGGATCTCGACGCCGTGGCGCGCCGCGGCCGCGAGTATCGTCTCGCCCGCGTGCGCCTCGATCGGGCGGCCGTCGAGCTCGAAGGCGATCGTCGCCGCGGCCTCGCCCGGGGCAGGCTCGCGGCCCGCTGGTGTCTGCGTCGTGCTCATCGCTGCGCCTGCGGCGGCCCCGCGAGCTCGTGCGCGAAGTGGCGCAGCACCGAGAGCACCGGATTGGGTGCCGCCTGCCCGAGCCCGCAGATCGAGGCGTCCATCATCGCGGCCGACAGCTCGCGCAGCAGCCCGGCATTCCACTGCCCTTGCGCGATCTCGCGCGCTGCCTTCGCGGTGCCGACGCGACACGGCGTGCACTGGCCGCACGACTCGTCGCGAAAGAAAGCCATCAGGTTGCGTGCGGCGTCGACGACGCTGTCGCGCTGCGACAGCACGATCACTGCCGCCGAGCCGATGAACGCGCCGTGCGGCTGCAGCGTGTCGAAGTCGAGCGGCTCGTCGGCGAGCGATGCCGGCAGGATGCCGCCCGATGCCCCGCCCGGAAGATAGGCGTACAGGTCGTGCCCGGGCAGCATGCCCCCGCAGTGTTCGTCGATCAGTTCGCGCACGCTGATGCCGGCCGGTGCGAGCTTCACGCCCGGATCGCGCACCCGGCCCGACACCGAGAACCAGCGCAGGCCGCGCCGGCCGCGCCGCCCGTGGCCGGCAAACCACGCGGCGCCGCGCTCGAGGATCTCGGGCACCCAGTGCAGCGTCTCGACGTTGTGCGCGAGCGTAGGCCGCCCGAAGAGGCCCACTTCGGCCACGTAGGGCGGGCGCAGTCGCGGCATCCCGCGCTTGCCTTCCACCGACTCGATCAGCGCGCTCTCCTCGCCGCAGACGTAGGCGCCCGCACCGCGCCGCAGGTGGATTTCGGGCAGCGCATGGCCGGGCACCGGCGGGTCGGCGCGCAGCGCGGCGAGCTCGCGCACGAGCAACGCGCGCAGGCCCGCGTATTCGTCGCGCAGGTAGATGTAGCAGGCCTCGCAGCCGACCACCGCGGCGGCGATCAGCATGCCTTCGAGCATCCGGTGCGGCGTGCGTTCCAGGCAGTGGCGATCCTTGAAAGTGCCCGGCTCGCCTTCGTCGGCGTTGACCACCATCAGCCGCGGAGCTGCCTGCTGCGCAACGATGCGCCACTTGCGCCCGATCGGAAAGCCCGCTCCGCCCAGGCCGCGCAGCGCCGACGCTTCGAGCTCGTCGAGGATCGATTCGCGGCTGCGCCGGCCTTCGAGCAGCAGCCCCAGTTGCCGATAGCCGCCGGCCGACCGATAGCCGGCGTAGTCCTGGGCGGCAGGCAGCGCACACTCGAAATCGCCGCTGGCCACTGCATCGAGCACCGCGTCGGGCGCAGCCGGCGCGATCGGCCGGCGGCCGACCACCGCCACCGGCGCCTCGGCACAGCGCCCGACGCAGGGCACGCGCTGCACCCGCGCCTCGCGGCCCAGGCGCTGCGCGAGCGCGGTGAGCAGCGCTTCGGCGCCGTTCAGCCGGCAAGGCAGCGAGTCGCAGACGCGCACCGTCAGCGACGCAGGACGTGCCTCGCCATCGCGCAGCGGCTCGAAGTGATGGTAGAAGCTCGCGACCTCGTAGACCTCGGTCTGCGCAAGGCCCAGCCATTCGGCGAGCGCCGCCAGCAGCGGCGCCGGCAGGCAGCCTTCGGCGTCCTGGATGCGATGCAGGTGCTCGACGAGCAGGTCACGGCGCGGCGGCAGGCCGTCGACCAGTGCCCGCACGCGCTGCAGCGCGGCAGGATCGACCTGCCGGCCCTTGCCCCAGCCGACCGGGCGCCGGAACTCGCTCGCGTGCATGGCTGGGACTGTACCAGCACGGCGCCGCGGCTTCAGCGCACGCGCAGTCCCGGCAGGGGCATCGTCGCGGCGCCGGCGTCGCGTCGACGCAGCGGGACGACCGGCGCCGGTTCAGAGCGCCAGGTCGACGGTCTCCATGTGCTCGGGCACACGCGCGCGCCAGCCGAGTTCCTTGCTGATGCGCACGCGCAGCCGATCGGCCGCCTCGGGCTCGCCGTGGGTCACGTAGACCTGCTTCGGAGCCGAGTGAAAACCGCGCATCCAGTCGATCAGCTCGTTGCCGTCGGCGTGCGCCGAAAAGCCGTCGAGCTGCGTGACCCCGGCTCGCACGACGTGCCAGTCGCCGTGGATCTTGACCTCGCGCTCGCCCGCCACCAGGTGCGCGCCCCGGGTGCCGGGGGCCTGGAAACCGGCGAACACGACGTGATTCGCCGCGTCGGGCAGGATCCGCTTCAGGTGGTGCAGCACGCGCCCGCCAGTGGCCATGCCGCTGGCCGAGATGATGACCAGCGGCCCGCGCAGCGTGGACAGCCGCTTCGACTCGGCCGGCGTGGTGACCAGTTGCGCCGCTCGATACATGCCGACGCACTGCTCGTGGGTGAGCCGATGATCGTGCTCGAAGCGCCGGTACAGGCGCGTGGCGTCCACCGCCATCGGGCTGTCGAGGAACACCGGGATCTCGGGGATTTCCTCGCGTTGCTTCAGGCGGTACAGCGCATAGAGCAGCGTCTGCGCACGGCCCACCGCGAACGACGGAATGAGAACCGTGCCGCCGCGCGCGGCAGTCTCGCGAATCACGCGGCCGAGCACCGATTCGGGGTCTTCGCTGCCGTGGCCGCGGTCGCCGTAGGTCGACTCGACGATCAGCGTGTCGGCAGCCTCGACGGTGCGCGGCGGCCGCATCACCAGGTCGTGCGGGCGGCCCAGGTCGCCGCTGAACACCAGCGTGCGGCGGCCGTGCTGCAGCCGCACGATCGCGGCGCCGAGCAGGTGGCCGGCGGGCAGGAAACGGCCGACGATGCCCTCGCCGAGATCGAAGTCGCGATCGAAACCGACGACGACGAACCGCGCGAGCGCGCGCTCTGCATCTTCGGCGGTGTAGAGCGGACGCGCCGGCGCGTGCTTCGAGTAGCCGTGGCGGTTGGCGAAGTCGGCTTCCTCCTCCTGCAGTCGCGCGCTGTCGCGCAGCAGGATCTCGCAGAGCTCGCGCGTGGCCTCGGTGGCGACGATCTGCCCGCGAAACCCGTCGCGCACCAGCGCCGGAAGGTAGCCGCTGTGATCGAGGTGCGCGTGGCTGAGCACCACGCGGTCGATCTCGCGCGGCGGCATCGGAAAGGCAGCCCAGTTGCGATCGCGCAGTTTCTTGAAGCCCTGGAACAGCCCGCAGTCGAGCAGGATCTGGCGCCCACCCGAATCGAGCAGGTAGCGCGAGCCGGTGACCGTGTCGGCGGCTCCGGCGAAGGTGAGCTTCACTGGAAGAAGTCCTTCACGCGATCCATCCAGCCCTTCGTCTGCGGGCTGTGTTTCGGGTCTTTCAGCGAAGTTTCGAGCTCGCGCAGCAACTGCTTCTGCCGGTCGTTCAGGCGCACCGGCGTCTCGACGACGACGCGCGCGTACAGGTCGCCCGGATAGCTGGAGCGGATGCCCTTGATGCCCTTGCCGCGCAGCCGGAACTGCTTGCCCGACTGGGTGCCCTCGGGCAGGTCGATCTCGGCGCGTCCGTGCAGCGTGGGAATCTGCACGGTACCGCCCAGCGCCGCGGTGGTGATGCCGATCGGCACCTCGCAGTGCAGGTCGTCGCCGTCGCGCTGGAACACCGGGTGTTCCTTGACGTGGATCTCCACGTACAGGTCTCCGGGCGGCCCGCCGTTGACGCCCGGCTCGCCGTTGCCCGCCGAGCGAATGCGCATGCCGTGGTCGATGCCGGCAGGGATCTTCACTTCGAGCGTCTTGTTCTTCTTCACGCGGCCGACACCCTCGCAAGCGGTGCACGGCTCGGGAATCACCTTGCCGCTGCCGCGACAGGTGGGGCAGGTCTGCTGGATCGAGAAGAAGCCCTGCTGCACGCGCACCGCGCCCTGGCCGCCGCAGGTGTGGCACACCTTCGGCTTGGTACCGGGCTTGGCGCCGCTGCCGTTGCAGGATTCGCAGGTTTCCCAGGCAGGCACCCGGATTTCCGAGGTGTAGCCGCCGGCCGCCTGCTCGAGCGAGATCTCCATCGCGTAGCGCAGGTCGGCGCCGCGATAGACGTTGCTGCGCCCGGCGGCCCCGCGCTGGCCGCCGAAGATGTCGCCGAAGATGTCGCCGAACACGTCGGCGAAGCCACCGAAACCCTGGCCCCCCGCGCCGCCGGCGAAACCCGCGTTCGGATCGACGCCGGCGTGGCCGAAGCGGTCGTAGGCCTCCCGCTTGGCCGGATCGGAGAGCATCTCGTAGGCTTCCTTGACCTCCTTGAACTTCTCCTCCGCCTGCCTGCTGCCCGGATTGCGGTCCGGGTGGTGCTTCATCGCGAGCTTGCGATAGGCCTTCTTCAGGTCGTCGTCGGTCGCGTTCTTCGCGACGCCGAGGATCTCGTAGTAGTCGCGTTTCGGCATTTTCAGGCGTCGCGCTTGACTTCCTTGAAGTCGGCGTCGACCACGTCATCGTCCTTCGGGCGCCTCGCTTCGCTCGCCTCTTCCGGACCCGGACCTGCCGCCGCCTGCGCGCCGCTCTCGGCCTGCGCCTTCGCGTACATCGCTTCGCCGAGCTTCTGCGAGGCAGTCATCAGCGCGCTGGTCTTCGCCTCGATCTCGTCCTTGTCGTCGGACTTCAGCGACTCCTCGGAGGCCTTCAGCGCCTCCTCGATCTTCGCCTTCTCGTCGGCGTCGATCTTGTCGCCGTACTCGGCGAGCGACTTCTTCACCGAGTGCACCAGCGCATCGGCCTGGTTGCGCGCGTTGGCGAGTTCCACGCGCTTGTGGTCGTCGGCAGCGTTGGCCTCGGCGTCCTTGACCATCTTCTGGATCTCGGCCTCGGTCAAGCCCGAGTTGGCCTTGATCGTGATCTTGTTCTCCTTGCCGGTGGCCTTGTCCCGCGCCGACACGTGCAGGATGCCGTTGGCGTCGATATCGAAGGTGACCTCGATCTGCGGCGTGCCGCGCGGCGCCGGCGGGATGCCCTCGAGATTGAACTCGCCGAGCAGCTTGTTGCCCGAGGCGATCTCGCGCTCGCCCTGGAAGACCTTGATCGTGACCGCCGGCTGGTTGTCGTCGGCCGTGGAGAAGGTCTGCGAGAACTTGGTCGGGATCGTGGTGTTCTTCTGGATCATCTTGGTCATGACGCCACCCAGCGTCTCGATGCCCAGCGACAGCGGCGTCACGTCGAGCAGCAGCACGTCCTTGCGCTCGCCGGAGAGCACCGCACCCTGGATCGCCGCACCGACCGCCACTGCCTCGTCGGGGTTGACGTCCTTGCGCGGCTCCTTGCCGAAGAACTCCTTGACCTTCTCCTGCACCTTGGGCATGCGCGTCATGCCGCCGACCAGGATCACGTCGTCGATGTCGGAGGCCTTCAGGCCGGCGTCTTTCAGCGCGATGCGGCACGGCTCGATGGTGCGCTCGACGAGCTCCTCGACCAGTGCCTCGAGCTTGGCGCGCGTGATCTTCATGTTCAGGTGCTTCGGCCCCGAGGCGTCGGCCGTGATGTACGGCAGGTTGAACTCGGTCTGCTGGGACGACGAAAGCTCGATCTTGGCCTTCTCGGCCGCTTCCTTGAGCCGCTGCAGAGCGAGCACGTCCTTCGCGAGGTCGACGCCCTGCTCCTTCCTGAACTCGCCGATCACGTAGTCGATCACGCGCTGGTCGAAGTCTTCGCCGCCGAGGAAGGTGTCGCCGTTGGTCGACAGCACCTCGAACTGCTTCTCGCCCTCGACGTCGGCCATCTCGATGATCGAGATGTCGAAGGTGCCGCCGCCGAGGTCGTACACCGCCACCTTGCGATCCTTGCCGCCGCCCTTGTCGAGGCCGAACGCGAGCGCCGCCGCGGTCGGCTCGTTGATGATGCGCTTCACGTCGAGACCGGCGATGCGCCCGGCGTCTTTCGTGGCCTGGCGCTGGCTGTCGTTGAAGTAGGCCGGCACCGTGATGACCGCCTCGGTCACTTCCTCGCCGAGATAGTCTTCGGCGGTCTTCTTCATCTTGCGCAGCACTTCGGCCGAAACCTGCGGCGGCGCGAGCTTGCGATCGCGCACCTGCACCCAGGCGTCGCCGTTGTCGGCCTTCACGATGCCGTAGGGCATCAGGTGGATGTCCTTCTGGACCTCTTTCTCGTCGAACTTGCGGCCGATCAGCCGCTTGACCGCGTACAGCGTGTTCTTCGGGTTGGTGACCGCCTGCCGCTTGGCGGGCGCGCCGGCCAGGATCTCGCCGTCTTCCATGTACGCGACGATCGACGGAGTGGTGCGCGCGCCTTCGGAGTTCTCGATCACCCTGGGCTGGCCGCCCTCGATGATGGCGACGCACGAGTTGGTGGTGCCCAGGTCGATGCCGATGATCTTGCCCATGTTGATTGTTCCTCGAAGACGGAAATTGTCTGGTTTGCAGATGTGTCGAAACGGACGGAATTCAAGCGGGCGGGCGTTCTCAGCCCTGGACGACGGTGACGAGCGCCGGCCGCAGCACGCGGTCGCCGATCAGGTAGCCCTTCTGCAGCACGTGGGCAACGTGGTTCTCGGCCACAGGCGGCTGCGTGGCCGCCGCGGGCACCGTCGAGATCGCCTGGTGGCGGTTGGGGTCGAACTTCTGGCCCTGCGGATCGACTTCGACGAGCCGGTTCTTCTCGAAGGCCGAGGCGAGCAGGCGCAGCGTGGCCTCGACGCCCTCCTTCAGGTTCTCCAGCGTCGGCGTATCGGCCTTCAAGGCCATTTCGAGGCTGTCCTTGACCGGCAGCAGGCTCTCGGCGAAGCCCTCGATGCCGTACTTGTGGGCACGGGCGACTTCCTCCTGCGCCCGGCGGCGCACGTTCTCCAACTCGGCCATCGCCCTCAGATACTGGTCGCGCAACTCGGCAACCTGCGCCTCGGTGTCCCCCGCGTGCCCGGCGACCTCGGGCGCGGCCTGGTCTGTGGCGCCTTCGGAACCCGGCGCGGCGCCGGCATCGTTGGCGGTGGCGGGCAGTTCTTCTTCCGGACGGTCGGGCGCTTCCCGGTTCATCCCGTGATTCTCCCAGCAAAATCAAGGCGTTGGACAGATTCGCCGCGCGTGCAGCCGGCGCGGTCGGCAGTACTTTGGGGGCGGACCCGGAGATTTCAACAACCTTCGGGCGATCAGCGGTTACCCTTGGATCCGGCCGGCTGCACCGCCGGACCCTTTTCTTAGCACCGGGAGAACAACGATGGGCCTCTTGTCATTCATCAAGGACGCGGGCGAGAAACTGTTCGGGCGCGGCGAAGCACAGGCCGCCGTAGGCGCCGACAAGTCGGCCGCGGCGAACGCGGCTGCCGCCAAGGCGATCGAAGACTACATCGCGGCGATGAAACTCGACGCCGACGGCCTGAAGGTCGAATTCGACGGAGCCAACGCGACCGTGACCGTCTCGGGCACGGCACCCGACCAGGCCACCCGCGAGAAGATCGTGCTCTGCTGCGGCAACGTGGCCGGGGTGGGCAACGTGATCGACAACATGTCGGTGAGCCATGCGGAGCCCGAGGCGCAGTACTACACGGTGGTGCGCGGTGACACGCTGTCGAAGATCGCGAAGCAGTACTACGGCAATGCCAATGCCTACATGCCGATCTTCGAAGCGAACAGGCCGATGCTGACGCACCCCGACAAGATCTACCCGGGGCAGGTGCTGCGGATTCCGCCCAAGGCCTGAGAACGTGTGAAGCAGTCGGGTGCGCGGCCCGATCGCGCGCCGCGGCGGCGATCAGCGCGCCTGCGCCGGGGTCGGGGTCAGCGGGGCGGCCGGCGCTGCACCGGTCGGCCAGCCCGACAGGTGCTGGCGCGCGATCGAGGCGAGCGCGCCGATGAACTCCGGCGATTCGTTCAGGCATCCGAGATAGCGGAACTCGCGGCCGCCGGCCTCCAGGAACGCGCGCCGGCCCTCGATCGCGATTTCCTCGAGCGTCTCGAGACAATCGGCAACGAAGCCCGGGCAGATCACCTCGACGCTGCGCACCCCCGAGGCGGCCAGCTCGCGCAGGCTCGGCTCGGTGTACGGGCGCAGCCATTCGGCGCGGCCGAAGCGCGACTGGAACGTGAGCAGCCATTCGTCGGGCCGCAGCCCGAGGCGCTCGGCCAGCCGCCGCCCGGTGGCCAGGCACTCGTCGTGATAGGGGTCTCCGAGCTCGAGCGTGCGCCGCGGCACGCCGTGAAAGCTCATCACGAGCCGCTCGGCGCGGCCGTCGCGCTCCCAGGCGCGCCGCAGGTGGGCCGCCAGCGCGTCGATGTAGCCGTCATGGTCGTGAAAGCCGCGCACCATGCGCAGCTCGGGCAGGTTGCGCCAGCCGGCCAGCTCGCGCCCGACCGCGTCGAGCGCGGTGGCGCTGGTCGAGGCGGCATATTGCGGATAGAGCGGCAGCACCAGCAGTCGCGCCAGGTTGCGCTCGCGCAGTTCGCGCAGCACCGCCGGAATCGACGGATTGCCGTAGCGCATCGCGAAGGCGACTTCGAGCTGGTGGCCGAACGCGCCGAGTGCGCCGCGCAGCAGCGTCGCCTGGCGGCGCGTGTGCACCAGCAGCGGCGAGCCCTCCTCGCTCCAGATGCTCGCGTACTTGCGTGCCGACTGCGCCGGACGCAGGCGCAGCACCAGTCCGTGCAGGATCGGCAGCCAGAGCGCGCGCGGCAGCTCGACCACCCGCGGATCGGAGAGGAACTCGCGCAGGTAGCGCCGCACTGCGGCTGGCGTTGGCGCATCGGGCGTGCCGAGCTGCACCAGCAGCAGCGCGGTGCGCGCAGGCGCGGCGTGATCGAGGTGGCTGGCCGACGGGTAGCGGGTCACGAAGGCACGCCGGCTCCGCCCCGGATCAGGCGTGGTGGCTCAGGGCCGAGGAAACCAGTCGGGCAGTGATGTCGACGATCGGGATCACCCGCTCGTAGGCCATCCGCGTGGGACCGATGACGCCGAGCGTGCCGACGATGCGGCCGTCGGCCTCGTAGGGCGCGACCACGACGCTGATCTGGTCCATCGGGACCAGCTCGGACTCGCCGCCGATGAAGATCTGCACGCCCTGCGCCCGGCTTGACGCGTCGAGCAGCTGCACCAGGCTGGTCTTCTTGTCGAACAGCTCGAACAGCCGCCGCAGCCGCTCCATGTTGTCGGAGAGCTCGGCCACGCCGACCAGGTTGTGCTCGCCCGAGATGACGACCGGCTCGGCTTCTTCGGTGAGCGCGCGATTGCTCGCTTCGACCGCCTTCTGCATCAGCGCGGTGATGTCGTCGCGCAGTGTCGCGAGCTCGGACTGCAGCCGCTTGCGGATGCTCTCGAAATCGAGCCCGGCGAAGTGCGAGTTGATGTAGTTGGCCGCCTCGGTGAGTTGCGACGGCGTGTAGTCGCCCTCGGTGGACAGGATGCGGTTCTGCACGTCGCCCTCGGGGGTGACGATGATCAGCAGGATGCGCCGCTCGGACAGGCGCAGGAATTCGACCTGGCGAAACAGCGAAGCCCGGCGCGGCGTCATGACCACGCCCGCGAAGTGCGAGAGGCTCGACAGCAGCGAGGCCGCGGCCGAGAGCAGGCGCTGCGGCTCGTCGGCCTGCAGCCGTCCCTGCATGGCGCGGGTCTGCTCGCCCTGCAGCGGCTCGACCGTGAGCAGCGTGTCGACGAACAGCCGGTAGCCCCGCGGGGTGGGAACGCGCCCGGCCGAGGTGTGCGGACTGGCGATCAGCCCGAGGTCTTCGAGGTCGGCCATCACGTTGCGGATCGTGGCCGGAGACAGATCGAGCCCGGAGTGTCGCGACAATGTACGCGAGCCCACCGGCGTACCGTCGGCGATGTAGCGTTCGACGAGGGTCTTCAGCAGTGTCTGGGCGCGCGCATCCAGCATGCTCCCAATTGTATGGGCAGACGGCGCGGACGCAAGCCGGGCGGCGCGACGGCCGGCGGGCGCGGCCCGGCCGGGCGGACGACGCCGGCTCGGTCGCCGGGCCGGGTTTGCACGCTGGCGCTTGTGCTCTAATAAGCGCGATGAAGAACCGGTTCAACCGAGTGGCGCTGGTGAGCCGCCCGCAGACCGAGAGCGTCGGAGGCACGGTGCGCGAGATCGCCACGTTCCTGCGCAGGCGCGGGGTCGGCGTGCTGGTCGAGGAACGCTCGGCGGTGATGCTGGGCGCCTCCGAACTCGAATCCGCGAGCCTTGAGCAGATCGGCCACGAGGCCGACCTCGCGGTGGCGATCGGCGGCGACGGCACGATGCTGGGCGCCGCGCGCGCGCTCGCGCCGCACGAGGTGCCGCTGGTGGGCATCAACCACGGCCGGCTCGGCTTCATCACCGACATCGGGCTCGACAGCTGGTCGCAGGCACTGTCGTCGATCCTCGAAGGCCACTACGCATCGGAGCAGCGCACGCTGCTCACTGCCAGGGTAGTGCGCGGCCAGGAGGTCGTCTGGACCGAGCTGGCGCTGAACGACGTGGTGGTCAACCGCTCGTCGCGCGCCGGCATGATCGAGCTGCAGGTGCACGTCGACGACCTGTACATGTACAGCCAGCGCGCCGACGGCCTGATCGTGGCCACGCCCACCGGCTCGACCGCGTATGCGCTGTCGGCGAACGGGCCGATCCTGCATCCGCAACTCGCGGGCATCGTGCTGGTGCCGGTGGCGCCGCAATCGCTGTCGAACCGCCCGATCGCGCTGCCCGACGACGTGACGATCACGATCCGCGTGGTCGAAGGCCGCGAACCGCGCGTGGCCGGCGACATGCAGGTCTTCAGCGACCTGCAGGTGGGCGACGACATCATCGTTCAGCGCGCGGGCTTCACCACCACTTTCCTGCATCCTCCGGGCTACAGCTACTTCGCGACCCTGCGCGGCAAGCTCAACTGGCACGAATTGCCGCACCTGCAGACGATCCAGCGCTGAAAAGCCGCTCCCCCGCACCGCGTTCCCGATGCTGCTCAGCCTGCGCCTCGAAGACTTCGTGATCGTAGACACCGCCGAGCTCGCGTTCGGAGCCGGTTTCACCGTGCTCTCGGGCGAAACCGGCGCCGGCAAGTCGATCCTGATCGACGCACTGGCGCTCGCGATGGGCGGGCGGGCCGACGCCGGGGTGGTGCGCGAGGGCCGCGCCCGCGCCGACATCGCCGCCGAGTTCCGCAGCGATGCTGCGCTCGACGCGTGGCTGGCCGAGCGCGAACTGCAGGGCGACCCGGGCACCGTGCTGCTGCGTCGCCTGGTCGACGCCGACGGGCGCTCGCGCGCGCTGGTCAACGGCCATCCGGCCACCGCCGCGCTGCTTCGCGAGATCGGCGAACGACTGGTCGACATCCACGGCCAGCACGCGTCCCAGTCGCTGCTGCGCGCCGACGGGCAGCGCCAGTTGCTCGACGCCTTTGCCGGGCTCGAAGGCGCGCGGCACGCGCTCGGCGAAGCCTGGTCGGCATGGCGCGCGGCGCAGCGCGAGCTCGACGCCGCCGAATCAGGCCAGCGCGAGCTCGCGCTCGAGCGCGAGCGGCTCGCCTGGCAGGCGGGCGAACTCGAGCGGCTGCAGCTCGCGCCAGGCGAATGGGAGGCGCTCGGCGAGGAGCAGAGGCGGCTCGCGCACGCGGCCTCGCTGATCGAGGGCACGCGCGGCGCGGCCGAGGCGCTGGCCGACAGCGACGACGCGCTGTCGCGCCGGCTGCACCGCGAGGCGCAGAAACTGCGGCCGCTCGCGGCAATCGATGCGCGGCTTCACGAGGCGCTCGAATTGCTCGACAGCGCCGCGATCCAGGTCGACGAAGCCGCCTCCACATTGGCCGCGTATGCCGAGCGCGTCGACCTCGACCCGGAGCGTCTCCGGCAGGCCGAGCAGCGCATCGGCGCGATCTTCGAGACCGCGCGCCGGCTGCGGATGCCGCCCGAAGCGATCCCGGCCACGCTCGAATCACTGCGCGAGCGGCTGCACGAGCTCGATGCGGCGCAGGACGTGGAGGGCCTGCGCGCCCGCACCGCCGCGGCCCGCTCGGGCTACGACGCGCTGGCAGCACAGCTGTCGGCGGCGCGGCGCAAGGCGGCGCGCCGCCTGGCCGACGGCGTCACGCGGCACATGGCCGAACTCGGGATGTCGGGCGGCAGGCTCGCCGTCTCGTTCGAGCGCTGCGAGCCTTCGGCCTCGGGCATCGACGCGATCGAGTTCCGGGTTGCGGCGCACGCCGGCGCCACGCCGCGGCCGCTGGCGAAAGTGGCCTCGGGCGGCGAGCTGTCGCGCATCGGCCTGGCGATCGCGGTGCTGGCAGCGCAGGCGAACCCGGTGCCCACGCTGATCTTCGACGAAGCCGACGCCGGCGTGGGCGGCGCGGTTGCCGACGCGGTAGGCAGCCTGATGCGCCGGCTGGGCAGCGACCGGCAGGTGCTGTGCGTGACCCACCTGCCGCAGGTCGCGGCGAAGGCGCACCATCACTACCGCGTCACGAAAGAAAGCGTCGACGCACGCGCGGTGAGCCGCATCGAGGCGCTCGGGCGCGGCGCACGCGTGGAAGAAATCGCGCGGATGCTGGGCGGCGCGGAGATCACCGCAACCACCCGCAGGCACGCGAAGGAGATCCTCGCGCAGGCGTGAATCAGCCGCGCCGGTATTCGCAGTTCGGCTTGATGCAGTTGCCGTAGAGCGACAGCGCGTGATCCTGCAGCTGGAAGCCGCGCTCTTTCGCGATCGCCTGCTGGCGCTTTTCGATCTCGGCGTCGTAGAACTCCTCGACGCGGCCGCACTGCAGGCACACGAGGTGGTCGTGGTGATGACCTTCCTCGAGCTCGAACACCGCCTTGCCCGACTCGAAGTTGCTGCGCTTGAGAATTCCGGCCTGCTCGAACTGCGTGAGCACCCGATAGACGGTGGCCAGGCCGATCTCCTGGTTCTCGGCGAGCAGTTCACGATAGACGTCCTCGGCGCTCATGTGCCGCTGCTTGCCGTTCTGGAAGATCTCGAGGATCTTCAGGCGCGGCAAGGTGGCCTTCAGGCCCATGCTCTTCAGTTCGACGGTGACGGACATGCGGCTCGACGCAAGGCAGGGGGAACTACCGTCGTATGATAACGGTTTTCAACCGCATCCAGTCGTGACCGGCACCATGAACGAGGTTTTCGCCCGGGCTCGTCGGCCCGTCGCCGGGTCGCGCGCCGGCGCGCCCCGCAAAGCCGCCTGGCTGGTGGCCGCGACGCTGGCGGCCGCACTGTCGGCGCCCGGCTGCGCGCAGCGCGACCCCAATCGCAGCGGCCTGTTCGAGGCCTACCGCACCGACCTGCCGCAGGGCAACTACCTCACGCAGCAGATGCTCGGGCAGGTGAAGGAAGGCATGAGCCGCGAACAGGTGCGCTTCGCGCTCGGCACGCCGCTGCTGCGCCACGTATTCCACCCCGATCGCTGGGACTACGTCTTCCGCTACCAGTTCCCGAACGGACGCGCCGAACTGCGCCGCGCCACGATCGTGTTCCGCGACGATCGCGTCGTCGCGATCGAAGCCGACGCACTGCCGGCGAAGGAAGACCCGGCCGACCCGGCCCTGCCCGGCTACCGGCCGCCGGCCACCGCGGAGGCACGTTCATGATGCGCATCGCGATCGCAGGTGCGTCGGGCCGCATGGGCCGGATGCTGATCGAGTCGGTGCTCGAAGCGCCCGACGCGCAACTGGCCGGTGCGCTCGACGTGGCGGGCAGCGCATCGATCGGGCGCGACGCGGGAGACTTCCTCGGGCGCGACACCGGCGTCACGATCAGCGACGACGTCGGCGCCGGAATTGCCGACGCGCAGTTCCTGATCGACTTCACGCGCCCGGAGGGAACGCTCGCGCACCTGCGGGCCTGCGCGGCGCGCGGCACCGCGATGGTCATCGGCACCACCGGCTTCGACGAAGACGGCAAGCGCGCAATCGCCGCGGCCGCCGAGCGGGTGCCGATCGTGTTCGCGCCGAACATGAGCGTCGGCGTCAACGTGACGCTCAAGCTGCTCGAGCTGGCCGCGCGCTCGCTTTCCACCGGCTACGACATCGAGATCATCGAGGCACATCACCGCCACAAGATCGACGCTCCGTCGGGCACCGCGCTGAAGATGGGCGAGGTGGTCGCCGGCGCGCTCGGCCGCGACCTGCGCACGGTGGCGGTCTACGGGCGCGAAGGCGTCACCGGCGAGCGCGATCCGTCGACGATCGGGTTCGCGACGGTGCGCGGCGGCGACATCGTCGGCGACCACACGGTGCTGTTCGCCGGCATCGGCGAGCGCATCGAAATCACGCACCGCTCGGCCAGCCGCGTCACCTACGCGCTGGGCGCACTGCGCGCCTGCCGCTATCTGGCCGCGCGCAAGAGCGGCCTCTACGACATGCAGGACGTGCTGGGGTTGCGCGACTGACCGCGGCCCGCGTCACGACGGCCAGCGCCGTTCGTGGCGCGAACCGGCGCCGGTCACCGAGGCGCGGCGGCTGGCCGTTGCGGGGTCTTCGCGCGCAGCCCCTCGCACGGGTCGGCGCGCGGCGCCTGCGGGGTGACCGCCACGAAGTCGTAGCGCTGCCGAAAGCGCAGCGCCCCGGCAGGCCCGTCGGGCGCGCCCTCGCCGCCCTCGGCCCCATCCTCTGCGAGCAGGCCGATGCTGAACACGCGCGAGCCGGGTGCGAGTTTCGCAAGGTAGCGCGGCACGCCGACGTCGCGACGCTGGTGCCCGTTGCCCGCCAGCAGCACCACCGGCAAGCCGCTGCGTCGATGCGCGTCGACGATCGCGCGCGCCAGTTGCGCATCGCGGCTGCGCTGGGCGGCGGCCATCGGCGCGATCGCCGATTCGGGAAGCAGCCCGCAGTGGCCGTCGCGAATCGAGGTCTCGAGCGCGCGCTGCTCGGCGGCGCCCCAGTCCTCGGGTTGCGATTCGGCGGGCGCCGTGCCGCGGGCGACCGCGACCGTCTGCGCGCGCGACAGGTTGGCCGCCACCAGCGGCAGGTCGAGCCGCAGCGCGAGTTCGACGACCGGACGGTAGTGCTCCCAGTGCCAGCCGCGGAAATCGAAGCCGGCTGCCTCGGCGATGCGGCGCGCGCGCCGCGCGAGTGGCTCGCCGGCGGCCGCGGCCGCCGCATCGGCCGCACGCGCCCGATCGAGCGCACCCTGGCGTATCGCATCGAACTGCTCGAGCGCGAGCGCGACGCGGCGTCGCGCCGCGAGCGTTTCGAGCCAGTGCAGCCGCAGCCGATGCTGTGCGGCGTTGTCGTGGATCTCGCCGATCAGCAGGAAGTCGGCGTCGAGCGCGGCAGCGGGAAGCGCGGCGGCCGGTGCCTCGGACGGCGTGGAGCAGGCTGCCAGCGAGATCGCGAGCGCGCCCAGCGCAGCCGGGACGAACCGCGAACGGCGCGCGGGCACGACGGCGAACGTCATGGCGACGCGGCCGATCCGCCCGCGTGGTCCCCGAAACCCTTTCATCTGCGTCGCGCCCGCTCGAAGTGCAGCGCGCATTGTTGCAGAGCTGCGGGCGGCGCATTTGGCCTTGCCCGCGCCGGCCGCGATAATTTCGCGATGGATGCATACCGGCTGTCGGCGGCGGGCGGTGCGCTGGCGCTGCATGCACTCGTGCTCGCCGGCGTGCTGGCGCTGACCATGACCCCTTCCACGAAGCGCCCCGCCGAGCCGGTGCAGGTATTCCTGATCAGCGAGACGACGCAGCCCGAGCCGCTTGCGCTCGCACGCGCGCCTGCACCGCCGCCCCCCGAGCCGCCACGGGCCGAGCCGCCCGGGCAGCCCGAACCGGTTGCCGCAGCGCGCCCGCCCAGGCCAGCGCGCCCGGCGCGCCTGCGG
>QEVL01000031.1 GCA_003577305.1 Burkholderiales bacterium
CGGGCCGAAGAACCGTGGCGTACTGCGCCAGCGCCTTCCCCGTGTGCGTGCGCGCTTCGCTGGCCAGTTGGGCGGGGGTGCCGGTGGCGACGACGCGGCCGCCGGCCTCGCCGCCTTCGGGCCCCAGGTCGATCAGCCAGTCGGCGGCGCGGACCAGGTCGAGGTTGTGCTCGATCACCAGCAGCGAGTGGCCGGCGGCGAGCAGCTTGCGCAGGGCGCGCAGCAGTTTCGCCACGTCGTCGAAGTGCAGCCCGGTGGTCGGTTCGTCGAACATGAACAGCGTGCCGCGGCGCCCGGCCTTCGCGAAGGCGTGCCCGGGGCCGGCGGGCCGTGCGAGGCCCTGGCTCGCGGCTTCGGCAAGGAAGCCGGCGAGCTTGAGCCGCTGGGCTTCGCCGCCGGACAACGTGGGCACCGGCTGGCCGAGGCGCAGGTAGTCGAGGCCGACGTCGGCCAGCGGCTGCAGCCTGCCGCAGATGTCGTACTCGCCGGCGAACGCTTCGAGCGCTTCGTGCACGGTGAGCTCGAGCACTTCGGCGACCGAGCGCGGGCGGCCGTCGCGGCCGGTGACCGTGACCTCGAGCACCTCGGGGCGGAAGCGCTTGCCGTCGCAGTCGGGGCAACGCAGGTAGACGTCGGAGAGGAACTGCATCTCGACGTGCTCGAAGCCGTTGCCGCCGCAGGTCGGGCAGCGGCCGTCGCCGGCATTGAAGCTGAAGGTGCCGGCGGTGTAGCCGCGCTCCCTGGAGAGTTCGGCCGCGGCGAAGCGCTTG
This sequence comes from Burkholderiales bacterium, assembly GCA_003577305.1. Lineage (GTDB taxonomy): Bacteria > Pseudomonadota > Gammaproteobacteria > Burkholderiales > Burkholderiaceae_E > Zeimonas. The sequence goes on from QEVL01000031.1 coordinate 771, forward strand.
CGGATCGGATCGAACGCGCCCACATAGCTGACCGGGTTGCTGCGCGCGGTCTTGCCGATCGGCGACTGGTCGACGAAGACCACGTCGCCGATCCAGTCGTCGCCGAGCAGGCGGTCGTGCGCGCCGGGCGACTCGGTAGGCCTGCCGCGCGCCTTCAGCAGCGCGGGCAGCAGCACGTTCTGCATCAGCGTGGACTTGCCGCTGCCCGAGACGCCGGTCAGGCAGACCAGCCGCCCGAGCGGGATCTCGACCGAGACGTTCTTCAGGTTGTGCTCGCGTGCGCCTTCGAGCAGCAGCTTCTTCGTCGACGGGCCGACCGGCTGCGGGTGGCCGGTGTCGACCTGCCTGCGCCCCGACAGGTAGTCGCCGGTGAGCGTGCCGGCAGTGCGCAGCGCCTGCGGGTCGCCGTCGAAGACGATGCGCCCGCCGCGCTCGCCGGGCCCGGGGCCGATGTCGATCATCCGGTCGGCGGCGAACATCACCTGCGGATCGTGCTCGACCACCACCAGCGAGTTGCCGGCATCGCGCAGGCGCCGCATGACGCCGATCACCCGGCTGATGTCGCGCGGGTGCAGCCCGATCGACGGTTCGTCGAGCACGAACAGCGTGTTCACCAGCGAGGTGCCCAGCGCGGTGGTCAGGTTGATCCGCTGCACTTCGCCGCCCGAGAGCGTGCGCGACTGGCGATCGAGCGTCAGGTAGCCGAGGCCGACCTGCTGCAGGTAGCGCAGTCGCGCGCGGGTTTCGACCAGCAGCAGGTCGGTGGCCTCGTCGAGCGGCGCCGGCAGCGTCAACGCATCGAAGAAGGCGGCCACGCGGTCGATCGGCAGCAGCATCAGGTCGTGGATCGACAGCCCGGCCACCTGCCGCAACTGCGCCTCCGTCCATTCGACGCCCGCCGGCACGAATCGCGCATCCGCCTCCGTGAGCGAGCCGACGCGCCACAGCAGCGCGTCGGGCTTCAGCCGCGCACCCCGGCAGGCCGGGCAGGGCGTGTACGAGCGGTACTTCGACAGCAGCACGCGGATGTGCATCCGGTACGCCTTCGACTCGAGCCAGGCGAAGAAGTGGCGGATGCCGTACCACTGCGTCTCCCACTTGCCGGTCCAGTCGTCGCCGCCTTCGATCACCCAGCGTCGCTGCGCGTCGGAGAGCGCGCGCCAGGGCAGGTCCATCGGCACGCCGGCCTTCGCCGCGTATTTCGCGAGGTCGCGCTGGCACTCGCGGAAGCTCTCGGTCTGCCAGGGCTTGACCGCGCCCTCGGCCAGCGTTCGGGCTTCGTCGGGAATCACCAGCCCGAGGTCGATGCCGATCACGCGGCCGAAGCCACGGCAGGTCTCGCAGGCGCCGAGCGGCGAGTTGAACGAGAACAGGCTCGGCAGCGGGTCCGCGTAGGCGATGTCGCAGTCGGCGCAGTGCAGGCCGCTGCTGAAGCGCCAGCGATCCGCCTCGTTGCCGTCGTCGTCGAGCAGGTGCACCGACATGCGGCCGTGACCGCGCCCGAGTGCGGCCTCGACCGCGTCGGAGATCCGCGACGCCTCGACCGCGTCGTGGCGAAGACGGTCCTGGACGACGTGCAGCACCCGGCCGGCGGCGCTGCTGTCGATCGCCTGCACGCGCGTGTAGCCCTGCGCGAGCAGGTGGGCGCGGATCTCTTCTTCGGTGAAGTTCGCCGGAACCGGAATCGGGAAGCTGACCACCAGGCGCGGATCGCCGGCGGCCCGCGAGCGCGCGGCGATCGCCGCGCGTACGCTCGCCACCGTATCGCGCCGCACCGGGCGCGCGCAGCGCCTGCAGTGCAGCGTGGCTGCGCGGGCGAACAGCAGCTTCAGGTGGTCGTTCAGCTCGGTCATCGTGCCGACCGTGGAGCGCGAGGTGCGCACCGGATTGGTCTGGTCGATCGCGATGGCCGGGGGCACGCCCTCGATGCGGTCGACCTGCGGCTTGTCCATCCGGTCGAGGAACTGCCGCGCGTAGGCCGAGAAGGTCTCGACGTAGCGGCGCTGCCCCTCGGCGTACAGCGTGTCGAAGACGAGCGAGGACTTCCCCGAGCCCGAGACCCCGGTCACCACCACCAGTTCGCCGGTCGGGATGTCGAGGTCGACGTTCTTCAGGTTGTTCTGGCGTGCGCCGCGGATGCGGATCGCGCGCCGCAGCACCGATTGCAGCGGCCTGCCCGGCGCCTCGTCGGTGCCGGGCACATCGCGGGGGAACATGGGTCGGTCGGGCAGTGCGCGAAGAAGGCGGATCGAGTCTATCAGCATCGCCGCCGGATATCGGACAATGGCGGCTGGCCCGCCTCCGGAACCCTGTCGATGACCGAGGTCGCTCGCGCCCCGGCGCACCGCTCCAAGACCGTCGCCGGCGCGCTCGCCCTGTTCGCGGGCTCGCTCGGAGCGCACCGCCTCTATCTGGGCGCGCGCTGGTGGTGGGTGTATCCGCTGCTGTCGCTGCCGGCGATGGCGATCGCGCTGCGCGCCGACCCGTGGTACCGGCATCCCGGCTTCTTCTTCGCCGCGGCGGTCGCGCTGGCGGCGATGCTCGAAGCGATCGTGATCTGCCTCACGCCCGACGCGAAGTGGGACGCGAAGCGCAATCCGGGATCGGGGCGGCGCTCGGCCAGCGGCTGGCTCGCGGTGCTGGTCGCGATGGCTTCGCTGATCGTCGGCGCCACGCTGATGATGTCGGTGCTGGCGATCGCACTCGAGACGCTGTTCGTGACGATGCCGGGGCGGTGAGCGACTTGATACGATGCCGCCCATGAGTGCCGAACGACCCGTCGATGCGGCCGACGTCGAGGCCAGGCTCGAACTTTGGCTGGCCCGCGAGCGCGAGGTGCGGCTGCTGATGGCCCCTGCGGGCAAGATTCCGGCCGCAGAACTCGCGCGCACGTCGGGGCTGCAGTTTCTCGAACGCATCGGACGCGGCGAACTGCCGTCGGCGCCGATCTTCCAGGCGCTCGACTTCGTGCCGGTGGAAGCCGAGCGTGGCCGCATGGTCTTCCAGGGAACGCCGAAACCCGATTACTACAACCCGATCGGGACGGTGCACGGCGGGTACATCGCGACGCTGCTCGATTCGGCGGTGGGCTGCGCGGTGCACACGATGCTCGAGCGCGGCTTCGGCTACACCACGCTCGAACTGAAAGTGAACTACGTGCGCGCACTCACCGACAAGACCGGTCCGGTGCGCGCCGAAGCGCACGTGGTCAACGTCTCGCGCCAGATCGGCGTCGCCCAGGGGCGTCTGGTCGACGTGGCCGGCCGCATGTACGCGTGGGCCTCCACCACCTGCCTGATCTTCCCGTTGCCCCCGGGCACCGCCTGAGCCGATTTCGCCACCACGCCACGAGAACGACCATGACGACGACGAACCGTTCCATCGTTTCCACGCCAGGGGCGCCGGCCGCGATCGGGCCCTATTCGCAGGCGGTGCGCGCCGGCAACACCGTCTACCTGTCGGGGCAGATCGCGCTCGAACCCGCAAGCGGCCAGATGGTCGAGGGCGGGATCGAGGCGCAGGCCGAGCAGGTGTTCCGCAACATGAGGGCGGTGGTCGAGGCCGCCGGCGGTTCGCTCGCGCACTGCGTGAAGCTCACGCTGTTCCTCACCGATCTCGGGCACTTCCCGGCGATCAACCAGATCATGCAGCGCCACTTCGAGCAGCCCTACCCGGCGCGCTCGACCGTCGGCGTCGCCAGCCTGCCGCGCGGCGCGCTGTTCGAGGCCGAGGCGGTCGTGGTCCTCGATTGAGGGCGGTGCCGAAGCGGACCGTCTGCGGTGGCGCGCCAGGCTAGCGGGGCCGCGGCGCCCGCGACCGGCGCGGGCGCGCCCGCGGCGGCACTGTTCGCGCGGCTGGGCATCAGGCGCGAGCAGGACCTCGTCCTGCACCTGCCGATCCGCTACGAAGACGAAACGCGCATCGCGCCGATCGCGTCGCTTCGGCCCGGCGAGGTCGCCCAGGTGCAGGGCGTCGTCGCGCGCCAGGAGATCGTCGCGCGTCCGCGGCGCGCACTGGCCGTCGAACTGCGCGACGACACCGGGTCGATCACGCTGCGCTTCCTGCACTTCTACGGCTCGCAGCTGCGCCAGTTCGCGGCCGGCAACCGCGTGCGCGCGCTCGGTGAAGTGCGCGGAGGCCTGTTCGGGCTCGAGATGGTGCATCCGCGCTACCGGGTGGTCGACGAGAGCGAGCCGCTGCCGCAGGCGCTCACCCCGGTCTATCCGACGGTGTCCGGCCTCGGGCAGGCAAGGCTGCGTGCCGCGATCCTGCGCGCGCTGCGTGCCCTGCAGTGGCGCGAAACCGTGCCGGCCGATGTGCTGGTCGCGCTCGGCCTGCCTTCGTCGGCCCACGCGTTGCGCGCGATCCACCAGCCTGCGCCGGAGACGCCGGCCAGCGCGCTGCACGAGCGCTCGACGCCGGCCTGGCGGCGCGTGATCTTCGACGAGCTGCTCGCCCAGCAACTGTCGCTGCAGCGCGCGCGCGCGGCGCGGGCGGCGCAGCGCGCGCCGCAGCTGGCCGACGACGCGCTCGCGCGACGCCTGCTCGATGCGCTGCCGTTTCGGCTCACCGGCGCGCAGCAGCGGGTCTGGCTGGAGGTCTCCGGCGAACTCGCGGCGGCGCAGCCGATGAACCGGCTGCTGCAGGGCGACGTCGGCAGCGGCAAGACGGTGATCGCCGCGCTCGCCGCGGCGCAGGCGATCGGCAGCGGCTGGCAGGCGGCGATCATGGCCCCCACCGAGATCCTCGCCGAACAGCACCTGCGCAAGGTCGGCCCGTGGCTGGAGCGCATCGGTGTGCGCGTGGCCTGGCTGTCGGGATCGCTGAAGGAAGCGGGGAAGAAGGCGGCGCGTGCGCGCGCCGCTTCCGGCGAGGCCCAACTGCTGATCGGCACGCACGCGCTGATCGAGGACAGCGTCGCGTTCGCGCGGCTCGGGCTTGCGATCGTCGACGAGCAGCATCGCTTCGGCGTGGCGCAGCGGCTCGCGCTGCGCACCCGGCTCGAAGCCGGCCCGGCGACGCTGCCGCACCAGCTGATGATGAGCGCGACGCCGATTCCGCGTACGCTCGCGATGTCGTACTACGCCGACCTCGACGTCTCGGTGATCGACGAGCTGCCGCCGGGCCGCAAGCCGGTGCTCACGAAGCTGGTTTCGGACGCGCGCCGCGCCGAGGTCATGGCCCGCGTGCGCGCCGCCGCGGCCGCCGGCCGCCAGGCCTACTGGGTGTGTCCGCTGATCGAGGAGAGCGAGGCGCTCGACCTGCAGACCGCGATCGACACCCACGCTGCGCTGGAGCGCGAGCTGGCGCCGCTGCGCGTCGGCCTGGTGCACGGCCGGCTGCCCGCGGCGGACAAGCATGCGGTGATGGCGCAGTTCGCCGCCGGCGCGCTGCAGGTGCTGGTCGCGACGACCGTGATCGAGGTCGGCGTCGACGTGCCCAACGCGACCCTGATGGTCATCGAGCACGCCGAGCGCTTCGGCCTGGCGCAACTGCACCAGTTGCGCGGTCGCGTCGGCCGCGGCGCCGGCGAGAGCGTCTGCGTGCTGATGTACCGGGCGCCACTGTCGGCCGCGGCGCGCGATCGGCTGAAGACGATGTACGAGACCAGCGATGGCTTCGAGATCGCGCGGCGCGACCTGATCCTGCGCGGTCCGGGCGAATTCCTCGGGGCGCGCCAGTCGGGCGAGGCGTTGCTGCGCTTTGCCGACCTCGAGCGCGACAGCGACCTGCTCGCAGCGGCGCGCGAAGTGGCTGCACGGCTGCTGCGCGACGACCCGGCGTCGGTCGACGAACACCTGCAGCGCTGGTTCGGCGGGAGGGAGGAATTCCTGCGCGCCTGAGGAGACCGCGGGCGCCCCGGCCGCCTCAGGGAGCCAGCGCCGCCGCGCGGGCGATCGCAGCCAGGCCGGTGGCGGCCGAGTCGCCGTCGGCCACCCGGCCGCGCAAACCGAGCCGGTGCATCGCCCTGGCGTAGCGGGCGCTCAGTTCGCTGCGCGCCACCACGGTCGCCACCAGGTCGTGCGGCGACCAGTCGGAGGCGTCGCGGATCTCGGCGCCGATCAGCAGCCCCGAGAGGTAGGCGGGAAGCTGGTGCGCATCGAGGCCGCCGAGCAACGCCTCGGTGCGCGCGGTGAACAGCAGGTGGGTGAGCGAGCCGGGCCGCGCACCGGCGTGGTCGACGCCTTCGTCGAATGCGCGCAGCGCCTGCGTCTGGTGCTCCGGCGACTCGTCGGGATCGCCGCAGTGGCTCGCCAGCGTCGAGTGCCGGCCGAGCAGCGCATAGAGCTCGCCCGTCATGTAGGTGCGGAACGCGACGATCTGGCGGTCGCGCACCTCGACCCATCGGCAATGCCTGCCCGGCAGCACGAACAACCCCTCGCGGCCCTGCAGCGCGCCGAACACCTGGGTCTCGCCGCCGCGCATCAGGTCGGGCGAATCGATCTGGCCGCGCGCCACCAGTCCGGGCACGATCCGGAACGGGCGACCGAGCAGGTCGTCGAAGGACGAGAGGTGCTGCGCGAGTGCCTGCAGCGTTACCGGGGTGCGCACCCGGGCGGCTTCGCGCCATCCTTCGCGGCTGCCGACCATGCCGCAGGCAATCACCGGCAGCGCCGGCGTGCTGGCGAGCCAGTCGCCGCACAGCGTCTCGAGCGCCTCGCGAAAGCGCCCGCCGGAGACGGCGCTCACGCCCGCGGCCGACTCGCGGCGAGCGACGATGCCGCCGGTGCCGATCAGCCAGGCACGCAGCGCGCTCGATCCCCAGTCGAGACCGATCAGTGACGCCGGGGCGTGGCGAGGCGCGGCGGCTGCACGTGCGGGGGGTGTTCGCGGCATGACCGCAGTATGCCTCAGGGGCTGTGAACGCGGGCCCGCTTGGTATCATCGCTGCAAGCCCATGACGCTCACCGAACTCAAGTACATCGTCGCCGTGGCGCGCGAGCGCCACTTCGGACGGGCGGCCGAGGCGTGCTTCGTCAGCCAGCCGACGCTGTCGGTCGCGATCCGCAAGCTCGAGGGCGAGCTGGGCGTGCAGTTGTTCGAGCGCGGTGGCAGCGAGGTCGCGATCACGCCCGTGGGGGCGCAGATCGTCGAACAGGCCCAGCACGTGCTCGAGCAGAGCAACGCGATCCGCGAGATCGCGGCCCAGGGCAAGGATCCGCTTGTGGGGCCGCTGCGCGTCGGCGTCATCTACACGATCGGCCCGTACCTGCTGCCGCGACTGGTGCCGCGGATGATCGAGGACGCGCCGCAGATGCCGCTGCTGCTGCAGGAGAACTTCACCGTGCGGCTGCTCGAGCTGCTGCGCCAGGGCGACGTCGACCTCGCGATCCTCGCCGACCCGTTCCCCGACCACGGCCTGGCGACGCAGGGCGTCTACGACGAACCCTTCGTGGTCGCGGTGCCGAGACACCACCGGTGGGCGCGGCGCAAGGCGATCCGCTCGACCGAGCTGAAGGAGCAGACGATGCTGCTGCTCGGCACCGGGCACTGCTTTCGCGACCAGGTGCTCGAGGTGTGCCCCGAATTGTCGCGCTACTCGCAGTCGAGCGCCGGCATCCAGAAGACCTTCGAGGGCTCCTCGCTGGAGACGATCCGGCACATGGTGGCCTCGGGAGTCGGCATCACCGTATTGCCCTGGACCGCCTGCGCGCAGTCGCGCGAAGACGACCTGCTGCGCTACATTCCGTTCGTGGCGCCGCCGCCGCACCGGCGGGTGTCGCTGGTCTGGCGCAAGAGCTTCGGCCGGATGGCGGCGATCGAGGCGGTGCGGCGCGCGATTCTCGACGCCGGCCTGCCCGGCGTCACGCGGTTGCCGCACGAGCCTGCGGTGTTCCACTGAATTCGCGAGCCAATCATGAGCGAAAGGCCAAGCTATCCCACGATCGAACAGACCATCGGCGGCACGCCGCTGGTGAAGCTGCAGCGCCTTCCGGGCGCCGACGGCCAGGCCCGGGGCAACCTGGTGCTCGGCAAGCTCGAGGGCAACAACCCGGCGGGTTCGGTCAAGGACCGCCCCGCGCTGGCGATGATCGCGCGCGCCGAGGCGCGGGGCGAGATCCGGCCGGGCGACACGCTGATCGAGGCGACTTCGGGCAACACCGGCATCGGACTGGCGATGGCCGCCGCGCTGCGCGGCTACCGGATGGTGCTGATCATGCCCGAGAACCTGTCGCTCGAGCGGCGCCAGTCGATGAAGGCGTACGGTGCCGAACTCCTGCTGGTGAGTCGCGAGCAGGGCATGGAAGGCGCGCGCGATCTCGCCGACCAGATGCAGCGCGAGGGCCGCGGCCGGGTGCTCGACCAGTTCTCGAACGACGACAACTGGGCGGCGCACTACGAGACCACCGGCCCCGAGATCTGGAACGACACGAAAGGCCAGGTGACCCACTTCGTCTCGGCGATGGGCACCACCGGCACGATCACCGGCGTGTCGCGCTACCTGAAGGAGCGCAATCCGGCGGTGTGCATCGTCGGTGCGGAGCCGACCGAGGGTTCGTCGATTCCGGGCATCCGCAAGTGGCCCGAGGCCTACATGCCGAAGATCTACCGGCACGCACGGGTCGATCGGGTCGAGTCGGTGTCGCAGGCCGACGCCGAGGAGATGGCGCGCCGCCTGGCGGTCGAGGAAGGCATCTTCTGCGGAATCTCGGCGGCCGGTGCATGCTGCATCGCGCTGCGCCTGGCCCGCGAGGTCGAGAACGCGACGATCGTGTTCATCGTCTGCGACCGCGGCGACCGCTACCTCTCCACCGGGGTGTTTCCAGGCTAGTCGCCCGCTCGCGGCGAGCCGGGCGCGAGCGGCCCGCCGGTTCGCCGCGCCTTTCGGCTACACGCACTCGGTCGTGCCGGTGGTGTTCGGGTTGCTGTTCTTCGGGCAGTTTCCCGATGCGGTGTCGCTGGCCGGCATCGCGCTGATCGTATGCACGGGCGTGCCGGGGGCGGCGCCCCGCAGTTCCCGGCGCAGCACGGCCAGCCGGCGCGCGAGTTCGTAGACCGCCATCGCGTAGAAGCTCGAACGGTTGTAACGGGTGATCGCGAAGAAATTCGGGGCACCGAGGTAATAGCTCGCGGCGCCGTCGCCGTTGGGCAGGTCGACCAGCGCCAGCGGCATGTCGGGCGCGACCGGTTCGATGCTCGAGACCCCGTACTCGGCGAGCGCGGAAATCGTGAACTGCGGCCGGATGCCGGCCTCGACCAGCGGCGCGAGCCGCGCCTCGCTGTCGAAGCGCATCTCGAAGCGCACCGGCTCGCCGCTTCGCCAGCCGTGCGTGGCGAGGAAGCTGGCGACGCTGCCGATCGCGTCGGCCGGATTCGACCGCAACTCGACGCTGCCGTCGCCATCGAGGTCGACCGCGAACCGGCGGATGCTGCCGGGCATGAACTGCGGCAGGCCGATCGCACCGGCGAACGAGCCGCGCACCGAGAAGACGTCGAGTGCGGATTCGCGGCTGTAGAGCAGGTATTGCTCGAGCTCGCTGCGGAAGTAGTCGGCGCGCTGCGGGTAGTCGAACGCCAGCGTGGTGAGCACGTCCACCACGCGGAACTCGCCGGTCATGCGGCCATAGAGCGTCTCGACGCCGATGATCGCGACCACGATCTCGGGCGGCACGCCGAATCGCTGCGCCGCGAGGTCGAGCCAGAGCTCCTGTTCGTTCCAGAAGCGCAAGCCCTCGCGGACGCGCAGCGGATCGAGAAAGCGCGCCCGATACGCGGCCCACGAGCGCCGGAACTCCGGCGGCGCGGGCGCGATCAGCCGGATGGCCGCATCGTTGCGCCGCACTTGCGAGAACACCTGCAGCAGCCCGGATTCCGCGAACCCGTGCCGCTCGGCCATCTCGGCGACGAAGGCGCGGACTTCCGCACGCCCGGCATAGCCGGTGCCGTCGGCCGCGGCCCGGGCAACGGCCGACGGCGCCGGCGCACCAGCGGCCGTCGCGAGAGCCGTTGCGGGTCGCTTGGCGCGCGGCTTGGCCGCGGCGCCGCCCGCAGCGGTGGCGACGGCGACGACGAGCGCCGCCAGCGCCGCGCGCAGCAGGTGGCTCGGCATCGCAGCGCTGGCGGGGCGGTGGCGGCGGTTGCGGTCGCAGGCAGCGGCAGGCAGGGGCTGGGCAGCTGTGGGGCTCACGGCTTGAAGGCTTGCACGGACTTGCGCAAGTGTCGCACGGCGGCACGATCCGGAGCGGTTCCGGCGTAGCGCAAGCGCTCGTAGGCCGCGACGATGCGTCGCGCTTGCGCCAGCCGGGTGTCGTCGAGCGCGCGCGCGATGCGTGCCAGGTGACGTGATGCGGTCTCGTGCCTGGCACGGCCCAGGCCCACTGCCGCCAGCCTGAGGCAGAACGACTCGTAGGCCTGCACGACCGGGTCGCGCGGCAGGCGGGGGCGCAAGGTGAGCAGCGCCACCGCGCCGATCAGCGCTGCGAGCACGCCTGCCAGCAGCGCGGCGAGTTGCCGCCAGTCGTCCGCCGAGATGCCGAGGCGAGCGAGCAGGCTCTGTTGCCGGCTGCGGTCGTACGACAGCACCCACTGGTTCCAGGCGTTTCCGATCGCGTCCAGGTTGAACCACAGGCGCCGCGTGAGTGAACGTGCCGCCACCTCGCGATCCGACGCGTTCTCTCCCAGGCGCAGGCCGCGCTCGATGCGTTGCGGTGCCACCGCGGCGGTGGGATCGACGCGGACCCAGCCGCGCTGCGCCAGCCAGACCTCGGCCCAGGCGTGTGCGTCGGCCTGCCGAACCAGCCAGTAGCCGTCCACCGGATTGCGCTCGCCGCCCTGGTAGCCGGTGACGATGCGCGCCGGAACGCCGAGCGCACGCATCAGCACTGCGAAGGCGCTCGCATAGTGCTCGCAGAAGCCGGCGCGCGAGCCGAACAGGAAGTCGTCGACGCTGTCGCGTCCGAGCAGGGGCGGCTCGAGCGTGTAGCGAAACGGCTGCTGCCGGAACAGCTGCAGCGCGCGCGCGACCAGGCGTTCGTCGGCGCCCGGTGCGTCGCTTTCCTCGGCGCGCCAGCGCGCCGCCATTCCGAGCGTGCGCGGATTGAAGCCCGCAGGCAGCGCGAGCCAGGCGCGCAGCGACGCGGCGCTCTTGTGCACGCCCGCGCGAAAACCGGTGGCCGAGACCATCGTGATGCGCAACCGCTCGCCGATCGGCGTCGGTGAGACGAGCTGCAGGTCGGGGCGCAGAATGGGACGAACCGAATCCGACTCGACGCGCAGCGGCATCTCCAGCGCGAACAACCAGTTGCGACCCGTGGGCTCCTGCGTCACCGTGTAGCGGAAGTTCTCGCCCTGTGCGTCGAACTCGATGGCTGCCGCGTGCGCCGGTGCCGTGCGCGCGTCGTGCGCACGCCAGACCTGGCCGTCGAAGCTGCCGAAGACCGGGCCGCGCCAGTAGAGCAGCGCGGTCGGCGGCGCCGCGCCATCGAACAGGACCCGGAACGCGATCTCGTCGGATTCGGACAGCTGAGCGATGTTGCCGGGCGTCATCGTATCGGACAGGCCGGTGCGCGCGCGCTGCGTGTCGCCGGACATTCCCCACAGCGGACCACCGAACCTGGGGAACAGCAGGAAGACCGCGGCAGCGATCGGCAGCGCCTGCGCAACGAGCACGCCGACGCTGCGCAAACGCTGCCCGATCGACGTCTCGTGCTGCCGGAACTGCATCGTCAGCATTGCCGCGAGCAGTCCGTACAGCGCGGCGGCCACCGTGAGCGCGGTGGCGATCGACTGCGAGTGAAAGAACGCGGCGAGCAGCAGGAAGAAGCACAGGAAGATCACCACGAAGAGATCGCGCCGCGCGTGCATCTCCATCAGCTTCAGCCCGAGGAACAGCACCAGCAACGCGACGCCGGGTTCGCGCCCCGCCAGCGTCTCGTAGTGCGCGTAGATCGCGGCGGTGCAGGCGATTGCCGCTGCCCATCGCACCGAGGCGCGCGGCAGCCAGCGCCCGGACAGCACCAGCAGCAGCCGCCACGCGAACAGCGCGAAGAAGCCGATGCCCGTCCACCAGGGCAGGTGCGGCAGGTGCGGCAGCACCGACAGCGCGACCGGAAGCATCAGGAAGAGCGTCTCGCGCCGCTCGCGCTCCCATTGCGCGCCCATCGTGCCGCCGAGCGCGCGCAACGAATAGTGGAGCCCGGCTGCCATGGACGTCCGCTGCCCCCTGACTCAGATGCCCCAGGTGGCCAGCGCCTCGAGGCAGCGCGCACGGTGGGCGGGCCCGTGGTCGATCGCGATGCAGGTGCCGGGAATCGCGAGCGCGTAGCGCACGCCGGCCGCGTCGGCGTCGAGCACCCACCGGGTGAGCCGCGAGAGCCGCGCTTCGGCGTTCATCGACGCGGGCAGCGCCGACCATTCGAGCGGGAGTTCGCCCAGACCGCCACCGTCGAACTGCTTGCTGATCAGCTCCCCGGATGCGGTGCGTGCGATCGCCTTCCAGGCGATCAGCCGCGGCGAGTCGCCCGGCGCATACGGACGCAGCGCCGCGATGTCGTCGCTTCCCGGTCCGCGCGCGGCGCCTTCGCCGCTCGCGGCGACGCGCGCCGGCAGCGGTGCCGCCGGCGTCTCGGGTTGCGGGTAGACCAGCACGCGCAGCGCCGGATGCCAGCGCGCCCAGGCGCGCCAGATGCCCAGCGGGAACGTGCTCGCGAGCGTGAGGCGCGGCACCTGCATCCAGCCGCGCGTGGGGGCGGGCAGCGCGATCGTGACGAAGTGCTCGGTGCCCGGTGCGACGTCGAAGTACTCGGGCTGCGCCATGCCGGGCGCGGTCAGGGCGAGCGCGAAGCGCTCGAGTCTCGTGGGGTTGCGCGCGATCAGCGTAACTTCCGCGATCTGGCCGGCGAACACCGGATCGGCGCGCCCGGCGCGCAGCGTGAGCCTGGCCAGGTTGCGCCAGGTGTGCAGCATCGTCACGAGCCCGATCGAGCCGACCAGGAAAGTCAGCGCGTGGCCGAGCGAGAGCTGGTAGTTCACCGCAGTGACCAGCATCACGAGCACGACTGCAGCGAACAGCAGCCCGGCGCGCGTGGGCAGCATGAACACGTTGCGGCGCGTGAGCCGGTAGTCGCCCGTGCCCGCGCGGCTGCGGCCCGGAAGCAGGTCGATCAATCGCTGGAACAGCGGATCGGCTCGCGTGTCGACGCGCGACTGCACCATGCCGCGCGCGTCCGCGCGCGCGCCGGAGCCGCGCGCGAGCGTGTTCACGGCACTGCCACCGCCTCGAGCAGCGCCGCCACCATCTCGGCGCGCGCCCGGTGCGGGACACTGCCTCCGTTGGCCGGGCGAAGGCGATGGCCGGCCACTGCAGTGAGCACCGCCTGCACGTCGTCGGGCAGCACGTGGTTGCGGCCGTCGAGCAGCGCCCAGGCGCGCGCGGCCTGCAGCAGTGCGAGTCCGGCGCGCGGGCTCAGGCCTTCGGCCAGGGCCGGGCTGCGCCGGCTGAAGGTGAGCAGGTTCTGGACGTAGTCGAGCAGCGGCGCGGCGCAGCGGACCTCGCGCACCATCCGTTGCGCCTGCTGCAGTTGTTCCGGATCCATTCTGGCGGGCAGGCTTCCGAGCATGTCGCGCCGGTCCTGCCCTTCGAGCAGGGCGCGCTCCGACTTGGCGTCGGGGTAGCCCAGCTGGATGCACATCAGGAAGCGGTCGAGCTGCGATTCCGGCAGCGGAAAAGTGCCGACCTGGTCCTGGGGGTTCTGGGTCGCGATGACGAAGAAGGGCTCGGGCAGCGACATTGTCCTGCCGTCGATCGAGACCTGGCGTTCCTCCATCGCCTCGAGCAGCGCCGACTGCGTCTTCGGCGACGCGCGGTTGATCTCGTCGGCCAGCAGCACCTGCGAGAACACCGGCCCGGGGTGGAACACGAACTTCGCGCTGTCGCGGTCGAACACCGACAGGCCGACGATGTCGGCCGGCAGCAGGTCGTTGGTGAACTGCACCCGTCGGAACTGCAGGCCGAGCGACATCGACAACGCGTGCGCGAGCGTCGTCTTGCCGACGCCCGGCAGGTCTTCGATCAGCAGGTGGCCGCGGGCGAGCAGGCAGGCGAGCGCGAGCTTGATCTGTGGCTGCTTGCCCACGACGACGGCGCCGACCTGTGCGGCCACCGCCTGGATCCGCTCGAGCATGGAAGGCCCGGAAGTCGTTGGGTCCGATCGAGTGTAATCGAACGCGGCGCGGCTTCCCTGTGACGCATTCGCCGGTTTGGACGATCGGCGCCACGCGCCGATAATCGGAGCCGTGCGGCGGGCCGGCGGCTCGCCCGCAAACCGTCCGATGGCCGCAGCGGCGGCCGTGCAAAGGAGAATTCGCGATGTCTGCCGTTCCGCAAAGCGCAACGTCGCCGAAGGGCGACCCCCTGGTCACCGTGGCCCGCGAAGGCGGCGTCGTACGGCTGACGCTGAACCGTCCGGCGCAGTTCAATGCGCTCTCCGAAGACCTGATGCGTGCGGTGCAGGGCGCGCTCGAGCAGGTGGCGGCCGACCCCGGGGCCCGCGTGGTCGTGATCGCGGGCGCCGGCAAGGCGTTCTGCGCCGGGCACGACCTGCGCGAGATGCGCGCCAGCCCCTCGCACGACTATTACCGCGCGCTGTTCGCGCAGTGCGCGCGCATGATGATGACGATCCAGCAGCTGCCGCAGCCGGTGATCGCGCGGGTGCATGGCATCGCCACCGCGGCGGGCTGCCAGCTGGTGGCGATGTGCGATCTCGCGGTGGCCAGTGCCGACGCGAAGTTCGCCGTCTCGGGCGTCAACCTGGGCCTGTTCTGCTCGACGCCGTCCGTCGCGTTGTCGCGCAACCTGTCGCGAAAGGAGGCCTTCGAGATGCTGGTCACCGGCGAGTTCATCGACGCGCCGACCGCGCAGGCGAAGGGGCTGGTGAACCGGGTGGTCGCGCCCGAGGCGCTCGATGCCGAGATCGACCGGCTGGCCGCGTCGATCTGCGCGAAGCCGGCAGTGGCGATCGCCGCCGGAAAGGGCCTGTTCTACCGGCAGCTCGAAATGGGCATCGACGCGGCGTACCAGCTGGCTGGCCAGACGATGGCCTGCAACATGATGGACGAGTCGGCGCTCGAAGGCGTGCAGGCGTTCATCGAGAAGCGCCGCCCCGACTGGAAGTGAGGCGCCCGCCCGCCGCGGCCCGGACGGAGCTTACTGCGAACTCCCTATAATCACCACTTTTCCCTGTCGAAGATCGTGAGGCCCCGATGAAGATCCTCGTTCCCGTGAAGCGGGTGGTCGATTACAACGTGAAGGTTCGCGTGAAGAGCGACCAGAGCGGCGTGGACATCGCCAACGTGAAGATGTCGATGAATCCGTTCGACGAGATCGCGGTGGAAGAGGCGGTGCGGCTCAAGGAGAAGGGCGTGGCCACCGAGATCGTCGCGGTCTCGTGCGGCGTGCAGGCGTGCCAGGAGACGCTGCGCACCGCGATGGCGATCGGCGCCGACCGCGCGATCCTGGTGCAGACCGACGTGGAGCTGCAGCCGCTGGCGGTGGCGAAGATCCTGAAGGCGCTGGTGGACAAGGAGCAGCCCGGGCTGGTGATCCTGGGCAAGCAGGCGATCGACGACGATGCGAACCAGACCGGGCAGATGCTGGCGGCGCTGGCCGGCCTGCCGCAGGCAACCTTCGCCTCGAAAGTGGAGATCGCCGACGGCAGGGCCACGGTGACCCGCGAGGTCGACGGCGGGCTGGAGACGATCTCGGTCACGCTGCCGGCGGTGGTCACCACCGACCTGCGGCTGAACGAGCCGCGCTACGTGACGCTGCCCAACATCATGAAGGCGAAGAAGAAGCAGCTCGACGTGCTCGATCCGGCCTCGCTCGGGGTCGACGTCGCGCCGCGGCTGAAGACGCTGAAGGTGAGCGAGCCGCCGGGGCGCAAGGCGGGGGTGAAGGTGCCCGACGTCGCGACGCTGGTCGCGAAGCTGAAGAACGAAGCCAAGGTGATCTGAAAGGAACCGATCGATGGCAGCTCTGGTACTGGCCGAACACGACAACGCGACGCTGCGGCCCGCGACGCTGAACACGATCGCCGCCGCGGCCAAGGCGGGCGGCGAAGTCACGGTGCTGGTGGCCGGCAATGGTTGCGCAGCGGTTGCGCAGGCGGCTTCGCAGGCGGCGGGCGTGGCGAAGGTGCTGCTGGCCGAGGCGCCGCACCTGGCCGAGCAGCTGGCCGAGAACGTGGCCGCGCAGGTGGTGGCGGTGGCGGGAGGATTCACGCACATCCTGGCGCCGGCCACCGCGCACGGCAAGAACGTGGCGCCGCGCGTGGCCGCCAAGCTCGACGTGGCGCAGATTTCCGACATCGTGGGCGTCGAGTCCTCCGACACCTTCACGCGGCCGATCTACGCCGGCAACGCGATCGCCACGGTGCAGAGCGCCGACGCGGTGAAGGTGATCACGGTGCGCACCACCGGCTTCGACGCGGTGGCGGCCACGGGCGGCGCGGCACCGATCGAGAACGTGGCGGCGGTGCCCGACTCGGGTACGTCGGCTTTCGTGGGCCGCGAGATCGCGCGCAGCGACCGCCCGGAACTCACCGCGGCAAAGGTCGTGGTGTCGGGCGGGCGCGGAATGGGCAGCGCGGAGAACTTCCATCTGCTCGAGCCGCTGGCCGACCGGCTGGGTGCGGCGCTCGGAGCGAGCCGGGCGGCGGTCGATGCGGGCTACGCACCCAACGACTGGCAGGTCGGGCAGACCGGCAAGATCGTGGCGCCGCAGCTGTACATCGCCGTGGGCATCTCCGGGGCGATCCAGCACCTGGCGGGCATGAAGGACAGCAAGGTGATCGTGGCGATCAACAAGGACGAGGAGGCGCCGATTTTCGGCGTGGCCGACTACGGACTGGTCGCCGACCTGTTCACCGCCGTGCCGGAGCTGGTGAAGGAACTGGGCTGAAGAGGGCCGCTTTCGGCCCCACGACGGAGAATCCGCCATGTCGTACGTCGCACCGCTGAAGGACATGCTGTTCGTGCTGCGGCACCTGGCCGGCATCGACGAGGTCGCTTCGCTGCCGGGATTCGCCGAGGCGGGCTACGACACCGCGCAGGCAGTGCTCGAGGAGTGCGCGAAGTTCAACGAGCAGGTGGTCGCGCCGCTGAACCGCGACGGCGACCTGCAGCCGGCAACGCTGCGTGACGGCGCGGTTACCACCTCGCCGGGTTTCGGTGCGGCGTTCCGCCAGTTCGCCGATGGCGGCTGGCAGGGCATCCAGCATCCCGAGGAATTCGGCGGCCAGGGATTGCCGAAACTGATCGCCACGCCGTGCATGGAGATCCTCAACGCGGCCAACCTGTCGTTCGCGCTGTGCCCGCTGCTCACCGACGGCGCGATCGAGGCGCTGCTGGTGGCCGGCTCGCAGGCGCAGAAGGAGCTGTACATCCCGAACCTGGTCTCCGGCGCCTGGACCGGCACGATGAACCTGACCGAACCGCAGGCCGGCTCCGACCTCGCGCTGGTGCGCACGAAGGCGGTGCCGCAGGCCGACGGCAGCCACCGCATCTTCGGGCAGAAGATCTTCATCACCTACGGCGAGCACGACATGGCGGGCAACATCGTGCACCTGGTGCTCGCGCGCACGCCCGACGCGCCCGAAGGCGTCAAGGGCATCTCGCTGTTCGTGGTGCCGAAGTTCCTGGTGGACGAGCAGGGCAGGCCGGGCCGGCGCAACGACGTCTGGTGCCAGTCGATCGAGCACAAGCTGGGCATCAAGGCCAGCCCCACCGCGGTGCTGATCTACGGCGACGACAAGGGCGAGGTGGGCGCTGGCGCGATCGGCTACCTGATCGGCGAGGAGAACCGCGGCCTCGAGTACATGTTCGTGATGATGAACGCGGCGCGCTTCGCGGTCGGCGTGCAGGGCGTTGCGGTGGCCGAGCGCGCTTACCAGCAGGCGGTCGCCTACGCGCGCGAGCGCCTGCAGAGCCGCGACGTTGCCGGTTCGAGCGGGGCGGTCCCGATCATCCGCCATCCCGACGTGCGCCGCATGCTGATGACGATGCGCGCGCACACCGAAGCGGCGCGCGCGCTCGCCTTTGTCGCGGCCGCCGCCTCCGACGCGGGCCATCGCGCGGCCGACGAGGCGATCCGCCGCGAGAACATGGCGATCTACGAGTTCCTGGTTCCGATCGTCAAGGGCTGGTCCACCGAGATGTCGCTCGAGGTCACCTCGCTCGGCGTGCAGGTGCACGGCGGCATGGGCTTCATCGAGGAGACCGGCGCGGCGCAGCACTATCGCGACGCACGCATCCTGACGATCTACGAGGGCACGACCGCGATCCAGGCCAACGACCTGATCGGCCGCAAGACCGCGCGCAACGGCGGCGCGGTGGCTCGCGCGCTGCTCGCCCGGGTGCGGGAAACCGAAGAGCAGCTGGCGCGGGCCGGCGGCGCCGATCTCCCCGCGATCGCGGCGCGCCTGTCGGCCGGGCGCGCGGCGCTCGAAGACGCGGTGCAATTCGTCGTCGACACGATCGGCAGCGACGTGCGGGCGGCGTTCGCCGGCAGCGTGCCTTACCTGAAGCTCGCGGGCGTGGTGCTGTCGGGCTGGCAGATGGCGCGGGCCGCACTGGCGGCCGAGCGCATGCTGAAGGCCGGCGAGGGCGATGCGCAGTTCCTGCAGGCCAAGATCGCAACCGCGCGCTTTCACGCCGATCACCTGCTGACGCAGGCGGGGGCGCTGCGCGCGGCCGCGACCGAGGGCGCGGCCGGCGTGCTCGCGATGCCCGAGGCCGCGTTCTGAGGCCCGTTCGCGGCGGGAACGCGGGCCCGGCAGCCTGATTGGCGCTGCGGGCCGCTCCCGCTATACTTACGAGTTTTCCGATTACCGACCCAAGGACACCGGCATGGTCGTCATCCGACTGACTCGCGGCGGCGCCAAGAAGCGGCCGTTCTATCACATCGTCGCCGCGCACAAGCAGAGCCGCCGCGACGGCCAGTTCATCGAGCGCCTCGGCTACTACAACCCGATCGCCGCGGACAACGAGGTCGGCCTGAGACTCTCGGCCGAACGCGTCGCGTTCTGGAAGCAGCAGGGCGCCGAGCTCTCGCCCACCGTCGCGCGTCTGTTCAAGCAGCAGGCGGCCGCGCAAGCGGCCGCTGCCTGAGGGCCGCCCGGGCGGCGGCCTCGTGAGGTGCGCCGCTGAACCGGCCCCGACGCGCCGCCCCGCCCGGGGCATCGAGCGCCGCGCCGGCCGAGCTGCCTGCCGACGCGGTCGCGCTCGGCAGGGTGGCAGGAGCCTGGGGGGTGCGCGGCTGGTTGCGCATCGTTCCGTTCAACGATCCCCGTGATTCGATCCTGACCGGCCAGCCCCGCTGGTGGCTGCGCGGGCCGGGCATCTGCCGCCTGCTCGAGATCGAACAGGCGCGCGTTCACGGCGGCGTCATCGTCGCCAGGGCCGCCGGCCTGGACGATCGCGAGCGCGCCCAGGCGCTCGAGGGCTGCGAAGTCCTGGTGAGCCGTTCAGCATTTCCCCGCGCGGCGCCCGACGAGGTCTACTGGATCGACCTGATCGGCTGCAGCGTCCGCAATCGGGCGGGCGAACTGCTCGGCGTGGTGGCGGCGGTCGAGGAATACGGCGCCGACCCGGTCCTGCGGCTCGAGCCGCCCGGCAAGGCGCCCCCCGGGGCGCCCGCGCGGTTGATCCCCCTCGTGCCGGCGTACATCGTCGAGGCCGATCTCGCCGGGCGGCGGATCGTCGCCGATTGGCAACCCGATTACTGGGAGGACGCGTGAGCGGGCTGCGGTCGATGCGTTTCGACGTGATCACGCTGTTCGCCGACATGTTCGAGGCGGTCACCCGCTACGGCATCACCGGGCGCGCGTACGAGCGCGGCCTGTGGTCGCTGCGCTGCTGGAATCCGCGCGACTTCGCCACCGATGCCTACCGCAGCGTCGACGACCGGCCCTACGGCGGCGGGCCGGGCATGGTGATGCTCGCCCAGCCGCTGGCCGACGCGATCGCGGCGGCGCGGCGCGAGCTGCCCGGAGAGCGTCGGGTGATCGTGCTGTCGCCGCAGGGCAGGCCGCTGGACGACCGGCGCGTGCGCGAGTTCGCCGCCGGCACGGGTGCGATCCTGGTGGCCGGGCGCTACGAGGCGATCGACCAGCGCCTGCTCGACCGCTACGTGGACGAGGAGATCGCGATCGGCGATTTCGTCGTCTCCGGCGGCGAATTGCCGGCCATGATGCTGATCGACGCGGTGGTGCGCCAGCTGCCGGGCGCGATGAACGATCCGCGCTCGGCGGCTTGCGACTCGTTCGCCGACGGCCTGCTCGACTGCCCGCATTACACGCGGCCCGAGGTGTTCGAAGGCGTGCCGGTGCCCGAAGTGCTGCTGTCCGGGCACCACGCGCGCATCGCGCGCTGGCGGCGCGAGCAGGCATTGCGCGCGACGCTGCTGCGGCGCCCGGAGCTGCTCGCCCGCGCCCGCGAGCAGGGCCGGCTGAGCGCCGACGACGAGCGCGTGCTCGACGCGTTGCGTGCGCAGCCGCGCGACACGTCGCCCGGTTTGCCGGGCGAGCCCAAAAAAGCTTAAAATGCAAAGCTTTGCGGAATTCCGCGTCAACCCCATCCTCTGCCCGGCGAAACACCGGAACGGCGCTTGCCCGGGCGCCGGTCGCGACGCTCTCGCGACTGTCCTGGCAACGGCGGCCCGGGCCACAGCGGTCCGGACAATGACGACCGGCGCACGATGGACTCAGGAGCATCCGGCATGGATCTGATCCAGCAACTCGAGCAGGAAGAGATTTCCCGCCTCGGCAAGAGCATTCCCGATTTCGCGCCCGGCGACACCGTCGTGGTCAGCGTGAACGTGGTCGAAGGCACCCGCAAGCGGGTCCAGGCCTACGAGGGTGTGGTCATCGCGCGGCGCAACCGCGGGCTGAACTCGTCGTTCATCGTGCGCAAGATCTCGTCCGGCGAAGGGGTCGAGCGCACTTTCCAGCTGTACTCGCCGCTGATCGCGAACATCGAGGTCAAGCGCCGCGGCGACGTCCGCCGTGCCAAGCTCTACTACCTGCGCCAGCGCTCGGGCAAGTCGGCGCGGATCAAGGAGAAACTCCCGGGCAAGGCCGCGCGCGCCGGCGGAGCAGCCGGCGCCTGACCGACCGGCGCCAACCGGACCGATCCTGCGCAGTCGCGCCGGCAACGGGTTGCGGGGCCGCAACGCCGCGGCTGCGGCACTGCAGGGCGCTCGAGGGCGCCCTGTTGTATTTTGCGGGCATGGACATGAAGTCGAACGACCGCGCCAGCGGTCCGGCCGCTTGCACCGACGCGTGGACGCCACTGCCGTGGTTCGATCCGCGCGAGATGCCGATCACCGCGACCGACGAGACCTTGCCCGCGGTGCGGCCCGAGCGCCTGTCCCCCGAGGCGCTGCGCGTGCGCTTCGCGCGCCCGCCGTCCTGGCAGCCCGAGCAGACCGACGACCGGTTCCGCTTCGACCGGGCCGCGCCGCGCGACGCCGCGGTGCTGGTGCCGATCGTCGCGCACGCCAGCGGAACCACGGTGCTGCTCACGCAGCGAACGCTGCACCTGCGGCATCACTCGGGCCAGGTCGCGTTTCCCGGCGGTCGCGTCGAGGCCGGCGACCCGTCGCCGGTCGACGCCGCGTTGCGCGAAGCCCGTGAGGAGGTGGGGCTCGAGCCCGCACGCGTCGAGGTGATCGGACGGCTGCCCGAATACCTCACCGGCACCGGTTTTCGCGTGACCCCGGTGGTCGGGCTCGTGGCGCCGGGCTTCGATCCGCGGCCCGACCCGCAGGAAGTCGCGCAGGTGTTCGAAGTGCCGCTCGCTTTCCTGATGGACCCGCGTCATCACCAGCGCCGCAGCCTGCGCCTGGCGGCGATCGAGCGCAGTTTTTTCGCGATGCCGTACCGGCCGCCCGGCGCCTCCGACGAACACTTCATCTGGGGCGCGACGGCGGCCATGCTGCGAAACCTGTATCGCCTGCTGTCGGCCTGACCGGGCGGCCCGCAACCCGATGGGATTCGTCGCACTGATCTTCGCGCTGCTGATCGAGCAGGGCCGCTCGCTGTCGGGCGACAACCCGGTGCATCGCGCGGCGGCCGGGCTGGCCGACCTGGTGCGCGCAGCGAGCGACGCCGGCGAGCGCCAGCACGGCGTCTTCGGCTGGGTTGCGGTGGTCGCCGTCGGCGTGGGCGGCGTCGCCCTGCTCGAGTGGCTTGCGCAGATGCTGCACCCGGTGGCGCTGTTCGTGGTGCACGTGGGGGTGCTTTACCTCACCATCGGTTTCCGGCAGTTCAGTCACGCGTTCACCGAGATCCAGGTCGCGCTCGCGAGCGACGACACCGACGGCGCGCGGCGCGTGCTCGAGCGCTGGCTCGACCAGTCCGACCCCGACGACCTGTCCGATCGGCCGCGCCGCGAGACGCCGGTCAACGAGATCTGCCGGCAGGCGATCGCGCATGCGCTGGTGGCTGCGCACCGGCACGTCTTCGGACCGCTCTTCTGGTACATCCTGCTGCCCGGTGCCGTGGGGCCGGTGCTGTACCGCCTCGCCGAGTTGCTCGCGCGGCGCTGGGGGACTGCGGTCGCCGAGGGCGCCAGGAAGGTCGACGAGCCGTACGGCGACTTCGCGTTGCGCGCCTATCGGGCGATCGACTGGCTGCCGGCGCGCCTGTCGGCGGCCGGGTTCGCGATCGTCGGCAACTTCGAAGACGCGATCTATTGCTGGCGTGGAGCGGTCGCCGCAGGCACCACCGACGATCAGCGCGCGCTGCTGCTCGCGTCGGGCGGCGGTGCGCTCGGCCTGCGGGTCGCCGAGCCGGCGCTCGAGGCGCGCTGGGCCTCGGGCGAGCAGGGTTTCGAATGGCAGGGCGCCGAACCGGATGCGAACGGGCTGCGCAGTTCGGTCGGGCTGGTCTGGCGTTCGGTCGTGTTGTGGATCAGCCTGTTCGCGATGCTGAGCATTGCCGCGTGGCTCGGCCGCTGAGCCGGGTGTCGCCGGTTCACGAACCCTGGTCGGTCTCGCTCTCGATCTGCAGGTAGAGGCGGTAGCGCGCCGGGTCGATCTCGCCGCGCTCGGCTGCCTCGCGGATCGCGCATCCCGGTTCGTCGCGGTGCCGGCAATTGTTGAACCGGCAGCGCCCGAGCAGCGGCACGAACTCGCGCATCGCGTGCGCGCGTTGCCACGGCGACAGGTGCGCCAGTCCGAAGCTCTGGAAGCCCGGCGTGTCGATGATGTGCGCATCGGGTGCGATCCCGGCCGGAAGCTCGAACATGCGGCTGAAGGTGGTCGTGTGGCGCCCGCTCGACAGGGCGGTCGAGATCGCCCGGGTGCGCTGGGCTGCGTCGGGCACCAGCGCGTTGACCAGCGTGGACTTGCCCATCCCCGACTGGCCGACGAGCAGCGTGGTGCGCCCGGACAGCCAGTCGCGCAGTTGCGCGCGCGCTTCGGCAGGCCGCGCGCGTGCGGCCAGCCCGAACATCGGGTAGCCGAGCGCACGATAGACGTCGATGCGCGCGGCGATCGCGCGGGTCGCTTCGGCGAGGTCGGACTTGTTGACGATCAGTGCGACGCCGATGCCGGCGCTCTCGATCGCGATCAGCATGCGCACGAGCAGCGCCTCGGAGAACGGCGGCTCGCCGGCGACGACGACGCCGGCCTGGTCGACGTTGGCTGCCAGCAGCTTGCTGCGCCAGCGGTCGCTGCGCTGCAGGCTGGTGCGTCGCGGCTGCAGCGACTCGATGACTGCCTGGTCGGCGCCGATCAGCCGGACCTCGACTTCGTCGCCGACGCAGACGTCGGTGCGCTTGCCGCGGGTGACCGCGACGCGCTCGGCCCATTGCCCCGTGCAGGAACGCACGTAGAACTGGCGGCCGAAGCTGGCCGCGACGCGCGCCCTAGAGCCCGCCGCGGCCGAAGACGGCATCGCACTTGGCCGCGCAGATGAAGTCGTTGCCCGAGATGCCGCCCACCGAGTGGGTGCCGAAGCGCACCGTGCAGCGGTTGTAGCTCACCAGCAGTTCGGGATGGTGGTCTTCGCCGTGAACCATCCAGGCCAGCGCATTGACGAACGCAATCGTGTCGTAATAGTCGCGAAACGCGTAGCTGCGCTCGATCGCGCCGTCGCGCAGGCTCCAGCCGGGCAGCTCGGTGAGTTGCGCTTCGATCTCGGTGACGGTGTAGGCGCGCTCGCCGGCGATCGGCCGCGACTTGCGGGCGAGCAGCTGCCGGCGCGCGATCGCGGCTTTCACCGCGCCTCCTGCAGGCGGCCGATCCGCAGCGAAGCAGGCGGATGCGAGTCGTAGAACGCCGAGTGCAGCCGATCCGGCGTGAGCGTCGAGGCATTGTCCTCGTAGAGCTTGACCAATGCGCTGACGAGGCTCTCGGGACGCGCGTGCGTCGCGGCATAGGCGTCGGCCTGGAATTCGTGCTGCCGCGAGGCCCGGCTGACGAGCGGGCGCAGCGGGAATCCGAAGACCGGCAGCACCAGCAGGAACAGCACCAGCGCGGCCGCTTCGAACTCGCCGGCGGCGGGCGTGACGCCCAGCCCCTGGTAGAACCATCCCTGGCCCGAGAGCCAGCCGAGCAGCCACAGGCCGGCCAGGCTCGCGGCGAGCATCAGCGCGATGCGCCGGGGCACGTGGCGATGGTGGAAGTGGCCGAGCTCGTGCGCGAGCACCGCCTCGATCTCGTCGGCATCGAGCCGCGACAGCAGCGTGTCGAAGAAGACGATCCGCTTGCTGCGCCCGAACCCGGTGAAGTAGGCGTTGCCATGCGCCGAACGGCGGCTGCCGTCCATCACGAACAAGCCCTTCGAGGCGAAGCCGCAGCGCGCGAGCAGCGCCTCGACGCGCGCGCGCAGCGCCGCATCCTGCAGCGGTTCGAAGCGGTTGAACACCGGCGCGATTACCGCGGGATAGATCAGCAGCACGCCGAGGTTGAACGCCGCCCAGGCGCCCCACGCCCAGAGCCACCACAGGCTGCCTGCGCTGCGCATCAGCCAGAGCACCAGCGCCAGCAGCGGCAGCCCGAGCACCGCGGCGATCGCGGCGCCCTCGAGCGTGTCGACGACGAACAGGCGCGGCGTCATGCGGTTGAAGCCGAAGCGCTGCTCGAGCACGAAGTGCCGGTACCACTCGATCGGCAGGTCGACCAGCGCGCCGGCCAGCACCACCGCAACGACGAACAGCATCTGGCGCGCGAACGGCGCAGCCGGCAGCCATGCCGAGAGAAGGTCGAGCAGCCACTGCAGGCCGCCGAACAGCGTGAATGCGAGCAGCAGCAGCGCGCCGGCCAGCGCCTCGATCATGCCCAGGCGCACGCGGGCCACGGTGTAGTCGGCGGCCCTGCGATGTGCCTGCGTCGTGACGCGACCGGCGAATTGGCCGGGCACGATGTCGCGACGCTGCCGCACGTGCCGGATCTGTCGCGTCGCCAGCCACAGGCGCAGCGCCATCGAGACCAGCAGCGCGGTGGCGAAGATCGAGGAGAAGGCCAGGGCAGTCAAGGCGATCGCTGTGCGAGAATCGGCGGCGGAGAAAAAAATTATGTCACAGCAGTCTGCGCCATCCGGCGCTGCCCCCGCGAGCGCAAGCGCTTTCGCCGCGCCGGCGACGCCCGACGAGTCGCTGCTCGTCTGGGTCGACATGGAGATGACCGGCCTGAACCCCTGGGTCGACCGCATCATCGAGGTGGCGATCGTCGTCACCGACGAGTCGCTCGACGTGGTCGCGCAGAGCGAGGCGATCGCGATTCGCCAGCCTGCGGCGGTGCTCGATGCGATGGACCAGTGGAACCGCGCGACGCACGGCCGCTCGGGGCTGGTCGAGCGCGTGCTGGCATCGGGCTGGACCGAAGCGAGCGCCGAGCAGGCGCTGCTCGACTTCCTCGCGCCGCTGGTGCCACCGGGCAAGTCGCCGATGTGCGGCAATTCGGTCTGCCAGGACCGGCGCTTCATGGCGCGCTACATGCCGCGGCTCGAGGCCTGGTTCCATTACCGCAACCTCGACGTGAGCACGCTCAAGGAGTTGTGCCGACGCTGGCGGCCCGAAGTGGCGAAGGCGTTCTCCAAGCGCAGCGCGCACACTGCACTGGCCGACATCGCGGAATCGATCGACGAGCTGCGTCACTATCGCGACGGGTTCCTGTCGATCGCGCCGCGCAACTGATCGTCTTCCGCACGGCGCCACAGGCGCGCCAGGATCGCCGCGAGGCCCGCGGCGGCGAGCGCGAGGCTCAGCCCCGAGGCCGTCCAGAACCCGCGCGCACCCGCGACCAGCGGCGCCCAGGGCCGCGCCGAGGTGCCGATCCCGAACGCCAGCCACCAGCCGCCGCCCAGCCCGACGCCCCACAGGCTGAGCACGTAGACCAGCATCGGCAGCGCGGTGATCCGGTAGGCGCGCAGGATGAACGAGCACATCGCCTGGGCCGCATCGAACAGGTGGAACGCGGCCACCAGCGCGAGCAGCGGTGCCGCGGCCGCGACCAGCGTGCTGTCGGTGGTGTAGAGCGCGGCGAGCGGTTCGCGCGCGACGAACAGCGCAGCGCCGATCGCTGCCGCGCAGGCGAGCGCGATGCGGATGCCGGCCCATGCGCGTGCGCGCGCCTGCGCCGGTTGCGCCGCGCCGAGCGACTGGGCGACCAGCACGCTGGTGGCGGTGGCGATCGCCAGCGGCACCATGTAGGCGAGCGCCGCCAGGTTGGCCGCGATCTGGTGGCTCGCGGCGGTGGTCGCGCCCAGCCGCGCGAGAAACAGTGCCATGAAGGTGAACGAAGTCACCTCGACCATGTAGCTCGCGCCGATCGGTCCGCCCAGCGCGAGCAGCGCGCGCAGCCGGGCCGGATCGGGACGCGCCAGCCAGCCGCCGCCCACGAGACCCGCGCGGCGGTACAGCGGGTCGGCGCGCAGCGCGCCCAGTGCGAGCAGCACCGACAGCCACGCGATGATGGCCGAGGCGACGCCGCAGCCTGCGCCACCGAGCGCCGGCACGAGCGTCGCGTCGCCGTGCTGCCAGCCGTACATGAACAGCGCATTCAGCGGCACCTTCAGCGCCGCGCCGGCGAGGTTGATCGCCATCACCGCCTTCGGGCGCGCCACCGCATTCGACAGTGCGTGAAAGACGCGAAAGAGCAGCGCAGCGGGCAGACCGGCCGCAGCGGCCCAAAGGTAGACCCGCGCCACCGCGGCCACTTCGGGCGGCGGCTCGCTGAGCGCCAGCCACAGGTCGGTCCACGCGAGCGCCAGGCAGCCGGGCACCATCAGCAGCAGCGCCAGCCAGACCGCCTGCCGGGTCTCCAGGCCGATCTGCTCGAAGCGTTCGGCGCCGTAGTGCTGGGCGACCACCGGGCTGAGCGCGAGCAGCACTCCCATCAGCCCGATGTAGACGCTGACGTAGATGCTCGCGCCCAGGCCGATCGCGGCGACGTCGACCGCCGACAGCCTGCCGGCCATCACCGTGTCGACGACGCCGTTCAGCATCACCGCCAGCTGGCCGACGAACACCGGCCAGGCGAGCCTCAGGATGTCGCGCGTCATCGCGCGTGTGACTGGCTGCGTTCGCCCTCGCGGCGGTACAGGCGGAAGCGCTCGTCACGGTCGCTGCGGCGCTGGCCCTGCCAGAGCAGCGCCCAGCCCGGCAGCGGAGCCGGTTCGGTCCGCGCGATCGGCCCGTCGTCCTGCACCAGCAGCCAGTCGCATTGCTCGCCCTGCGCAGCGAAGTTCATTCGCGCGAAGTAATGAAAGCTGGCGCGCGCCGCGCGCTCCAGGCGCTGTGTCGCCACGCAGGCCTCGCCGCCGTCGAAGGCGGCGGCCAGCCCCGCGGCCACCTCCCGATAGGTGTTGCGTTCGTTGAAGACCGGCAGCCACAGCGTCATGAGCAGGAACCACGCCAGCACGACGCCGCCGCACGACAGCACCATCGCGCGCCAGATCATCCGCGGCTGGCGCGAGATGCGCCAGCGCACCAGTGCCAGCCACGCGAGTGTTGCCAGGCCCCCTAGCACGATCTCGACCACGACCCACTCGGGCGTGAAGCCGGGGGCGATCTGGCTCGCCCGGTAGGCCATGCGCGGCGGGTAGCCGGTCATCAGCGCGATCCAGTAGGCCCAGATCACGATGCCGAACAGCGAGAAGCTGGTGACCGCGAACCAGTCGATCAGGCTGACGATGCCGCGCCTGAGCGTGGGCATGCCCACGGCGGCCAGCATGGCGAGCGGCACGGTGGCGGGCAGCAGCCAGCTCTCGGCGCCCGAGGGCGAGGCGAGCGCGCGCAGGCCCAGTGCGGCCGCGGTGAGCATCGGCAGCACGACCGCCGGCTCGCCCCAGCGCCCACGCCAGCGCCACGCAGCCCAGAGCGCCACCGGCCACGCCGGCCAGTAGAACCACGGCATCGTGCGCGCGAAGTAGTGCAGCGATTCGAAGCTGGGTCCCGAGATCGCGGTCAGGTTCCAGGCCACCCAGTCGAGGAAGTGCGCGCGTGCGGCCGTGTCGTCGCCGGCGAGCAGCAACGGCCACGGCAACGCGACGGCCAGCGCGACCGCCACTGCCGAGGGCAGCATTCGCGATCCGACCAGCCGGTACGCGCGGCTGGCCAGCGGCAGGACGACCAGCACCAGCAGCAGCGCGAGCGCAGTGCCCGCGCCCCGGCTGAGCAGCGTGGCCGCGATCGCCGCGCCGGCGATCGTCCCGCCGCTCGCGGGGCGCTCGAGCGCGAGTGCGCAGCCGAACAGGAAGGCCGCGATCCAGGCGACCTGCGCGGGATCGGCGGTGGTCTCGTGCATGCGCACCAGCAGGCCGAAAGTGGCCATCAGCACCAGCAGCGCCGAGTCGGCGATCGCGCGGCCGTAGTCGATGCTGGAGGCCGACGCGCCGAAGGGGTCGGAGGGCTGCACGCCGGGTCGGCGCGCCAGCGCCCAGGCCGCGTACCAGGCCAGCATCAGCGCCAGCGCCAGCACCGCGGCCACCGCCAGGCGTACGCCGGCATGTTCGCCGATCAGCGGCGCGGCGAACCCGCCGATCGATGCCGCGATCCAGAACGGCAACGGGCCTTCGGAAGGAACCGGCAGGTTGCCGATGTTCGGCATCAGCCAGTCGGCAGCGTCACCGCGGATCATCGACAGCGCGATGCCGAAGCCGGCGGCGTCCTGCGTGCGCCACGGGTCGCGCCCGATGAAGCCGGGCAGCACGTAGAGTGCGCACAGCAGCAGCAGCGCCCACCGCGGCAGCTTGCCTGCTTCGAGATCGGTGACGATGAACGGTTTCATGCGCCTGCGCACGATAAATCAAAAAAGGCAGCGGGCGCTGCCTTCTCGATCGGCGCGGCCACGGGCCGCGCGTCGCGGGCGATCGCCGGCGGCGGCGATCATCGGGCGGGCGTGCGGCCGGCGCTGGCGCGGCCCCGCACCGGGATCACTTGCCGGTGCGCGCGAACTTCTGGCGGAACTTCTCGACGCGGCCGGCTTCGATGATGCGCTGCTGCGCGCCGGTGTAGAACGGATGCGACTCGGAGGTCACGTCGAGCTTGAACAGCGGGTATTCCTTGCCGTCGTCCATCGTGATCTTCTCGCGCGTGGCGACGGTGGACCGGGTGACGAACCTGAAGCCGTTCGACATGTCCATGAAGACGACGTCGCGGTACTCGGGGTGGATGCCTTGTTTCATGACTGGGTCTCCGAACCCGCCGGCCGGGGTTCGCGTCGAACTCGAGAGCAAGCGGAAAAGCCTTGAATTATAAGGGGTTTCGCGAACGTGGCGCAAGCCGTGCGCGGCTCCGCGCGTCAGCCGCCGCGGCGCATCATCTCGAAGAACTCCTGGTTGCTCCGGGTCTGGCGCACCTTGTCGAGCAGGAACTCCATCGCCTCGAGCTCGTCCATGTCGTGCAGCAGCTTGCGCAGGATCCAGATCTTCTGCAGTACGTCTGCCTTGATGAGGAGCTCCTCGCGGCGGGTGCCCGAGCGGTTGATGTCGATCGCCGGGTAGACGCGCTTCTCCATCATCCGCCGGTTCAGGTGCAGCTCCATGTTGCCGGTGCCCTTGAACTCCTCG
>QEVL01000042.1 GCA_003577305.1 Burkholderiales bacterium
GATGAACAGGATCGCGACGAGGTAGTAGCGCACGTCGAACTTCATGCGCGCGTCCTCGAAGGCCTCGAAGCCGCACTCGTACGGCGAGTTCTTCTCGGGGTCGGGTCGGTTGGGGCCGAAGACGAAGCCGAGGACCTGCGGCGCGACGCCGACCGCCACGCCGACCAGGATGAACAGGATGACGGGCAGGTACTGTTGCAGGTCCATGGTGTCGGCGTGCTCTTGTTCGCTCACCCGGCGTCGCAGGCCTCGCGCATCGAGGCCACCGCGGTGAGCCCGAGCTTGCCTGCCGAACCCTGCACGAACCTGTCAGGGCCCGCCGCGACGCACCGGGTGAGGACGTCGCGGCGATCTCGGAAAAGCGGACTGTCGAAACCCTGGTGCCGACGGCGAGACTCGAACTCGCACAGCTTTCGCCACTACCCCCTCAAGATAGCGTGTCTACCAATTCCACCACGTCGGCCAGGACGGTCTTCGTGTCTGAGTCGCATGAGGAGGGGCTCGTCAGACAGCCGCGCATTCTAAGCGCAAAAGCACGCCGCTCCGAGGGTCAACCCGTAGCCGGATCGCCCTCGCTTGCGTTCGATCAGTTGGCCGGAATCGCCGCCGACCCCGCCGCGGCGGGGGGGGCCGGCACCGGTGCCGGCGGCGCGATCGCGCCGGGGATCTGCGCCGGCGCGTCCGGCGCGCTGGCGGCCGGTGCGGCGCGCTCGAGCACGCTCGAACCTTGCGCCTCGGCCGGGGCCAGCGCGCGCGTGTTGCCCATGTAGGCCAGCGCCAGCGTGCAGACGAAAAACACGCTGGCGAGCACCGCCGTCGAACGCGACAGGAAGTTCGCGCTGCCGCTGGCGCCGAACAGGCTGCCGGCCGAGCCGCTGCCGAACGACGCGCCCATGTCGGCGCCCTTGCCGTGCTGCACCAGCACCAGGCCGATCATCGCCAGCGCCGAGACGAGCTGGATCACCAGCACGATGTTCATCCAGATCTGCATGATGGGTGTTCTCTTCCCAGGTCTTGTCGTCGAGTTCAGGTGGCGTCGGCGGCACGGCAGATGGCGACGAAGTCCGCCGCCTTCAACGACGCGCCGCCGATCAGGCCACCGTCGATGTCGGGCTGCGCGAACAGCTCGCGCGCGTTGTCGGGCTTGACGCTGCCGCCGTAGAGGATCTTCATGCCCGGTGCGTGCGGCGTGGCCGCCAGCAGCTGCGCGCGCAGCAGCGCGTGCACCTGCTGCGCCTGACCGGGTGTCGCGGTGCGGCCGGTGCCGATGGCCCACACCGGCTCGTAGGCGACGACCATCTCGCTGGCGCAGTGCGCCAGCGTGTGGATCACCGCCGACAGCTGGCGCTTGACCACCGCCTCGGTTTCGCCGGCCTCGCGCTGCGCCAGCGTCTCGCCGACGCACACGATCGGCGTGACGCCGCGCGCCAGCGCCGCCTTGGCCTTGTCGGCCACCAGCTGGTCGCCCTCGCCGTGGTAGGCGCGGCGCTCCGAGTGGCCGACGATGACGTAGCGGCAGCCGAACTCGTGCAGCATGGCGGCCGAGACCTCGCCGGTGTAGGCGCCCTGCTCGTGCGCCGAGCAGTCCTGCGCACCCCAGCGCAGGTCGCTGGCGGCCAGCGCCACCGCGGTCTCGGCCAGGTACGGGAACGGCACGCACACCGCGACGTCGCAGCCGAACGGCCGCGCGGCGACGATGCCCTCGAGCAGCTCGGCGTTGCCCTTGCGGCTGCCGTGCATCTTCCAGTTGCCCACCACCAGCTTGCGTCGCGTGTTCATCGCAGCGTCGTCCTCACCAGGTCAGCACGATCTTGCCCACGTGCGCGCCCGACTCCATCAGCGCGTGCGCCGCCGCGGCCTCGGCCGCGGGGAACACGCGGTGGATCACCGGCTTCACGCGCCCGGCCTCGAGCAGCGGCCACACGCGCTCGCGCAGCGCCCGCGCGAGCCGCGCCTTGTACGCGAGCGGGCGCGCGCGCAGCGTCGAGCCGGTGATCGCCAGGCGCTTGCGCAGCACCAGACCGGCGTCGAAGCTCGACGCGGTGCCACCCTGCACCGCGATGATCGCCAGCCGCCCGTCGTCGGCCAGGCACTGCACCTCGCGCGCGACGTAGTCCCCGGCGACCATGTCGAGCACGACGTCGACGCCGCGTCCGCCGGTCAGCCGCCCGACCTCGGCGACGAAGTCGTGCGTGCGGTAGTTGATCGCGTGGTCGGCGCCGAACTGCACGCACGCGGCGCACTTGTCGTCGCTGCCGGCGGTGACGATCACCGCCGAACCCAGCGCCCTGGCCAGCTGGATCGCCGTCACCCCAATCCCGCTCGAGCCGCCCTGCACCAGCAGCGTCTCGCCGGGCTGCAGCCGCGCGATCTCGAACACGTTCTGCCAGACGGTGAAGAAGGTCTCGGGCAGCGCCGCCGCCTCGACGTCGGTGAGCCCCGCCGGCACCGGCAGGCACTGGCCGATCGGCGCGGCGCACCGCTCGGCGTAACCGCCGCCGGCGACCAGCGCGCACACCCGGTCGCCGAGCGCGAAGCCGGCGGCGGCCAGTTCGGCGGCGTCGCCGCCGGCCACCGTACCGGCGACCTCGAGCCCGGGCAAGTCCGATGCCCCCGGCGGCGGCGGGTACGCGCCCTTGCGCTGCAGCACGTCGGGGCGGTTGACGCCCGAGGCGCGCACCGCGATCAGCAGTTCGCCGGCCGCCGGCAGCGGCGCCGCGCGCTCGACCGCGCGCAGCACCTCGGGGCCGCCCGGGGCGGTGATCTCGATGGCGTTCATCGCCGGCGTCGGCCCCGCAGCGTCACTCGTCGCGCGCCGGCGGCTCGTC
This sequence comes from Burkholderiales bacterium, assembly GCA_003577305.1. Taxonomy (GTDB): domain Bacteria; phylum Pseudomonadota; class Gammaproteobacteria; order Burkholderiales; family Burkholderiaceae_E; genus Zeimonas. The sequence continues at coordinate 2,829 of QEVL01000042.1, forward strand.
GCCGGACGGCGCGGCGTCGACCGCCGGTTCACGCTCCGCGCGCTCGGGACGGTCGCCCCGGTCGCGGCGCGGGCCGCGGTCGCCGCGTTCGTAGCGGCCGCCGCGGTCGTCGCGGTCGCGACGCGGGCGCTCCTCCTCGACCCAGCCCTCGGGCTTGTCGAGCAGCGCCTTCATGCTGAGCTTGATGCGGCCCTTGTCGTCGGTCTCGAGCACCTTGACCTTGACCACCTGGCCTTCCTTGAGGAAGTCGCTGACCTGCTCGACGCGCTGGTGCGCGATCTGGCTGATGTGCAGCAGGCCGTCCTTGCCCGGCAGGATGTTGACCAGCGCGCCGAAGTCGAGCAGCTTGGTGATCGGACCTTCGTAGACCTTGCCCACCTCGGCCTCGGCCGTGATCTCGGTGATGCGCCGGATCGCGTGCTGCGCCTTGTCGCCGTCGGTGCTGGCGATCGTGATCGTGCCGTCCTCGCCGATGTCGATCGTGGTGCCGGTCTCCTCGGTCAGCGCGCGGATCGTCGCGCCGCCCTTGCCGATCACGTCGCGGATCTTCTCCGGATTGATCTTCATCGTGTACAGGCGCGGCGCGAACGGGCTCAGTTCCTCCTTGGCACCGCCGACGGCCTCGACCATCTTGCCCAGGATGTGCATCCGCGCTTCCTTGGCCTGCGCCAGCGCGACCTGCATGATCTCCTTGGTGATGCCCTGGATCTTGATGTCCATCTGCAGCGCCGTGATGCCGCCGGTGGTGCCGGCGACCTTGAAGTCCATGTCGCCGAGGTGGTCCTCGTCGCCGAGGATGTCGGTGAGCACGGCGAAGCGGTTGCCTTCCTTGATCAGCCCCATCGCGATGCCGGCCACGTGCGCCTTCATGGGCACGCCGGCGTCCATCAGCGCCAGGCAGCCGCCGCACACCGAGGCCATCGACGACGAGCCGTTGCTCTCGGTGATCTCGCTGACGACGCGCATCACGTACGGGAACTCGTCGCGCCCGGGCAGGCAGGGCACCAGCGCGCGCTTGGCCAGCCGCCCGTGGCCGACCTCGCGCCGCTTCGGCGAGCCCACGCGCCCCGTCTCTCCGGTGGCGAACGGCGGCATGTTGTAGTGCATCAGGAAGCGGTCCTGGTACTCGCCGGCCAGCGCGTCGATCTTCTGCGCGTCCTGCTCGGTGCCCAGCGTGGCCACCACCAGCGCCTGCGTCTCGCCGCGCGTGAACAGCGCCGAGCCGTGCGTACGCGGCAGCACCCCGGTGCGGATCTCGATCGGGCGCACGGTGCGCGTGTCGCGGCCGTCGATGCGCGGCTCGCCGGCCAGGATCTGGCCGCGCACGATGCGCGCCTCGATGTCGAACAGCATCGCCTCGACCTTGACGGTGTCGAAGGCGATGCCCTCTTCGGTCAGCGCACCGATGACGTAGGCATAGGCCTCGCGGCAGGCCTGCGTGCGCGCCTGCTTGCTGCGGATCTGGTACGCGGCGCGCAGCTTGTCCTCGCCCAGCGCCGTGACCTTGGCGATGAAGCCCTCGTCCTTGGCCGGCGGGCTCCACGTCCCGGCGGCCTGCCACTCGGCCTTGCCGGCCTCGCGCACCAGTTCATGGATCGCCTCGATCGCGACCTTGCTCTGCTCGTGGCCGAACACCACCGCGCCGAGCATCACCTCTTCGCTGAGCTGGTCGGCCTCGGACTCGACCATCAGCACCGCGGCCTCGGTGCCGGCGACCACCAGGTCGAGCCGGCTGTCGGCGAGCTGCCCCTTGCCCGGGTTCAGCACGTACTCGCCGTTGACGTGGCCCACGCGTGCGGCGCCGATCGGGCCGTTGAACGGGATGCCCGACACGCTCAGCGCGGCGCTGGTGGCGATCATCGCGGCGATGTCGGCCTGCACCTCGGGATTCAGGCTCAGCACGTGCACGACGACCTGCACCTCGTTGAAGAAGCCGTCGGGAAACAGCGGGCGGATCGGGCGGTCGATCAGGCGCGACGTTAGCGTCTCGAGTTCGCTCGGGCGGCCTTCGCGCTTGAAGAAGCTGCCCGGGATGCGGCCCGCGGCGTAGGTCTTCTCGATGTAGTCGACGGTCAGCGGGAAGAAGTCCTGCCCCGGCTTGGCGTGC
>QEVL01000043.1 GCA_003577305.1 Burkholderiales bacterium
CGCGATCTTGATGTTGCCGTCGGTGCCGTTCTTGAAGCCGATCGGCGCCGACAGCCCGCTGGCCAGCTCGCGGTGCACCTGGCTCTCGGTGGTGCGCGCACCGATCGCCCCCCAGCTGATCAGGTCGCCGATGTACTGCGGGCTGATCACGTCGAGGAACTCGCTGCCCGCCGGCAGCCCGAGACGGTTGATGTCGAGCAGCAGCTGGCGCGCGATGCGCAGCCCTTCGTCGATGCGGAAGCTCTCGTCGAGGTAGGGGTCGTTGATCAGCCCCTTCCAGCCGACCGTGGTGCGCGGCTTCTCGAAGTACACGCGCATCACGACCTCGAGCGTGCCGGCGTGGCGGTCGCGCAGCGGCTTGAGGCGGCGCGCGTAGTCCATCGCCGCCGCCGGGTCGTGGATCGAGCAGGGGCCGATGACGACCAGCAGCCGGTCGTCCTTGCCATGCAGGATCTGGCGGATGCGCCGGCGCGTGTCGACCACCAGCGTCTCCATCGGCGTGCCGCGGATCGGGAAGAAGCGGATCAGGTGTTCCGGCGGCGGCAGCGGGATGATGTCCTTGATGCGCTCGTCGTCGGTCTGGCTGGTGCGGTCCGGCGGCGGCGCCTGCCGGGTGTCGGCGGCGAGGGCGGTCTTGGCGGTCATCTCGGCTCCTGGGGGTTCGATGGGCGATGGCAGAGGCGAAAAAAAACCGCCGGGGGTCACCCGGCGGTTTTCAGGAATCGGTCGGCTCGTTCGACTACGCGCTGTCCTCTCCTGCGCCGGGGCGCCGCGAGAACCAAAAGTACGCAAAGAAGAGCGTGAAGCGCGACATGCGGTGCGGAATGTAGCACGCCGGTGCTGCCATGCGTCCAGCGCGGCGGCAGCGGGCGTGGTCGGCACGCGACGCCCGTTCGACGACGGGTACAGTGCCGAGTCCGCATCCCGCACGCCACGATGGCCGTCCTGTCGCTCGCCAACGCCCACCTCGCCTACGGCCACGTGCCGCTGCTCGACGGCGCGGGTTTCGCGCTCGACACCGGCGAGCGGCTCGGGCTGATCGGACGCAACGGTGCCGGCAAGTCGTCGCTGCTGAAGATCGTCGCCGGCCTGGAAAGGCCCGACGACGGGGTGCTGCAGCGCACGCAGGGGCTGCGCATCCGCTACGTCGCGCAGGAGCCTGTCTTCGACGACGCCGTGACCGTGTTCGACGCGGTGGCCGACGGCGTGGCCGAAGCGCGCGAACTGCGCGCGCAGTACGAGGCGCATGCGCCAGGGGTCGACCTCGACGCGCTGCAGACGCGCATCGAGGCGCTCGACGCGTGGAACTGGGAAACGCGCGTGGCGACGACGTTGCAGCGGCTGGGCCTGGTCGGCGCGTGGCGCCTCGGCGAGCTGTCGGGCGGCCTGCGCAAGCGCGTCGCGCTGGCGCAGGCGCTGGTGGCGCTGCCCGACGTGCTGCTGCTCGACGAGCCGACGAACCACCTCGACCTCGACGCGATCGCCTGGCTCGAGGGCCTGCTGCGCGACTTCGCGGGCAGCGTCATCGTCGTGACGCACGACCGCGCGTTTCTCGACGCGGTGTGCACGCGCATCCTCGAACTCGACCGCGGGCAGATCCGCAGCTACCCGGGCAACTTCGCGGCCTACGAGCGCGCGAAGGAGCGGGAGCTCGCCGGCGAGGCGCTCGCCAGCGCGCGCGCCGACAAGCTGCTCGCCCAGGAGGAGGTGTGGATCCGCAAGGGCGTCGAGGCGCGGCGCACGCGCAGCGTCGCCCGCGTGCAGCGGCTGCAGGCGCTGCGCGCGCAGCGTGCCGCGAGGCGCGAGGCGCTGGGGCAGGTGCGTCTGGAGGTCGACGCGGGCATGAGGAGCGGACGCATCGTTGCCGAGCTGCGCGACGTCACGATGCGGTTCGGGGACAAGCTCGTCGTCGACCGCTTCGACGCGACGATCCTGCGCGGCGACAAGGTCGGGCTGATCGGCCCGAACGGCGCGGGCAAGACGACGCTGCTCAAGCTGATCCTCGGCGAACTGCAGCCGACCGCGGGCACGGTGCGCCAGGGCACGAAGCTGCAGGTGGCGTACTTCGACCAGCTGCGCAGCGCGCTCGACCCGGACGCGACGCTGGCCGACACGATCAGCCCCGGCAGCGAGTGGATCGACGCTGCCGGCGTGCGCAAGCACGTCATGAGCTACCTCGGCGACTTCCTGTTCGCGCCCGAGCGCGCGAACTCGCCGGTGCGCTCGCTGTCGGGCGGCGAGCGCAACCGCCTGCTGCTCGCGCGCCTGTTCGCGTTGCCGGCCAATGTGCTGGTGCTCGACGAGCCGACCAACGACCTCGACATCGACACGCTCGAACTGCTCGAACAGTTGCTGCAGGACTACCGCGGCACGCTGTTCCTCGTCAGCCACGACCGGCGCTTCCTCGACAACGTCGTCACCAGCACGATCGCGTACGAGGGCGACGGCCGCTGGCGCGAGTACGAAGGCGGTTACGAAGACTGGAAGGTGCAGCGCGAGCGCAGTCTCGCGGCCTCGGCGGCTGCGCCGGCGCCGAAGCCCGCGCCGGCCGCATCGCCGCCGGCCGCGGCGAAGCCGGCGCGCAAGCTCGGCTTCAGGGAGCAGCGCGAACTCGACGAACTGCCCGCGCGCATCGACGCGCTCGAGGCCGAGCAGAAGTCGCTGGCCGAAAGGCTGGCCAGCGCCGACCTGTACACGCGCGAGCCGCAGGCCGTCGTCGCGCTGCAGGCCCGCTACGCGCAGATCGAAGACGAGCTGACGGCCGCGCTCGAGCGCTGGGAAGCGCTCGGCGCGCGGTAACAAAGGGCGACGCCCGAGGCGCCTTCGGCCCCGCGGCGTCCCCGGCAGGCGCCGCCGGCGCACCGGCGCCGCGCCAACCGCGGCGACCGATGGCGACGTCGGCGGGCAGTGCCTGCCAGCGAGGTGCCCTGCGCGGCCGGGCGCCGGCAGGCCGTGCCGGCATCACCCTCCATCGACATTGGCTATCGCCGGCATTCCCTTAATCAATCCAAGAGATGCTGCACTGCACATAAAATGCTGCCTGTCGATTCTTCAATTCCCATCAACCCTTTCTATCGACAGGAGTTCACGATGTCCGTCATCAACACCCAAGTCCAGCCGTTCAAGACCACCGCCTTCCACAACGGCAAGTTCGTGGAAGTGAGCGACAACTCGCTCAAGGGCAAGTGGTCGGTTCTGATCTTCATGCCGGCGGCGTTCACCTTCAACTGCCCGACCGAGGTCGAGGACGCGGCCGACAACTACGCCCAGTTCAAGGACCTGGGCGCCGAGGTTTACATCGTCACCACCGACACGCACTTCTCGCACAAGGTCTGGCACGAGACCAGCCCGGCCGTGGGCAAGGCCCGCTTCCCGCTGGTCGGCGACCCGACGCACACGCTCACGCGCATGTTCGGCGTGCACATCGAGGAAGAAGGTCTGGCGCTGCGCGGCACGTTCATCGTCAATCCCGACGGCGTGGTCAAGACCGCCGAAGTGCACGACAACGCGATCGCGCGTGACGTCAAGGAGACGCTGCGCAAGCTCAAGGCCGCTCAGTACGTCGCGAAGAACCCCGGCCAGGTCTGCCCGGCCAAGTGGAACGAGGGCGCGGCGACGCTGACCCCGTCGCTGGACCTGGTCGGCAAGATCTGACGGGGTCCACCCCCCGACGCGCTTCGCGAGGAACCGGGCCGCGAGGCCCGGTGCGGCCTGCAGGGCCCGCCAGCGGGCCGGCGCCGCCGGATCCGCGGCGGCCGCTCGAGCCGCGGCGCGTGCGCCACTGCTCGTTTCCGACTGGACCTGCGGTCCCAGTCGCCAGGGCCTTGCCGGGCCTTGGCGACCGGGCCCCGACCCACCCGCCCATCACTCTCAGGAGACCGCCATGCTCGACGCCAACATCAAGGCCCAGCTCGCCGCCTACCTCGGTCGCATCACGCAGCCGGTGGAGCTCGTCGCGTCGCTCGACGATCGCGCCGAGTCGGCGCAGATGCGCGAGCTGCTGGAAGCCATCGCAGGTCTCAGCGACAAGGTGAGCGCCCGCTTCGACGGCAGCGACACACGCCGGCCCTCGTTCCAGATCACGCGCGCCGGCGCCGACATGGGCGTGCGCTTCGCCGCGGTGCCGATGGGCCACGAGTTCACGTCGCTGGTGCTCGCGCTGCTGCAGGCCGGTGGCCACCCGCCGAAGGTCGACGCCGAGGTGATCGAGCAGATCCAGGCGCTGCGCCCCGACGGCGAACTGGTGTTCGAGACCTGGATGAGCCTGTCCTGCCACAACTGCCCCGACGTCGTGCAGGCGTTGAACCTGATGGCGGTGCTCAACCCGCGCGTCCGCCACGTCGCGATCGACGGCGCACTGTTCCAGGGCGAGGTCGAACGGCGCCAGATCATGGCCGTGCCCAGCGTGTTCCTCAACGGCCAGCCGTTCGCGTCGGGCCGCATGGGGCTCGCCGAGATCCTGGCCCAGGTCGACACCGGCGCGGCGGCGCGCGACGCCGCCAAGCTCGGCGCGAAGGCGCCGTTCGACGTGCTGATCGTCGGCGGTGGTCCGGCCGGCGCCGCGGCGGCGGTGTACGCCGCGCGCAAGGGCATCCGCACCGGCCTCGTCGCCGAGCGCTTCGGCGGCCAGACGCTGGACACGCTGGGCATCGAGAACTTCGT
>QEVL01000004.1:0-109632 GCA_003577305.1 Burkholderiales bacterium
CGAGGTCACCGAGGCCAACGCCGAGCGCATCGGGGTGATCATCGGCTCGGGCATCGGCGGCCTGCCGCTGATCGAGGCCACGCACGCCGAACTGACCCAGCGCGGTCCGCGACGGGTGTCGCCGTTCTTCGTGCCCGGCTCGATCATCAACATGATCTCGGGCCAGATGTCGATCATGGCCGGGCTGAAGGGCCCGAACTACGCGATCGTCAGTGCCTGCACCACCGGGCTGCACTGCGTGGGCGACGCCGCGCGCATCATCGCCTACGGCGATGCCGATGCGATCGTCGCCGGCGGTTCCGAGGCGACGATCTCGCCGCTCGGGCTCGGCGGCTTCTGCGCGGCACGTGCGCTGTCGGTGCGCAACGACGATCCCGCCACCGCGAGCCGGCCCTGGGACCGCGACCGCGACGGCTTCGTGCTCGGCGAGGGCGCAGGCGTGCTGATGCTCGAGGAATACGAACACGCCAGGCGTCGCGGCGCACGCATCTACGCCGAGGTCGCGGGCTTCGGCATGAGCGCCGACGCGCATCACATCACCGCCCCCGACATGGACGGGCCGCGGCGCTGCATGCTCGCCGCGCTGCGCGACGCCGGCGTGGCGCCCGCGGAAATCGACTACCTGAACGCCCACGGCACCTCCACGCCGCTGGGCGACAAGAACGAAACCGACGCGATCAAGGCTGCGCTGGGCGAGGACGCGGCGCGCCGACTGGTGGTCAATTCGACCAAGTCGATGACCGGGCACCTGCTGGGCGGCGCCGGCGGCATCGAGACCGTTTTCACCGCGCTGGCGATCCACCACCAGGTCTCGCCGCCGACGATCAACATCTTCGAGCAGGATCCGGAGTGCGACCTGGATTACTGCGCCAACACCGCTCGCGACCTGCCGATCGGCGTCGCGATGAAGAACTCGTTCGGCTTCGGCGGCACCAACGGCACGCTGGTGCTGCGCCGGGTCTGAACCCGGCGGCCCGCGCGCATCGGCCGGCACGACGGCCATGTCGATCGCTTTCGAACTGCACGCCGCGCCGGGCGAGGCGCTGCGCGCGCTGCGCATGACCGTGGTGGCGCTGGCCGCCGCGGGCTTCGCGCTTGCGGCCTGGCTCGCCTCGTCGCCGTGGGGCGGCATCCTGCTCGCCGTGGCGCCGTTTGCGTGCGCCGCTGCCTGGCAGCGCGGCGGGCACGGGCTGGCGCGGGGCCGGTTGAGCGTCGATCCGGCCGGGCAGGCTTGCTGGCAAGCCCCCGACGGGCAGGGCGCAGCGCAGCCGGTCCGCATCGAGCGCTGGTGCGTGACCGAGCGCCTGGTCTGGATCCGTTTTTCGACGCAGCTCGCGGGGGCGCGACGCGACACCCTGGTGGCGCGCGGTGCCTGCGAGCCGGCCCAGTGGCGCAGTCTGCGCACCTGGCTGGCGTGGCTCGAGCGTGGCGCGGCTTGAATTCGCCAGGCTGCCATCCCATCTCGTCTGTTACCTTTCCGATCGGGGCAGATCACCGATGATCCGGATCACGATGAACCGACTGTTGCTCGCCTGCGTGCTTGCGCTCGGCGCGTTTGCGGCTGGCTGGACGCCGCAGCCCGCGGCCGCGCAGGCGCGCCAGCTTCCCGACTTCGCCGACCTGGTCGAGCGCGCCGCGCCGGCCGTGGTCAACATCCGCACCGCCGAAAGGGTGCGCGAGCGCACGCAGATGCCGCAGTTCCCGTTTCCCGAGGGGCTGGACGAGAACGATCCGTTCTACGAGTTCTTTCGCCGCTTCTTTCCGCCGCGCCAGGCCCCGTCTCCGGGGCCGCGCGGCCACGGCGACGAAGTGCCGCGCGGAGTCGGTTCCGGTTTCGTCATCTCCTCCGACGGCTACGTGATGACCAATCACCACGTGGTCGACGGCGCCGACGAGATCTACGTCACGCTGGCCGACAAGCGCGAGTTCCGCGGCAAGCTGATCGGCTCTGACCGCCGCACCGACGTGGCGCTGGTGAAGATCGAGGTCGCCGATCTTCCCAGGCTGCCGATCGGCGACTCGCGCAAGCTGCGCGTCGGCGAATGGGTGATCGCGATCGGCTCGCCGTTCGGGTTCGACAGCACGGTGACAGCCGGCATCGTCTCGGCCAAGAGCCGCGACACCGGCGAATACCTGCCTTTCATCCAGACCGACGTCGCGGTGAACCCCGGCAACTCCGGGGGGCCGCTGCTCAACATGGCCGGCGAGGTAGTCGGCATCAACTCTCAGATCTACAGCCGTACCGGCGGCTTCATGGGCATCTCGTTCGCAATCCCGATCGACGAGGCGATGCGCGTGGCCGACCAGCTGCGTGCGAGCGGACGAGTGATCCGGGGCCGAATCGGCGTGGGCATCGCCGAGGTCACCCGGGAGGTCGCCGAACCGCTCGGGCTGCCGAAGGCTGCCGGGGCGCTGGTGCGCAGCCTGGAGCCGGGCGGGCCGGCCGAAAAGGCAGGCATCGAGGTGGGCGACATCATCCAGCGCTTCGACGGCAAGCAGGTGGAGCGCTCCAGCGACCTGCCGCGGCTGGTCGGCGGCACGCGGCCGGGCACGAAGGTGAGCGTGCAGGTCTGGCGACGCGGCGAGCAGAGGTCGCTGACGATCGCGGTGGCCGAGATGGAATCCGACCAGGTCGCGACTCCGAGCGGGCGCCAGTTACCGCCGCGCGGCGGCGGCGCGCCGCCGAAGGTGGCCAACGCGCTGGGGCTGGTCGTTTCCGACATTCCCGTCGAGCGCAAGCAGCAGCTCAGGTTGCGCAACGGCGTCCTGGTCGAGTCTGCCGAGGGCGTGGCAGCGCGCGCCGGCATCCGCGGCGGCGACATCGTGATGGCGCTGAACAACCAGGAGGTGAGCAGCGCGCGCCAGTTCGCCGAGCTGGTCGGGAAGCTCGACCTGTCGCGAACGGCGGTGCTGCTGGTGCGTCGCGGCGAGAATGCGCAGTTCGTGCCGGTGCGGCCCGAAAGGCGCTGACACCGCTTGCCTGCCGGTGTCCCGGCCTTCCCATGCAGCACATCCGCAATTTCTCGATCATCGCGCATATCGATCACGGCAAGTCGACGCTCGCCGACCGGCTGATCCAGCGCTGCGGCGGCCTGACCGATCGCGAGATGGCCGAGCAGGTGCTCGACTCGATGGCGCTCGAGCGCGAGCGCGGCATCACGATCAAGGCGCAGACCGCCGCGCTGAAGTACCGGGCGGCCGACGGCCGGGTCTACGACCTGAACCTGATCGACACGCCGGGCCACGTCGACTTCTCCTACGAGGTCAGCCGCTCGCTCTCGGCCTGCGAGGGCGCGCTGCTGGTGGTCGACGCCTCGCAGGGCGTCGAGGCCCAGACGGTGGCGAACTGCTACACCGCGATCGAGCTGGGCGTCGAAGTGGTGCCGGTGCTCAACAAGATGGACCTGCCGCAGGCCGACCCCGATTCGGCCGCGGCCGAAATCGAGGACGTGATCGGCATCGACGCGAGCCACGCGATCCGCGCCAGCGCCAAGACCGGCATGGGAGTCGACGAGATCCTCGAGGCAATCGTCGCGCGCGTGCCGCCGCCCAGGGGAGATCCGGCGGCGCCGCTGCAGGCGCTGATCATCGACTCCTGGTTCGACAACTACGTCGGCGTGGTGATGCTGGTGCGCGTGGTGAACGGCACGCTCAGGCAGCGCGACCGCATCCGCCTGATGGCCACCGGCGCCAGCTACGTCTGCGAGCAGCTGGGCGTGTTCACCCCGAAGTCGGCGCCGTGCGAGGCGCTCGGCGCCGGCATGGTCGGCTTCCTGGTCACCGGCATGAAGGAGCTGAAGGCGGCGAAGGTCGGCGACACGATCACGCTGGTCAGCCCGTCGGCCGACGCGCCGCTGCCGGGTTTTCGCGAGATCAAGCCGTCGGTGTTCGCCGGGCTGTATCCGGTGGAGGCGAACCAGTTCGAGGCAATGCGCGAGGCGCTCGAGAAGCTGCAGCTGAACGACGCGTCGCTGCAGTTCGAGCCCGAGGTCTCGCAAGCGCTCGGTTTCGGCTTCCGCTGCGGCTTCCTCGGCCTGCTGCACATGGACATCGTGCAGGAGCGCCTGGAGCGCGAGTTCGACATGGACCTGATCACCACCGCACCGACGGTGGTCTACGAGGTGCTGCTGCGCGACGGCACCGTGCTGCGGGTCGAGAACCCGTCGAAGATGCCCGACCCCTCGAAGATCGAGGAGATCCGCGAGCCGATCGTCACGGTCACGATCTTCACGCCGCAGGAATACGTGGGCAACGTGATCACGCTGTGCACCAACAAGCGCGGCGTGCAGATGAACATGGCCTACCACGGCCGCCAGGTGCACCTGACCTACGAACTGCCGATGAACGAGATCGTGCTCGACTTCTTCGACAGGCTCAAGTCGACCTCGCGCGGCTACGCCTCGATGGACTACGAGTTCAGGGAATACCGCGCCTCCGACGTGGTGAAACTCGACATCCTGGTGAACAGCGAGCGGGTCGACGCGCTGTCGCTGATCGTTCACCGCAGCGTGGCGCCGGGCCGCGGACGCGAGGTGGCCGCCAGGATGCGCGAGCTGATCCCGCGCCAGATGTACGACGTGGCGATCCAGGCGGCGATCGGCAGCAACATCGTGGCCCGCGAGAACGTCAAGGCGCTGCGCAAGAACGTGCTCGCCAAGTGCTACGGCGGGGACATCACCCGCAAGAAGAAACTGCTCGAGAAACAGAAGGCCGGCAAGAAGCGGATGAAGCAGGTGGGCAGCGTCGAGATTCCGCAGGAAGCCTTCCTCGCAGTGCTCAAGGTCGACGAGCGCTGAACCACACCGGAATGCACCGACCGCAAGGCTCCGAACGATGAATTTCGCCCTGATCCTGTTCCTGCTGCTGGTGCTGACCTTCGTCGCCTGGCTGGCCGACCGCTTCGTGTTCCGGCGCCGGCGCGTGCGCGTTGCCGACGCCGCGGTGCGCGACTTCGAGCGCGAGGCCGCGGCGCGGCTGCGCGCGTCGATGGGCGAGCCGGCGGTAGCCGCCGAACGCGAGCGCTTGCGCGCAGTGCACGAGAAGCAGCCGTTGTGGCTCGAGTACACGGCGGGCCTGTTCCCGGTGATCGCGGTAGTGTTCCTGCTGCGCTCGTTCGTCGCCGAGCCGTTCAAGATACCGTCGGAATCCATGCTGCCGACGCTGTTCGTCGGCGACCTGATCCTGGTGAACAAGTTCAGCTACGGAGTGCGCCTGCCGGTGGTGCACGCCAAGGTGTTCGACCTGGGCTCGCCGCAGCGCGGCGACGTGATGGTCTTCCGCTTCCCGCAGGATCCTTCGGTCGACTACATCAAGCGCGTCATCGGCCTGCCGGGAGACAAAATATCCTATGAAAACAAGCGCTTGGCGATCAACGGGGTGGAGGTTCCACTGGTTGCGGCCGGCGAATTCGAGGATCGGCGGCGCCTGGCGATCTATCCACAATACTCAGAAAAGATCGGAGATATCGCCCATAAGGTATTGACAGAATTGGATAAACCGTCTGTCATTCAACCCGTGCTGCGCTTTCCCCACTTCGATCAGTGCCATTACCAGAGCCGGGGCGTGACCTGCACCGTGCCCTCCGGCCACTACTTCGTGATGGGCGACAACCGCGAGAACAGCCTCGACAGTCGTTTCTGGGGATTCGTCCCGGAACGCAACATCGTCGGCAAGGCCTTCTTCATCTGGATGAACTTCGGCGACCTCAGCCGCATCGGACGCTTCCAATGACCGCGAATCGCATCGTGCCTTCCGCGTTCCCGCCGGCGCGCCGGCGCGCCCAGCGCGGGCTGTCGCTGATCGGCCTGCTGTTCGGCGGCGCAGTGATCGCCCTTCTCGCACTGCTGGTGATGAAGGTGCTGCCGTCGGCGCTCGAGTACAACGCGATCCGCAGCGCGATCACCAAGATCGCGACCGAGGGCGGCACTTCGGCCCGCGACTACCAGGTGGCGTTCGACCGGCACGCGGCGATCGACGACATCACGGCGATCAGCGGCAAGGACCTGGTGATAGAAAAGAACGCGGGGGGGCAGACGGTCATCTCGTTCGAGTACGAGAAGCGCATTGCGCTGTTCGGCCCGGCCTCGCTGGTGATCGAGTACCGGGGCAGCACGCAATGAAGGGGCGCGTCCCGTGAGCCTCGACGAGTTGCAGCGGCAACTCGGGCATCGTTTCGCCGATGCTTCGCTGCTGCGGCAGGCGTTGACGCATCGCAGCCACGGGCAGCCGAACAACGAGCGCCTCGAGTTCCTCGGCGACTCGGTGCTCAACTGCGTGGTCGCGGCGATGCTCTACCGTCACTTCACGCGCATCGACGAGGGCGACCTGTCGCGGCTGCGCGCCAATCTGGTCAAGCAGCAGTCGCTGTACGAGATCGCGCAACGCCTCGGCCTGAGCCAGTACCTGCTGCTGGGCGAGGGTGAACTGAAGAGCGGCGGTTTTCGCCGGCCGTCGATTCTCGGCGACACGCTCGAGGCGATCGTCGGCGCGGTGTTCCTCGACGGCGGCTTCGAGGCGGCGCAGTCGGTGATCGTCGCGCTGTACCGCCCGGTGCTCGAGACGGTCGATCCGCGCACCCTGGGCAAGGACGCCAAGACCCTGCTGCAGGAGTACCTGCAGGGCAAGAAGCTTCCGCTGCCGGTCTACGCCGTGGTGGCGACCCACGGGGCCGCGCACAGCCAGGTGTTCGAGGTCGAGTGTGCGATCCCGAAGCTGAAGATCCGGGTGCTGGGCAGCGGTGCCAGCCGGCGCGCCGCCGAGCAGGCGGCCGCCCGTGGTGCGCTCGATGCGGCGCAGGCGCAGGTGCCTGCTGGAGGGCGGCGCCCGCGTGCACCGCGCGCCGCGCGCGCGGTGGCCGCGCAGGCCACCGGCTCGCAGGGTACGGCGGCCATGGGCGGGGCCGCCGCTGCGGCGGCTGCGGCGTCGCAGGCCGGCGAGCGCGACGACGCTTCGTCCGACGAGACGGCCGTTCCTGCACCGCCGCCGGCAGCCGCCCTCGAGGATCCGCGCCCGGCACGCGCTGCCTGAGAACGGATTCGTTCCGTTCCCGACGGGTTTCCGGATGTTCCGCTGCGGGTACGTCGCGATCATCGGCCGTCCGAACGTCGGCAAATCGACGCTGCTGAACCGGCTGGTGGGGCAGAAGCTGTCGATCACCTCCGATCGGCCGCAGACCACGCGCCACCGGATCGTCGGGGTCGTGACGCGGCCCGACGCGCAACTGCTGTTCCTCGACAGCCCGGGCTACCAGACGCGCACCGGCGGAGCGCTCGCCCGGGTGCTCAACCGCACCGCGCTGCAGGCGGCCGAAGACGCAGACGTGGTGGTGCTGCTGTGCGACGGACGTCGCTGGACGCCGGCCGACGCGCAGATCGCGCGCCTGCTGCCCGCCGACCGGCCGGTGCTGCTCGCAGTGAACAAGATCGACGCGGTGGCCGACAAGGCGCGGCTCATGGCGCTGGTCGAGCAGGCCCGGCACGTGCGCGACTTCGACGAAGTGGTGCCGATCAGCGCGCGCACCGGGCGCCAGGTCGACCTGCTGCTCGATCTGTGCGCGGCCCGACTGCCCGCGGGGCCGGCGCGCTACGAGGCCGACGCGCTCACCGATCGCAGCGAACGCTTCCTCGCGGCCGAGCTGATCCGCGAGAAGCTGTTTCGACAGCTCGGCGACGAACTGCCCTATGCCAGCACGGTCGAGATCGAGCGCTTCGAGCAGACGCCGAAACTGCGGCGCGTGCACGCGGCGATCCTGGTCGATCGCGAAAGCCAGAGGCCGATCGTGCTGGGCGCGCGCGGCGAACGGATCAAGCGCATCGCCACCGAGGCACGCATCGACCTGGAAAAGCTCTTCGGCGGCAAGGTCTACCTGGAGCTGTTCGTCAAGGTGAAGTCCGGCTGGGCGAGCAGCGAACAGAGCCTGCGGGCCTATGGCTACGAGTAGGACGCAGCAGCCGGCCTGGCTGCTGCATTCGACGCCGTACCGGGAAACCAGCCTGATCGTCGACCTGTTCACCCGCGAGCACGGGCGAATCGCGGCGGTCGCCAAGGGGGCGAAGCGTCCGCGCTCGACGCTGCGCGCGGTGCTGCTGCAGTTCCAGCCGCTGCTGGCGGCCTGGTCGGGGCGGCGCGAGCTGCGCACGCTCGTCGGCGTCGAGTGGACCGGCGGCCAGGCGGCGCCGCAGGGTGACGCGCTCCTGTGCGCGTTCTACCTGAACGAGCTGCTGCTGCGCCTGCTGCCGCGCGAAGACCCGCATCCGCCGCTGTTCGACGCCTACGGCGAAGCGATCGCCCGGCTCGCCGAGGGGTCGGCGCTCGACGAGACGCTGCGCCGCTTCGAATGGCAGCTGCTGCGCGAGATCGGTTACGCGCCCGATCTCGCGCACGACGCTGCCGGCAGGCCGATCGAACCCGATCGCCGGTATCGGTGGAGCCCGTCGGAGGGCTTCGTCGCCGGGGAGCCGATCGGTGCCGTCGGCGGCGAGGCGTCGATCAGCGGCGCGACGCTGGCCGAGCTGGCAACGGGGCGATTCGCGTCTGCCACGGGCCGGCAGCAGGCAAAATACCTGATGCGCGCGATTCTCTCGCATCATCTGGAAGGCGCGCCGCTGAACACCCGGCAGATCCTGATCGACCTGCAGAAGCTCTGAACGATCGCCCCCGAGGCCCGGAAGCGCACGCAATGATCGAACTCGGCGTCAACATCGACCACGTCGCCACCGTGCGGCAGGCGCGCCGCACCTACGAACCCGACCCGGTCTGGGCGGCGGTCGAGGCGCACCTGGGCGGCGCCGACGGCATCACGGTGCACCTGCGCGAAGACCGGCGCCACATCCAGGACGCAGACGTCCGACGCTTGCGCGAGCTCACGCACATCAAGCTGAATCTCGAGATGGCGGCCACCGACGAGATGGTCGGCATCGCGCTGCAGCTGCGCCCCGAGATGGCGATGCTCGTGCCGGAGGGGCGCCACGAGATCACCACCGAAGGAGGGCTCGACATCGTCTCGCAGACCGGGCGGCTGGCGCAGGTGGTGGCGACGCTGGCCGATGCCGGGATCGTGACCAGCGTCTTCATCGACGCCGAGCTGCGCCAGGTGGAGGCCGCCGCGCGCATCGGTGCGCGCGTGTGCGAACTGCACACGGGCCCGTATGCGCACGCGTTCCATTCGCAGGGGCGCGACGCACAGGGCGCCGCGGTGCTCGCCGAGCTCGCGCGGCTGCGCGAGGCGGGCGAGGCGATCCGGGCGCTGGGCATGCGCTTCAATGCCGGCCACGCGCTGAACTACTTCAAC
Source organism: Burkholderiales bacterium (assembly GCA_003577305.1). Taxonomy (GTDB): domain Bacteria; phylum Pseudomonadota; class Gammaproteobacteria; order Burkholderiales; family Burkholderiaceae_E; genus Zeimonas. The sequence continues at coordinate 9,290 of QEVL01000004.1, forward strand.
GTGCAGCCGGTGGCCGCGCTGCCGGGCGTGCGCGAACTGCACATCGGCCACGCGATCGTCTCGCGCGCGCTGTTCACCGGCATGCGCGAGGCGGTGCGCGAAATGAAGCGGCTGATCCGCGAGGCCGCCGCGCGGCCCGGCGCATGATCTACGGCATCGGCACCGACATCGTGATGGTCGAGCGGGTGCAGGGCCTGCTCGAGCGCTACGGCGAGCGCTTCGCGCGGCGCGTGCTCGGGCCCGACGAGTTCGCCGAATACGGTCGCCGCCTCGGCAAGGCGGGCCACGGCAACGGCTACGCCGCGCGCTATCTGGCCAAGCGTTTTGCCGCCAAGGAGGCGTTCTCCAAGGCGCTCGGGCTGGGGCTGCGCGCTCCGATGACGCTGCAGTCGCTGCAGGTGCTCAACGACGCCCGCGGCCGGCCGGTGGCGAGCGCGCGCAACGAGCTCGAGCCGTACCTGCGCGAGCGCGGGCTGGTCGCGCACGTGTCGCTGTCGGACGAGGTCGACAGTGCAGTGGCATTCGTGATCATCGAACAGGAGCGACCGTGATGCGGCGTGCAGTGGCGCACGATGAACCGGAGGCGCGCCGCGAACCCGCCGGCCGGGCGCGCGGGCCGGTGGTGCTCGACGTGCAGGGGCCGAAGCTCGACGCGGCCGAGCGCGAGCGCCTCATGCATCCGCTGGTCGGCGGGGTGATCCTGTTCGCGCGCAATTTCGAATCGCGCCGGCAGCTCGCGCGCCTGTGCGGCGAGATCCATGCGCTGCGCCGCCCGAGGCTGCTGATCTGCGTCGACCACGAAGGCGGGCGCGTGCAGCGCTTCCGCACCGGTTTCACGCAGGTGCCGCCGATGCGCGAACTCGGCCACCTGTGGGACCGCGACGTGCTGGGCGCCTGCCGGCGCGCCACCGGGGTCGGCCGCACGATCGGCGCCGAACTGGGCGAGGTGGGCGTCGATCTCAGCTTCACGCCGGTGCTCGACCTCGACTGGGGGCGCTCCGCGGTGATCGGCGACCGGGCGCTGCACTCCGACCCGCGCGTCGTGGCGATGCTCGCGCGCTGCCTCGCGCACGGCCTGCTGCTCGCCGGCATGGCCAACTGCGGCAAGCACTTCCCCGGGCACGGCTGGGCGCTGGCCGACTCGCACGTCGCGCTGCCCACCGACGAGCGCGATCTCGACACGCTGCTGGCTGGCGACGCCGCGCCCTACGCGTGGCTGGGCGAGACGCTGTTGTCGGTGATGCCGGCGCACGTGGTCTACCCGCAGGTCGACGCGCTGCCCGCCGGGTTCTCGCGGCGCTGGCTGCGCGACATCCTGCGCCGCAAGCTCGGCTTCGACGGGCTGGTCTTCAGCGACGACCTCACGATGGAGGGAGCCGCGGTGGCCGGCGACATCGTCGCGCGCGGACGCGCGGCGCTCGCCGCCGGCTGCGACATGGTGCTGGTGTGCAACCGCCCCGAGCTGGCCGACCGGTTGCTCGACGGGCTCGACTGGAGCCCGCCGGCGCACTTCGCGCGAAGGCTCGGGGCGCTGTTTCGCCGCTGAGCGGACGCGACGCAGGTGGCCGGCAAGGACGATCCGCAGGGGCAGGGCGTGCAGCCCCCGCCGTTCGACCTGCGCGAGTTCCTCGCACGGCTGCCGAACCGACCGGGCGTTTACCGGATGATCGGCGCCGGCGGCGCGGTGCTCTACGTGGGCAAGGCGCGCGACCTGAAGAAGCGCGTCTGCTCGTATTTCACGCGCAGCCAGCAGAGTCCGCGCATCGCGCACATGCTCGAGCGCGTCGAGCGGGTCGAGATCACGGTGACGCGCTCGGAAGCCGAGGCGCTGCTGCTCGAGAACAACCTGATCAAGACCGCCGCGCCGCGCTACAACATCCTGTTCCGCGACGACAAGTCGTATCCGTACCTGAAGCTGACCGGCCACGCGTTCCCGCGCATCGTCTACTACCGTGGCGCGGTCGACAGGCGCAACCGCTATTTCGGCCCGTACCCGAACGCCTGGTCGGTGCGCGAGGCGATCCAGGCGCTGCAGAAAGTGTTCCGCCTGCGCACCTGCGAAGACTCGGTGTTCGCGAACCGCTCGCGGCCGTGCCTGCTCTACCAGATCGGCCGCTGCAGCGCGCCCTGCGTCGGGCTGATCGACGAACGCGCCTATGCCGAGGACGTCGAGGCCGCGGCGCGCTTCCTGCAGGGCGGCCAGCGCGAAGTGCTGGCCGGTATCGAGGCGAAGATGCAGGCGGCGGCGGCCGAGCTGCGCTTCGAGGAAGCCGCGCAGCTGCGTGACCGGCTCGCCGCGCTGGCACGGCTGCAGTCGCGCCAGTCGATGGAGACCGGGCAGGACGTCGACGCCGACATCATCGTCGCGGTGGTGCGCGGCGGGCGCGCCTGCGTGAATCTGGCGATGGTGCGCGGCGGCCGGCACCTGGGCGACAAGGCGAGCTTTCCGGTGCACGCCGCCGAAGGCGCGGCGGCCACGCCCGCCGAGATCGTCGAGGCGTTCGTCGCTCAACACTACGACGGGATGCCGGTGCCGCCGGTGCTGGTGGTCGACGGCCCGGCGCCCGACGAGGCGCTGCTCGACTGGCTGCAGCAGCAGGCCGGTCATCCGGTGCAGTGGATCCGCCAGCCGCAGGGGGTGCGCCGCGAATGGCTCGATCTCGCCCGGCAGAACGCGGAACTGTCCATCGCGCGACTGCTCGCGGAGGAGGGCTCGCAGAAGGAGCGCACGCGCGCGCTCGCCGGCCTGCTCGGGCTGGACGACGGCGGCGACCTCGACCGGCTGCGCATCGAGTGCTTCGACATCAGCCACACGATGGGCGAGGCGACGCAGGCCTCGTGCGTCGTCTACCAGCATCACGCGATGCAGCGTGGCGAGTACCGCCGCTTCAACATCGAGGGCATCGTCGGCGGCGACGACCCGGCCGCGATGCGCCAGGTGCTCGCGCGCCGCTATTCGGACGCTGCGCTGCCCGACGTGGTGCTGATCGACGGCGGCGCGGCCCAGGTCGGCGCCGCCCGGCAGGTGTTCGAGGAACTCGGCGCGGACGTTTCGGCGCTGGTGGGCGTGGCCAAGGGCGAGGGCCGAAAGGTGGGGCTCGAGACGCTGGTGTTCGCCGACGGGCGTGCGCCGATCGCGCCCGGGCGCGATTCCGCGGCACTGATGCTGGTCGCGCAGATCCGCGACGAGGCGCACCGCTTCGCGATCACCGGCATGCGCTCGCGCCGCGCGAAGGCACGCAAGGGCTCGCGGCTCGACGAAATCGAGGGCATCGGGCCGAAGCGCCGCCAGCGCCTTCTCGCGCGCTTCGGTGGGCTGCGTGGCATCATGGCGGCAAGCGTCGACGACCTCGCCTCGGTGGAAGGCGTCTCGCGCACGCTTGCCGAAGAAATCTATCGACGACTGCACTGACGCCGGTGCGGATGCGGCCGAACGACCCGGGCCGTGCGCTCCGGCCTGGACCATGCACTGGAATCTCCCGACGCTGCTCACCTGGACACGCGTACTCGCGATACCGCTGCTCGTGGGCGTGTTCTACCTGCCGGTGCCGCCGTTCACGCAGAACCTGCTCGCCACTGCGCTCTTCGTGGCCGCCGCGATCACCGACTGGCTCGACGGCTGGCTCGCGCGGCGCTGGGGACAGGTCTCGGCGTTCGGCGCGTTCCTCGACCCGGTCGCCGACAAGCTGATCGTCTGCGTCGCGCTGGTGATGCTGGTCGAGCTGAACCGCGTCGATGCGGTCGTCGCGGCGGTGATCGTCGGGCGCGAGCTCACGATCTCGGCGCTGCGCGAATGGATGGCCCAGATGGGCGCGCGCGCCAGCGTCGCGGTGCACTCGATCGGCAAGTTCAAGACCGTGGCGCAACTGGTCGCGATTCCGATGCTGCTCTACGACGGGCGCATCGACGGCCTGTTGCACACGCACGTGCCCGGAACCTGGCTGATCTGGGCCGCAGCGGTGCTGACGGTCTGGTCGATGCTCTACTACCTGCGGCGGGCCTGGCCGGTGCTGCGCGACGGCGGTGCGCGCGGCGGCCGGGGCTGACGCCGGGGCCGACCGCGGCTTTGCCGGCAGCCTCGCGGCAAGCGCCGCGCGGTTTGACAGCGCGTCTTGCCGGGATATAATGGCGGGCTTCCAGCGCGCGGGAGTAGCTCAGTTGGTAGAGCGCAACCTTGCCAAGGTTGAGGTCGCGAGTTCGAGACTCGTCTCCCGCTCCAGTTCCTGAAGGGAAGCCTGCGCTTCCCTTTTTCGTGCCGGCCGAACCACCCCGGCGCGGCGCGCACACCCGGCGGGGTGGCAGAGTGGTTATGCAGCGGCCTGCAAAGCCGTGTACGCCGGTTCGATTCCGACCTCCGCCTCCACGAATATCATCCTCGTCGAGCAGCCCGGCCTGGCGCTGCGCGTCGCACCGCAACCCCCGACACCGACATGAACGCTCCATACCCCCACCTGCTCGCTCCGCTCGACCTCGGCTTCACCACGCTTCGCAACCGCGTGCTGATGGGGTCGATGCACACCGGCCTCGAGGACATCGGCAACGCGCACGAGCGGCTCGCGGCCTTCTACGAAGCACGCGCGAAGGGCGGCGTCGGCCTGATCGTGACCGGCGGGTTCGCCCCGAACGAAGACAGCATCGTGATGCGCGGCGCGTCGATCCTCGACAACGAGGCCGAGGCGGAGAAGCACCGGGTGATCACCGATGCGGTGCACCGGCACGGCAGCAGGATCTGCCTGCAGATCCTGCACACCGGGCGCTACGCGTACTCGAAGCAGCCGGTGGCGCCGTCGGCGATCAAGGCGCCGATCAACCCGGCGACTCCGCGCGAGATGACCGAGGACGACATCGCGCGCACGATCGCCGACTTCGCGCAGTGCGCCGCGATGGCGCGGCACGCGGGCTACGACGGCGTCGAGATCATGGGCTCGGAGGGCTACCTGATCAACGAATTCATCGCGCCGCGCACCAACCATCGCAGCGACCGCTGGGGCGGTTCGTTCGAGAACCGCATCCGCTTCGGGCTCGAAGTGGTGCGCGCGGTGCGCGAGCGCGTGGGGCGCGAGTTCATCGTCATCTTCCGCCTGTCGATGCTCGACCTGGTCGACGACGGCAGCACCTGGGACGAAGTGGTCGCGCTCGCGAAAGCGCTGGAGAAAGCCGGCGTGAACATCATCAACACCGGGATCGGCTGGCACGAGGCGCGCATTCCGACGATCATGACCACGGTGCCGCGCGCCGCGTTCACCGAAGTGACGCGCCGCCTGATGGGGCAGGTGAGGATCCCGCTGGTCACCTCGAACCGGATCAACGACCCGCAGGTGGCCGAGGACATCATCGCGCGCGGCGACGCCGACATGGTGTCGATGGCGCGCCCGTTCCTCGCCGACCCCGACTTCGTCGCGAAGGCGGCCGCCGGACGCGCCGACGCGATCAACACCTGCATCGCCTGCAACCAGGCGTGCCTCGACCACATTTTCTCGATGCAGGTCGCCTCCTGCCTCGTCAATCCGTTCGCGGGCCACGAACTCGACGTGACGATCGAGCCGGCGGCGGCGCCGAAGCGGGTCGCAGTGGTGGGGGCGGGGCCCGCCGGCCTGTCGGCCGCAACGGTGCTCGCCGAGCGCGGCCACCGGGTGACCCTGTTCGACGAGGCGCACGAGATCGGCGGGCAGTTCAATTACGCGAAGCGCATTCCGGGCAAGGAGGAGTTCGGCGAGACGCTGCGCTACTTCGGCACGCGGCTGAAGGAACTCGGGGTAGACCTGCGTCTCGGGCGCCGCGTCGCGGCGGATGAACTGGGCGGCTTCGATCACGTGGTCGTGGCCACCGGCGTCGTGCCCCGCACGCCGCAGATCTCCGGCATCGACCACCCGAAAGTGATCGGCTACGCGGACGCGATCACCGGCCGCAAACCGGTGGGAAGGAAAGTCGCGCTGATCGGTGCCGGCGGCATCGGTTTCGACGTCGCCGAGCTGCTGACGCACTCCGACACAGGTGGTGCGCTTGCCGCCTTCCGCAGGGAGTGGGGCATCGACGTCGGCTACACCGCGAACCGCGGCGGGCTGGTCGAGCCCGAAATGCCCGCACCGGAGCGCGAAGTCTGGCTGCTGCAGCGCAAGCCGACCCGGCTCGGCGAAGGGCTGGCGAAGACCACCGGCTGGGCGCACCGGCTGCTGCTGCAGAAGCGCGGCGTGCAGATGCTGGGAGGATGCCAGTACCTGCGGATCGACGATGCGGGGCTGCACCTGCGGGTGGGTGACGACGACCGCGTGCTCGACGTCGACACGGTCGTGGTCTGCGCGGGGCAGGAGCCGCGGCGCGAACTCGTTGCGGGGCTCGAGGCGGCCGGCACGCCGCACACGCTGATCGGCGGGGCCGACGTGGCCGCCGAGCTCGACGCGAAGCGCGCGATCTGGCAGGCGGCCGAGTTCGCGGTGGAGTTCTGACCTCGTCGTCGCTGGTGCGCGGGGCGGGACTCGAACCCGCATGCCCTGCGGCCGCGGATTTTAAGTCCGCTGCGTCTACCGGTTTCGCCACCCGCGCCGGGCGCTCTGCATGATACGCGGTGCGCCCCGAGCGCGGCGCCGCTACCCGCGGATGTCGTGGTCGATCGTGTCGAGCCGGGCCTGCGTGCGCAGTTCGGTGACCCGGGTCTCGATGAAGCCGAGCTTCTTCAGCACCAGGTCACGGTCGACCATGCGCGCGCTCCGCGGCCCGACGATACCTGTCCAGATGCGGCTTCAGGTCGAAGAACTCGTTGCGGGCCCTCACCTCGAAGCGCACGCGCGCGTTGCGATCGCGCTCGACGAGCAGCACGCCGTCGCGCAGCACGCGATGGATCAGGTCGACCGGCGCGCGGTTGAGCACGACCAGGTCGACCGGGCGGCCGATCGCGGCTTCGACGTCGCCGGCCATGGCGGCTGCGGAGCCCTCGAGCGTCTCGGGCGGCTCGCGGTCGAGCAGGACGGCGACGTCGACGTCGCTGTCGGGGCGCGCGCTGCCGCGCGCCACGCTGCCGAACAGCCAGGCGCAGACGATGCCGTCGGGGCGCGATTCGAAGTAGCCGCGCAGTGCGTCGACGATCGAGCGGGTGTCCATCGCGGCAAGCCTACCGCGGAACCGTTCGCGCTGTCACAGCCGCAACCAGCCGCGGCGCGCCGCGTGGTGCGCGAGCACACCGAAGAGCACCGCGAGCCCGGCGTGCCAGACCGCGATGCCGGCAGTGGCCAGCACCACGAAGCGCTCGGCCTTCTCGCCGCCCGCCTCGCGGCTGCCCAGCGCGAGCTGCAGCCCGGCCAGGAACAGGATGGCGCCGAGCACGGCCGGCGGCACCAGCGCGAACAGCAGCGTCACCGCGTCTGCGAAGAACACGCCTACCAGCAGCATCGTCGCGCCGAAGATCAGCGGCGCGCGCCCGCTGCGTGCGCCGAAGCGCATCTGTGCGGCCATGCCGCCGGTACCGTGGCACAGCGGAATGCCGCCCAGCGCACTGGAGGCGAGATTCATCAGGCCGGTGGACAGTGCCACCGTGCGTTCGCTGGTCGGGCGATCGGGAAAGCGCCGGTTGTTCTCGTCGACGATCGCGAACAGCGCGTTGCCGAAGGTGAGCGGCAACTGGGGCAGCGCGAGCAGCAGCAGGCCGAGCTCGAGCGCGCGCCAGGACAGCTGCGGCCACGCCAGCGTGGGCAGCGACAGCGCGGGAATCCACTGAGAGGCGTCGAGGCCGGCCGGGCGGCCGGCAACGAGGCTGGCTGCGGCACCGCCGAACAGCAGCAGCAGCATCGTCGGAATCGCCGGTCGCGACAGCAGCAGCATCGCGAGTGCGAGCGTCAGCGCGGAAGCCAGCGGCATCGCCGACATCGTTCGCAGCCCTTCGAGCATGAAGGCGAAGCCGAGTCCCATGACCACGCCGAGCATCGCCTCGCGCGGCACCAGCGCGCTCAGCCGCCCGGCCAGGCCGGTGAGGCCCAGCGCGAGCCAGATCAGCGCGGTGCACAGCCCGGCGGCCACCACCACTTCCGGCGTCATTTCGACGCCGGAGCCTGCGTAGACGATCACCGAGGCACCGATCAGCTTCATCGGCTGCACCGGGAACGGCGTGCGATACCAGAGCCCGGCGGCGATCGACGCCAGGCCGAGCGGCACCAGCACGCCCGCAGGAGCCATGCCGAGCACGCTCAGGTATGCGGTGACGAACGGGATGAGCACGCCGAGGTCGCCGAACGCGCCCGAGGCTTCGGCGAGCCAGGAGGCGCGCCGCGGAGCCTGCTCGCTCCCCGGTGCAGGCATTGCGGCCTCCGGCGGCGCCGGGCCGGCGTCGTCGGGCGCTGCCGGCGGTCGCATCGTCGGGTTCAGCCGAGCAGCGGCCGCAGCGTCGGCCAGACGTTGTCGAGCAGACGCTGCTGCGCCTTCTCGTTCGGATGGATGCGGTCGGGCTGGAACAGCTCGGGGCGGTCGGCGACCCCATCGAGGAAGAACGGCAGCAGCGCTGCCTGCTCGCGCTCGGCCACCTGGCGAAACAGCCCCGCGAACGCGTCGGCATAGGGGCGGCCGTAGTTCGGCGGCACCTGCATGCCGAGCAGCAGTACGCGGGCGCCGCTGCCGCGCGCGGCGCGCGCCATCGCGGCGAGATTGGCCTCGGTGGCCGAGAGGTCGAGGCCGCGCAATGCGTCGTTGCCACCGAGCTCGATCACCACGATCGCCGGCCGATGCCGCGCGAGCAGTTCGTCGATGCGGCTGGCGCCGCCGGCCGTGGTCTCGCCGCTGATGCTCGCGTTGACCACCTGCCACGGCGGCCGGCGCGCCGCCAGCCGGCGCGACAGCAGCTCGACCCAACCGGAGCCGCGCCGCAGCCCGTATTCGGCCGACAGGCTGTCGCCCAGCACCAGCAGCGTGCGCGCGCCGTCGGGCGCGCGAGGGGCGGCGCGACCGACTCCCGGTAGACTCGCTGCGGTCGCGCAGCCCGCCAGCAGGCGCAGCAGCCTGCGACGATCGCATCTGCCCGCAGCCGCGTCGGCGGCGGGCGAAGACGGGCAGGGCGCCGGACGGCGCAACGGAAAGGAACGGTCAGGCATGGACGCGATTATCGTCGAGCATCTGGGCAAGCGCGTCAGCGACGCGGACGGCTGGCTCACCATTCTCGACGATCTGTCGTTTCGGGTCGCCGCCGGCGACACCGTAGCGATCGTCGGCGCGTCCGGGTCGGGCAAGTCGACGCTGCTCGGCCTGCTTGCCGGCCTGGACCTGCCCACCGAAGGCACCGTGACGATGTTCGGCGAGTCGCTGTTCGCGCTCGACGAGGACGGGCGCGCGGCCTGGCGCGCGCGCAACCTGGGTTTCGTGTTCCAGTCGTTTCACCTGCTGCCGCAGATGACCGCGCTCGAAAACGTGATGCTGCCGCTCGAACTGGCCGGCGAGCGCGAGCCGGCGGCGCGCGCGCGCCAGCTGCTCGAGCGCGTGGGGCTCGGGCAGCGACTCGGGCACTACCCGAGGACGCTGTCCGGCGGCGAGCAGCAGCGCGTGGCGCTGGCGCGCGCATTCGCGCCGCAACCGAGGCTGCTGTTCGCCGACGAACCCACCGGCAGTCTCGACGCGGCCACCGGCGCGCGCGTGATCGACCTGCTGTTCGAGCTCAACCGCGAGGCCGGGGCGACCTTGCTGCTGGTGACGCACGATGCCGAACTGGCGGCGCGCTGCAGCCGGCGGCTTGCGCTGCACGCGGGGAAGCTGGAGGCGCCGGTCGGCGCCTGAGGGGAAGCGGAGCAGGGAGCTCGCCGGCCGACCGCGCCCGGGCGCGGGGCGCGTGCGCCGACCGGGAAGCGAAAGCTCAGCCGCGACTGGCGCGCGTTGCGCGGATCCGCTCGAGCAACGCGCGCAGGTCGGGCGCGAGCTGCGCAGGCAGTTCGCGCGCGGCATCGAGCAGCGGCTCGATCTCGCCCGCCAGTTGCTTGCCGAGCTCCACGCCCCACTGGTCGAAGGAGTCGATGTCCCAGAGCCAGCCGAGCGCCGCCGTCTTGTGCTCGTAGAGCGCGAGCAGCGCCCCGAAGCGCTCGGCATCGAGCCGATCGAGCAGGATGAGGCTGGACGGCCGGTTGCCCGGGCAGGCGCGGTGCGCGGCCAGCCAGGCCGCCGCCTGGCCGGCGGCGGCATCGGGTGCGCCCTGCGCCGCCGCTGGCGCGTCGTTGCCGGAGCGCCCGTGCAGCAGCGCCTCGCGCTGCCCCAGCGCGCTTGCGAGCAAGGCGTCGCCGCGTCCCTCCGGATCGGGCCCCGAAGGCACGGCCACGATGAACTCGACCGGGTGCACGCCGGTGCCCTGGTGCAGCGCCTGGAAGAACGAGTGCTGCACGTCGGTGCCGGGGCCGCCCCAGACCACCGGAGCGGTCGGCCAGGCCACCGGTGCGCCGTCGCGGCCCACGCGCTTGCCGTTGCTCTCCATCTGCAGTTGCTGCAGCCAGGCGGTGAGGCTGCGCAGCGCGTCGCTGTAGGGCACGACCACTTCGGTGGCGCCGGGCAGCGCCAGCGTGTTCCACAGCGACACCAGCGCCAGCAACACCGGTGCGTTGGCGGCCAGCGGCGCCTCGGCGAAGTGGCGATCCATGGCGTGCGCGCCGGCGAGCATTGCGCGAAAACGCTGCGGGCCGGCCGACAGCATTGCCGGCAGGCCGATCGCCGACCATAGCGAATAGCGGCCGCCGACCCAGTCGCGGAACGGAAAAAGCGACTCGGGTGCGAGGCCGAAAGCGCGCGCGGCCTCGAGGTTCGCGGTGATGCCGACCAGGTGGCGGTGTAGATCGCCGTGCCCGATGCCGCCGGCGGCGAACCAGCGCCGCAGCGCCTGCGCGTTGCGCGCGGTCTCCAGCGTGTGCCAGGACTTCGAGGCGACGATCGCGAGCGTGGTTGCCGGGTCGAGACCGTTCACCGCCCTGTCGAAGGCGCGCGGATCGACGTTGGACAGGAAGCGGAAACGCAGCCGCGGATGGGCGTGGTCGATCAGCGCTTCGCAGGCCAGCTGCGGGCCCAGATGCGAGCCGCCGATGCCGATGTGCACCACGTGGCTGATCGGCTGGCCGGTCGCGCCGCGCCACTCGCCGCTGCGCACCGCTTCGCTGAATCGGTCCATCCGGTCGAGCGTCGCGGCGACCTCGGCAGCGATCCCTTCGCCGGCGATGGCGCCCGCCGCGGCGCCGGCCGGAGCGCGCAGCGCCACGTGCAGCGCGGGCCGCTGTTCGGTGAAGTTCACTTCTTCGCCCGCGTACATCGCGTCGCGCCGCGACTCGAGCGACGACGCCCTGGCCAGCGCGAGCAGCGCATCGAGCGCTTCGCCCGGCAGGCGATGCCGCGTGAGGTCCAGATGCAGCCCGGCCGCGTCCAGGCTGAGCCGTTGCGCGCGCGCAGGCTCGTCGCGCAGCAGCGATGCGATCCGGATCCCGCCCGAGGCGCGCGCCCGCCGCGCCACTTCGCGCCAGGCTTCGCTGCGTCCGTCATCGTTCATTGGCTGTCACTCCTCGTTCGGGCGCCCGGCGCAGCGCTACACGCACCCACCGCGGCAACTCGGCTGCCGAGAGTCCTTCGGCGTGGCCGTGCGCCGTCTCGAAGCGCATGCCGGCACACCCGTGCAGCCAGGCGGCCAGGCACGCAGCCGGTGCGGCGTCGAGCCCGCGCGCGAGCAGCGCCGCGATCATGCCGGCGAGCACGTCTCCGGTACCGGCGCTGGCCAGCGCGGGGCTGCCGGCGCCGACGATCCACCAGGCGCCGCCCGGCTCGGCGACGACGCTTCCGGCCCCCTTGAGCAGCGCGACCATCCGGTAGCGCTGCGCGAGCGCGACAGCGGCTCCCCGGCGATCGGCCTGCACCTGCGCGGCCTCGCATCCGAGCAGGCGCGCCGCTTCGAGCGGATGCGGCGTCATCACGCAGCGTTGCGGCGCCGCTGCCGGCGGCGCGGCGAGCAGCGACGCATCGGCCGCGAGCAGATTCAGCGCGTCGGCGTCGAGCACCAGCGCTCTCGCGCTGGCCAGGGCGGCGGCCAGCTGCCGGCGCGCCGCGCCGGAGCGGCCGAGTCCGCAGCCGATCGCCACCGCGTCGCAGGCGCCGAAGTCGGGCTCGGCGGGCGCGGTCATCAATTGCGGCTGGCCGGGATCGAACGGCTCGCCGTCGGGCGCGGCCACGAACACCTTGCCCGCGCCGAGCGCCTGCGCGCCGCGCCCCGCGAGCAGCGCCGCGCCGCGCATGCCGCGCGCGCCGCCGTAGGCGAGCACGCTGCCGAAGCTGCCCTTGTTGCTGTCGCGCGCGCGCGGGGCGAGCAACGCGGCCGCGCCGGCTGCGTCGAACAGCTGGCCGATCGAACTGCCGGCGCGTTGCGCGAACGTTTCGCGCGCGGCTTCCAGGCCGAGTGTCGCGACTTCGACCGTGCCGACCCGGTCGAGCGCCGCACCGGTGTGCAGGCCGGGCTTGTCGGCGATCATCGTCACGGTGAGGCGGGCGCTCAGTGCGCAGCCGGCGGTGCCGCCGACGATCGCCCCGGTGTCGGCATCGAGACCGCTGGGAACGTCCACCGCGACCACCGGCAGCGCGGCTTGCGCTACCGCTTCGCAGAACCGGCGCGCCTGGCCGGCCAGCGGCCGGTCGAGCCCGATGCCGAACAGGCCGTCGATCACGATCGGAGCCGCCGCCAGTCGCGCATCGAGCGCCTCGGGGGTGTCGATCGGCACTCCCGCGGCTTGCGCGGCACGCCAGGCCTCGGCGGCATCGCCCCGGGAGGGCGGCCCGGAGCTCGACGCCACCGCGCTGCAGGCATAGCCGCGCTCACGCAGCAGCGCGAGCGCGAGCAGCGCATCGCCGCCGTTGTTGCCGGGGCCGACCAGGGCCAGCACCGGACGTCCCGGCGCGAGCGAACGCGCCAGGCGCGCGGTGGCGCCGGCGACCGCCCCGGCTGCGCGCGCCATCAGCGTGCCCGGCGGCAAGCCGGCGAGCGCGGCCGCTTCGAGGCGTCGCAGCGAGTCGGTCGGGAAGAGAGCGGACATCGGCGCGGGCATCGACGCAACGATAGCGCAGATCGGCGCTGTCGCCGCGCTGCTACGGCTCAGCCGATCGAGCGCATCTGCCCGGGCAGCCAGGTGACCAGGCCGGGGAACAGGTAGATCAGCAGCACCGCGACCACCATCAGCCCGAACATCGGCATCGACTGCCGCGCGACCCATGGCAGCTGCCGGCCGGTCATCCCCTGCAGCACGAACAGGTTGAAGCCCACCGGTGGCGTGATCTGCGCCATCTCCACCACCAGCACGATGAACACGCCGAACCACAGCAGGTCGATGCCCGCAGCCTGCACCGTGGGCAGGATCACGCCCATCGTCAGCACGACCATCGAGATGCCGTCGAGGAAGCATCCGAGCAGGATGTAGAACAGGGCCAGCGCGACGATCAGCTGGAAGCGCGACAGGCCGAGCGAGGCGATCCACTCGGCGAGCTGCCGCGGCAACCCGATGTAGCCCATCGCCAGCGTCAGGTAGGCCGCGCCGGCCAGGATCAGCGCGATCATGCAGTACAGCCGGGTCGCGCCGAGCAGCGACGCGACGAAGGTGCGCCGGTCGAGCGAGCCCTGGGCACCCGAGAGCACGAGCGCGCCGACCACGCCGATCGCGGCCGCTTCGGTCGCGGTGGCGATGCCCGCGTAGATCGCGCCCAGCACTCCGGCGATCAGCAGTACCACCGGAATCAGGCTGCGCGAGGCCCAGAGCTTCTCGCGCAGCCCCGGTTCCTGCTCGGCCGGCGGCACGCTCGCGCGGTTCAACAGTGCCCAGCCGATCACGTAACCCATGAACAGCAGCGCGAGCATGATGCCGGGCAGCACGCCGCCCACGAACAACTGGGCGATCGACACGTCGGCGCTCACGCCGTAGACGATCATGATGATCGACGGCGGAATCAGCAGGCCGAGCGTGCCCGCCCCGGCCAGCGTGCCGACGACGATGCCTTCGGGGTAGCCGCGCCGTCCCAGTTCGGGCAGCGTCATCTTGCCGATCGTGGCGCAGGTGGCGGCCGACGAGCCCGAGACCGCCGCGAAGATCGCGCAGCCGATGATGTTGGTGTGCAGCAGCCGTCCGGGCAAGCGGTTCATCCACGGCGCCAGCCCCTGGAACATGTCGGCCGACAGCCGGGTGCGGAACAGGATTTCCCCCATCCAGACGAACAGCGGCAGCGCGGTCAGCGTCCAGCTCGACGCGGCACCCCAGATGGTGACCGCCATCGCGTCGCCGGCAGGCCGCGACGAGAACAACTCCATGGCGACCCACGCGACGCCCGACAGCGCCAGTCCGATCCAGACGCCGCTGCCCAGCAGCGCGAACAGCGTCACGATCAGCAGCGTGGTGACCGCAAGCTCGCTCATTCCACGCGCTGCATCTCTGCGGCCGGCGCGCCCGCACGGCGCCCGCGCAGTTCGAGCACCAGTTCGTCGACGAAGGCGACCAGCAGGATCAGCGAGCCGGCCGCCATCGACAGTTGCGGCAGCCACAGCGGAGTGGCATCGGCGGCGGTGGAGATGTCGTTGAACAGGTACGACTGCCAGGCCAGGCGCACGCTGTAGAAGGCGAGCAGCCCGGCCAGCAGCAGCGCCACGCCGAGCGCCCAGCGCTCGAGCGCGCGCCGCGTGCGCGGCCCCGCCAGGCCGAGCAGCAGGGTCACGCGGATGTGCTCGTTGCGCTTGAGCGTGTGCGCGAGCGACAGGAAGCCGGCCCCTGCCATCAGGTAGCCGGCCCAGGCGTCGGTGCCCGGAAGGTAGAAGCCGAACTGGCGCCCGGCGATGCCGAGCAGGACCATCGCGAGCAGCCCGACCATGGACGCCGCCGCGATCCACGCGGCGACGTCGTAGAGGCGGTCGAGCGCCGCGCGCATCACATCTTGCCGTACGCGTCCAGGATCGCCTTGCCCTCCGGGCCGGCCTTCTTCACCCAGTCGTCGATCAGCGCCTCGCCGACCTTCCTGAACTCGGCGGTCATCTTCGCCGACGGGGGAAGCACCTGCATCCCGTTCTTCTTCAACTGGTCGAGGTACCAGGCGGTCTTCTCCTCGGAGCTCTTCCAGCCGCGCGCCTCGGCGGCGGCGGCGGCTTCGAGCAGCGCGTCCTGCGTGGCCTTGTCGAGCGCGTCGAACGCCTTCTGGTTCACGAGCACCGCGTTCTTCGGCAGCCAGGCCTGGTTGTCGTAGAAGTACTTGATGTGCTCGTAGGCCTTGGTGTCGTAGCCGGTCGAACCCGAGGTCATGAACGACTCGACCGCACCGGTGGCCATTGCCTGCGACAGCTCGGCCGCCTGGATCGTGACCGGCTGCGCACCGAACATCTCGGCGATCTTCGCGGTGGCCGCGTTGTACGAACGGAACTTCACGCCCTTGAGGTCGCTCGCCGCATCGAGCGCCTTCTTCGAGTACAGCCCCTGCGGCGGCCAGGCCACCGTGTACAGCAGCTTCATGCCCTGCGAAGCGAGCAGCTTGTCGAGCGCCGGCCGCGCGGCCTTGTCCAGCTTGCGCGCGGCCTCGTAGCTGGTGGCGAGGAACGGCAGCACGTCGATGCCGTACAGCGGGTTCTCGTTGGAGAAATTCGACAGCAGCACCTCGCCGATCTGCGCCTGGTTGCCCTGCACCGCGCGCTTGATCTCGGGTGCCTTGAAGAGCGACGCGTTGGCGTGCACGGTGATCTCGAGCTTGCCGCCGGTGGCCTTTCTGACGTCGCTGGCGAACTGCACCAGGTTCTCGGTGTGGAAGTTGCCGGCCGGATAGGCGGCGGGCAGGTCCCACTTGACCTGGGCGGACGCGACCCCGGTCGCGACGGCGAACAGCAGGGGCAGGAATCGGCTGGGTTTCATCGGGCCTCCGCAATGATGGATGGACGGACGGTGCAGGACGGCAGGCCGCCCGCGCGGACGGGCGCAGGGGCGCACGCACCGGCGGGCGCACGAGCGCAGCATGACCGGGCTTGAAGCTTAGGAGCCATGAAGATAAATTGTCAACGTTTTATGAACGTTTCGGAGGCGTGCATGGCCACCAGAGCCCGCGGCGCACGCAGCGGCGCCGCGTCCGTGCCGGCGCCCGAGGCGCCGCTGCGCATCCTGTCGTCGGCGCACCTGGCCGACGGGGAGTGGGGCGAACTGTCCGAGTTCGAGTTCGGCCTGATCGTCGCCACGCACGCGTTCGCCCGCTGGGCGGTGCGCTGCATGGCGGCGGCGGGAATGCCCGACCTCACGATCACCGACGTGCTGGTGCTGCATCACGTGCATCACCGCGGCAAGGGCAAGAAGCTCGCCGACATCTGCTTCACGCTGAATTACGAGGACGCGCACGTGGTCGCCTATGCGCTGCGCAAGCTCACCGGGCTGGGCCTGGTGCGCGGCGAGAAGGTCGGCAAGGAAGTGTTCCACTCGACCACGCCGGCCGGCGCTGCCCTCGTGGCGCGCTATCGGACGGTGCGCGACCGCTGCCTGATCGCGAGCGTGCCGGGACGGCTCGGCAGCCTGTCCGGCGCGACCGGGCGCGAGCGCGCCGCGGCGGGCGACGACCGCTTCGAACTCGCCCATCTCGCGCGCATGCTGCGCACGCTGTCGGGGCTGTACGACCAGGCCGCGCGCGCCGCCGCCTCGCTCTGATCGCCACCACCGGGGAAGCCCTTTCGATGAGCGCCTGGCAATTCTGGATCGACCGCGGCGGCACTTTCACCGACATCGTGGCGCGCGGGCCCGATGGGGCGCTCGCCAGCGCCAAGCTGCTGTCGGAGAACCCCGGGCGCTACGAGGACGCCGCGGTCGAAGGCATCCGCCGGCTGCTACGGTTGGCGCCCGGCGAGCCGATCGCCGCCGCGCAGGTCGAGGTGGTGAAGATGGGCACCACGGTGGCCACCAACGCGCTGCTCGAGCGCAAGGGCGAGCCGCTGGCACTGGCGGTCACGCGCGGCTTTCGCGATGCGCTGCGCATCGCCTACCAGAACCGGCCGAAGCTGTTCGAGCGGCGCATCGTGCTGCCCGAGATGCTGTACCGGGAGGCGATCGAGATCGACGAGCGGGTCGGCGCCGACGGCACCGTGGTGCGCGCGCTCGACGAGGCGGGCGCGCGTGCCTCGCTGCAGCGCGCGTTCGATGCCGGACTGCACGCGATCGCGATCGTGCTGATGCACGGCTACCGGTTTCCGGCGCACGAGCGGCGGCTCGCGGCGATCGCGCGCGAGATCGGGTTCACGCAGGTCTCGGTGTCGCACGAAGTCTCGCCGCTGGTGCGTTTCGTGGCGCGCGGCGACACCACGGTGGTCGACGCCTACCTGTCGCCGGTGCTGCGCCGCTACGTCGAGCGGGTGGCCGCGGCGATGCCGGGCGTGCGGCTGCAGTTCATGCAGTCCAACGGCGGGCTCACCGACGCGCACGCATTCCAGGGCAAGGACTCGATCCTGTCGGGGCCGGCCGGCGGCATCGTCGGCATGGCGCGGGTGAGCGCGGCCGCCGGCTTCGACCGCGTGATCGGCTTCGACATGGGCGGCACCTCGACCGACGTCTCGCACTACGCGGGCGAGTTCGAGCGCGAGTTCGAGACGCTGGTGGCCGGCGTGCGCATGCGCGCGCCGACGATGAGCATCCACACGGTGGCCGCCGGCGGCGGATCGATCCTGCATTTCGACGGCGCGCGGATGCGCGTGGGCCCCGACTCGGCCGGCGCCGACCCGGGCCCCGCCTGCTACCGGCGCGGCGGCCCGCTCACCGTCACAGACGCCAACGTGATGCTCGGCAAGCTGCAGCCGGCGTTCTTCCCGGCGGTGTTCGGGCCGGGCGGCGACCAGTCGATCGACGTCGAGGTGGTGCGCGAGCGCTTCGCCGAACTGGCCGCGCGCATCGGCGCCGAGACCGGGCGGGCGATGCGCCCGGAGGAGGTGGCGCAGGGCTTCGTCGACATCGCGGTGGCCAACATGGCCAACGCGATCAAGAAGATCTCGGTGCAGCGCGGCTACGACGTCACCCGGTACACGCTCACCACTTTCGGCGGCGCCGGCGGCCAGCACGCCTGCGGCGTCGCCGACGCGCTCGCGATGCCGCGGGTGCTCGCGCACCCGCTGGCCGGGGTGCTCTCGGCCTACGGCATGGGCCTGGCCGAGCAGGTCGCGATGCGCGAGTGCTCGGTGGAGCGACGCCTGGACGCCGAGGGCATCGCCGAGGCGCGGCGCGCGCTCGCGCAACTCGACGCGCTGGCGCGCGCGGAACTGCTCGCGCAGGGCGAGAACGCACAGGCGATCCGGGTGCGCCATCGGCTGCACCTGCGCTATGAAGGCACCGACACCGCGTTGCCGGTCGAGGCGGCCGACGAGGCGACGATGCGCGAGCGCTTCGAGGCGGCCTACCGGCAGCGCTTCGCGTTCCTGATGCCCGAGCGGCCGCTGGTGATCGAGTCGGCGGCGGTCGAGGCGCTCGGCGAGTCGGGGCACGGCGCGACGCTCGCGCCGCCGGCCCGGCGCGATGGTCCACTCGTGCCGCAGGCGCGGGTGCCGGTGTTCACGCAGGGCGCCTGGCGCGAGACGCCGCTCCATCTGCGCGAGCGGATGATCGCCGGCGACGTCGTCGACGGCCCGGCGGTGATCGCCGAGGCTACCGCCACCACGGTCGTCGAACCGGGCTGGCGCGCGACGCTGAGCGCGCGCGGCGACCTGGTGCTCGACCGGCACCTGCCGCGGCCGCGCCGCGTGGCGCTCGGCACCGATGCCGATCCGGTGATGCTCGAGATCTTCAACAACCTGTTCATGACGATCTCCGAGCAGATGGGTTACCGGCTGCAGAACACCGCGCATTCGGTGAACATCAAGGAGCGCGTCGACTTCTCCTGCGCGGTGTTCGACCAGGAGGGCAACCTGGTGGCCAACGCGCCGCACATGCCGGTGCACCTGGGCTCGATGGGCGCGAGCGTACGCGCGATCATCGAGGCGCACGCCGGTGCGCAGGCGCGCGCGCGCGGCGCCGCGCCGCTCGAGCCGGGCGACGTCTACCTGCTGAACGACCCCTACGCCGGCGGCACGCACCTGCCCGACGTCACCGTGATCACGCCGGTGTTCGATGCAGCCGGAACGCAGATCCTGTTCTACGTCGGCTCGCGCGGCCATCACGCCGACATCGGCGGCATCACGCCCGGCTCGATGCCGCCGGGCAGCGCGCACATCGACGACGAGGGCGTGCTGCTCACCGACTTCGCGCTCGTGCGCGGCGGGCGCCTGCGCGAGGCCGAACTGCGCGAGGCGCTGGCTTCTGCTCCTCATCCGGCGCGCAATCCCGACCAGAACCTGGCCGACCTGCGCGCGCAGGTCGCGGCCAACGAGAAGGGCCGCGAGGAATTGCTGAAGATGGTCGAGCACTTCGGGCTCGACGTGGTGCGCGCCTACATGGGCCACGTGCAGGACAACGCCGAGGCCTCGGTGCGGCGGGTGATCGGGGCGCTGAAGGACGGCGCCTTCGAGCTGCCTCTGGACAACGGCGCGGTGATCCGCGTGCGCATCACGGTCGATCACGCGCAGCGCTCGGCGCGCATCGACTTCAGCGGCACTTCGGCGCAGCAGCCGGACAACTTCAACGCGCCGCACGCGGTGACGATGGCCGCGGTGCTCTTCGCTTTCCGCACGCTGGTCGACGACGAGATCCCGATGAACGCCGGCTGCCTGAAACCGCTCGAGGTGATCGTGCCCGAAGGCTCGATGCTCAATCCGCGCTACCCGGCGGCGGTCGTGGCGGGCAACGTCGAGATCTCGCAGTGCATCACCAACTGCCTGTACGGCGCGCTCGGCGTGATGGCCTCGGGCGCGCCGACGATGAGCAACTTCACTTTCGGCAACGCGCGCTACCAGTACTACGAGACGATCGCGGGGGGCTCCGGCGCGGGCGGCATCTTCGATGACGAAG
Source organism: Burkholderiales bacterium (assembly GCA_003577305.1). GTDB lineage: Bacteria > Pseudomonadota > Gammaproteobacteria > Burkholderiales > Burkholderiaceae_E > Zeimonas. The sequence continues at coordinate 29,203 of QEVL01000004.1, forward strand.
GGCGGCTGTGCGGCGGCTTCGACGGCACCGCGGTGGTCCAGACGCACATGACCAATTCGCGGCTCACCGACCCCGAGATCCTCGAGTCGCGCTTTCCGGTGCGCCTCGAGAGCTACGAGATTCGCGCGGGGTCGGGTGGAGCGGGGCGCTGGCGCGGCGGCGACGGTGGGGTGCGCCGCGTCCGCTTCCTCGAGCCGATGACCGCCTCGATCCTCGCCAACGGGCGCGTGCACCCGGCGTTCGGCGCGGCCGGCGGCGAGCCGGGGGCGCCCGGGGCCGACTACGTGGTGCGCGCCGACGGACGCCTCGAGCGCTTGCGTCACGCCGATCGCGCGGAACTCGCCGCGGGTGACCTGTTCGTCGTCGAGACGCCCGGAGGCGGGGGCTTCGGCGCACCCTGAAGGCCGGCGCCGCGGCCGCCCCGGGCCGCAGCCTGCGCAGTCGCCTCGCCTTATAATTGCCGGTTCTACCAGCGCGTGCGGCCGCCGATCACGCGGTGCGCGCCCCACCCACTCCGCGACCGCCCCATGCCCGCGTACCTGATGCTTGCTGGACAGCCCGCGCTGTCCGAGTTCCGCCTTGGACGACTGCTCGAGCAGCTGCGGCGCATCGACGTGCGCGTGGTCGGGCTCGATGCGCGCTTCGTTCATGCGATCTGGAGCGACGCGCCGCTGTCGCCCGACGAGCAGGCGCGGCTGGCCGCGCTGCTCGACCTGCCGGCCGATGCGCCTGCGCCGGCGGGGCAGCGCGTGTGGGTGATGCCGCGCCTGGGCACCGTCTCTCCCTGGGCGAGCAAGGCCACCGACATCGTGCGCAATTGCGGCATCACCGGCGTGCGGCGCGTGGAGCGCGGCGTCGAATACCGGATCGAGGCGCGCAGCGGGCTGCTCGCGGGGCTGGTGCGCACCACGCACTTCGAGCCGGCCGAGATGGCGGCGCTCGCGGGCGCGCTCCACGACCGGATGACCGAGACCGCGCTGCTCGATCCGCCGGAACCCTCGTCGCTGTTCGCCTCGTTGCCGGGCAAGCCGATGCGCGCCATCCCGATCGGCCGCGACGGGCGCGCGGCGCTCGTCGCCGCCGATCGCGAGCTCGGCCTGGCGCTGTCGGCCGACGAAATCGACTACCTGCTCGAGGCCTTCGTGCGTGCGGGGCGCGATCCGACCGACGTCGAGCTGATGATGTTCGCGCAGGCCAACTCCGAGCACTGCCGGCACAAGATCTTCAACGCCAGCTGGACGATCGACGGCGCAGCGCGCGAGGAAACCCTGTTCGGGATGATCCGCGGCACGCACGCGGCGCACCCGGCGGGCACGGTGGTCGCGTATACCGACAATGCGGCAATCCTGGAAGGCGGACCGGCTCGGCGCTTTCATCCGGTGCCATCGGCCAACGGCCTGTACCGCCCGGCCGAACGACTCACGCACGCGCTGCTGAAGGTGGAGACGCACAATCACCCGACTGCGATCTCGCCGTTTCCGGGCGCCGCCACCGGTGCCGGCGGCGAGATCCGCGACGAGGGCGCCACCGGCCGCGGCGCCCGGCCGCGCTACGGCCTCACCGGCTTCACCGTGTCGAACCTGCGCATCGAGGGCTTCGAGCAGCCGTGGGAGAACGCGCGCGACGTGCTCGCGGCGGCCGACCCGCGGGCCGGCGCGCACGCGCCGTACGGGCTGCCCTCGCGCATCGCCGCGCCGTTGCAGATCATGATCGAAGGCCCGATCGGCGGGGCGGCGTTCAACAACGAGTTCGGCCGCCCGAACCTGCTCGGCTATTTCCGCACTTACGAGCAGAACGTCGGCGGCACGGTCCGCGGCTATCACAAGCCGATCATGATCGCCGGCGGCGTCGGCAGCGTCGACGCGGCGCACACCGCAAAGCTCGACCTGCCGCCGGGCACGCTGCTGGTGCAGCTCGGCGGCCCCGGCATGCGCATCGGCATGGGCGGCGGCGCCGCTTCCAGCATGGGCGTCGGCACCAACATCGCCGAGCTCGACTTCGACTCGGTCCAGCGCGGCAATCCCGAGATCCAGCGACGTGCCCAGGAAGTGCTCGACCGCTGCTGGGGGATGCACGAAGACAATCCGCTGCTGTCGATTCACGACGTCGGCGCCGGCGGGCTGTCGAATGCATTTCCCGAACTGGTGCACGGCGCAGGACGCGCGGGCCGTTTCGATCTCGACAAGGTGCCGCTCGAAGCCTCCGGGCTGTCTCCGGCCGAGATCTGGTGCAACGAGTCGCAGGAACGCTACGTGCTCGCGATCGCCCCGGCGTCGCTGGGCGTCTTCGACGCGCTGTGCCGCCGCGAGCGCTGCCCTTACGCGGTCGTGGGCCAGGTGAGCGACGACCGGCAACTGGTGGTCGATGCGAGCGCAGCCGACGGCGCGCGGCTGCGTGCGGTCGACATGCCGATCGACGTGCTGCTCGGCAAGCCGCCGCGGATGCACCGCGAAGGACTGCGCCGCGAGCGTGCGCTGCCGCCGGTGGCGGCCGCCGGGCTCGATCTCGCCGAAGTGGCCGTGCGCGTGCTGCGGCTGCCGGCGGTGGCGAGCAAGGCTTTCCTCGTGACGATCGGCGACCGCAGCGTGGGCGGCCTGACCGCCCGCGACCAGATGGTCGGGCCGTGGCAGGTGCCGGTGGCCGACTGCGCGGTCGGCCTGGTCGACTACGAGGGCTACCGCGGCGACGCGCTGGCGATGGGCGAGCGCACGCCGCTCGCGGTGATCGACCCGCGCGCCGCGGCGCGCATGGCGGTGGCCGAGGCGGTCACCAACATCGCCGCGGCGCCGATCGAGTCGATTCGCCGCATCAAGCTGTCGGCCAACTGGATGGCGGCTTGCGGCGATCCGGCCGAAGATGCCGATCTCTTCGACGCGGTCGAGGCCTGCACCACGTTGTGCCGGCAGATCGGGATCTCGATTCCGGTGGGCAAGGATTCGCTGTCGATGCGCACCGTCTGGCAGGAGCGCGTCGTCGGCCAGATCGCCGAGACCACGCTCGACAAGCAGGTGCTCGCGCCCACCTCGCTGGTCGTCACCGCGTTCGCTCCGGTCACCGACGCGCGGCGCGTGCTCACGCCGCAGCTCGTGCGCGGCGTCGATTCGGTGCTGATCCTGATCGACCTGGGGCTCGGGCGCCAGCGACTCGGCGGCTCGGCGCTCGCGCAGGTGACGCAGCAACTGGGCAACGAGACGCCCGACCTCGACGAGCCCGATGCGCTCGTGCGCTTCTTCGCGGTGATCCAGCGGCTGAACGCCGAAGGCCGGCTGCTCGCCTACCACGACCGCTCCGACGGCGGCCTGTTCGCCACCGTCTGCGAGATGGCCTTCGCCGGGCGCTGCGGAGTGGCGGTGAACCTCGACCTGCTCACGATCGATCCGAACGCCGAGGACTGGGGCGACTACAAGATCCGCCCCGAACAGGTGTCGGTGCAACGCAACGAGCGCACGATCGAGGCGCTGTTCAACGAAGAACCCGGTGCAGTGGTGCAGGTGCGCGCCGCCGACCGCGACGCGGTGCTCGGTGTGCTGCGCGAGGCCGGCCTGTCGAAGCACTCGCACGTGATCGGCAAGCCGCAGGCGAAAGAGGCGATCGAGTTCTACCGCGACGCGAAGCTCGTCTACGCCGCCTCGCGCGCGGCGCTCGAGCAGGCCTGGAGCGAAACCAGCCACCGCATCGCCGCTCTGCGCGACCATCCCGAATGCGCCGCGCAGGAATTCGAGCGCATTGCGCGCACCGACGATCCCGGCCTGCACCTGAAGCTCGGCTTCGATCCGGCCGAAGACGTCGCCGCGCCGTACCTGGCGCGCGGCGCGCGCCCGCGCGTGGCGATCCTGCGCGAGCAGGGGGTGAACAGCCAGATCGAGATGGCGGCCGCCTTCCATCGCGCCGGCTTCGACGCGTTCGACGTGCACATGACCGACCTGGTCGAGGGCCGCCACCAGCTCGCCGGGTTCCGCGGGCTGGTCGTCTGCGGCGGCTTCTCGTACGGCGACGTGCTCGGCGCGGGCAGCGGCTGGGCCAGGTCGATCCTTTTCAACGCGGCGCTGTCCGAGCAGTTCGCGCTGTTCTTCGGCCGTGCCGACACCTTCACGCTGGGCGTCTGCAACGGCTGCCAGATGATGTCGCAGCTGAAGGCGATCATTCCCGGCGCGACGCACTGGCCGCGCTTCCTGCGCAACCGCTCCGAACAGTACGAGGCGCGCCTGTCGATGGTCGAAGTGCTCGATTCGCCGTCGGTGCTGCTCGCCGGCATGGCCGGCAGCCGCATGCCGATCGTCGTCGCGCACGGAGAGGGGCGCGCGCACTTCGATTCCGGCGACCAGCAGCGCCACGCGGGCGCTGCGCTGCGCTTCGTCGACAACGACGGCTCGCCGGCGCACGCCTATCCTGCCAACCCGAACGGCTCGCCCGACGGCCTGGCAGGCTTCACCAGCGCCGACGGCCGCGCGACGATCCTGATGCCGCACCCGGAACGGGTGTTCCGCTCGGTGCAGATGAGCTGGCGCGACCCGTCGCTCGGCGAGGATTCGCCGTGGATGCGCATGTTCCGCAACGCTCGCGCCTGGGTCGGCTGAGAGCCGATGCTGTCCACCGTCAACGTCACGATGCAGTTCGGGGCGAAGCCCCTGTTCGAGAACGTCTCGGTCAGGTCCGGCGAGGGCAACCGCTACGGCCTGATCGGAGCCAACGGCTCGGGCAAGTCCACCTTCATGTAGATCCTCGCCGGCGAACTCGAACCGAGCTCGGGACAGGTGATGCTCGACGCCAACGAGCGGCTCGGTACGCTGCGCCAGGACCAGTTCGCGTTCGAGGACCAGCGGGTGCTCGACGTGGTGATGATGGGCCACGCCGGGATGTGGCAGGCGAAGAGCGAGCGCGACGCGATCTACGCCGATCCCGACGCGAGCGAAGACGACTACATGCTCGCTTCCCGTACATCCGCTTCGAGCAGGCCCGGCCGATGCATCGGCTGGCGGTGGAGGTCGAAGGGCTCGGGTACCGCCACGAGGGCGCGCAGCAGCCGGTCTTCAGCGGCTTTTCCACGATCGTCGAGGCGGGCGACAAGGTGGCGATCGTCGGCGCCAGTGGCGCCGGAAAGACGACGCTGCTGCGTTGCCTCGCGGGGGCGGCGCCCGCAGGCCCGGCGCCCACGCGCGGCTGCTGTTCCCGGGCGACGAGGTGCGCAAGCCGGTGCGCCGCGCCGTGCACGGGCACCCTGTCGACGTGCGCGCCCAGGTCCCGTGGGCGCGAGGGCACGCGCGTCACGCCGACGGGATGAAGTCGGGATCGTCCTGGTGCCTGCGCTCGAAACGCAGGAAGTCGTAGTAGCCGCACTTGCTGCCGTTCGGGTACTGCCGGCACACGACGGGTCGCGCCGCGTAGACGGTGCAGCGGCGTTCGCCGGTGTCGAAGAAGCGGCAGATCGAGCCGTAGATCTCGTCCTTGCGATGCCGCAGGATCCGCTCGTCGCTGTCGGCGTCGCGGTAGCGCCGCGTGAAGCGCTTCTCCGCCTCGGCGGTCGTCAGGCCGAAGTGTTTCGCGAGCCGGGCGAGGTCGCTGTTCCTCACTTCGATGCGCGGATAGCTGCAGCAGTAGCCCGGACACTTCGAGCAGTCGTAGGCGATCTTCGCGGGCCTGGCGGCGGACATGTCGGTGGCGGCGGGGCGGTCGGCGGGAGCGCAAGTGTAGCGCAGCCGGCACCGGGCGGCCGCCGATGCGCCGCGCCGCCGGCGCGTCGCGAGCGCGACTCAGTCACGGGCGCGCCGGCGCAGCATCCGCCTGACGAAGCGCGCCGGATCGAGCGCGCGCAGCAGGTCGGCTTCCAGCGGCATCGGGTCGCCTTCGACGAGCGCCGGCAGCAACCCGGCCGCGAGCGCCGACCACAGCAGCCCGCGCGAGCCGAACGCGAAGGCGCCGAACAGGCCGCTTGCGCGCGGCACCGGCAACCGGTCGTTGCGCAGCAGGGCCGCGGCTTCGCGCAGTGCCGCCGCCTCGTCGGGCAACTGGCCGATCACCGGCATCCGGTCGGTGCTGGCGTAGCGATGGCCCACGGGACCCGATCGTGCCCCCTCGAGCCAGGCTGCCGCGTCGCCTCCGATCATGCGCGCGAGCCGGCGCAGGTTGGCGGCGTCGACTTCGCGCGACGGTTCGAGTGATTCGCCATCGTCGTAGCTGGCGCCGGCGAGAATCATGTCGCCAAGAGGAGCCGCGTAGGCGTCGCCGCCCAGCACGGTGCGCAGCGCTCCGATGCGTTCGCGCGCCACCAGCGTGCCTTGTCCGCGAACGCGCCGCAATGCGAGCGAACCGCTCGCCGCCAGTCGTGCGGCGTCGCCCGCGTTCGCGAGGATCGTGATCGCGGCTTCGCCGAGCACGCGCTCGTCCGCCGCGCGGGCGCGCCATCCGCCAGGAACCGGTTCGAGCGACGCGACCGGACTGCCCGTGCGCAGCGTCACGCCCGGCGTGGCCAGCCACGCGCGGGCTGGTTCCGCCGGATCGAGCGCGTCGCATCCGGGCAGCCACAGCCCGCCGCGCGGCAGGCGCAGGCCGGCTGCGTCCGACGCCTCGTCGGGCGTCAGTTGCCGCGCGAAGGTGTCGGGAAACCCGAGCCGCGAGAGCATCGCCGCGCGGCGTGCGGTCTCGCGCTCGTCGGCGTCGAGCAGCAGTTTGCCGAGCGGCGTGCGCGCCGGCATCGCCGGGTCGTGCAGCCGCCATTCGAGCGCGGCGCGGCTCAGGCGCGCGAGCGGATTGTCGTCGGGCGACAGGTGCGGATGATCCGCACACAGGGGTTGCGCCGAGCCGCCGCGCAACGGCCCGGCCGCGGCTTCGAGCACGGTGACTTCCCAGCCGCGGCGCGCGAAGCCGGCGGCCGTTGCCGTGCCCGCCAGGCCCGCGCCGACGACCAGCACGGTGCGCGCAGGCCAGTGCGACGGCTCGGGCGCCCGGGCGCCGCGCCAGCGCGGCGCGTGACGAGCGCGCAGCCGATGACGCTTGTCCGCGTAGCCGGCCACGCGCTCGACTTCGAAACCCGCGCCGGCGAGCGCCTCGCGCACTGCGCCCGCAGCCGACCAGGTCGCCAGCGTGGCCCCGGGGCGTGCGAGCCGCCCCAGCGCCCGCAGCAGTGCCGGATCCCACATGCGGGGATTGCGCGCCGGTGCGAAGCCGTCGAGGAAGAACGCATCGGCGGCGAGGCGCAGCTTCGGCACCAGCGCGGGCGCGTCGCCGAAGCACAGCGTCAGCGTGACTGCCTCGGCCTCGAAGACCACGCGATGCATGCCCGGCAGCGCCGCGGGCCACTGTTCGAGCAGCCGCCGCGCGTCGCCCGGCGCCGCACCGAGCGCATCGAGCCCGCGGCGCAGGTCGTCGAGGCCGAGCGGATGCGCTTCCACCGACACGTAGTGCAGCCGGGCGGGCGACGCGCCGCGTTCGCGCCAGGCCTGCAGCGTCGCGAGGAAGTTCACCCCCAGCCCGAAGCCGAGTTCGAGCACCGTGAACGACGCATGCGGTCGCTGCCGGCCGAGTTCGTCCCAGCGCTGCGGCAGCGCGCAACCCTCGACGAAGACCGCGCGCGACTCGGCCCAGGCGCCGGCGCGGCTGCGGAACACGTCGCGATACAGCGTGCTGGTCGGCGTGCCGCTCTCGTCGAAGACCAGCGGCGGATGGGGCGCGAAGGCGGGCATGGGGCAGTCGATGGCGGCGATCCCGAGGGCGCCCCGGACACAGCGGGGCGCGCAACGGTAGGTTACAGTGCAGGCATCGAAGGCGAGGGCGAAGCAGATGATCAGGGCTCACTGGCAGGACCGCATCGAAGTGGCGCTGGGCTTGTGGCTGGTCGCTTCGCCGTTCGTTCTGGGCATGGCGCACCAGCTGGCCGCATGGTCGGCGATGCTCGCCGGAGTGGCCGTCGTCACGCTGGCGGTCGAGGCTTTCTACTATCCCGAGATCGTCGAGGAGTGGGGCAACCTGGCGGTGGGCATCGGGCTCGCGGCCTCGCCGTGGCTGTTCGGATATGACGGCGAACGCATCGCCATGGCGAACGCGCTCGCCTGCGGCATCGCGATCGCCGCGCTGTCGTTCTGGACCGCGGAGGACATCCAGCGCGAGCAGCGTGACGCGCGCTGAGACGCGGCCGCGGCAGGCGCCGATGGGGTGGCTCGCGCGCCTGGCGCGCTGGTTCGACGAGAATGTCGCGTCGCTCGGCCGCGACATGCGGCTGTCGTACCTGCCTCCGCTGATGGTCTACATGGCGGCGGGCATCTCCGGGCTCACCGCGATCGTCGGCACTTTCTTCGTCAAGGAATACCTCGGTCTGTCGGCCGAATTCCTGGCGGCGCTCGGCTTCTGGGCCGGCTTGCCGTGGGCGCTGAAGATGCCGCTGGGCCACCTGGTCGACCTGATGTGGCGCTTCAAGGCCGGGTTCGTCTGGCTTGGCGCGTCGCTGATCGCCGCGAGCCTGCTGATCATGATCGGTCTGCTCGCGGATCCGCGCGCCATGGCCACGGTGATGCGCGCCGAAGCCTGGTACGTGCTCTCCGCGCTGCTCGCGCCGATCGGCTACGTGACCCAGGACGTGGTCGCCGATGCGATGACGGTCGAGGCCGTGCCGCACCACGACGAATCCGGCCAGCCGATCGGCGAGGAGCGGCGACGCTCGATGCACACCACGATGCAGACGCTCGGCCGCGTGGCGATCATCGGCGGCGGCGTGCTGGTGGCGCTGGCCAACGTGTTCCTGTTGCGCGGCGCCGGCACGCTGCCCGAGGCGCAGAAGGTCGAGGTCTACGTGTTCGTGCACCAGTTGGCGCTGTCGATCCCGGTCGTGTCGGTGGCCGGGGTGGTGTTCGCCGCCTGGCTGCGCCGGCGCAACCGTCGGGCGCTGCGCGCACAAGGCCTTGCCGAGGCCGAGATCGATGCACGGCTCGAAGTGCACACGAAGCGTCCGCCGGTGAACTGGTGGGTGCTCGGCGGCGGGCTGGCGTTCGCGGTCGTGTCGGTCACGATCGGGCTGAGCGACTTCCGCTGGAGTGAAGAACTGATCTTCGGCGCGTCGATGGCGATCGTCGTCGCGCTGATGTGGCGGCTGCTGCGCGAGCTCGCGCCGCAGGCGCGTGGCGCGCTGCTGGGCACCGCGATCGTGGTCTTCGTGTTCCGCGCCACCCCCACCGCGGGCGCGGGCCAGACCTGGTGGATGATCGACGAGCTGGGCTTCGACCAGCAGTTCCTGTCGGTGCTCTCGGTGATCGGGAGCGCGCTCACGCTGGCCGGCCTGTTCGTCTTCAGGCGCTTCATGGCCGAGCGCTCGATCTACTACATCGTCGGCTTCCTCACCGTGATCGGCACGTTGCTGATGCTGCCGATCGTCGGCATGTACTACGGCCTGCACCACTGGACCGCCGCCCACACCGGCGGGCTGGTCGACGCCCGCTTCATCGCGCTGGTGGACACCGCGATCGAGTCGCCCCTGGGACAGATCGCGATGGTGCCGATGCTGGCCTGGATCGCCAACTCGGCGCCCGAGAAGCTCAAGGCCACCTATTTCGCGGTGATGGCCTCGTTCACCAACCTGGCGCTGTCGGCCTCGCAGCTCGGCACGAAGTGGCTGAACCAGGTCTTCGTGATCACGCGCCAGGTGAAGGATCCGCTGAGCGGCGCGATCTCCGCGCCCGCCGACTATGCCCAGCTGGGCGAACTGATGCTCGTGGTGCTGCTGATCGCGCTGGCTGCGCCGCTGGGCACGATTGCGCTGGTGCGGCTGGCCCGGCTGCGCAGCGCCTGAGGGGCCTGCGCGGCGCATCGCGCCCGCGCGATCCCCGCGGATAGAATCGGCCGATGATGCGTGCCCTCGCACGACCGGCCGCACGTGCGCCGGCCGTCATAGCCTTCCTGCTGGTCTCGCTCGCGGCGCACCTCGCGGTGCTGCGCGGGGCGAGCGTGGCGGGCCGGGTGGCATCGCCTTCGCACGAGCCCATGCCGGTGACGGTCGACCTGATCGTGGCGCCGGCGCCACGGCCGGCGGCGGCTGCCGCCCCGGTGGCCGCGCGGCCCGATCCGGTTGCGCATCGCCGGCCGCGTCCGGCGCGCCGTGCTGCGCCGGTGCCTGCTGCAGCATCGCCCGACGCATCGGCGCCCGAGGCGCTGCCGCCCGTGGCGTCGCTGGCCGACTCCGATCCGTTCGGCGCGATGCTCGGCCTGGCGCAGGACGATGCCCTGCCGATCGGGCCGACGCAGGCGACGGAGGCGGATACCGCGCCGTCCGCCCAAGCCGGGCCGCCCGCCGGGGCAGCGCCGGACGCCGGGGCGGCGCCGGACGCCGCGCAGGCCGCGCTGCCGGCCGAAGCGCCGATCGTGGTCGCGCCGCAGTCGGGCGCGGTGCGCTATCGGGTGCACTACGGCGATCCCGTGGACGGCAACGTGGTGGCCACGCTCGAGCAGTCGTTCGAGATCGGCACGCATCACTACCGCCTGCACAGCGAGGGCAGGGCGAAAGGCCTGGTCTCCTGGTTCTATCGGGGCTCGCTGGTACAGGACAGCGTCGGCACCGTGTCGACGGCCGGCCTGGCACCGTCGAGCTATCGCGAGCAGCGCGGCGATCGCGCGCCGCGCTCGGCCACGATCGACCCGGCACACGGCGAGGTGGTCTTCGGGTCGGGCCAGCGCCGCCAGGCGCCCCCGGGCGTGCAGGACCGCCTTTCGGTCGCGGTGCAACTGGCGCTCATGCGCCAGGCGCGGCCGCAGCAGTTCGAACCGGGCGCGACGATCCGGCTGCCGATGCTCGGCAATTCGAGCGTCGAACCGGTCGACTGGATCGTGATCGGCGAGGAGACGGTCGCAACCGACGCGGGCACCGTGCGCGCGCTGCGCCTGCAGCGCCCCGGCGTCGGCGACGATCCGGCGATCGACCTCTGGCTCGCGCTGGACGCGCGCATCGTGCCGGTACGCATGCGCGTCACCGAGCCGACCGGGCGCGCGCTCGACCAGGTGCTCGCTTCACAGTGAGCAGCCCTGCGGCGGATCCGCGCGCCGGATGCGCTATGCTGGCCGCCATGTCACGCGTGTTCCACCGCGCACTCGGGCGCGGCTATCCGGTCGCCGTCTCGGGCGGTGGCGCAGTGCTTCGCGACGCCGACGGCAAGGCCTACATCGACGCATCCGGCGGCGCTGCCGTCTCGTGCCTGGGCCACGGCCACCCGGACGTCGTCGCCGCGATGCACGCGCAGATCGACCGGCTGTCGTACGCCCACACCAGTTTTTTCACGACCGAAGTCGCCGAGCGCCTGGCCGACACCCTGGTGGCCGATGCGCCCGAAGGCATCGGCCAGGTGTACTTCGTCTCCGGCGGTTCCGAGGCGGTCGAAGCGGCGCTGAAGATGGCGCGCCAGTACTTCGTCGAGATCGGGCAGCCCGAGCGGCGGCACTTCATCGCGCGACGCCAGAGTTACCACGGCAACACGCTGGGGGCGCTCGCCGTCGGCGGCAACGCCTGGCGGCGCGCGCAGTTCGCGCCGCTGCTGATCGAAGTCGCACATGTTTCGCCCTGCTACGAATACCGCGAGCGCGGCGCCGACGAGGCACCCGAAGCCTACGGCCGGCGCCTGGTGGCCGAACTGGCTGCCGAGATCGAGCGCCTGGGCCCGGGCAACGTGATCGCGTTCGTGGCCGAGACGGTCGGCGGTGCGACCTCCGGCGCAATCACCCCGGTGCCCGGCTACCTGCGCGGCGTGCGCGAATTGTGCGACCGCCACGGCATCCTGCTGATCCTCGACGAGGTGATGTGCGGCATGGGCCGCACCGGCACGCTGCACGCCTGCGAGCAGGAAGGTGTCTCGCCCGACCTGATGACGATCGCGAAGGGACTGGGCGGCGGCTACCAGCCGATCGGGGCGGTGCTCGTGCAGCAGCGCATCGTCGATGCGTTCGCGCGCGGCAGCGGCTTCTTCCAGCACGGCCACACTTATCTCGGCCACGCGGTGGCGTGCTCGGCCGCGCTCGCGGTGCAGCAGGTGATCCGCCGCGACGGCCTGCTCGATGCCTGCGTGCGGCGCGGCGATGAACTCCGTGCGGGGCTCGTCGCGCGTTTCGGCGCGCATCCGCACGTGGGCGACATCCGCGGGCGCGGCCTGTTCCGGGCGATCGAGCTGGTGGCCGATCGCGCGACGAAGAAGCCGTTCGACCCGTCGCTGAAGCTGCACGCGCGCATCAGGCAGGAAGCGATGGCGCGCGGTCTGCTCGTCTACCCGATGGGCGGCACGATCGACGGGCGCCGGGGCGATCACGTGCTGCTCGCTCCCCCGTTCATCGTCTCGCCGCAGGAAATCGGCCAGGTCGTGGAGCGGCTGGGCGAGGCGGTCGACGCCTCGATCGCTGCACTGGCGTCGGGATGATCCCGACTTGTCTCGCGCCGGCGGACCCGCATAATGGCGCCGGTTCAACGGTTCCCAACCTCGGAGTCCTGCAATGAACAAGATCCTGAAAGCAGCACGGCTTGCCGCGATCGTCGGCGCCGCGCTGTCGGCCTCGGCGTTCACGACGCCGGTGGCGGCGCAGAGCAAGTTCATCACCATCGGCACCGGCGGCGTCACCGGCGTCTACTACGCAGCGGGCGGGGCGATCTGCCGGCTGGTCAACAAGGACCGCGCGAAGCACGGCATCCGCTGCTCGGTGGAATCCACCGGCGGCTCGGTGTTCAACGTGAACACGATCAAGGCCGGCGAGCTCGATCTCGGTTTCGCGCAGTCCGACGTGCAGTACAACGCGCTGAAGGGCGTCGGCCAGTTCAAGGATGCCGGTCCCTGGGCCGACGAGCGCGCGGTGTTCTCGGTGCACCCCGAGCCCTTCACCGTCGTCGCGCGCAGGGAAGCGAACATCAAGTCGTTCGCCGACTTCAAGGGCAAGCGTTTCAACGTCGGCAACCCGGGTTCGGGCACGCGCTCGTCGATGGAAGAACTGCTGGCCGCGATGGGCTGGAAACTCGGCGACTTCGGCCTGGCCGCCGAGCTGAAGGCCGACGAACACGGCCCGGCGCTTTGCGACGGCAAGATCGACGGTTTCTTCTACGCGGTCGGCCATCCGTCGGCGAACATCCAGGATCCGACCACTTCGTGCGCCGCGCAGCTCGTCTCGCTCACCGGCCCGGCAATCGACAAACTGCTCGCCGACAAGCCGTACTACGCGAAGGCCACGATTCCCGGCGGCCTGTACCCGAACAACCCGCAGCCGACCGAAACCTACGGCGTGCTCGCAACGGTGGTCGCCTCGGCGAAGACGCCGGCCGACACGGTCTACCAGGTGGTGAAGGCGGTGTTCGACAACTTCGACGAATTCAAAAAGCTGCACCCGGCGCTGGCCAACCTGAAGCCCGAGAACATGGTGAAGGACGGCCTGTCCGCGCCGCTGCACGAGGGGGCGTTGCGCTACTACAAGGAAAAAGGCTGGGTGAAGTAGCAGGCGGATGAGCCAGAGCGGCAAGCCGTCGGCCGAACTGCAGCAACTCGTCGCCGACGCCGACACCGGCGGGCGCGCCGCCGCCGGCCTCTCGGGGGCCGTGATCAGCGTCGTAGCGATCGCGTGGTCGCTCTGGCAACTCTGGTACGCCTCGCCGCTGCCGTTCTCGCTCGGCTTCGGCCTGCTCAACGACACCGAGGCGCGGGCGCTGCACCTGGCGCTGGCGCTGTTCCTCGGTTTCCTGGCGTATCCCGGTTCGCGCCGGCGCGGCGTGCGCTATCGCGTTCCGCTCACCGACTGGGCGATGGCCCTGGTTGGCGCCTTCGCCGGCGCTTACCTGTTTCTCTTCTACAACCAGCTCGCCACGCGTCCGGGCGTGCCGATCGCGCAGGACATCGTGGTCGCCACCGTGGGCATGGTGCTGCTGCTCGAGGCCACGCGTCGCGCGGTAGGCCTGCCGATGACGATCCTGGCGCTCGTCTTCCTCGCGTACATCTTCCTCGGGCCGTGGCTGCCCGACGTGGTCTCGCACAAGGGCGCATCGCTCGAGCGGATGATCTCGCACATGTGGCTCACCACCGAAGGCGTCTACGGCGTGGCGCTCGGGGTGTCGGTGTCGTTCATCTTCATCTACGTGCTGTTCGGCTCGCTGCTCGACCGCGCCGGTGCCGGCAACTACATGATGCAGGTTGCATTCGCCGCGCTCGGGCACCTGCGCGGCGGGCCGGCCAAGGTCGCCGTCGTCTCCTCGGGCCTGAATGGCCTGATCTCCGGGTCGTCGGTGTCGAACGTCGTCTCGGGCGGCATCTTCACGATTCCGCTGATGAAGAAGGCGGGCTACGGCGGCGTGAAGGCCGGCGCGATCGAGACCGCCTCGTCGGTCAACGGCCAGATCATGCCGCCGGTGATGGGCGCGGCGGCGTTCCTGATGGTCGAGTACGTCGGCATCCCGTATTCCGACATCGTCAAGCACGCGTTCCTGCCGGCGGTGATCTCCTACATCGCGCTCTTCTACATCGTGCACCTCGAAGCGCTCAAGCTCGGCATGAACCCGAGTGCGGTGCGCCGGCCGCGTCCGATGCGCGAGCGGCTGCTCGGCTGGGGCTTCGGACTGAGCGGAACGATCATCGTCTGCGCGCTCGGCTACTGGGTCGCGCTGGGCGCGCAGCAGCTCTTCGGCGAGAGGGCGATCTGGATCGTCGGCGCGCTGCTGCTCGCCACGCACGTCGCGCTGCTGCGCGATGCGGCGCGCAACCCCGACCTGCCGCAGGACATCGACATCGACAACCCGGTGCTGCCCGACACCTGGCCGACGGTGCGCGCCGGGCTGCACTTCCTGATCCCGATCGGCGTGCTGATCTGGTGCCTGATGATCGAGCAGCTGTCGCCGGCGCTGAGCGCGTTCTGGGCGACGACGACCCTGATCGTGCTGATGGCCACGCAGCGGCCGATCGTCGCGTTCTTTCGCAGCCGGCCGATGCTGCCCGAGTGGCGCACCGGTTTTCGCGAGGTCGTGCAGGGCCTGAACGACGGCGCGCGCAACATGATCGCGATCGGCATCGCGACCGCGACCGCCGGCATCATCGTGGGCGGAATCACGCTCACCGGCCTGGGCTTCCGGATGACCGACTTCGTCGAGGTCGTCTCGCAGGGCAACGTGGTCGTCATGCTGCTGTTCACCGCCTTCGTCTGCCTGGTGCTCGGCCTGGGCGTGCCCACCACGGCGAACTACATCCTGGTCGCTTCGCTGATGGCGCCGGTGATCGTCGAACTGGGCGCGCAGAGCGGGCTCATCATTCCGCTGATCGCGGTGCACCTGTTCGTCTTCTATTACGGAATCATGGGCGACATCACGCCGCCGGTGGGACTGGCGACTTTCGCCGCCGCGGCGATCTCGGGCGAGGACGCGATCAGGACCGGCATCCAGGGGTCGCTCTACGCGCTGCGCACCGTGGTGCTGCCGTTCGTCTTCATCTTCAATCCGGCGCTGCTGCTGATCGACGTGCACGGATGGTTCGAGGTCGCGATCGTCGCGTTCGCCTCGATCGTCGCCTCGCTCACGTTCGCGGCGGCGACGATGGCGTGGTTTCGCGTGCGCTGCCGCTGGTGGGAGGTGGCCGTGCTGCTGCTGGCCACCTTCGCGCTGTTCCGTCCCGACTGGTTCATGGATCGCTTCACGCCGCCATACAGGGAGGTCGGGGCCGCGCAGATCTTCGAGGTGGCACGGCAACTGGGCGAGGGCGACCGGCTGGCGCTGGTCATCGCCGGCACCAACCTGGAAGGCGACGAGGTGCGCAAGACCGTCGGCGTGCAGTTGCGCGAGCCCGGCGACGGGCGCAAGCGCCTGCAGGAGGCCGGGCTCACGATCACCGCGCTCGGCGACCAGGTGCAGATCGCCAACGTGCGCTTCGGCAGTCGCGCGAAGAAGAACGGCTTCGAGATCGGCTGGACGGTGGGGGGCGTGCTCGTGCCCACCGAGCGGCCGTCGATGTACTGGGTCTACATTCCCGGGCTGCTGCTGGTGGCGCTGCTCTGGTGGTGGCAGGGCCGGCGGATGCCGCGCGCGGCGCCGGCAGCCTGAACGCGCCGGCGCTCCGAGCGCACCCGGGGGCGCCTGCTCAGCCCGCGCCGATCCAGCCGGCCCAGGCGGCGAGGTCGACGTTGCCGCCGCTGACGATCACGCCGACGCGCCGGCCGTGCCAGCGCGGCGCCGCGGCGAACGCGCCGGCGGCTGCCAGGCAACCGGTGGGCTCGACCACCATCTTCATGCGCTCGGCGAAGAAGCGCATCGCCTGCACCAGATCCGCGTCATCGACGGTGAGGATGTCGCGCACCCGCTCGCGGATGATCGGGAAAGTGAGCTCGCCCAGATGCGTGGTCATCGCGCCGTCGGCGATCGTCGTGGGCACCGCGATCGTCACGATGCGGCCGGCGCGCAGCGACTGCAGGCCGTCGTCGCCCGCCTCGGGCTCCACCCCGTAGACTGCGCAATCGGGCGCCATCGCCTGTGCGGCGAGTGCGCAGCCGGCGAGCAGGCCGCCCCCGCCCAGGCAGACGAAGAGCGCATCGAGCGGCCCCACCTCCTCGAACAGCTCGAGGGCCGCGGTCCCCTGGCCGGCGATCACGTCGGCGTGGTCGTACGGCGGGATGAGCGTTGCGCCGCGCTCGCGGGCAATGCGTTGCGCGAGCGCCTCGCGGTCTTCGGTGAAGCGGTCATGGGTGACGATCTCGCCGCCGTAGCCGCGGGTGGCGGCCAGCTTGGCCGCCGGCGCATCCGAGGGCATCACGATCGTCGCCGACACGCCGAGCTCGCGCGCAGCCAGCGCGATCGCCTGCGCGTGGTTGCCCGAGGAGAACGTGACCACGCCTGCCCGCTGCTGCGCGGGCGAGAGCCGGGCGATCGCGTTGAATGCACCGCGGAACTTGAACGCGCCCATGCGCTGGAAGTTCTCGCACTTGAAGAAGAGCGACGCGCCGGCGCGCGCATCGGCGGTGGCCGAGCGCAGCACCGGCGTGCGGTGCGCATGACCGCGCAGCCGCCCGGCGGCGGCCTGGACATCGACGAAACCGGGAAGGGGCATGGCGTGGCGCGAAGGGCAGGACAAGGTCCGCGGGATCGACAGCATACGTCGATCGTGCCTACAGCAGCAGCCGCGCCAGGTTCGTGCACAGCAACGCGAGGGCCGCCAGGAACAGCGCGCCCAGTGCCACCTGCTGGTAGGCGCGTTCGCTCGCCTGCCTGAAGAGCCTCGCGCCGAGCACGCCTCCGCCAAAGAACACCGGGGCGAGGTATGCGGCGCTGCTCGCGCCGTCGAACGTCAGCAGGC
This sequence comes from Burkholderiales bacterium, assembly GCA_003577305.1. Classification (GTDB taxonomy): domain Bacteria; phylum Pseudomonadota; class Gammaproteobacteria; order Burkholderiales; family Burkholderiaceae_E; genus Zeimonas. The sequence goes on from QEVL01000004.1 coordinate 46,470, forward strand.
CGAAGAGCATCATCGAAACCACTGCGGCCAACTGCGCGACACCCGAGACGACGATCAGGTCCGCGCGCTTGCGCCGGGCCGGGTCGCTGCCGGCGAGGATGTACAGCACGAGGGGTGGGCCGCCGATCGAACCGAACCCGGTCAGGAACCCCGACACGATTCCGGCCCCCGTCTCGCCACCGGATCCGCGAGGCAGCGGCAGATCCGTACCGCGCCACATGAGCCCGGCCATCGCGACGACCGCTGCGCTGATCGCGAGGTTGCTCAGCAACGGGTCGAGCTCCCGCAACGCGAAATGACCGATCGGAATCGCGACGAGCGCCGACAGGCCCATCGTCGCCAGCCGATGCCGGGTCGTATGCGCGAGACTGGAGGGAACCAGCATCAGCGTCGCCAGTGCCTCGAGCAGGGTGCCGATCGCGACGGCGGGGATCGGCCCCATGGCGAGCCCCAGCACAGGCACGAGCAGCAGCGACGAGCCGAAGCCCGAGAAGCCGCGCAGGAGTCCGGCCGCGAGGGTGACGACAAGGATTGCCGCGATCCAGAGGCCGCCCAGGCCCGCGAACTCCGCCATGGCTTCGATCGAACCGACCCGGCGCTGCGGCGCTCAGACGCGGATGCGCGCGGCCATCGCCTGCAGCGCCTCGAACGCCGGGTCGCGACGCGGCCAGCCGAGCGTGACTGCATCGCCGCTGTGGCGCGGCAGCACGTGCAGGTGCAGGTGGGGCACCGTCTGCCAGCCCGCGACACGGTTGGCCTGCAGGATGGTCACGCCATCGGCCGCGAATTCGCGCTCCACCGCGATCGCGATGCGCCGCGCCGCGCGCATCAGCGCGGTGGCGGTTTCCTCGTCGGCGTCCATCAGCGTTTCGTAGGGCCGGACCGAGGCCACGATCACGTGGCCGTCGTTGACCTGGCCCGCGTCCATGAACGCGAACACGTGCTCGTCCGCGTAGACGCGCGCACAGGGCAATTCGCCGGCGTGCAGCCTCTCGAAGATCGTCGGCATGATCAGGGCTCCAGGGGTGGAAGAGGGCCGAAGAACCGGGGGAGGAGGATCCCGGAAGCCGGGTCGCGGGGCAATACCCGTACTGCCAGAGCAGCCGTGTCCGGGATTCTACAATTCGCGGATGACGCTTCCGCCTGCCGCCCGCTTCTCCGTCCCAAGGGAAAAACTCAGGTTCGTGCTGCTCGAGGGCATCCATCCCTCGGCAGTCGACACCCTTCGAGCCCATGGCTACACCAACGTCGAGACATTCAGGCAGTCGCTCTCGGGCGACGAGCTGGTTCGCGCGATCGAGCGCGCCCACTTCGTGGGCATCCGCTCGCGCACGCACCTCACCGAGGAGGTGATCGCGCGCGCGCCCAGGCTGAGCGCGATCGGCTGCTTCTGCATCGGCACCAACCAGGTCGACCTCGATGCGGCGGCGCGCCGCGGCATCCCGGTGTTCAACGCCCCGTACTCGAACACGCGCAGCGTCGCCGAACTGGTGCTGGGCGAAATCATCATGCTGATGCGCGGGATCCCCGCGAAGAACGCGAAGCTGCATCGCAACGGCTGGGAGAAGAGCGCCGCCAACTCCTACGAAGTGCGCGGCAAGACGCTGGGCGTGGTCGGCTACGGCCACATCGGCACGCAGATCGGCATCCTCGCCGAGCAGCTCGGCATGTCGGTGCTGTTTCACGACATCGAGAAGAAGCTGCCGCTGGGAAACGCGCGGCAGGCAGCCTCGCTCGACGCGCTGCTCGCCGAATCCGACGTGGTGACGCTGCACGTGCCGGCAACCCCGGCCACGAAGAACATGATCGCCGCCGTGCAGCTCGCGAAGATGAGGCGCGGCAGCCATCTGATCAACGCCTCGCGCGGCGACGTGGTCGACATCGACGCCCTGGCCGCGGCGCTCGCGAGCGAGCACCTGCACGGGGCGGCGATCGACGTGTTCCCGATCGAGCCCAGCGGCAACGAGGGCGTGTTCGAGTCGCCGCTCACCCGCTTCGACAACGTGATCCTCACGCCGCACATCGGCGGCTCGACCTCCGAGGCGCAGGCGAACATCGGCGGCGAGGTGGCCGCCAAGCTGCTGCGCTACAGCGACAACGGCTCCACCGTCACCGCGGTCAACTTCCCCGAGGTGTCGCTCCCCGAGCACACCGGCAAGAGCCGGCTGCTGCACGTGCACCGCAACGTACCGGGTATCATCGCGCGCATCAACGAGCGCTTCTCCCGCGCCGGCATCAACATCGCCGCCCAGTACCTGCAGACCGATGCGCGGCTGGGCTACGTGGTGATCGACGTCGACGCTTCGGCCAGCCAGGTCGCGCTCGACGAGATCGCGGCGATCGAAGGGACGATTCGCTGCCGCATCCTGTACTGAACTCCCGAAGAGCGGGGCGAGATGGACGAACTGCAGTTGAAGCGACCCGGGAAGGCGGCCGTGCCCGTCGCGGTCCCGGCTTTCGCGCTCTGGCAACTGGGCTTCCGGCCCTTCTACCTGCTGGCCAGCATCTTCAGCGCGATCAGCGTCGGCCTGTGGACGCTGCAGTACTCGGGTTGGCTCGAGGGCGCCTACCTGAAAGGGCCGCTGTGGCACGGCCACGAGATGCTGTTCGGCTACACGCTGGCAGTGATCGTCGGCTTCCTGCTCACCGCGGTGCGCAACTGGACCGGCCTGCCCACGCCCGCAGGAGCGCCGCTCGCCGCCCTGGCCGCGCTGTGGGTCCTCGGGCGCATCCTGGTGTTCACGCCCTGGAGCCTCGCCGCCGCGCTGGCAAACGCCGCCTTCCCGTTCGCGGCGGCGGCCATGATCGCCGCGCCGATCGCCCGCTCGCGCAATCGGCGCAACTACTTCTTCATCGCGCTGCTGGTGCTGTTCGGACTGATCGCGCTGGCCACCCACGCGGCGCTGAACGGCGTGGTCGATGTGTCGCCGCTCTTCACGCTGCAACTGGCGCTCGACCTGGTCCTGTTCATCATGGTGGTGATGGCAGGGCGCGTCGTCCCGATGTTCACCAACAACGGGGTGCCCGGTGCCAACGCCACCCGCCGCCCCTGGATCGAACGGCTGGCGCTGGGCTCGATCATTGCGCTCTTCCTCGCCGATCACGTGCCGGCGATGCCGGCGCTCGCGGGAGCGGTGGCGCTCGTGGCGGCGATCGTGCACGCCGGGCGACTGGCGCTGTGGCAGAGCTGGCGCACGCTGCGTACGCCACTCGTGTGGGTGCTGCACCTCGCCTATGCCTGGATCGTGATCCACCTGCTGCTGCGCGCGCTGGCCGCGGCCGGATGGGTGGCCGAGCCGCTGGCGCTGCACGCGCTCACGCTGGGGGCGATCGGCGTGCTCACGATCGGCATGATCACCCGCACCGCGCGCGGGCACACCGCGCGGCCGCTGAAGGCCGACGGCTACGAAACCGCGGCCTACCTGCTGGTGTGCGCCGCGGCGCTCGCGCGGGTGTTCGGGCCGATGCTGCTGCCGGCGTACTACGCGGCCTGCGTGCAGGTTTCGGGCCTGTTGTGGGTGGCGGCCTTCGGGCTCTATGCGGTGCGCTACTGGCCGGTACTCACGCGTCCGCGCCTGGACGGCAAGCCCGGCTAGGAAACCCGCCGGTGTTTCGCGCGTCGCCCGCCGATCCGGCCGCCCGGTTCGCGGCCCTGATCGCGGCGTGGCCTGCCCGGTTACCATCGGGGTTTTCGAACCCACGCGAAAGGCCCCATGGATCCGCACCGCACCCGCGTCGAACACGACCTGCTCGGCGATCGCGCCGTTCCCGACGATGCCTATTACGGCGTGCACACGCTGCGCGCGCTCGAGAACTTCCCGATCAGCGACACGCCGATCTCGATCTATCCGGCGCTGATCCGCGCGCTGGCCTGCATCAAGCAGGCGGCGGCCATGGCCAACAGCGAACTGGGCCTGCTCGACGAAGAGCGCGCCGGCTTCATCGTGCGCGCCTGCGAGGAGGTGCGCGAAGGCAGGCTGCACGGGCAGTTCGTCGTCGACGTGATCCAGGGCGGGGCCGGGACGTCGACCAACATGAACGCCAACGAGGTGATCTGCAACCGCGCGCTCGAGCTGATGGGGCGCTCGCGCGGCGACTACGCGGCGCTGCACCCGATCGATCACGTCAACATGAGCCAGAGCACGAACGACGTCTATCCGACCGCGATCAAGCTCGCGGCCTGGTTCGACATCGCAGGGTTGATCGAGGCCATGGAGACCCTGCGAGGAGCCTTCGCGGACAAGGCGCGCGAATTCGCCGACGTGCTGAAGATGGGGCGCACCCAGTTGCAGGACGCGGTCCCGATGACGCTCGGTCAGGAATTCACCACTTATGCAACGATGCTCGGCGAAGACCAGAAGCGGCTGCGCGAGGCGGCCGACCTGATCCGCGAGATCAACCTCGGCGCGACCGCGATCGGCACCGGCATCACCGCGCACCCCGACTATGCGGCGCTCGTCTGCAGGCGCCTGTCCGAGGTCTCGGGAGTGCAGCTGATCACGGCACCCGACCTGATCGAGGCAACCCAGGATTGCGGCGGCTTCGTTCAGCTCTCGGGCGTGCTCAAGCGCGTCGCGGTCAAGCTGTCGAAGACCTGCAGCGACCTGCGGCTGCTCTCGTCGGGCCCGCGCGCCGGATTGAACGAGATCGACCTCCCCGCGATGCAGGCCGGCTCCTCGATCATGCCCGGCAAGGTCAATCCGGTCATCCCGGAAGTGGTCAACCAGATCGCCTACGAGGTGATCGGCAACGACGTCACCATCACTTACGCCGCCGAAGCCGGCCAGCTGCAGCTCAATGCCTTCGAGCCGATCATCGCGCACAGCCTGTTCAAGAGCATCACGCACCTGCGCAACGGCTGCCTCACGCTGGCCGAGCGCTGCGTGCGCGGCATCACCGCGAACCGCGAGCGGCTGCGCGCGATGGTCGAGAACTCGATCGGCATCGTCACCGCGCTCAACCCGTACATCGGCTACGCCAATGCGAGCGCGGTGGCGGCCGAAGCGCACGCGACCGGCGGCTCGGTGCACGAGATCGTGCTCGCGCGCGGGCTGATGTCGCGCGAGGAGCTCGACCGCGTGATGCGCCCCGAGGAGCTGACGCGACCGCAGCCGATCCGCACGCTGGCGAAGTGAGGGCAGGCGGCCCGGCGGACACCGTGCGCGCTGCGCCGCCCTGCTACTTCAGCTGCGCGCCGGCGGAGTCGAAGATTTCGACCGTGACCGGTATGCCTGCCGCCACGCTCTGCGTGACGGTGCAGAACTGCTCGAACTGGCCGAGCACCCGATCGAGGTGCGCGAGCGAAGCGCCCGGCACGCCCACGGTGAGGCGGGCCCGGATCGCGAGCACGCGCAGGCGGTTCTCGGCATTGCGGCCGATCTCCGCCGTGATTTCGGCCGACAGCGGCTCGGGCTGCTGCTTGAACTTGCGCAGCGCGAACAGCAGCGAACTGGACAGGCAGTTGCCGACCGACGACGCGAGCAGTTCGATCGGCGACGGACCGGCGCCCTGGCCGAGCGGCGGCGGCTCGTCGCCGATCAGGCGCGGCACTGCCTCCCCGAATCGGGCCTCGAACTGGTAGTCGCGCTGCTGCGCCAGGCGCACTGTCACCTTTTCCGCACTCATTTTCCGGGCTCTCCGACCTCGCATCGATCAACAGCGCGATCTTACGCGAGACCGATCGGTCGCGCGCCGAGCGTGGACATGCGGCCGGGCGCGACGCGCAGATCGGGCGCGCCGCGGCGGTCGCCGTCCGCGCCCGCCCGCGCTATGCTCGGGTTCCATCGGGTTTCGGGGCGACTCGCGCATGCAGACCTGGCCGACCGACCGCGCCGCCGCGCTCAGCGACGGGCTGTTTTCGATCGCTGCAACGCTGCTGGTGATCGACGTGCGGCTGCCGCCGGGCGAGGAGACATTCCACTGGACGATGCTCGGGCAGATCGCGCCGAGGATCCTCGGCTACCTGATCAGCTTCGTCGTGATCGGCCAGCTCTGGATCGCCCATCACCGCAAGCTGCGCATGGTCGAGCGGATCGACGCCCGCGCGCTGTGGCTGAACCTGCTGTTCCTGATGCTCGTCGCGTTCATCCCGTTTCCCACCGCGGTGCTGAGCGAACACGGCAACCGCGACGCGGTGGTGTTCTATGCGGCGACGATCGTCGCCGCGTCGTCGATGCTGCTGCTGCTGTGGCTTCACCTCGGACGGCATCGCGACTGGCTCGTGCAGGGGCCGTCGCTGGCCGCGGAGTTCCGCCGCGAGGGCCGGCGCACGCTGCTGGTGCCGGCGGTCTTTCTGCTGTCGATGCCGCTGGCGTGGCTCGATCCCGCCTGGGCCATGTATTCGTGGCTGCTGCTGTTGCCGGCGGCGCTGCTGCTGGGCCGGCGCTGAAGCGCCGGGACCGGCGCTACGCGCCCTGCGGCGCGCTGCGATAGGGCTCGTAGAACGGCAGGAAGTCGTGCTCGGCCAGCGCCGCGTCGATCCACTCGCGCACCGCGACGCACTCGACGATGCGGCGCGCATAGGCCGCGCAGGCCGCGTCGAGCGGCACTGCGTAGGTGCGAAAGCGCAGCACCACCGGTGCGTAGAACGCGTCGGCGATGCCGAAGCCGCCGAACAGGAACGGTCCGCCCGAGACTGCCAGGCAGTCGCTCCACAACTGCGTGACGCGGGCGACGTCGGCCCGCAGCGCCGGGTCTTCGACCAGCGCGCGCTGGCCGATCTGCGGCAGGCTCGCCTCGACGTTGAAGCCGAAGCGGCTGCGCAGCGCGGTGAAGCCCGAGTGCATCTCGGCGGTGACCGAGCGGGCGCGCGCGCGCGAGGCCGGTTGCGCGGGCCACAGGTGCAGCCCCGCGAAGCGTTCGGCCAGGAACTCGGCGATCGCCAGCGTGTCCCAGATCGCGAGCGGGGTTTCGTCGACCACTGCCTGCAGCACCGGCACCTTGCCGGCCGGGCTCACCGCGGCGAGCCGGCGCTTGAATCCGGAGTCGGGCGAGGGCGAGTCGAACCGGACCATCACCTCGTCGAAGTCGATGCCCACCTGGCGCATCAGCACCCAGGGGCGCATCGACCAGGACGAGTAGTTCCGGTTGCCGATGTACAGCGTCAACGCCTTGCCCATCTCCGCTGCTCCCGTTCGCCGTCGATTATCATCGTGCCCACCCACGCGGGGGCGCGGCGAGCCGATCGTATCGCGGCGCGCACCGGTACCGCTCATTATCCATGACCAGCACGCGCCGCACGCCCCGCCATCGCAAGAAGATCGACCTCGCCCTGCAAGGCGGCGGCGCGCACGGGGCGTTCACCTGGGGCGTGCTCGACCGCCTGCTCGAGGACGAGCGCCTCGAGATCAGCGCGGTGAGCGGCTCGAGCGCCGGCGCGATGAACGCGGTGGTGATGGCTTCGGGCCTGATGGCGGGAGGGCGTCGCCAGGCGCGCGAGGCGCTGCGCAGCTTCTGGGCGAGCGTGGGTGCCTCCGCGCAGCTCAATCCGCTCAACGGCGGCCTGTTCGGTACGCTGTTCGCCAGCGCGGCGAAGTGGTCGCCGCTCGGCCAGTACCTCGACTTCGCCACGCAGGTGTTCTCGCCGTACCAGCTCAATCCGCTGAACCTCAATCCGTTGCGCCGGATGCTTGCCGACGTGGTCGACTTCGACGCCGTGCGGCGGTGCGACCGCATCGAGCTGTTCATCGGCGCCACGCAGGTGCGCTCGGGCCAGCTGCGGGTGTTCCGCAACGCCGAGCTGAGCGTCGACGTCGTGCTCGCCTCGGCCTGCCTGCCGATGGTGTTCCAGGCCATCGAGATCGACGGCGAAGCCTACTGGGACGGCGGCTACATGGGGAACCCGACGCTGCTGCCGCTGGTGCACGAAGCCACCGCCACCGACGTGCTGCTGGTGCAGGTCAACCCGATCGAGTGCGACAAGGTGCCGACCCGCGCCCCGGAGATCATGGCGCGCATCGACGAGATCACCTTCAACGGCAGCCTGATCAAGGAGATGCGCTCGATCGCGCTGCTCAAGCGCCTGCTGCGCGACGAAGGGCGGCCGATCGAGCGCTATCGGGAACCGATGTTCCAGCGGGTGCACGACCTGCGGTTGCACCGGCTCGACGGCGGCGCCGAACTGGCGCGCGCGGGCAACGGCACCCGGATGGCGGCCGACCCGGCGACACTGTCGCGCCTGCACCGTCTCGGCTCGGCCGCCGCCGACGCGTGGCTGGCGCGCAATTTCGCGCACATCGGCCGGCGCTCGACGCTCGACCTGGTGCGCGAATTCTCCGGCGAATCCGTGTCGAGACGCGCCTGATCGGGCATGCCCGATCGGACCCGACCCGAACCGCACCGGCAAGCGGGTAAGATCGCGGCTGGATGCTCACCGACCGACTTCATCGCCTTCCGCCCGACGTCCTGGGAAGACTCGCCCGCGGCATCGAGAAGGAGAGCCTGCGCGCGCACGGCGATGGCACGCTTGCCGATACGCCGCACCCGCGCGGTCTGGGCTCGGCGCTCACGCATCCGCACATCACCACCGACTTCAGCGAGTCGCAGCTCGAACTGATCACCGGGGTGCACGCCGATGCGCGTTCCTGCCTGGCCGAACTCACCGCGATCCACCAGGAGGTGCACCGGCAGATCGGCACCGACATCCTCTGGGCGGCAAGCATGCCGTGCGGGCTGCCGCCCGATGACGCGATTCCGCTCGCGCGCTACGGCACGTCCAACGTGGGCCGCGCGAAGACCGTCTATCGGCAGGGCCTGTCGCATCGTTACGGCAGGCGCATGCAGACGATTTCGGGCATTCACTACAACTTCTCGGTGCCCGAAGCGGCCTGGCCGATCCTGCAGCGCGCCGACGGCGACACCCGAGCCGAGCAGGACTATCGCACTGCGGCCTATTTCGGGCTGATCCGCAATTTCCGCCGGCGCTCGTGGCTGCTGCTGTACCTGTTCGGCGCCTCGCCCGCCGCCTGCAGCAGCTTCCTGGCAGGCCATCCGCATGGGCTGCAGAGCCTGGAAGGCGGCACGCTGCACCTGCCGTACGCGACCTCGCTGCGCATGGGCCCGCTCGGCTACCAGAGCGACGTGCAGTCGTCGCTGGCGGTGAGCTTCAACTGTCTGGAGAGCTACTCGAAGTCGCTGTCTCGCGCACTCAGCGAGCCGTATCCGGCCTACGAACGCATCGGCATTCACGACGGCAACGGCCTGTATCGGCAACTTGCCACCACGCTGCTGCAGATCGAGAACGAGTTCTACGGCACGATTCGCCCGAAGCGCACGATCAGGCCCGGCGAGCGCCCGCTGCGCGCGCTCGCCGAGCGCGGCGTCGAATACGTCGAGGTGCGTTGCCTCGACCTCGATCCGTTCAGCCCGATCGGCATCGAAGCGGCCACGCTCGATTTTCTCGATGTGTTCCTGCTCCACTGCCTGCTCGACGAGAGCCCGCCCGACACGCCCGACGAGATTGCCGCGATGTCGCGCAACCAGCACAAGGTGGCGCAGTTCGGCCGCGAGCCGGGGCTGCGCTTGCAGCGCGGCAACGAAGAAGTCGGCCTCGTCGAGTGGGGCAGGGCCTTGTTGCGCGAGTGCGTGCCAGTGGCCGATGCGCTCGATGCCGCCACGAACGGCGCCGCGCGTGCGGCGGCGGCCGGCAAGAGCGCAGGCGCCGGTGCCGCGGCGGGAGCCACGCCGCATCGCGACGCGCTCGCGGCCGCCGAGGCACTGCTGGCCGATCCTGCGCTCACGCCGTCGGCGCGCAGCCTGCGCGAGATGGCGCAGCGTTTCGACAACTCGTTCTCGCGCTTCGCGCTGGCCCAGTCGCTGCGGCATCACGAGACGCTGCTGGCGCTGCCGTTCAGCAGCGAGACGCAGGCCCGGTTCGCGCGCATGGCCGAGGAGTCGCTCGCCGCGCAGCGGCGCATCGAAGCCGCCGACGACATGCCTTTCGAGAGCTGGCGGCAGCGCTACCTGGCCGGCGAGTTGCCGCTGCGCGACGCCCGCTGAACTGGCGGGTGCCACACGCCAAGACATCGTCGACGCCACGACTATCGGGTCCTTTGTAGACTTCGGGGATGGATGCGGGGCGCACGAGGGCGCGTCTCCGACCTTCCGAACACGACAAGGAGGTATCCGATGCATCAGCGCCTCGACTACCGGCTCGCCTCGCCCGAGGCGTTCGAGGCCATGCTCCACGTCGAGCAGCAGGTCCACCGCAGCGGGCTGGAAGAGTCGCTGCTGGAACTGGTCAAGACCCGCGCCTCGCAGATCAACGGCTGCGCCTGGTGCCTAGACATGCACACGAAAGACGCACGCGCGCGCGGCGAAACCGAACAACGCCTGTACCTGATTTCGGCCTGGCGCGAAGCGCCGTGCTACAGCGAGCGCGAGCGCGCCGCGCTCGCCTGGACCGAAGCGGTGACGCAGGTTGCAGCCACGCACGACGTGCCCGATGCGGTCTACGAGGAGGCGCGCCGGCACTTCGACGAGAAGGCGCTGGTCGACCTGACGCTGGCGATCATCGCGATCAACGGCTGGAACCGGCTCAACGTGGCCTTCCGCACCGAGGTCGGCAACTACGTGAGTCCGCACGCGGCGCCGCGTTGACACGGCTGCCGCTTCGTCAGCGCACTTGCCGGCCGGGCCCGCAGGGCGGCCGTGCCGGGGCTGCGCCGGCCACCTCGTCGACCACCGCGCGCAACCGGCGCGCCAGCCCCCCGAGATGCGCATCGGCGAGGAAGCGAGGGGGCGGGGCGCCGGCGGCGAGCACGGGCGGGGTCGCCGGAAAGACCTCCAGCGAATCGGTTTCGCGCAGCAGATGGCCGAGCGTGGCGGGATGCCCGTCGAGCAGGAGCCGGCCGACTTCCGTGTGCGGCACGCCGATTGCCTCGATCGCGTGCTTGGCGCTCGCGCGCCGGGCGCAGGGCCGGTCGAAGCTGCGATCGCGAAGCTCCGGTCGAAGGAGGTCGTTGAGTTCGCCGTGGAAGCGAAAGTGCGGCATCGGTCGGGGCTGTGGCAAGCTGCTCGCAAGAAGGGGCGAGGCACCAGCATGGACGATAACGCGGCCGCGAGCCTGGTGCCGGGCACGTCGGAGTGGCTCGCCTTCGCATTCATCCGCGACGCGCCGCGCATGCCCGGCGGCCAGTACCTGGGCATCGAAACGGCGCCAGTCGAACCCTGGCCGCATCAGCGCGTGGTTGCGCGCCGGCTCGTCGACGACTGGCCCCTCTCCTGGATGCTGTGCGACGAAGTGGGTTTGGGCAAGACGATCGAGGCGGGGCTCGCCCTGCGCGCGCTGCGCATGTCCGGCTGCGTCCGGCGCGCACTGATCGCGGTGCCCGCAGGCATCGTTGCGCAATGGCAGCGCGAGATGGCCGACAAGTGCCTGCTGCCGTTCGCCCGCGTGCTCGGCGGGCCGCAGCCCCGTCACCGGCTGTTGTTGCCGCACGAGCACGAGCGTGCCGCCACCTCGCTGTTCGAACCGGATCTGGCGATCGTTTCGACCGGGTTGATCACCAGGCGCGAGCGCCAGCCCGAACTGAAGGATGCAGATGGCTGGGAGCTGGCGCTGCTCGATGAGGCACATTGTGCGCGCCGCTCGAACCCGACCGCCGCGCCCGATCGGCCGGCGCGCTGGACGCGCCTGTACCGGATTGCGCGCGACCTGCTGCGTCCGAAGGCGCATGCGCTGTGGCTCGCCACCGCGACGCCGATGCAGCTCGAGCCGATCGAGGCGATCGATCTCGCATCGCTCACCCGGCGGCTCGGGCCGTTCGCGCTCGAACTCCGGGTCGCGCTCGCCTATTACGACCTGCTCGCGAAGCTGCGCGCCGGCGCCGAGCCCGAGCCGCTCGAATGGCGCTTTCTCGCGCGGGCGGCCAGACACGTGCTGCACTTCGATGCCGCGGCGGCGGCCTTCATCGAGCGCACAGCGATGCGCGGGCGTGCCGGCGCGGCGCTGCGACGCTGGCTCGAGGCCCCCGAGTCGGCCCGCGCCGCCCCGCCACGCTCGTTGCGCAAGGCGGTGCTGCGGCTGCTGTTCGCGGTCGCGCCGCTGTCGCGGGCCATGATGCGCCACGATCGCGGCCTGCTGCGCCGCTATCACCGGCAGGGACGCCTGCCTGCGCCGCTGCCTGTGCGCAAGGTGCACCTGCCCCCGATCCGGCTCACCGCCGCCGAGCGCGAAGTCTACGAACTCTTCGCGCCGTACTGCCGCGCGCTGGCCGATCAGGTCAGGGCGCACAGCAGTCAGCGCATCGCGGTCGGCTTCATGCTGAGTTTTTTCGGCCTGCGCTTCGCATCGAGCTACAAGGCGATTCACGACACCCTGGTGCGGCGGCGCGACAAGGTCGTCGCCACGCTCGAAAGCGGAGCGCCGCAGTCACCCGGTGAAACGGGCCGCCGGGACGAACGCGACTGGGAGGAGCACGACTGGGAAGAGCGCGCCCACGACGAAGCCGATACGCCGGACGATGCGCTGCTGACGGCCGGCCTGCGCTGGCGCAGCCGGGTCGACCTCGCCTGGGAGGTCGAGCAGTTGACCGTGCTGCTCGGGCGGCTCGCGGCGCTCGCGCAGCTGCGCTCGCCGAAAGTACGTGCGCTGCTGAAGGCACTGCGCGCACGCCGCGGCGCGGACAGGCGCCTGCGGCAGACCGTCGTGTTCACGCGCTTCTACGACACGCTGGCCGACCTGCAGGGCTGGATCGAGCGCGACGAACCGTCGGTGCGTCTGGGCGTGTTCTCCGGGCCGCGTTGCGCGTGGATGGATGCAAGCGGCGCGTGGCATCGCGCCAGCCGCGAGGAAGTGAAGCGCCGATTCGTGCGCGGCGAGATCGATTTGCTGTTGTGCACCGACGCTGCTGCCGAAGGGCTGAATCTCCAGGCGGCCGACCTGCTGGTCAATTTCGACCTGCCATGGAACCCGATGAAGCTCGAGCAGCGGATCGGCCGGATCGATCGCATCGGCCAGCGCCATCGGATGATCCACGTGATCAACCTCGCCTACCCGGGTACGGTGGAAGAGGAGGTGTACGTCCGGCTGTTGCGGAGGATCCGGGATGCGACCGGCACCGTGGGCAGGCAACCCCTGGTCGTGCTGCCGGTGAATCCGGCCGACCTGCGCCGGCTGTCCACCGGCGAACTGACCCCGGAGCGTCTCGAGACGATGGTGCGCGAGCGGCTGCGGCGGGTGCGCGAGCGCGCCGAATCGATGTCGCCCACCGCGGCCGAACTGCACGCGCTGTACCGCGAACTCGAAGACGAGGCTGCGGCGACACGGCTGCCGATCACGCTCGCGCAGGTTTTCGAGACGCTGTCCGGTTCGGCCACCCTGAAAGCGCTGGGCAGCGAGCGGATCGAGACGCCTCACGGGCCGGCGCTGCTGGTTCGCGGAATTCCCGGCTGCGAGCCATGCCTGCTCACCGTGTCGCGCGCGCTGTACGAGCGCGGCCTGCCCGAGCGCGACGAGCCGCTGCGCTTTGCGACCTGGGGCGAACCCGTCTTCGACGCACTGGTGGCGTACGTGCTCGCACGCGGCAGTGCCCCTGCGGGTTTCGCGCGCGCCAGTGCGCAGGTAGCGGAGACGCCGGCGAGCGTCGTCTCCTGGGTCGTGGCGACGCGTGCTCGCACGGTCGTCGTCGAGGAGTTCGCGCAACTCGCCGGGCTGCGACCGGCGCGCGTGCGTGCGCCAGACGCTGTGGCGCTCGAACGGGCCGCACAGCGCGCCGCCGCCCGCGCCGAAGCCGTTGCGCGCCTGAGGCGGGTCGAGCAGGACGCAGCACTGGCCGCGGCAACCCATCACCGGCTGCACCGTGCGCTGGCCGCAAAACTGGTTGCCGCCGCACCGAAGGGAAGCCGGCTGGGCGAACTGGAGGCACATCTGCCCGATGGCACGCGCACGCTGCGCATTCCGAAACTGGATCCGGCGCTGGTCGCAGCCGAAGCACGATACGGCCTGCTCGAGACCAGGGGTGATGCGGTCTACCTGCCGGCCTTCTACCAGCGCTGCCTGGTAGCGACGCTGCAGCGCGAACGACTGGCGCTCAGGCGCGCACGGCGCCGCACCGGCGAAGAGGAGATCGCGCTCGCGGAACTGGCAGAGCGATTGCTGCGCGAAGCGAGTCTGATCCGATGACGACGGGCTTCGACGCCCGGCGCCAGGCATCGGCCAACCGGTTGCACCGCGCAGAAGGCCGAACAGGCTTGTCCGCGATGCCAGGGGGGAACCGCACCGATCGGGTTGCAGCTCTTGCGTGGACGGGGGCATAATTCGGGGCAGATTTGCATAGGAGCCGAAAAAATGCCCCTGACTGACATCGTCATTCGCCGCGCTCGGCCTGCCGCCAAACCCGTGCGCATATACGACGGCGGTGGGCTCTACATCGAAATTTCGCCTGCTGGCGGGAAGCTCTGGCGGTTCAAGTACCGATTCGACGGAAAGGAGAAGAGGCTGGCACTGGGGGCGTATCCTGCCGTCCCGATTGTCGGATACAGGGACAAGGCCACGAGCCAGTGGATTCGAGGTGCGAGGGAAAAGCGCGACGAAGCACGGCGACTGCTGGCCAACGGGATCGACCCCGCCGAAAGCCGCAAGGCGCAGAAGTCGGCGAACGCCGGGCGTGCATCGGGAGCGAAGCGCAGCGGCCTTCCGGACGAGACGACGTGGGGCTGTCGCGTTCCCGGGCGAAGAGCGCAGCGGGAACTGAGAGAAGAGGTGCTCTACGAGACCGCGGCCCGCTGGTTCAACAGCCACGGCTATCACGGAACGTCGTTGAGCGACGTGGCGAAGGAACTCGGGATCACGAAGGCGGCGCTGTACAACTACGTCTCGAGCAAGAGGGAATTGCTCTACAACATACACCTCCGCTCGCTTCGAGCGGCGCAGGCTGCCCAGGACAGCGCCGCCACCGAGAGCACCGGGCTCGGCAGGGTCCGGAAGATGATCTTCAATTATGTCGCGGCGATCACCGAGTCGCCGACGGTGACGTTCATCCTGCTGGAAGACGGGGCCCTCGCTCCGGAGCAGGCCGAGGAGATACTGGCTGCCCGGCGCGCGCTCGATCACCGGTTCCGTGGTTGGGTCGCTGCGGGAGTACGCGACAAGTCGATCCTGGCATGCGATCCACAGCTGGTGTCTCTGCTAGTCACTGGGAGCATGGCGTGGCTGACGAAATGGTATGACCCGAGAGGACCGTGGACCGGCGAACAGGTGGCCGAAGCGATGAGTGCGCTATACGCGCGAATGCTGAGCAGTGCGCCCATCGGCCCATTGCCGGGCAGTGTCGGACAGGTCGTTCCCGAAGGCGGACTCTGGATGCCGCCAGTCGCACGGCCACGCGGTGACGGATCCCGAACGGGCCGACGGGGCGGTCCGCACGACATTGACACGTGACCGAGCGGTCACTAAACTGATCGAACGGTTGGTATTGCTCGGCGTCGAGCGCCTGCGAAGCGATCGAACGGACTCGGGCATCGCCGGGGGGCGGATGCACAACGCGGTCTCGATCGTTCACTCACGAGAGGAAGGGACATGTACTGGAGACTGATGACGCTGGGCGCCGCGCTGGCGCTCGTGGCGGGATCCGTGGCAGGGCAGACCCAGGGCGTGAGCAAGACCGAGATCGTGGTGGGCTCCCTGCAGGACCTGTCGGGCCCGATCGCCAGCCTTGGCAAGGCGAGCCGCAACGGGATGCAGATGAGGATCGACGAACAGAACGAGAAAGGCGGCGTTCACGGCCGCAAGATCCGGTTCCTCGTCGAAGACCATGCATACGACCCCAAGCGTGCGGTCCTCGCGACGCACAAGTTGCTTGAACAGGACAAGATCTTCCTGATGCTCGGGCACATCGGCACGCCGACGAACGTGGCGGTGATGCCGCTGCTGTTCGAGCGCAACGTCATCAATCTGTTTCCATTCAGCCCGGCGAGACAGATGTTCGACCCGGTGCATCGTCTGAAGTTCGCGTCTTTCACGCCCTACCACGACCAGGTCCGGCAGTCCGTCCCTGTGCTCGTCAGGCAGAAGGGACTGAAGAAACCCTGCATCATCTACCAGGACGACGACTACGGTATCGAGCACCTCAAGGGCGCGGAGGAGGGCCTGAAAACAATCAACCTGCAATGGATCGAGAAGACCTCGTACAAGCGAGGCGCCACCGACTTCTCGTCGCAGGTCGCGCGCATGAAAAGCGCGGGTTGCGACCTGGTTGTTCTCGGCACGCTCGTAAGGGAGACGATCGGAACCGTTTCCGAGGCACGCAAGACGGGCTTCAGTCCGGTCTTTCTCGGCACGACTGGGCTCTACTATGACCAGATCCACAAGCTCGGTGGCCCCGCGATGGAGGGGATCATCGCCACCCATACCGCTGCGGTTCCCTATCCGGACAGCGGCTCCGAAGCGGTTCGGGCGTGGATCCAACGATACAAGAGCAAGTTCGGCGAAGATCCGTGGATGCACTCCGTCTACGGATATGCAAACGCAGAGGCCATGATCACCGCGCTCGAGAAAGCCGGGCCCGATCTCACCACCGATTCGCTCATCAGCGCGATCGAAGCGACCCGGTTTCCCACGGACATTTTCGGCAGTGCCGAAATGACCTTCAGCCCCACCAAGCGCCTCGGGTCGAGTCTTTACCGCTTTGCCGAGATCCGCAACGGTCGCTGGGTGACGACGTCCGACTACTTCGGCGAGCGCTGAACCGCAGGCGGCGGCGCTGGTGCGCCGCGGCTCTCCTACGCGCCCGGCGCCCTTGGCGTTGGCCGGGGGCGCGCAGGACTGACGATGCATCTGGAATTCACGCCCGAAGATCAGGCTTTCCGCGCCATCGTGCGCGGGTTCATCGCTTCGAACCTGCCGACTGACATCGCGGCCAGGGTCAACGGTCGCCAACCGCTCGTCAAGGACGACTACACTCGATGGCAGAAGATCCTGCACGGCAGAGGCTGGGGCGCGCCCGCATGGCCCCGCGAATTCGGCGGTGCCGGATGGACGCCGATCCAGCAATACATCTTCGAGGAAGAATGCGCGGCCGCCGGGGCGCCGATGCAGCTTCCGTTCGGCCCGAAGATGGTCGGTCCGGTCATCATCGCATTCGGCAACGAGTTCCAGCAGAGGCGATTTCTCCCTGGCATCGCTTCGGGCGAAGAGTGGTGGTGCCAAGGCTTCTCCGAACCAGATGCCGGTTCTGATCTGGCGTCCTTGAAGACGCGTGCCGAACGGGTTCCAGGCCCGGCCGGCGGGCGCTACCTGGTCAACGGGCAGAAGACCTGGACCACCTATGCCCATTACGCCGACTGGATCTTCTGTCTGGTGCGTACCCGAAGCGAGGGTCGCCCGCAAGAAGGGATTTCGTTCCTCCTGATCGACATGAAGACGCCCGGCATCAGCGTGCGTCCCATCGCCATGCTCGATGGAGCGCGCGAGATCAACGAAGTGTGGTTCGAAAACGTCGAGGTTCCGGTGTCCGGCCTCGTCGGCAACGAGAACAGGGGCTGGGCGTATGCCAAGTTCCTGCTCGACCAGGAACGCACCGACATCGCCCGGGTGGGCCGCTCCAAGGCCGCACTCGAATACCTGAAGACGATCGCCCGCCGTGAACTCGACGAAGGGCGCCCCCTGATCGAGAACCAGCGCTTTCGCGACAGGGTCGCGCAGGTCGAGCTCGAACTGATCGCCCTCGAGATCACGAACCTGCGCACGCTGTCGAACATGGCCCGGAAACGGGCATCGGGTCCGGAGCCATCGCTGCTGAAGATCAAGGGCTCGGAGATCGAACAGATGCTGAGCGAATTGATGATGCAGGCACTGGGCCATCGCTCGATCGTCCAGATCGGCGAATCGATCGGTGCAGACCAACGCGGCGATCCGATTCACCGGGTTTTCGAGGCGCCACTGACCGGCAACTATCTGAACTGCCGAAAGACGTCCATATACGGCGGCTCCAACGAGATCCAGAAGAACATCATCTCCAGG
The DNA here is from genome assembly GCA_003577305.1 of Burkholderiales bacterium. Lineage (GTDB taxonomy): Bacteria > Pseudomonadota > Gammaproteobacteria > Burkholderiales > Burkholderiaceae_E > Zeimonas. The sequence goes on from QEVL01000004.1 coordinate 64,429, forward strand.
ATCATCCTGGGACTCTGAGCATCCCGACGGGGCCCCGCAGATGGATTTCGACTACCAGGAAGAACAACTGGCGCTGCAGCAAACCCTGGACCGCTTCATCCGCAGCGAGTACAGCTTCGAGAGGCGCCGGAATATCATCGCGTCACCGGACGGATTCAGTCGCCAGGTCTGGTCGAAGTTCTCCCATCTGGGCATCCTCGGCATCCCCTTTTCCGGCCACCTCGGCGACATCGACGCGACTGCGATCGGTACGATGGTCGTCATGGAGATTCTGGGGCGCGGTCTGGTCGTCGAACCGTATCTGACGACGGTCGTCCTGTGCGGTGGTCTGATTCGCGATGCCGGCAGCGTGCTCCAACGGGAGACGCTGTTGCCGCTCGTTGCCGGCGGCTCCCTGTTGATGGCGCTCGGCCACCACGAGCCCGGCACGCGCTACGAATTGAATCATGTCGCCACGAGGGCCAGGACAGAGGGTCGCGGCTACGTGATCGACGGCGCCAAGTCGGTTGTGCTCGGAGGCGACACCGCTGACAAGCTGATCGTTTCTGCGCGCACAAGCGGTGACTCGCGCAACGATCTCGGCATCTCGCTCTTCGTCGTCGATGCGACAGCCCCTGGGGTTCGCATCCATGGCTACCCGACGCACGATGCCAGGCGCGCGGCCGACGTCGAACTCGCAGCGGTGCGGGTCGATTCCGACGCCCTGGTGGGGGAAAGGGACCAGGCACTGCCGGTCATCGAACGCGCAGTCGACTATTCGATTGCGGCACTTTGCGCTGAAGCAGTCGGCATCATGTCCGCCCTCAACGAGATGACGCTCGAATACCTGAGGGTACGCAGACAATTCGGCCAGGCGATCGGCAGCTTCCAGGCTCTGCAACACCGGGTGGTCGACATGGTAATCGCGACAGAACAGGCGCGCTCGATGGCGATGCTGGCGGCCATGCGCGCCGATTCGATCGATGCAGCGAAGCGGCGTTTCGCTCTCTCGGCCGCCAAGGCCTATGTTGGACAGGCGGCGCGCCGCGTCGGCCAAGAGGCAGTCCAGTTGCACGGCGGTATGGGCGTGGTCGACGAGCTCATCGTCAGTCACTATTTCAAGCGCCTTACGATGATCAATGCCACATTCGGCGATGCCGACCACCACCTCGGTTGCGTCAGCGATCGTTTATTGACCGCCTGAGTGGACACAGGTCTTGCCGCCGCCTGCGCTGTCGTCTGGTGGCTACGGATCTCGCTTCTCGACGATCCCGCGGCCGTCCTGGAAGGGCGCCAGACACGGAGGGCTCGCGATCCGCGATGCGCATGTATTCCGCATCAATGCCCATCGCCAGGTTGGAGCTCCCATATTTCACCTTTGAGTCGACGCAGGCATGATGTCCGGCGCACGCTTCACACGACTCGTCGGAGAAGAGCCTTGGACTTCGGTTCGCTCGTTTCGCAGCACGGCTACTGGTTGCTCGCGCTCGGCTGCTTTCTCGAGGGCGAGACGGTGCTGCTGCTCGCGGGGCTGGCCGCGCGCAGCGGCTACCTGTCGCCGGTCGGCGTACTCGCAGGCGCAACCGTTGCGGCTGCGGCAGGGGACCAGTGCTTCTACTGGATCGGCCGCTCGAAGGGCCCCGCGCTGCTGCAGCGCTTCCCCCGGCTCGCAGGCCGTGCAGCGTCGCTGCAGGCCCGCGTCGGTCGCCACGATGCGTGGCTGATCGTGGGCCTGCGCTTTGCCTGGGGCATGCGCGTCGCGGGCCCGGTCGCACTTGGTGCGATGCGCGTACCGGCACCCCGATTCGCGGCGTTCAATCTCTTCGGGGCACTGCTTTGGGCCGCCGCGATCGGTGGTCTCGGCTGGTTCGCAGGCCTGGCGGCCGAACGCATCCTCGGTGATCTGCGGCATCTCGAATTGCCGCTGTTCGCCGCAGTCGCGATGGCCGGGACGCTGGCCTGGTGGATCCGGCGGCGCCGCGCGCACCCGCGCCCGGAACATCGCCGGGACGGCCGCTGGGAACGCCGCCGGGAACGTCGCTGAGTACGCTGGCGGGTACGCCGCTCGCGCGGCCGCAATGACGATCGCTCAGGCGGCGTCGAGCCGCCGTGTCAGCACCGCTTTCACCCAGTCGTTCGGACCGAGCGCCAGCAGCCCCGTGCTCACGGCGAGCAGCGCGATCTCGCCTGGCCGCAGCGCGCCCATCTCGCCCAGGCCAAGGAGTCCGATCAGCACGCCGGCGACGGCATCGGCGAGCAGGGCCGCGGCCAGCAATGCGCTCGGCCGCGACGCGTAGAATGCGCGCCGCTCGCGCACCGACACCACCGAGAACAGTGCGAAGAACAGCAGCAGCTGGAACGTGAACGCCTGCAGATGCGCCGGATCGCTTGCCAGCCCGAGTCGATGCCAGCCGAACGCGAGCAGCGCCAGCGCCTCGACGAGCATCAGTACGCCGAGCACGACCGCGACGCGCACCAGCGGCCCGATGTTCCAGGTTTCGGGGGCCTGCGACGGGCGCACGCGATCGGTGGCCAGCGCGATCTTGACGAAGTCGGTCATGAACACCAGCAGCACCATGCCCAGGGCCGAGATGACGAACTCGCCGGTCACGAGGAACGCGATGACGACCAACCCCGCCTTCATGATCGTGCGGCTCACCTTGTTGACGATCCAGGTGAGCACGCGCTGGTAGATCGACCTGCCGATGCGCACGAGGTCGACGATGTTCGCGAGGCCTTCGGTGGTCAGCACCGCGCTCGCCGCGCCCTTGGCGACGTCGGTCGCGCCGCTCACCGCGATGCCCACCTCCGCCTGGCGCAGCGCGGGCGCATCGTTCACGCCGTCGCCGGTCATCGCGACCACGTGGCCAGCAGCCTGCAGATGGGTCACGACCCGGAACTTGTCTTCCGGAAACACCTCGGCGAAGCCGTCGGCGTCCGCGACCAGTGCCGAGGCAGGCGACGCACGCAACTCGGGCGCGCGCACGATCTCGCCCAGTCCGAGCATGCGTGCGATTTCCCGGGCAACCGGCAGCGAATCGCCGGTGAGCATCTTCACCCGGACACCGAGTGCGCGCAGCGCCTCGATCAACTGCCGCGCGTCGGGGCGAGGGGCGTCGTGCAGCAGCGCCAGGCCGACCAGCTGCAGCGGCTCGCCGCCACGCGACCGCGAGGCTGCGAACACCGCGCGCCGCTTCCGCGTCGGCGCCGCGCTCGAGCGCGGCGATCGCCCCGGCATCGAGTCCGGCCGCGGCGGCCACCGTGCGCAGCGCGCCCTTCACGCAGCGCAGCGTGGTGCCATCGATCTCGACGACGGCTTCGGTGTGCCGCGTCGACGGCGAGAACGGCACGAACGAGTGCAGCCGTGCCGTTCGCGGGGCCAGGCCGCCGTCGTGCGCGGCGCGCAGGAAAGCGAGGTCGATCGGATCCGCATTGGCTTCGTTCGACGCCAGTGCGCCGATGCGCACGACGTCGTCGCCGGTGAAGCCCGGCTGCGGCAACGCGCCCGCCAGCGACAGGCGATTCATCGTCAGCGTTCCGGTCTTGTCGGCGCACAACACGTCCATCGTCGCGGCGTCCTCGACCGCGCCGAGCCGGGTGATCAGCACGCCGCGGCGCGCGAGTTCCATCGAGCCCAGCGCCATGCTCACCGTGAACATCACCGGCAGCGCCACCGGCACTGCGCTCAACAGCACGACCAGCGCGATCGGCAGCGTGTCGGCGAGCGGCAGGTGCTGCCAGATCGACACGCCCAGGGTCAGTGCCACCATCGCCCCGACGATGAGGAACAGCCAGCGAACCACCCGGGCGATCACTTCCTCGACGTGCATTTTCGGCTGCGCACCCGCGACCAGTTGCGCGGTGCGGCCGAAGTACGTCTGCGTGCCCGTCGCGGTGATCACCGCGGTGGCTTCGCCGTCGCGCACGGTCGACCCCGAATAGAGCGTGCCGTCGACGCGCACCGCGAGTTCCTGCGACTCGCCGGTGAGCGCCGACTGGTCGACCTTCAGTGCGCCGTCGACGAGCTGCATGTCGGCCGCGACGAAGTCACCCGCACGCACGCGCACCAGGTCGCCCTTCACCAGGGTGCGCGCCGCAACCGTCGACCAGCTCCCGTCGCGAAGCGCTCTTGCCTGCACGTCGAGGCGTCGGCGCAGCAAAGCCACCGCCGCGGCCGCACGCTGCTCCTGCACGAAGCCGAGGATCGCGTTCACCACCAGCAGCGCCACCGCGACCTGGAAGTCGGCCTGCTTGCCGAGCAGGTACGAGAGCAGCGCGATCAGCTCGAGCATCCACGCCGACAAGCCCCAGAAGTGGCGCAGGAAGAGCCGCACCGGATGGCGCGCCTTCTCGGGGACTTCGTTGGCGCCGAAGCGCTGAAGTCGCGACGCCGCCTCTTCGCTCGACAGGCCCCGCTGGCGATCGGTACCCAGCGCGACGAGCGTCTGCGCGGCAGTGCTCACCGTCGTGGCGACGGTGTTGGCCGAAGCTCGTGCTGCGTCCATGTCGATACGCTCGTGGCTTATCATCACGCGTTACCGAGGTCTTTCCTCGGTTCGCAGATCCGGCACCGGATAGCGAAGACTGCCGTCGGCCTGCTGGCGCGCGCTCGGCGTCGGCGTTGCCGGTTCGATCTTTCCGGGGCCCATGATGTGGAACACCGACTCTCCCTCGAACAGCAGGTAGTCGGCGATGATCCGGCGATGGCAGCGCCACCACACCGCCTCCGCGCACATGATCGCGCAGCGGTGCGCTTGCGCCAGCACCCGCAGTTCCTGCAGCCCGATGCGAAACGGCGGCGTCATCGCGTAGTCTGCATAATTGCGAAAGCTCGCGTTCTCCCACCAGTCGTTGGGCGATGGCACAGCGCCCTTGCGCCGACCTCGCAGCCCGCCGAGCGCCGCGACGTGGCGGTAGCCGATGCCGTATCCGGCCAGCGCGGCGGGGAGGGCGTCGGCGTTGAACTGGGGATTGGCCCGCGAGCGGGCGATCGTGCGCACGTCCACGACCAGGTTGCATCGGGCCTGCTGTAACAGCAATGCGAACTCGGCGATCGACCGCGTCGAGTGCCCGATGGTGTAGAAATCCGTCATCCGAATTCCCGTCTGGAGGTTGTCCGTGAAGCTCTACTACTCCCCCGGTGCCTGCTCGCTGTCTCCGCACATTGTGTTGCACGAGGCAGGGCTGCCTTTCGAAACCGTACTGGCCAGCACGAAGACGCACAAGTTGCCCGACGGCACCGACTACTACAGCATCAATCCGCGCGGCTACGTGCCGCTGCTCGAATTGGACGACGGCCAGCGACTCACCGAAGGCCCGGTGATCGTGCAGTGGATCGCCGACCAGGTGCCGCAGAAGAGACTCGCGCCGTCGGCCGGAACGATGCCGCGCTACCGCGTGATGGAGTGGCTCAACTTCGTGAGTGCCGAGCTTCACAAGCAGTTCAGCCCGCTGTTCAATCCCGCCTACCCGGAAGAGGCGAAGGCGATCAATCGCGAGAAGCTGCTGGGCCGCTACACCTGGGTCGACGAGCAACTGGCCGGCAGGCAGTACCTGATGGGCGATGAATACTCCGTCGCCGATGCCTACCTGTACACCGTCACCCGCTGGACCGTGCCGATGAAGCTCGACATTTCATCGCGCGCCAACCTCGCCGCGTTCATGGCGCGTATGGACCAGCGTCCGGCCGTGCAGCGCGCGCTCGCGGCGGAGGGGCTCGCGTAGCCTGATCACCGCGCCGACGTCAGCAGGCGCACCGCCAGGCCGGCGAAGACGGCTCCGCACAGCCGGTTCAGGTACACCTGCGCGCGCACGGACCGCCGCAGCAGGTTACCGATGGCGCCCGCAAGCAGTGCCACCGTGCCGAAACTGAGCACCGTGGCCACGATGAAGCACAGGCCGAACCAGACGATCTGAAGTGCTACCGGCCCGGCACTCGGCTCGACGAACTGCGGCAGGAAGGCCAGGAAGAACAGCAGCACCTTGGGGTTCGTCAGGTTCATCACGATCCCTCGCGCGAACAGTCCGCGGGGCGAGGCTCCCGGAGCGCCGGCGTCCTCCAGAGGGCCGGAAGGGGCCCGAAAGGCCTGCCAGGCCAGGTAGGCGAGGTATGCGGCCCCCACGAGCTTGAGCACGGTAAACGCGGCCTCGGATGCGGCGAACACCGCAGCCAGGCCGAAGGCTACGGCCAGTGTGTGCACGCAAATGCCGGTGCAGAGGCCGCCGATCACGAGCATGCCCGCGCGTTTGCCCCGGGCAATCGACTGCATCAGCACGAAAGTGTTGTCCGGCCCCGGGGTGAAACCGAGAACGATTGCGACGAGAAAGAAAGCGACGCTCGTCTCGAGTGAAGGCATCACGGCTCCGGGGGAACAGCAGACAAGACAGCGATTCTAGGCCTTCGCGACGAGAGCGCGCCCGGGCGGTGAGCCAGGTGTCCGGATTTACAGGAACTCCGCCGCAACACCAACGATCAATCAACAGGTTATCTGCGTTTGCTATTCGACAACCTTAACTTCTTTGACAATGTTCATCGGCCGGCCACTACTGTGTCGTCCTCGGACACGCATCGTAAGCAACAACTCGAAGATATCGCTGCAACCTATTGATATTGCGTCATTCCATGAACTGATGGAAGACAGACATCCATCGGAGAAGCATCGGATTGCAGCGCCAGCACCGGCACGGCTTGAAGGCCCGATGACTTTACATAATACACATTATGCGCACTGAGATCCGAGGCACGCCGATTCCAGAAGCCAGCCTCAGTCCTTCTTTCTGCGCCTCGCCTCCAGGAACTCCGCGAGCGCGTGCGCATTGTTGAACCGCTCCTCCCTGGCTCCGAACAGCAGGCTCACCGTGCGATGGTGATCGACCAGTCCGGTCAGTTCGGCGACGGCCGCCGGTTCGGCTTCGAGTTCGGCGAAATACCGGGCCTTGAAGGCGTCCCACCGCGCTGGGTCGTGGTTGAACCAGCGACGCAGTTCGTTCGAGGGCGAAACAGTCTTCAGCCAGGCGTCGATGTGCGCATGCTCGCGGCTCAATCCGCGCGGCCAGAGCCGGTCGACCAGGATCCTGAATCCGTCGGCTGCCGATGGCGGCTCGTAGACCCGCTTGACCCGAATCGTCGTCATCGCCACCCCCGCATCAGTTGATGGTCCCGGTTCCCGACTTTACCTCTTGCCCCGATGCGAACGGCGACGCGCGCATCGCTCGCAGGGGGTTAGAGTGGCGTGCATCGGGAGCGAGGACGACCGCAATGGCGCACGAGCAACGTATCGGCATGATCGGGGTGGGGCTGATGGGCCACGGCATCGCATCCAGCCTGCTCAGGCATGGCCTGCCGCTCAGCTTCCTCGACCACCCGGGCAACCGGCCGACCGCCGACCTGATCGCTGCAGGTGCACGAGCCGTCGCGAGCGGCGCGGCGCTGGCCGGTGTATCCGACGTCGTGATTCTCTGCGTCACGGGTTCTCCGGAAGTCGAAGACAGCGTGTTTCGCGACGATGGAGTGCTCGCCGGACTGCGCCCGGGTTCGGTGGTGATCGACTGTTCGACCGCGATGCCCTCCTCCACGGTTCGCGTCGCCGCCGCGATCGAGGCCGCGGGCGGCAGGTTCATGGACGCGCCGATGACGCGCACGCCGAAGGAGGCCGCCGAGGGAAAGCTGAACCTGATCGTCGGCAGTGACCCGGCACTGTTCGCCGAATGCCGGCCGCTGCTGGCGCGCTTCGCGGAGAACATCGTTCATGCCGGGCCGGTCGGCTCCGGGCACGCACTCAAACTGTTGCACAACTTCGTCTCGCTGGGTTTCGCCGCAGTGCTCGCCGAGGCCACCGCCTGCGCCCGGCGCGCAGGCGTCGACACCGACGTGCTGCTGCAAGTGCTGGCCAAGGGCGGCGGCGGCGGCGTGGTGTTCGAGCGCCTGCGTCCGTTCATCGAGGTGCGCGACGATTCGGGCTTTCGGTTCACGATCGCCAACGCGCTGAAGGACATGGGCTACTACACCGCGATGGCCGGCGAGCGCGGTGCCGCGAGCGTCACCGCGGAGGCGGTGCGCGAAACCTACGCACGCGCCGCCCGCAAGCACGGCGGATCGACCGTGCCTGCCCTGATCGACCTGCTGTCGTCCTGAAAACCTGGCGGGAGCGCCGCCGAACCGTGGTGCCGATCGCTGCCCGCGTTTCCCGACGGACGGAGGTCAGGCCCTGCGGCGCCCGTCCACGCTGAAGCCCCCAGGACCAAAACCCACCAGGAACAGCAAGCCCCCGGCGATCGCGATGTTCTTGTCGAACATGATCTTCTGCAGCATCTGCTGGTCGGCCGGAAGCGTCCAGTAGTTGTGGAAGAAGATCGCGGCGACCAGCGTGAACACGGCCAGCGCGGCCGCCGCAATCCGGGTTCGGTAACCCACCAGCACCGCCAGCCCACAGACGAGTTCGATCACCATCGCGATTGCGGCGAGCACCATCGGCATCGGCAGCCCTTTCGACGCGATGTAGCCGGCGGTGCCCGAAAGGCTCATGATCTTGCCCCAACCTGCGGGGACGAACAGCCAGGCCATCGCGATGCGGCCTGCCAGGGGCGCAGTCTTCTCGAATGCGGTCATCGGTGCCTCCGTTTCGGTTGGGCCGGTCAAGGTAGCACGATGAGCCGGACTTGATAATCTCGGCTCCGCCGCACCGACCGATGGCACCATGATCCTGTCTGAGTTCCTGCACGACGCTTCGCCGCTCTTCCTGGCCCTGCTGGCCAGCCTGTTCGGCGGCACGATCGCTACCACCGTCGGCGCCCTGCCCGCGCTCGTGGTCAACCGGCTCTCGCCGCGCGCCAGCAACGCGATGCTCGCATTCTCGGCAGGCGTGATGCTCGCGGCGACCGTCTTCTCGCTGCTGCTGCCGGGGCTCGAACTGGCCCAGCCGATGTTCGGAGGCCGCAAGGCGGGTGCGCTGGCGGTGGTTGCCGCGTTGAGCGCGGGCGGGCTCATGATGGCGGCGGTGCACCGCTTCCTGCCGCACGAGCATTTCGCGAAGGGGCCGGAAGGCCCGGGTCCGGAGCGCCTGGCGCGCGTCTGGCTGTTCATATTCGCGATTGCGGTACACAACTTCCCCGAGGGGCTCTCGATGGGCGTGGGCGCGGCCAGCGGCGACGCTGCGATCGGCATCAGCGTCACGCTCGCGATCGCACTGCAGAACCTGCCCGAAGGCCTTGCGGTCGCGATGGCGCTGGTCGGTCTCGGCTACAGCCGTGCGCACGCGCTGGGCGTGGCCGCGCTCACCGGGGTCGTCGAACTGTTCGGTGGACTGGTAGGTGCCGGACTGCTGGCCATCTCGCAGGCCATGCTTCCGCTTGCGCTCGCGTTCGCGGCCGGCACGATGCTGTTCGTGATCAGCGACGAAGTGATTCCCGAGACGCATCGGGCGGGTTTTGGCGACAGCGCCACCGCAGCGCTGTTCGTCGGATTCGGGCTGACCTTCTTCCTGGACGTGGCGATCGGCTGAACTGCGGCGTGCGCGTCGCGCTCCGGGACGGCGCTCAGTCGCGCATGCCCGGCAGTCTCGGGGCGCTGCCGGATTCAGCGCGACGCTTCTCCTCCTCGATCATCTCCACGGTGCGCGGCCGCTCCAGCGTGCCGTAGCGGCGTGCGTAATCGGCGGCGCGCCCGCGCACCCACTCGGCAAGCTCCGTCTGCCCCTGGCGCTGCAGGTAGGCCGCCGCGTCCATGCCGGCCTCGTTGCGTGCAGTCGGGTCGGCGCCGGCCGTCACCAGCAGGCGCACCACCTCGGGATGTCCATGTCGCGCAGCCATCATCAACGGCGTCGTGCGATTCGGCGACTGCGCGTCGATGTAGGCGTTCTCGTCGAGCAGGTAACGCGCCAGCTCGGCGTGCCCGTTCGTGGCTGCATAGTGAAGGGGCGTCCAGCCGGCCCGGTTCACCTCGGCGCCCCTTTGCACCAGCAGCCTGGCCACGTCGAGCTGCCCGTGAAACGCCGCGAACATCAGCGCGGTTTCGCCGTGCCGGTTCGGTGCATCGACCAGCGTGCCGGACAGCCTGGCCAGCAGACGCACCGTTTTCCACGACCTGTCGCGCGCGGCCACGACGATCGCCGGGCCCAGTTCGGGGTGCACCACGTTCGTGTCGACACCGCGCAGCAGCAGCGTCTGCACCCGGTCGACCTCGTCGCGCTGCAACGCGTCCCAGAACGCGCTCGAGGCGCTCGCACCCGGTTGCGGTGCTCCCATCGCAGCCCGGGTCAACAGCCCGAGCCCCAGGGCCAGCATCGCGACGCCCTTCGACAGGCCGCGCCTGAACTTCAAGTTACATATCATCAATATGTCGTGCGTGCTTGAAAAGATTGAAAAAATTCTCTGTGGTCGTCTGTGCTACCCGGTCGATCGATTGCTGCCTCAGTTCGGCCAGGCTGGCGGCGACGAAGCGCACGAAAGCGGGTTCGTTGATCTTTCCCCGGTGCGGCACCGGTGCCAGGAACGGGGCGTCGGTCTCCACCAGCAGCCGATCGTCGGGGACGCGTGCGGCAACCTCGCGCAGCGGGGCGGCGTTCCTGAAAGTGACGATGCCGGAGAACGAGAGGTAGAAGCCGAGATCGAGCGCGGCCCGGGCAGTCTCCCAGTCTTCGGTGAAGCAGTGCATCACGCCCCCGGCCGCCTCGGCGCCCTCTTCGCGCATCAGTCGCAGGGTGTCGGCCGACGCGGCACGGGTGTGAATGATCAGCGGCTTGCCGGCCTGCCGCGCGGCGCGGATGTGCACCCGGAAGCGTTCGCGCTGCCATTCGGTATCGCCCGTCGTGCGGTAATAGTCGAGTCCGGTCTCGCCGATTGCGACTACCCTGGGGTGCGCCGCCAATCGCACCAGGGTGGCGACGTCGGGCTCGGGTGTCTCCCGTTGGTCGGGGTGCACCCCCACCGAGGCGCTCAGGCGCTCGTCGCGCAGGGCCAGTTCGAGCACGCGATCGAATCCGTCGAGCGCGACGCAGACGCACAACGCATGCCCGACCTCGTGCGCCGACATTGCGGCGAGCACTTCGTCGAAGCGGCCCGCGAGTTCGGGAAAATCGAGATGACAGTGGGAATCGACGAGCATTGCCGCATTGCTCCGGGAGCACCCGGTAGTGTATCGGCAGTCGTTCGCGGGCCCCCGGAGTACGCTGGGCCTGGCGCTCGCCCGCAGAGTCGCTTCGCGGGCGATCCGCAGGCAGTACGCGGGTCAGATCGTGTGCGTCGGCCGGTTCGCCTTCAGCACGCCGCCCAGCAGGGTCTCGATCCGCGCGCGGGCCTGCGCGCCGGAATCATCCCTGGCGAATTGCACACCCAGGCCTTGCTGCCTTCCCGGGGTGCCTGCCGGGGTGATCCAGACCACCTTGCCGGTCACCGACAGCTTGTTCGGATCGTCCATCAGCGACAGGATCAGGTACAACTCGTCGCCCAGATTGACCGTGCGGGTGGTCGGCACGAAGAGCCCGCCCCCGTCGACGTACGGCATATAGGCGGCATACAGTGCCGCCTTCTCGCGGATCGCCAGTTGCACGACTCCCGGGCGGGCGCTGGCGCGCGCGGGTGCGCCCGTCGCCTCACCAGCGCTTGCTGCCGCCCCGGATGCGTCGGGCGTGCCGATCCCCGGCACTGTCGTGGGCTCGAATGCGGTGCCGAGCCCGGTTCCGGTGACCGGTTCGGCCAGCGTCTGGTTCGAAGTCGGATCCATCGGTCATCTCTTCCCTGCATACCGGCTCCGGCTGGCGGCACCGGCGCCCCTCACGACGCCCGGGCCACGAGGGCCGCACGAACGTCCAGCAACGCATCCTCGATCATGAGCCTCGGATTCAGCGGGTGATCGACCGCCCGGGCCGCCCGGTCGAGACGGACGGCGAGACGGTCGAGCGCCACCAGTCCGGACCGCCGCGCCAGTGCCCCGAGCCGCTCCGCCCGATCGGGAAAATAACGCGGTGGCGCGCCCACGCACACCCTTTGCAGATCGACGACCCAGGCCTGCAGCGTCGCCACCCAGATCGCGGCGGCCACGTCGGCCAGCGCATCGGCGGCCTGCAAGACGCCAGTCTCTGGAAGGCCGGCCACGGTCTCCACGACGAGCCGATGGATGGCGGCCTGGGCAGGATCGGCGAGTCGGCGCGCGCGCAGCGGCGCGCCGCCGGCCGCGGCGAGCCAGGCCCGTGCCTGCGCCGCATCGACGCCGGCGTCGGCCGCGAGCCAGGCTGCCGCCTCGTCGGCGGCCGGCAGCGGCAGGGGCAGCGCGCGGCAGCGCGAACGGACGGTGGCCGGCAGGACGTCGGGGCGATCGGTGACCAGCAGGAAGCGCATCGCGCCACCGGGCTCCTCCAGCGTCTTGAGCAGCGCATTGGCGGCAGCCGCGTTCAGTGCATCGGCAGGGTCGATCAGCACGATCCGGATCGCACCCCGATGGCCGCCCACCTCGGTGAAGCGCTCCAGTGCCCGCACCTGGTCTATGCGGATGTCGCGCGACGGCTTGCTGCCGCTGCGCGTACCGCTCTTGCCGCCCGACTTGCTCGCCCGCTCCTCGCCCGCGCTTGCCTCTCCGTCGCCGCCCTCCTCGGCCGCCGCCGGCGCGAGCCGGCGAAAATCGGGATGATTGCCCTGCGCGAACCATCCGCAGGCGCTGCAGCGCCCGCAGGCGGCGCCATCGGGAAGCGGCGATTCGCACAGCAGCGATTGCGCCAGTTTCTCGGCGAACGCGGATTTTCCGATGCCGGTCGGCCCGTGGATCAGCAGCGCGTGGTGCAGCGTGGCGCGCTGCGCCAGCACTTCCCGCCAGGCCGGTTCCAGCCACTGATAAATCATGTTTTCCAAAGCTCTGCGATATCTTCTTCGAGTATCACTCGAAGTTCCGGGACGGCACGTTCGCCCTCCAGCACGACGAAGCGTGCGGGGTTGGCCTGCGCTCGATCGAGATAGCCGCGCCGCACCCGCTCGAAAAAGGCCACCTCTTCGCACTCGAAACGATCAGGGGTTCGCACCGAGGCGCGGCGCTGTGCGGCCAGTTCCGGCGCGAGGTCGAACAGGTAGCTGCGATCGGGTTGCAGTCCGTCGTGCACCCACTCTTCGAGCCAGGCGATCCGCTCGGCCGGCGCGCCGCGTCCGCTGCCCTGGTAGGCCCAGGTGGAATCGGTGAAGCGGTCGCAGACGACCCAGCGCCCTGCAGCCAGTGCCGGGCGGATCACCCGCTCGAGGTGATCGCTGCGCGCGGCGAACATCAGCAGCAGTTCCGCCCGCATGCCCATCTTGCGGCGCAGCAACAATTCGCGCAGCGTCTCGGCGAGCTCCGAACCGCCGGGTTCGCGCGTCTGCACCACTTCGAGGCCTCGTGCGCGCAAGCGTTCGACGTACCAGTCGACGTGGGTGCTCTTGCCTGCCCCGTCGATGCCCTCGAAGGTGACGAAGCGACCGGTAGTCATCGACCGTTGCGCTGGTAGCGTGCGACCGCGCGGTTGTGGCTGGACAGGTCGTCGGAGAATTCGCTGGTGCCGTCGCCACGCGCGACGAAGTACAGTGCGTTCGTGTCCGCCGGCGCGAGCGCCGCCTCGAGCGAGGCCCTGCCCGGCAGCGCGATCGGCGTCGGCGGCAGGCCGGCGCGGGTGTAGGTGTTGTAGACGCTGTCGGCCTGCAGGTCGCGCTTGCGCAGGTTGCCGTCGAAGCGTTCGCCCATTCCGTAGATCGTCGTGGGGTCACTTTGAAGCAGCATTCCGCGGCGCAAGCGGTTGACGAACACCGCCGCCACCTTGGCCCGATCGGCCGCACGCCCGGTCTCCTTTTCCACGATCGAGGCCATCACGAGCGCCTCGTACGGCGTGGCGTACGGCAGCGACGGATCGCGCGCTTCCCACGCCGCGCGCAGCGCCTGCTGCTGCCGGCGATAGGCCTGCCGGTAGATTTCCACGTCGCTCGTCCCGGGCGAGAAAGTGTAAGTGTCGGGGAAGAACAGCCCTTCTGCGCGCGACTCCTGCGCACCGATCAGCCCGAGCAGGGCGGGCTCGGCGAGTTCCCGGGTGTCGTGGACGAGGTCGGGGTGCGCGTCGACTGCCTCGCGCATCTGCCGGAAGGTCCAGCCTTCGATGAAGCGGATATCGGTGAGCAGCACGTCGCCACGCACCAGCTTTCCGAGCAGTTCGTCCACCGTGAGCGGCGCGGCGAAGCCGTAGGTGCCGGCCTTCAGCCGCCCGTCGTAGCGGCGCAGCTTGTACCAGAGCCACAGCCGCATCGGCGAGATGTCGACGCCCTGGGCGCGCAGGTCGGCCGCCACGGTGCGCACGCTGGCGCCCCTGGGCACCGTGAAGCGCACGGGCGAAGCGGCGAACGTGAGCGGCTGGACCGTGAAGGCATACCAGCCCCAGGCGCCCGCTCCCGCGGCCAGCATCAGCGCCAGGATCAGCAGGCGTGCGAATCGGCCTTTCGGCACAGCGGTCATGACCTCGGTGACGGGAGGGGTGCCTATAATAATCCCGACCCTTCCCGGATCCGTCATGCTCGCCGCTTCGCCCACTCTTGCCGACGACGGCGCCGCCCGCGCTGCCGTCGAAACCGCCGGCGCCCGCTTCGAGATCGACCCCTATGGTCCGCAGGCGGTGCGCGACGAGGCTGCCCCGCCTTTCGAGCGGCTGCTTTCGGGCGCGGTCGCGCTGCTGCCCGATCACGGCCTGCTCTCGCTCGTCGGAGACGACCGGGTGCGCTTCCTGCACTCGATGACCACCAATGACATCGAGCGCCAGCCGCCCTCGCAGGCCCGTTGGCACGGCCTGTGCACGCCCAAGGGCCGCCTGCTCGGCACGATGCTCGCCTGGCGCGACGCCACCGCCATCTGGCTGCTGTTGCCGCGGCCGCAGGCCGAGCCGATCCGCAGGCGGCTGTCGATGTACGTGCTGCGTGCAAAAGTGAAAGTCGAAGACCGCTCCGACGCGACCGCGGTGCTCGGCCTGTGCGGCGACCCCGCTGGCGAGACCCTGGCAGCGCTCGGCCTGCCGGTGCCCGCAGCGTACGAAGTCGCGGCCGCGCCGCTCCAGGCCGATGCGCAGGCGTCGGCCACGGTGATCGGGCTCGCACCGATCACCGATGGCCAGGCCAACCACGTCGCGCCGCTGCGACGCTGGTTACTGGTGGTGCCGGCCGATTCGCTGCCGGCACTCTGGCTGCGCCTGTCCGGTGCACTGCAACCGGTGGGCAGTGCCGTCTGGCGCTGGACCGACGTGCGCAGCGGAGTGGCACGCATCGTGCCGGCCACCGTCGAACGCTTCGTTCCGCAGATGATCAACTTCGATGCGATCGGCGGCGTGAGCTTCGACAAGGGCTGCTATCCCGGCCAGGAAATCGTCGCGCGCAGCCACTACCTGGGCAAGGTCAAGCGGCGCGTCTGCCTGGCCCGTCTCGACGGCGCCGAGCCGCCGCCGGGCACCGAGGTTTTCGCCGATGCAGCCGAGCCGGTCGGCGTGGTCGTGCTCGCGGCCCCTGCTCCCGGCGGCGGCACCGACGTGCTGTTCGAGACGCAGGCCGCAGCGGTCGCCCGAGAAGGCGCGCTGCTGCGCGTGGGCGATCGGCCATTGCGCATCGAACCGCTGCCCTACGCGCTTGCGGCAGACAACTGAAGGGGGTCGATCGTGAGCCGCGTCGTGATGGTCTGGTTCCGCGCCGCCCGTGCCGACGACGACGACTGCCGGGAGCGACTGGCCGAGCTGGGCCGCCGCCTGGCCAGCGCACACCACGTCGAGGCACGTGCCGGATGGCGCGACGAAGCCGGCTACCGCACCTGGCTGGAGACCTACGAACCGCTGGCTGCGACCCGCTGCGACGACTTCGTCGCGGCGCTGCAGGCCGAGGCGAGCGCGCTCGGCCTCGATGCGCTGGCGCTCAACGGCCGCCACGTCGAAGCGTTCGACTGGATCGATTGAGCAGCCGGCTCTGCCCGCGATGTGCCTGATCGGCTTCGCGCTCGAAGCGCACGACGACTTCGTGCTGCTGCTGGCGGCCAACCGTGACGAATACTATGCGCGCGAGGCCGATCCCGCGGCCTGGTGGACCGATCGCGGGCCGGCCTGGGGTGGACGCGATCGCGTCGCCGGCGGCAGCTGGCTGGCGGTCGACCGCAACGGTCGGCTGGCCGCGGTGACCAACGTACGCGAACCCGGGGCGGCGCCCGGGCGGCGCTCGCGCGGCGAACTGGTCGCGCGGTTCGTCGGTGCCGAGGTCGCGATCGAAGACTGGGCGGCAAAGGCCGCAGAGTGCGGCGACGACTACTCGGGCTTCAACCTGCTGCTGTTCGATCCGGCCGCGCAGCGGCCCGCGTTCTACGTGTCGAATCGGCACCCGCAGCGCGTGCTCGAGGTGCCTCCCGGCGTGCACGGACTGTCGAACCACCTGCTCGACAGCGACTGGCCGAAGGTGCGCAGCCTCCGGCATCGCATCGCCGGGGCGCTCGACGATCCGCACGCGCCGGTCGACGCCGTGCTGCTCGAAGCGCTCGCCGATCGTTCGCAGCCGCCTGACGAGGCCCTGCCCGACACCGGGATCGGACTCGCGCGCGAGCGCATCCTGGCTCCCGCGATGATCGTCGCGCCCGGCCTGGGCTACGGCACGCGCGCGTCGACGCTGGTGGCGATCCGGCGTGACGGGCGCATCGAGGCGGTCGAGCGCGGCTGGACGCCCGACGGCGAATCGGTGCGCATCGCCGCAGACCGGCGGGCGCGCTTCAACGCAGCGCGCCGAATACGCGCCCGATGACTTTCGAACCGGTCCCGAGCGGATCGCGGCGGATCGCGCGTTCCTCTTCGGCGATCATCAGGTACAGGCCGTCGAGCGCGCGCGTCGTCACGTAGCGCTCGACCGACGCGTCACGCTCTTTCAGCAGCGCCAGCTTCGAGGCCTGGCCCGCCAGCGCGTTGTAGCGCTTCGCGAGCCCCAGTCGCGAGACCTGCTGCGTCACCACCGGCAGGAAGCGCTCGGTGAGCGGCGCCTGCGTGCGCGACTTGAAGAACTGCGTGACCGAGTCGTCGCCGCCGGTGAGGATCGCCTTCGCGTCGGAGACGCTCATCGACTTCACGGCCGCCACCAGCAACTGCTTCGCCTGCGGTACCGCCTGTTCGGCAGCACGGTTCATCGAGGTGACCAGCTCGTCGAGGTCGAGCCCCCGGCCCATCGCGCGCAGCAGGCCTTCGGCCTGGCGCAGTCCGTCGGGAAGCGGAATCCGCACCCTGGGCTCATCGAGGAAGCCCCCCGGCCTGCCCAGGCGCGCAACCGCCTGTGCGGCGCCGCGTTCGAGCGCGCCGCGCAACGCGCTGGCGGCATCGGCGTTGGAGACGGCATCCAGCACACCGGCCCGGGCCTGCGGCGCGCCGGCGGCGGTGATCGCCGCTGCTCCCGCCCAGGCGGCGAATACCAGCAGGCTGCGGCGCATTTTCTGGTGGGGGATTCCGGCTTCTTCATGGGGTTCGCCGATCGGCTCGAAACCCTGCGTCCGATAGAACGCTGCGGCGCGACTCTGCGCGCTGAGTTCGACGCTCGCGTCGCCGCGCGCCCTGGCAACCTCGATCAGCGCCTCGAGCACGCGGCGGCCGATACCGCGACCTCGCTGGTCGGCGCGCACCGCCATCCGCCCGATGTGGCCGTCGGCCAGCAGCCGACCGGTGCCCGCCGGCTCGCCGTCGCAATACGCGACACAGTGCACCGAGCGCGCATCCTGGCCATCGTATTCGAGCGCTGCCGGAATGCCCTGTTCGCGCACGAACACCGCCAGGCGCAGCGCACCGGCCGCCTCGCCCAGCTCTGCCCAACTACCGATGCGCAGTTCGATGTCCGGCGCGGCGGTGTCGTCGTTGCGGTTCATTTCATTGCCCCGCTTCGGGATGCCGGAATGCTTCGCGCAGCGCCGCGCAGGCATCCTGGTGCGCGCGTCGCGCCGCCTGCACGAAGCCGGCGTGCTGGAAGAACGAGTGGATCATGCCATCGTACTGCACGAAGCGCACCGGTACCCCCGCCTCGTGCAGCCGTTCGGCGTAGGCGCGATCCTCGTCGATCAGCGGATCGTACTCGGCCCCCGCGATCCAGGCCGGCGCCACGCC
This sequence comes from Burkholderiales bacterium, assembly GCA_003577305.1. Taxonomy (GTDB): domain Bacteria; phylum Pseudomonadota; class Gammaproteobacteria; order Burkholderiales; family Burkholderiaceae_E; genus Zeimonas. Next base: position 82,503 of record QEVL01000004.1, read on the forward strand.
GCGCAGGTCGGGCGCGCGCAGCGGCGCGAAGCGCCAGTCGAGCCGGTCGCGCTCGTCGCGCAGCGTCTGCGCGAAGAACCACTGTACCGTCTCCAGGTCGAGAAGATAGCCGCTGGCGAAGCGCCGGTACGAATCGCTGTCCTGATGGCTCGACACGCCGGGATAGATCAACAGCTGCAGCACCAGCGACCAGCCACGGTCGCGCGCGTGGATGGCGCTCGCCGCGGCCAGCGTGCCGCCAGCGCTGTCGCCCCCGACCGCGATCCGCGCAGCGTCCACGCCCAGTCCGACCGCCTGCTCGCGCAGCCACGCGAGGCTGTCGAAAGCGTCGTCGTGCGCGCTCGGGAAGCGGTGCTCGGGCGCGAGTCGGTAGTCGACCGAGAACACCAGGCAGTCGCCGCCGAGCGCCAGCATCCGGCAGACGCGATCGTGCGTCTCGATCGAGCCGATCGTGAAGCCGCCGCCGTGGAAATACAGCAAGGCGGGGCGCGGCTCGGCCCAGCTGTGCGGCCACGGTGCGTACTGGCGCACGCGCAGCACCCTTCCCGGCAGCTCGACTTCGTGATCGTCCACCGAATGCAGCGCCGGCGGCACGATGTCGAGCGTGGCCGACGCCTTCACGTAGTGCTCGCGCGCCAGCACCACGCCGAGTTCGGGAAAGGGGGGCACCGACGCGCGCCGCGCCCAGTGCAGGATCTTCTCCACCTGCGGATCGAGCGGCATCGTGACCGGGCGTCGGCGTCAGTCGGGTCGCGGCGCCACCCGGGGCTCGAGACTGAACGGATCGGTCGGATTGCGCTGCGCGATCACGTCGTGCAGCCGCAACTCGACCGACGCGAGGATCTTCGGATGCGTGATCACGTAGAAACGGTTCTCGCGGATCGCGTCGAAGGTCATCTGCGCGACTTCCCCGGCGCTGATCCGCCCCGACGACACCGCCTTCTCCGAGGCCTTCTGCGCGGCGATCATCGAGGCGGTAGGAGCCGATTCGTCGCGCAGCGAAGCGGGCCGATGCCGGTGCGACTGCGCGATGCCGGTGGGCACGAACGCGGGGCACAGCAGGCTCACGCCGATGCGCGCGCCGGTCACGCGAAGGTCCTGGTACAGCGTCTCGGTGAGCGTGACCACGCCGTGCTTGCTGACGTTGTAGACGCCCATCATCTGCGGCGACAACAGCCCGGCGACCGACGCGGTGTTGACCACGTGGCATTCATCGCCCTGCGCCAGCATGATCGGCACGAAGGTGCGAACGCCGTGGACTACGCCCCAGAGGTTCACGCCGAGCACCCACTCCCAGTCCTTGAGCGTCTGCTCCCAGATCAGGCCGCCGGCCGCAACGCCGGCGTTGTTGAACAGCAGGTGCACCGCCCCGTACGCGTCGAGCGTGCGCTGTGCGAGCCGCTCGACGTCGGCGGCGCGGCTCACGTCGACCGCCTCGCCGAACGCCAGCGCGCCCTGCGCGCGCAGCTCGTCGACGGTGGCAGCCAGCGCGTCGGCCTGGATGTCGGCCAGCGCGAGCTTCATTCCGAGCTGCGCGCCGATGCGCGCGAATTCGCGGCCGAAGCCGCTTGCGGCCCCGGTGATCACGGCGGCCTTGCCGGCGAAGGCTTTCATGGCGCAACAAGCCTCACGAGCTGCTTGCCGACGTTGCGCCCCTTCAGCAAGCCGATGAACGCCTGCGGGGCGCTCTCCAGGCCCTGCGCGATCGTCTCGCGGTACTTCAGCTCGCCCGCGCCGACCAGCGCGCCCAGCTCGCGCAGCGCCTCGGGCCACAGCTCCATGTGCTCCGAGACGATGAAGCCCTCGATCCGCAGCCGGTTGACCAGCACCGAGCGGAAATTCTGCAAGGGCATCGGCTGGCCGTCGTACGCCGAGATCAGGCCGCAGACCGCGATGCGGCCGAACGCGTTCATCCGCCGCAGCACTGCGTCGAGCGTTGCGCCGCCGACGTTGTCGAAGTAGCCGTCGATGCCCGCGGGCGTGGCTGCGCGCAGGTCGGAATGAAGCTGTCCCGCCTTGTAGTCGACGCAGGCGTCGAAGCCGTACTCGTCGACGACGATCGCGCACTTCTGCGCGCCGCCCGCGACGCCAACGACCTGGCAGCCCTTGCGCTTCGCGAGCTGCCCGACCACCGAGCCGACCGCGCCGCTGGCCGCCGACACCACGACGGTTTCGCCGGCCTTCGGGGCGACGATGCGGTTCAGGCCGTACCAGGCGGTGACGCCCGGCATTCCGACCGCGCCGAGATACGCCGACAGCGGCACCCGCGAGGTGTCGACCTTGCGGACCAGGCGGCCGTCGCCCTTGCCGTACAGCTGCCAGCCGAGCATGCCGATCACCCGGTCGCCGATCGCGAACTCCGGGTTGCGGCTCTCGATCACCTCGCCGGCGGTGCCGCCGATCATCACCTCGTCGAGCGGCTGCGCGGCCGCATACGATTTCGCGTCGTCCATGCGGCCGCGCATGTACGGATCGAGCGACAGGAAATGGTTGCGCACCAGCACTTCGCCGTGCCCGATCGCAGGAATCGGCGCTTCCACCAGCCTGAAGTTCTCGACCCTGACCTCGCCTTGCGGACGGCTGGCGAGCAGGATCTGCAGGTTCTTCCCGCTCATGGCGCGATCCTCCCGTTTCGTGCCGGCTCAGACCGCGGTGACGCCGCCGTCGACCGCGAGAATCTGCCCGGTGATGTGCTTTCCGGCGTCCGAGCAGAACAGCACCGCAGCACCCTTCAGGTCTTCGTCGTCGCCGAGGCGATGCAGCGGCGTACGCTCCTTCACCCGGTCCTCGATTGCCGCCAGCGTGGCGCGGGTCATCTTCGAAGGGAAGAAACCCGGAGCCAGCGCATTGACGGTGATTCCGTGCTCGCCCCACTCGCCGGCGAGCGCGCGGGTGAAGTTCACCAGCCCGCCCTTGGTCGTGTTGTAGGCGATCGTGTGGTTAGTGCCCGGCGGGTTGCCGCGCAGCCCGGCGATCGACGCGACGATCAGGATCCGGCCGTACCTGCGGGGAATCATCGAGCGCCTGCCGATCTCCTGCGTGAGGAGAAACACGCCGGTCAGGTTCAGATTGACCAGCTTCTGCCACGCCTCGAGCGGATGCTCCGCCGCAGGAGCACCCCAGGTGGCCCCCGCATTGTTCACCAGGATGTCGCAGTGCCCGAGCCTCGCGAGCGCCGCGTCGGCGAACGCCTGCACCGCCTCCGGCCTGCCCAGGTCGGCGGCGAGCGCGTGCGCCTTCACGCCCGTCTTCGCGAGGTGCGCGACCGCGGCATCGAGCTCGTCCTGCTTGCGCGCGGCGAGCAGCACCTCCGCGCCCATTTCGCCGAGCGCCTCGGCAATCTGCAGCCCGAGCCCGCGCGAGCCGCCGGTGACGATGGCCTTGCGGCCGCCGAGGTCGAGCGCCTGCTTCACCGACATGCCGGTCTCCTGTTCAGTGCCGCAGCCCGCGCAGGTCGAATTCGGCCAGCGCGGCGCGCGCGACCGGTCCGCCCCATTCGGGCACGAAATGGCCGGCGTCGGCCAGACGCATCGGCTCGGGGCAGCCGCGGATGATCGAGCGCAGCGGCAGCATCGACTCCTCGCCGAGCACCGGGTCGCGCAGCCCGATCGCCATGAAGCTGCGTCCGTTCCAGGATTCGCGCCACCACTGGCTGGCTCGCCCCGAGAGTTCGGCCCCCGGTGCACCGGGGTCATCCGGCACCAGATTGGGAAAAGCGCGCAGCGCGGCCTTGTAGCGCGAATCCGGGAACGGCGCGTCGTAACCTGCGGCTTCCGCCGCGCTCATGTCGGGCTTGCCTCGCATCAGCATCCTGCCGACCGCGAGGTCGGGCGTGCGGTTCGAGTACGCGCGCCATTCGGCGAAGCCGCGGGTGGGCGGCGTGCCCACCGCGAGCGCGGTGTTCATCGCCAGCAACCGCGTGAAGCGCTGCGGCATCTCGGGCGGCAGCGTCAGGCCGAGCAGGCCGCCCCAGTCCTGGCACACGAGCAGGATCTCGTTGAGGTCGAGCCGCTCCACGAAACGCATCAGCATCGAGCGATGAAATGCAAAGCCGTGCACCGATTCGTCGACCGGCTTGTCGGAGCGGCCGAAGCCGATCAGGTCGGGCGCGACCACGCGCAGGCCGGCCTCGGCGAACACCGGAATCATGCGGCGGTACAGGTAGCTCCAGGTGGGATTGCCGTGCAGGCACAGCGCGGTGCCGCGGTGCGGCGCGCCTTCGTCGACGTAGTGCACGCGCACCCCTTCGTAGCCCGGCAGGTCGTCGACGTAGCGCGGCACGAACGGAAAGTCGAGCAATCCGTCGAAGCGTTCGTCAGGGGTGCGCAGCAGTTCCATGATCGTCCGGAGCTCGCGCGCGTGCGCGTGTCGGGCGTGCCGATTCCGCGCGCCGGGCGCAGCGCATCCGCCCGCTCACGCGAGCTCGAAGAGCCCGGCCGCGCCCATGCCGCCGCCGATGCACATCGTGACCACCGCGCGCTTCGCGCCGCGGCGCCGGCCTTCGAGCAGTGCGTGCCCGGTGAGCCGCTGGCCGCTCACGCCGTACGGGTGTCCGACCGCGATCGCGCCACCGTTCACGTTGAGCCGATCGTTCGGAATGCCGAGCCGGTCGCGGCAATAGAGCACCTGCACCGCGAACGCCTCGTTGAGCTCCCACAGGTCGATGTCCTCGACCTTCAGGCCCGCGCGTGCAAGCAGCCTGGGCACCGCGAACACCGGCCCGATGCCCATCTCGTCGGGCTCGCAGCCGGCCACCGCGAAGCCGCGGAACCAGCCGAGCGGCTCGAGGCCGCGTTTCTCGGCGAGCTTGGCGTCCATCACCACGCAGGCGCCGGCGCCGTCGGAGAACTGGCTCGCGTTGCCCGCCGCGATCACGCCGCCGGGCAGCGCCGGCCGGATCTGCGAGACGCCCTCGAGCGTGGTGTCCGCGCGCCGTCCCTCGTCGTCGGCGAGCGTCACCTCGCGGGTGCCGAGCTGCCCGCTCGCCTTGTCGGCCACCGCCATGCGCACCGTGATCGGCACGATCTCGTCGGCGAACTTGCCGGCCGCAGCGGCCGCGCAGGCTCGCTGCTGGCTCTGCACGCCGTATTCGTCCTGGCGCTCGCGCGAGATGTTGTAGCGTTTCGCAACCATCTCCGCGGTCTGCAGCATCGACCAGTAGATCTCCGGCTTGCTCTTCGCCAGCCGCGTGTCGCGGATCATGTGCGTGTTCATCTCGTTCTGCACGCAGGAGATCGACTCCACCCCGCCGGCGACGAAGATCTCGCCTTCGCCGGCGATGATCCGCTGCGCCGCCATCGCGATCGTCTGCAGCCCCGACGAGCAGAAGCGGTTGACCGTGACGCCCGGCACGGTGACCGGGCAACCCGCGACCAGTGCGATCTGCCGTGCGATGTTCGAGCCGGTGGCGCCCTCGGGCGTTGCGCAGCCCATCAGCACGTCCTCGACCTCGCCGGGCTCGAGGCCGGCGCGCTCGATCGCGGCGCGCACCACGTGCCCGCCCATCGTCGCGCCGTGGGTCATGTTCAGCGCGCCGCGCCAGGACTTCGCCAGGCCCGTTCGCGCGGTCGATACGATGACTGCTTCACGCATGATTCGCTACCCCCAGGTGTCTCAACCGTTGAATTCCCTGCCCTCGGCCGCCAGCCGCGCCAGCCGCGGCGCCGGCGTCCAGAACGCGGCGTCGCCGTGCGGATTCGCGGCGAAATCGGCCATCCGGTTGACCACGTTGTAGAGCCCGGTCATGTCGGCGTACAGCATCGGCCCGCCGCGCCAGAGCGGAAAGCCGTAGCCGGTGAGGTAGATCATGTCGATGTCCGAGGCGCGCGCCGCGATGCCTTCCTCGAGGATCTTCGCGCCTTCGTTGACCAGCGCGAACACCAGGCGGTGGACGATCTCGTCGTCGGAGATCGCGCGTGGCGCCACGCCGATCTCCTTGCGGTGCGCGGCGATCAGTTCGTCGACCGCCGGATCGGGCAGCGCATCGCGCTTGCCAGGCACATAGCGGTACCAGCCGGCGCCGGTCTTCTGGCCGAAGCGGCCGAGTTCGCACAGCTTGTCGGCCACTTTCGGGTATTGGAGCTGCGGCTGCTCGAGGTAGCGGCGCTTGCGGATGAACCAGCCGACGTCGTTGCCGGCCAGGTCGCTCATGCGGAACGGGCCCATCGCGAAGCCGAACTTCTCGATCGCGCGGTCTATCTGCTGCGGGCTCGCGCCCTCCTCCAGCATGTACAGGCCCTGCCGCAGATACTGTTCGAGCATCCGGTTGCCGATGAACCCGTCACAGACACCCGACACCACGCCGGTCTTGCGCAGCTTCTTCGACAACTGCATCGTCGTCGCCAGCACGTCCTTCCCGGTCTTCTCGCCGCGCACGATCTCGAGCAGCTTCATCACGTTGGCCGGCGAGAAGAAGTGCGTGCCGATCACGTCCTGCGGTCGCTTCGTGAACGAGGCAATCCGGTTCACGTCGAGCGTCGAGGTGTTGGTCGCGAGGATCGCGCCGGGCTTCATCACCTCGTCGAGCTTGCGGAACACCCCCTCTTTCACCGCCATGTCCTCGAACACCGCTTCGATCACGATGTCGGCCGAGCCGATCTCCCCGTAGGCGAGCGTCGGCTGGATCAGCGCCATGCGCTTCTCGACGTCTTCGGCGCTCATGCGGCCCTTCTTCGCCGAGTTCTCGTAGTTCGTGCGGATCGTGGCCAATCCGCGATCGAGCGCTTCCTGCTTCACCTCGAGCAGCTTCACCGGAATGCCGGCATTGGCGAAGTTCATCGCGATGCCGCCGCCCATCGTGCCGGCGCCGATCACCGCCGCCGATGCGATCGGGCGCGTCGGCGTGTCTTCGGGCACGTCGGGAATCTTGCTGGCCGCGCGCTCGGCGAAGAACGCGTGGCGCAGCGCCTTCGATTCGGGCGTCTGCACCATCTCGAGGAAGATCGTCCGCTCGCGCGCAAGCCCTGCTTCGAACGACTCGCCCAGCGAACCCGCGACCGCGTCGACGCAGCGCGCCGGCGCCGGGAAGTTCTTCGCCACCGTCTTTGCGGTGTTGCGCGCGAACTGCAGGAACGCCTCGGCGTCGTCGTGTTCCACTTTCAGGTCGCGCACCCGGGGCAGTCCGCGGTTTTCGGCCACCGCCTTGCGCGCGAATGCCACCGCGCCCGCCAGCAGGTCGCCTTCGACGAGTTCGTCGAAGAGCCGCGTGCCCTGGAACTTCTCGGATTTCACCGGATTGCCCGAGACGATCATGTTGACCGCCATCTCGAGCGGCACGAGGCGCGGCAGGCGCTGCGTGCCGCCCGCGCCCGGAATGATGCCGAGCTTCACTTCGGGCAGCGCGATCTGCGCACCGGGCGCGGCGACCCGGAAGTGGCATCCCATCGCGAGCTCGAGCCCACCGCCCATCGCCACGCTGTGGATCGCCGCGACCACCGGCTTCGTGCACTGCTCGACGGTGCGGATGACGGTGAACAGCGTCGGCTCGGCGAGCGCCTTCGGCGTATTGAACTCGCGGATGTCGGCGCCGCCCGAGAACGCCCTGCCCGCGCCGGTGAGCACGATCGCCCTGATCGCCGGGTCGGCCTGCGCGCGCCGCACGCCCTCGACGATACCGGTGCGCAGCGCGAGGCCGAGCCCGTTGACCGGGGGATTGTCCATCGTGATGACCGCGACATCGCCCTGTGTCGCGTAGTGGGCCTGGCTCATGGAGGGTTCCCGTAAAGCGATGAGCTACGAGTGTAACCCGACCCGCTCAGACTTCCAGCCACTCGCGCCGCACCTGCGCGTTCGCCTCCAGCTGCTGCGGCGTGCCTTCGAACACGATGTGCCCGTGCCCCATCACGTAGACGCGCTGCGAGATCCGCATCGCGATCGCCAGCTTCTGCTCGACCAGCAGCACCGAGATGCCGCGATCCCTCAGCTCGTTCAGGTAGTCGGCCACCAGTTCCACGATTTTCGGCGCCAGCCCCTCGGTGGGCTCGTCGATCATGATCAGTTCCGGGTCGCCCATCAGCGTACGGCACAGCGTGAGCATCTGCTGCTCGCCGCCCGAGAGCACGCCGGCCTGCGTGTGCCGGCGCTCGCGCAGCCGCGGAAACATCCGGTACATGTCGTCGAACGACCACCGGCCCGGGCGCCGGCCCTTCATGCCGAGCACCAGGTTCTGTTCCACGGTGAGCGTCGGGAAGACGTCCCGGCTCTCGGGCACGTAACCCAGGCCGAGATGCGCGATCCGGTAGGCCTCGAGCCCGAGGATCGGGCGCCCCTTGAAGTCGACGCGACCGGTCGCGGTGACCAGCCCCATGATCGCCCTGGCCGTGGTCGAGCGTCCGACGCCGTTGCGCCCGAGCAGGCTGACGATCTCCCCGGCTCCCACCGCCAGGTCGACGCCGTGCAGCACGTGGCTCTTGCCGTAGTAGGCGTGCAGGTTCTCGACTTCGAGAAGCGGTGCGTTCATGCGGGTGGCCCCGGCGCCCGGGCTTCCTGCGCCGGAGTGCCGAGATAGGCCTCCTGGACTGCCCGGTTGGCCCGGATGGCCGCTGGCGTGTCGGTGGCGATGATCTCGCCATACACCAGGACCGAAATGCGGTCGGCCAGGCCGAACACCACGCTCATGTCGTGCTCGACCATGACCAGCGTCTTGCCTTCGGTGACGCGCCGGATCAGCTCGACCGCCCTGTCGCTCTCCGAACGGCTCATGCCGGCAGTGGGCTCGTCGAGCAGGATCACGTCGGCCCCGCCGGCGATCGTGATGCCGATCTCGAGCGCACGCTGCTCGGCATAGGTGAGGGTCGCGGCGGGCGTGTCGCGCCGGTTGCGCAGCCCGATCCGCTGCAGCACTGCCTCGGCACGCTCGGCCGCGTCGGCCAGCTTTGCGAGCCGGTGCCAGCAGGAATAGCGGTAGCCGAGCGCATACAGGGTCGCGCAGCGGATGTTCTCGTAGACCGACATCCGCGGGAAGATGTTGGTGATCTGGAAGCTGCGCGCGAGCCCCCTGCGGTTGATCTCGAAGGGGCGCCGGCCGGTAATGTCTTCGCCGTTCAGTTCGATGCGCCCGCTCGTCGACGGAAAGCGTCCCGACACCAGGTTGAACAGCGTCGACTTGCCGGCCCCGTTGGGCCCGATGATCGCGTGGCGCTCGCCGCGCGGAATCGACAGGTCCACCCCGCGGATGATCTCGGTCCTGCCGAAGCTCTTGCGCAGCGCGACCAGGTTCAGGGCGGTGGTCGCGGTCATCGCACCCCCGCCTCGCGCTGCAGTTGCTCCTCGATCGCGACCTGCACCGCGCCCCACTCACGAACGAAGTAGCGACGCATCGCCTCGAAGCTCGAGGCGCCGGCGGCCAGCACGCCGGCGGCGAGCACCCAGATTTCCGGTGCGGCACTGTCCACCGAAAAACCGAACAGCCGCATCTCGGAGCCAGCCGCGAAGTTCAGCGTCAGGTGATAGCTCATCTCGACCACCATCACCACGCCAGTCAGCAGGATCAGGCCCGAGAGCAGCACGCCCGCATACGGGTCGCGCAGCCGACCGAACAGCCGGTGCTGCGCCACCCTCAGGTTCATCAGCACCAGCGAGGCGACGCCGCCAGGCGCGTACATCACCATCGCGACGAAGAACACGCCGAGGTAGAACTGCCAGGCCTTGGTGTAGTCGGACAGCGCCACCGCGAAGAAGACGAAGATCACGGCGCCCAGGATCGGCCCGAAGAAGAACATCGCTCCGCCGATGAAGGTGGCCAGCAGCACGCCGCCCGAGCGGATCGCCGAGACGTTCTCGGCGGTGACGATCTCGAAGTTGATCGCCGACAGGCCGCCGGCGATGCCCGCGAAGAACGCCGAGACCGTCAGCACGAAGAAGCGCACCCTCTGGGCGTTGTAGCCGATGAATTCGGCCCGCTCGGGGTTGTCGCGCACCGCATTGGCGATGCGCCCGAGCGGCGTGTGCGTGAACGCGAACATGGCGACCATGCAGGCGAAGCACCAGGCGGCGATCAGGTAATAGACCTCGATGCCAGGGCCGAAAGTGATCCCGAGAAAAGGTTCGCCGACCACGCGGTTGCTCGAGATGCCCCCTTCGCCGCCGAAGAACCCCGGAAACATCAGCGACGCGGCGAACACCATCTCGCCGATTCCCAGCGTGATCATCGCGAACGGGGTTCCCGCCTTCTTCGTCGTGACGTAGCCGAAGACGACCCCGAAGAGCGCACCAGCCAGCCCGCCCACCAGCGGCACCAGCGTCACCGGCAGCCGCAGCTCGCCCGCACCGATCCAGTTCAGCGCGTGGATCGCGAAGAAGGCGCCCAGTCCCGAGTAAACCGCGTGCCCGAACGACAGCATGCCGCCCTGGCCGAAGATCATGTTGTACGACAGGGCGAACACGACCATGATCCCCATCTGCGACAGCAGCGTGATCGCGAAGCCGCTGGAGAAGAGCAGCGGCAGCACCGCCAGCAGGAGCGCGGTCGCTCCCCAGACGAACCAGCGTCCCACGTTGATCGGCGCGAACCGGATCGTCCTGCCCACCTCAGTTCTCCCGCGTGCCCATCAGGCCCCGGGGCCTCAGGATCAGGACCAGCACCAGCAGCAGGTATGGCAGCACCGGCGCGACCTGCGACAGCTCGAGCGACCACACGCTGTAGAGCGGCGTGGCCGGCCCGATTTCGAAGCCCAGCGATTGCAGCAACCCGGCCGGCGCCCAGTCGATGCCGATCGCGAACGTCTGCATCAGACCGATCAGCAGCGATGCGATGAACGCGCCGGCGAGCGAGCCCATGCCGCCCACCACCACCACCACGAAGATGATCGCACCGACCAGCGCCGCCATCGACGGTTCCGTGACGTATGCATTGCCGCCGATCACGCCGGCAAGGCCCGCGAGCGCAGTGCCTCCGCCGAAGGTGAGCATGAAGACGCGTGGCACGTTGTGGCCCAGCGCCTCTACCGTTTCCGGGTGCGCGAGTGCCGCCTGGATCACGAGCCCGACGCGCGTGCGCGTGAGCATCAGCCAGATCGCGAACAGCATCAGCGTGGCCACCAGCATCATGAAGCCGCGGTACGCGGGAAAGTGGGTCGAGTAGACGGTGAAGAGCGCGCCGTCGAGCTCGGGCGGAACACGGTACGGCACCGCCGCCCTGCCCCAGATGATCTGCACCAGCTCGACCACGATGTACGAGAGTCCGAAGGTGAAGAGCAGCTCGGGCACGTGGCCCCACCTGTGCACCCGCCGCAGTCCGTAGCGCTCGACCACCGCGCCGAGCGCGCCCACCGCGAGCGGCGCCAGCACCAGCGCGATCCAGTAGCCGGTGCCGGGCAGCAGCGCATCGAGCCATGTGCTGATCTGGTAGGCCAGATAGGCGCCGACCATGTAGAAGGACGCGTGCGCGAAATTGAGCACGCCCATCATGCTGAAGATCAGCGTGAGCCCGGAGGCGAGCATGAACAGCAGCAGCCCGTAGCTGATGCCGTTCAGCAGCGAGACGACGAAGAATTCCAAGCGGCGGATATCCCGGGTGGCGCGCCACGACGAGCGCCGCCGGCCGCACCCGCGCGCGCCGCCGGGTCGGCGGCGCGCGCGCTGGGCCGGTGCGTCAGCGCGCGGCCGGACGCTTCATCTGGCACGAAGTGGGCTGCGACGCAACGTAGCTGTCGAGCTTCGCCTCGGTGCGCCAGCCGTAGCCGGTGTTCTCCTGGTCGAACCTGACCGTCTTGCCGTCGACCTTCTGCCAGGACGAGATGTACACCGCCTGCTGCGCCTGGTGGTCGGTGGCGCGCATCTCGACTTCGCCGTTCAGCGACTGCACCTTCAGACCCTCCATCGCGAACGCCACCTTCACCGGATCGGTGGACTTCGCCTTCTTCATCGCCTCCGACAGCAGCCTGAAGCCGGTGTAGGTGGCCATCGTGTAGTAGTCGTCGTTGAATTTCTTCCTGAAGCCTTCGACGATCGGCTGTGCGTTCACCACCGAGTCGTTCGGGTGCCAGTAGCTCACCTGCCGCACGTGATCGGCACCAGCGGCCCCCATCGCGGTGGGCGCGCCGGTGGCTCCGGCGTAATAGGTGTAGAAGTTTGCGTTCAGCCCGGCGTCTTTTGCTGCCTTGATGAGCAGCGCCAGGTCGGCGCCCCAGTTGCCGGTGATGATCGTGTCGGCGCCGGCCGCCTTGATCTTGGCGACGTAGGGAGTGAAATCGCGCACCTGCGCGAGCGGATGGCGGTCCTTGCCGACCACCTCGACGTCGGGGCGCTTGCGCTTCAGGTATTCCTCGGCGGCCCTCTCCACGGAGTGCCCGAACGCGTAGTCCTGGTTGATCAGGTAGACCTTCCTGATTTCCGGGCGCTTGGCCATGTAGGAGGTCAGCGCCTCCATCTTCATGTCCGAGTTGATGTCGAGCGCGAAGTGCCAGAAATTGCAACGCGCGTTCGTCAGCGACGGATCGATCGCCGCGTAGTTCAGGTAGACGATCTCCTTGCCGGGATTGCGCTCGTTGTGCTTGGCCACCGCGTCGGACAGCGCGATCGCCACCCCCGAGCCGTTGCCCTGCACGATGTAACGGATTCCCTGGTCGACGATCGACTTCAGCGCCGTGAGGCTCTCCTGCGGACTGAGCTTGTTGTCGAACGGCACCACTTCGAACTTCACGTCGCCGGCCCATTTCTCCCGGGTTGCGAGGTCGGCGGCGTACTGCCAGCTGCGCACCATGTTCCGGCCGAGCGGCGCCATCATTCCGGACAGCGGGTCGATCCAGGCGATCTTCACCGTGCCCGACTGCGCGAAGGCCGCCGGCGACGCAAGAACGACGGACGTGGCGAACGCGGCCGCCGCGAAACGGAATCGGGTCATGGTTGTCTCCTCGTTGTAAAGGGTGGCGCCAGGCTCAGGCACCGGGAAGCACGTAATCGTGGAACTGCTCGCGCAGCTTCGTCTTCAGGATCTTGCCTGTGGCGCCCAGCGGAATCGACTCGACGAACTGCACGTCGTCGGGCGTCCACCACTTTGCCACCTTGCCCTCGTAGAAGGCGAGCAGCTCCTCCCTGGTGACCTCGGCACCGGGCTTCTTCACGACCACCAGCAGCGGCCGCTCGTCCCACTTCGGATGAGGCACGCCGATCACCGCGGCGTTGGCCACCGCCGGATGCCCGATTGCCAGGTTCTCCAGGTCGATCGTGCTGATCCACTCGCCCCCGGACTTGATCACGTCCTTGCTGCGATCGGTGATCTGCATGTAGCCGTCGGCGTCGATCGTCGCCACGTCGCCGGTGGGGAACCAGCCGCGCCCGTCGGCGTCGTACTTCAGCGGATCGCCGCCCTCGCCGCGAAAGTATTCGCGGATCACCCAGGGGCCGCGCACGAGCAGGTTGCCGAAGGTCTTGCCGTCCCACGGCAGCTCGCGGTAGTCGTCGTCGACGATCTTCATGTCGACGCCGAAGATCACGTGGCCCTGCTTCTCCAGGATCTTCTGCTGGACCGCCTCGGATTGCCGCAGGTGCTTGTTCTGCAGCTTGCACAGCGTGCCCAGCGGCGACATCTCGGTCATGCCCCAGGCGTGGATCACCTCCACCCCGAATTCGTCGCGGAACGCGCGGATCATCGCCGGCGGGCAGGCCGACCCGCCGATCACCGTGCGCTTGAAAGTGGAGAACTTCACGCCCGCCTGGCGCACGTGCTGCAGCAGGCCCAGCCAGACGGTGGGCACCCCGGCTGAATAGGTGACGCCCTCGCTCTCGAACAGCTCGTAGAGCGACTTGCCGTCGAGCTGCGCGCCGGGGAAGACGATCTTCGCGCCGACCAGCGGGCAGGTGTAGGGCAAGCCCCAGGCGTTGACGTGGAACATGGGCACCACCGGCAGGATGCAGTCGCGCGAAGACGCGCCCATCGCGTCGGGCAGTGCGGCCGCATATGCGTGCAGGACAGTGGAACGATGCGTGTACATCGCGCCTTTCGGGTTGCCGGTGGTGCCCGAGGTGTAGCACAGGCCCACAGCAGTGCGCTCGTCGATCTCGGGCCAGCGGTATTCGGCCGACCCGCGCGCGAGCAGTTGCTCGTAGTTCACCAGGTTGGCCAGCTTGGCCGAGGTCGGCTGGCGGTCTTCGTCGACCATCGCGATCCAGCTCTTCACGTTCGGGCAGTGCGCTGCGATTGCCTCGACGATCGGCAGGAAAGTGAGGTCGAAGGCCAGGTGAACGTCGCCGGCGTGGTTGACGATCCAGGCGATCTGCTCGGGATGCAGCCGCGGGTTGATCGTGTGGATCACCGCGCCCATGCCGCCCACCGCGTAGTAGAGCTCCATGTGGCGGTAGCCGTTCCAGGCGAGCGTGGCGATGCGGTCGCCGATCGAGACGCCTTCGCGCGACAGCGCGTCGGCCATCTGGCGCGAGCGGCGCTCGCAATCGGTGTAGGTGTAGCGGTGCAGGTCGCCCTCGACGCGGCGCGAGACGATTTCCGTTTCCCCGTGGTGGCGCGCGGCATGCTGCAGGATGCCCGAGACGAGCAGCGGCATGTCCATCATCAGTCCTTGCATGGGGTGTCTCCGTTCTCTGTAGGCACGCGCGGGTGCGGATCGCCGGAATTCTAGCGAGTCCCGCGGGGAGATGGTCGTTGCCGGCGATCACGGCCGCATAGAATTCCGGCAATCACCTCGCCGGCACCCGTACGGCGTGCGCAACCGCCATCGAACCGTGCCCCTCATGACCGCCACGAAGCCCCCGGAACACCCGCGCGCCCGCATCGAGAAGCCGGACGAGGAATGGCGCTCGCTACTCACCGAAGAGCAATTCCGGATCACCCGCCGCCACGGCACCGAGCGCGCCTTCACCGGCCGCTACTGGGACCACCACGAAAAGGGACGCTACCGTTGCGTGTGCTGCGACGCAGCATTGTTCGCATCGGACCGGAAATTCGAATCGGGAAGCGGCTGGCCGAGCTTCTGGCAGCCGATCGACGAGGCGAGCCTCGCGCTGCGGCGCGACGCGAGCCACGGCATGGTGCGTACCGAAGTGCTCTGCGCAGCCTGCGACGCGCACCTGGGCCACCTGTTCGACGACGGGCCGCCGCCCACCGGCCTTCGCTACTGCATCAACTCGGCGTCGCTGCGCTTCGAGCCCGTCGACCGGGGCCGGTGACCCGGCTTCAGGCTTTCTTGACCTTTTCCAGCATCCGGAACACCGGGCGCTTCGCCCCCTTGAACAGCCGCTTGAGCGACTTGGGCAGGCAGCGACGCTCGAGCGTATTGCGGCGGTTGCGGGTGCGTTCGGCCATCGGGGGGCTCCTGGAGGATCGGTGGATGCGAACCCGTCATTTTATACTTGCACCATGAAGCTGCTTTTCGACCTGTTTCCGATCCTGCTGTTCTTCGTCGCCTTCAAGCTGGCCGACATCTATGTCGCCACGGCGGTGGCGATCGCCGCCAGCGTGGTGCAGATCGTGTGGCTGAAGCTGCGCGCCCGGCCGATCGAGCCGATGCAGTGGGCGAGCCTGGCGATCATCGTCGTCTTCGGCGGCATGACGCTGTTCCTCCACGACGAGACTTTCATCAAGTGGAAGCCGACGGTCCTCTACGGCCTGTTCGCGGCGGTGCTGGCCGGCGGAAGGATGATGTTCGGGCGCAACCTCGTGAGGTCGGTCATGGGCAGGCAGCTGGCGCTTCCCGAGCCGGTCTGGCACCGGCTCAATCTCGCGTGGATCGCGTTCTTCGTGGCGATGGCCGCCCTGAACCTGGCCGTCGCCTACCGGTACCCGACCGACGTCTGGGTCGACTTCAAGCTGTTCGGCACCATGGGCCTGACGATCGCGTTCGTGATCGCCCAGGCACTCTGGCTCGGTCGCTACGTTCAGGAGGAAGGCTGATGCGCCCCTCCGTCGACGAATTGCGCGCACGGTTCGCCGAGCGTTTTCCGGCCGCCACGATCGAGGTGATCGACGAGAGTCACCTGCACGCAGGCCACGCCGGCGCTGCCGGCGGTGCCGGGCATTTTCGCCTCCGCCTGGTCAGCGAGCGCTTCGCCGGGCTGGGCACCGTGGCCCGTCATCGGCTCGTGTATGATGCCGTGCGCGACTGGATGCCGCAGCGTGTACACGCGCTGATGATCGATGCCCGTACCCCCACCGAGGCGTCCTGACGCCAGGCGCGCCGGCCGCCACCGCAGCGCGCCGGCTACCCTACGATTGCCACAAGGACCCATGATGTCGCATCCCCCCCTGTCGCTCCGGCTGGCGAAGCTCGCGGCCGCCGCCCTGCTGCCGATCGCGTCGATTGCCTTCGCACAGAATGCGGCAGTCGTCAACAACAAGCCGATTCCGAAGCAGCGTGTCGACGACTTCGTCGCGGCGCTCGTGGCCCAGGGCCGACCCGACACGCCGGAGCTGCGCGCCGCGGTGCGCGACGAGCTGATCGCGCGCGAGCTGTTCGTCCAGGAGGCCGAGAAGAAGGGCCTGCCACGCAACGCCGACGTGCAGCGCCAGCTCGACAACCTGCGCCAGGACGTGCTCATCCGCGCGCTGATCCGCGACTACCTGAAGGCCAACCCGGTCAAGGACGAGGAGATCAAGGCCGAGTACGAGAAGGTGCGCAAGCAGGCCGGCGACAAGGAATACCGCGCGCGCCACATCCTGGTCGAGAGCGAGGACGACGCGAAGCAGATCATCGAGCAGCTGAAGAAGGGCGCGAAGTTCGAGGAGCTCGCGAAGAAGTCCAGGGATACCGGCTCGGCACAGTCGGGTGGTGACCTCGACTGGAATACCCCGCAGACCTTCGTGAAGGAGTTCTCCGACGCGATGGTCAAGCTCGACAAGGGCAAGTTCACCGAAACGCCGGTCAAGACCCAGTTCGGCTACCACGTGATCCGGCTCGACGACACCCGCGAAGCGAAGGCTCCGCCGCTCGAGGAACTGCGCCCTCAGATCCAGCAGGAAATCGAGCGCCAGCGCGTCCAGGCGCTTCAGCAGAGCCTGCGCGCGAAGGCGAAGATCCAGTAGCAGTAAAGGCCGGCGGCCGGTTCGCCGCTGCTCAGCGTGCGGGCCGCCGCTCGGCGAAGAACGCCGACAGCAGCGCACCGCACTCGTCGGCCAGCACCCCGCCCGTGACCTCGGTGTGGTGGTTCAGGCGGGGTTCGGCGAACAGGTCGACCACGCTGCCGGCGGCGCCCGTCTTGGGGTCGCGTGCGCCGTAGATCACACGTCGCACACGCGCGTGCATGATCGCCCCGGCGCACATCGCACAGGGCTCCAGCGTCACGTAGAGATCGCAGTCGACCAGCCGGTAGCTGGCCAGCAGCGCGCCGGCCGCACGCAGCGCGCAGATCTCCGCGTGCGCGCTCGGGTCGTGGGCGCCGATCGGCTGGTTGTAACCCGTGGCGAGCACCCTGCCCTCGCGCACCACCACTGCACCCACCGGCACCTCGCCGGCCGCCCACGCGTTGCGCGCCTGGTCGATTGCCAGGCGCATCATTGCGCGGTCGAACTGCGCCTTCTCCGCATCGCTCGGCGCATCGGGTGACAAGGACACGGATTCCTGCTCATGGCCGTCGGAGTCGCCACGATATCATCGCTGCCAGTCATCGCTGCCCGTGCCGGCATCGAGCCGAAGCCGGCGATCGCCCCTTGTTGGGGGACCGGGAACGAGCTCATCGCAGCGCTGCAGTCAATGCCTGCAGCACCTGCTGCCGCACCTCGGCCCTCGTCAGCGGCTCCATGTGGCGTGCGCCCGCGACCGGCAGGAACACCGTCCCGGGCGGGGCTGCGGCCGCCAGCCCTTGGCCATGCGCGAACGGAATCACCTCGTCGTCGGTGCCGTGCACGATGAGCAGCGGCACCTGCAGCGAGCCAATCGCAGTCACCGGATCGTCACGCCCTGGCGGCAGTGCCGGCAGCGCCAGCGGCAGCAACGGCGCCAGCAGCACCGACTGCATTGCCGCGTCGCGGGCGATGCCGCGGTAGCTGGCGAAAGCAGCCTCGATCACCGCCAGCTGCACGCCGGTGCTGTCGCGCGCCAGCAGACGCAGCGCTGCGGCGCCCCCGATGCTCTGGCCGAGCACGGCCAGCCGTTCGCCGTCCACGTCGGGCCGCGAGCGCAGGTACTGCAGCGCCGCCGCCGCGTCGTCGACCACGCCGTCGAGCGTCGGCGTACCCTGCGAGCGACCGAAGCCGCGGTAGTCGAGCATCAGCACGTCGAAGCCTGCGCCCGGCAGCCACGCCACCAGCGGCAGATGGTTGCTCACGTTGGCGGCATTGCCGTGCAGGTGCAGCACGCTGCCGAGCGCCGGTCGCGCGGCCGGCAGCCACCAGCCGTGCATGCGCGAGCCGTCGACCGCGTCGATGGAGACGTCCTCGTAGCGCAACCCGTAGTGCTCCGGTCGTGCATACGTCGTCGAGTCGGGATAGAAGAAGAGGCGCTCGAGGCAGCCGGCAAGTCCCATTGCGGTCAGCAGCAGAAAAAGGATGCGCACGCCGGTTCGCCGATGCGCGCCGCGAGCGCCGATCGCCGGTTCGCGCCTGACCGTCAGAGGCCTCATCGTCGCGGCTCCGGCCAACGCCCTCCGGGTAACGAAATCGATGACATCGATACCTGCAGGCGGCATTGTGACCGATGCCCGAAGCACGCGCGAAGCCTGCAAGGCCACACCGATAACGTGGACACCACGGCCTCGAAGCAACGCCGCCGCAGATACCGTCGCAGGGCGATTCCTGTACCGATCACGCGGCTACCGGCGCCGGCGGCCCGCGCAGGCGGCTTCGCACTCGCGAAATCCGTCGGCCAGCCGCTAGAATGCAGGTCATGAAGACGAACACCGAGTACTACGACGATCACGTCGTGCGCCTGTTCCTGCTGGCCTCGGCGGTGTGGGGCATCGTCGGCATGCTGCTCGGCATGTACGCGGCGGCCGAACTGGCCTGGCCGGGGCTGAATCTCGGCCTTCCGTGGCTCACCTTCAGCCGCCTGCGCCCGGACCACACTTTCGGCGTCATCTTCGCTTTCGGCGGCTCGGCGCTGATGGGCACCTGCTATTACGTCGTGCAGCGCACCGGGCACGCGCGCCTCGCATGGAACGGGCTGGCCCGATTCACGTTCTGGGGCTGGCAGGCGGTCTGCGTGCTCGCAATGGCCACCATGCCGTTCGGCATCACGCAGAGCAAGGAATACGCCGAACCGGAGTGGTTCGTCGACATCCTGATCGCGATCGTCTGGGTCTCGTTCGGTGCGGTCTTCTTTGCCACGCTGGCGCGCCGGCGCATCCACCACATCTACGTGGCCAACTGGTACTACGGCGCCTTCATCATCGCGGTCGCGCTGCTTCACATCGTCAACAACCTCGCGGTGCCGGTGAGCCTGACCAAGTCCTACCCGATCTACTCCGGCGTCGTCGACGCGATGGTGCAGTGGTGGTACGGGCACAATGCGGTGGCGTTCTTCCTCACCGCCGGTTTCCTCGGGATGATGTATTACTTCGTCCCGCGCCAGGCGCAGCAGCCGCTGTGGAGCTATCGCTTTTCGATCGTCAACTTCTGGGCCCTGATCTCGATCTACATGTGGGCCGGATCGCATCACCTCATGTACACCGCGCTGCCCGACTGGGTCCAGTCGGTGGGCATGGCGTTCTCGCTGGTGCTGCTGATGCCGAGCTGGGGCTCGGCCGCGAATGGCCTGTTCACCTTCAACGGGTCGTGGCACCGGCTGAAAGACGATCCGGCCGCGAAGTTCATGGTGCTGGCGCTGGTCTTCTACGCGGCGGCGACGTTCGAAGGCTCGATGATGGCGATCAAGACGGTGAACTCGCTGTCGCACTACACCGACTGGACGATCGCGCACGTGCACTCCGGGTCGCTCGGCTGGGTCGCGATGATCACGATCGGCTCGCTGTACGCGATGGCGCCGCGCGCGCTCGGGCGTCCCGCCATGCACTCGCGCGGCGCGATGGAACTGCATTTCTGGCTGCACGCCACCGGCACGCTGCTCTACGTCGTCGCGATGTGGATCGCCGGCGTCACCGAAGGCATGATGTGGCGCGCGACGCAGCCCGACGGCTCGCTCACCTATCCGTTCATCGACAGCCTGCTTGCGATCAAGCCGTGGTACATGGTGCGCTGGCTCGGCGGCGTGCTGATCTGGCTCGGCATGTGGGTGATGGCGTGGAACCTCTGGTACACGGCCGGCGACGCACGCAGAAAGGTCATTCAGCCGATCCCGGTGCCGATTCCGGAGCCGATCCGGCAGCAGACGCCGGCGCCGTTGCCGGCAGCGGGTTGAGGATCGGGCAATGGCATACCGTCACTTCGAGTTCATCGAAAAACATGCGTGGGCGCTCGGCATCTTCACCGCGATCATGGTGTCGCTGGGCGGACTCGCCGAAATCACGCCGCTGTTCGTCGAAGCGCTCCAGGTCAAGCCGCCGGAAAACGTCAAACCCTACGATCCGCTGCGCCTTGCCGGCCGCGACATCTACGTGCGCGAAGGCTGCTACCTCTGTCACTCGCAGATGATCCGCGCGCTGCGTTTCGAGACCCAACGCTACGGGCCCTTCTCGACCGCCGAGGAATCGGTGTACGACCGACCGTTCCTGTGGGGCTCCAAGCGCACCGGTCCCGACCTCGCGCGCGTCGGCGGCAAGTACTCCGACGACTGGCAACGCAGGCACCTGATCGATCCGCGCAGCCTGGTGCCCGAGACGAACATGCCGGCCTACCCGTGGCTCGAGACAGGGAGAATCGACGGCAACGACATCGCGGCGCGCATGCGCGTGCTGCGCAAGCTCGGCGACCGGTATACCGACGCCGAGATCGCGGCTGCGCCCGAGGCCGTGAAAGACAAGACCGAACTCGACGCGCTGGTTGCATATCTGCAGGGGCTCGGCATCGCCAACGAGCCGCAGGCGGCCGCGGCCGCCGCCGCCACCGACACCGGGAAGCCGCAGTGAGTCCGGCCTGGGGTCACGCCGTCGGGGTGCTGATCGTGCTGATGATGGCCACGTTCATCGGCATCTGGATCTGGGCCTGGCTCCCGCAGCACAGGCGCACCTTCGGCTGGCTGGCGCGCCTGCCGATGGAAGACGAAGCGGCAACGCCCGGGAAGCCGATTCCGCCCACCGACGAGGAGCATCGCCGATGAGCGCCGGTTGGTCGTGGTGGGTGATCGTCCTGATCGTGTTCAACCTGGGTGTCACCTTCTTCCTCTTCGTGTGGGCGCCGCGCGCGAAGATACCGACCCTGCCCGACGGCACCACCGGCCACGTCTGGGCGCACGGCGCGCTGCGCGAAGGCATGCACCGCCTGCCCGGCTGGTGGATCCTGATATCACTCGCGATGTACGTCGCTGCCGCCGTGTACCTGGTGCTGTACCCGGGTTTCGGCAACACCAGCGGGCTGCTCGACTGGACCTCGCACCGCGAGCTCGCGCAGGCCACCGCAGCGAATGACGCGAAGCTCGATCCGGTGCTGCAGCGCCTGACAGCCATGAGTGCCGAGCAGGCAGCGCGTGATCCGCAGGCGCAGGCGCTCGCCATGCGGCTGTTCATCGACAACTGCACCGCCTGTCACGGCCGCAACGGGTTCGGCAATCCGTTGCTGGGCGCACCGAACATGACCGACGCCGACTGGCTCTACGGCGGCAGCGCCGACGAGATCTCCACGTCGATCCGCAGTGGACGCTCCGGTGTGATGCCGGCCTGGAATGCGCTGGGTGCCGACACCGTGAAAAACCTCGTGCAGTACGTGCTGAGCCTGTCAGGGCAGGCGCACGACGTCGGCATGGCCACGGCTGGCGAGGCGGTGTTCAAGACCACCTGCATCGCCTGTCACGGGCCCGAAGGCAAGGGCAATCCGGCCCTCGGTGCACCGAACCTGACCGACGACGTCTGGCTGTACGGTGGCACGCCGGCTGCGATCGAAACCAGCATCGATCAGGGCCGGCAAGGGCACATGCCCGCCTGGAGCCCGCGCCTGTCCGACGCCGACATTCACCTGCTGACCGCCTACGTCCTGCATCTGTCGAATCGTGCAGACCAGACCGCCCGTTGAACCACGGCGTCGCGGTTCCTGGCTCACCCAGCCCGTAGTCTGGCTCGGAATCGCGGTGTTCGTGGCCTCGATCGTCGGCAGCGTATGGCTGATCGTCGCCAGCGCACGCTATGACGACGAGGGCGCGCGTCTGCCCACCGGCAGGCAGATCTTCGGCGTGCCGTCGCAATCGATCACGCCTGCCCCCGCCCGATAGACGTTCCGGGCATCTGCCGATCACGCGATCAGCGCGCTCACTTCGTCGAATCCGGATATCAGGCGATCGGGCGGCAGTGAGGCGAACGCCGCCTCCCCGCATTCGCCGCCCCGAATGATGGCCACGCGCATGCCGACAGCGCGCGCCGCGAGCACGTCGGCGCGGCTGTCGCCGACGAAGAGTGCCGCGGACGGTGCCACGCCCAGCGTGGCCAGCACGCGCCGGACCCCTTCGGGATGCGGTTTCATCCAGGTGACCTCGTCGCGGCTCACCACCGGCGACAGCCAGCGCTCGAGATCGAAGCGGCCGAGCGCGCGAGCGAGGGCAGCGCGGCCGATATTGCTGACCATCGCCGCCCGGATGCCGCGCCGCTGCAGCTCGCGCAGCAGTTCGGACACGCCGGGGCGCGGCCGCCAGCGCGACAGCGCATCGGCATCCCAGCGGTCGTAGACCGGACACAGCGCACGACGCAATTCGCCGAGACCGCCTCGCGCGGCGGCCAGATCGGCTGCCGCGTTCCACAGCTCGGCGTAGTTGCCGCTGGTGGCGTGACCGGCCGCGGCGAAAGCACGGCGCAACTCGGTTTCCGCCTCGGCCAGGCGCCACTGGAAGTCCACCAGCGTGCCCTCGAAATCGAAAACCACCGCGTCGATGTCGGCAGCCATCTCGGTCCGGTCGGCAAAGTGGGCAGGAACTGAACCGGAGGATACAGCCATCGCGAAAAAATCCTGCCGCCCGGGAACGCGGCGCGCATCCGCTGCATCCAATGCACAGGACGGACGGGACACGATCCGAACCGCCCCGCCCGTAACCACCGTCACCCGTGGAACAACCCGTACCCCAGGAGCCTCTCATGCCTGCCTCGAAGATCCCCTCGCGCACCACTGTTCGTCGCCTGGCTGCAGCCATGGCCACCGCCGCGCTGGTGAGCCTGTCGTTCAATCCTCCGTCCGCGTTCGCACACAACGGCTCAACGAGCCAGGCCGTCTGCAGTCCGAGCGCCAACGCGCTGCACGATGCGATGCGCAAGCTCTGGGCGCAGCACATGGAGTGGACCTACGCCGCGGTCACCGCCTTCGCCACCGGTTCGCCTGCCTTCGAGGCGACCGCGGCCCGCCTGATGGCCAACCAGGCCGACATCGGCAACGCGATCAAACCCTTCTATGGCGAGAAGGCAGGAGACGCGCTGACGAAACTGCTGCAGGAACACATCAGCGGCGCCGTCGAGGTCGTCAAGGCCGCCAGGAGCGGCGACGAGCCGGCCCTGGACAGGCACGTCGCGGCGGCCTACGCCAACGCGCAGGAGATCGCCGACTTCCTCTCGTCGGCCAACAGACACTGGCCGCAGGCGACGGTGCGCGACATGCTCGAGGGTCACATCGACACCACGCTGGTCTATGCCACGTCCCTGCTGCAGGGCCGCTACGCCGAAGGCATCGCCGAATACGGCAAGGCCGAGGACCACATGCTGATGCTGGCCGATGCGCTGACCGACGGCCTGGTCGCGGCCTTTCCGAAGAAGTTCGCGAACTGACCCGAAAGCGCGGGGAGCGGCAGCGATCATCCACGTTGCCGCATCCCCGCTCCCCGGCGCGCTCGGCGAATTGCGCGAGAATGCAGCCGTGGAACCGGCAAAGAGAGGAACCTCCATGCAATCCGCGACAGGGCCGATCCCCGCCACCGTTACGCGACAGACTCCGGAAGCCGACCTCGTCGCGCTCGCAGCCGCCGGCGACGGTGCGGCTTTCGAGTTGCTGATGCGGCGTCACAACCAGTTGCTGTTCCGCACGGCGCGAAGCATCCTGAAGAACGACGCCGAAGCCGAGGACGCAGTGCAGGAAGGCTACCTGCGTGCCTGGCGTGCGCTCGGCGAATTCCGTACCGAGAGCAGGCTGTCGACCTGGCTGGTGCGCATCGTCGCCAACGAAGCACTGGGACGGCTGCGCCGAACGGGCGCGCAGGTGATCCCGCTGGAGGCTGCCATGAGCTCACCCGAACCCGAAACCCAGGCCGCGTTCACCGACACGCCGCAGCGTGGCCCCGAGCACTCGGCGCTGCGCAGTCAGGTGCGCACGCTGCTCGAGTCACGCATCGACCTTTTGCCCGAGGCCTGCCGCACCGTGTTCATGTTGCGCGCAGTCGAGGAGATGAGTGTCGAGGAAGTCGCGCAGGCACTGGACATTCCGGAAGCCACGGTGCGCACGCGCTTCTTCCGGGCCCGCAGCCTGCTGCGCGAAGGGCTTGCCGGCGAGATGGATGGCGCGATCGGCGAGGTCTTCGCCTTCGATGGCGCGCGCTGCGATCGCATCGTCGCCAACGTGCTGGCGAGGGCCCGATCGGAAGGCCTGAGCGGCGAAGACTGACGTTTCCGCAATTGCGGCTCGGCCGACAGCGCGGCCGGCACCGCAGCTCACCGGAGATTCGAGATGACAGCGCACGAGAACCAGGACGCAGGTCCCGATCTGACCCGAGGCGTCGCCCTCGCCGATTTCCGCGCGCGCACGATGTTGCGCGGCCACGTCGGCGAGCAACCGGTGCTGCTCGCTCGCGTGGGCGACGAGGTGCTCGCGGTAGGCGCCACCTGCACCCACTACGGCGGTCCGCTCGAGCAAGGGGCGATCGAGGGCGAGACGGTGCGCTGCCCGCTGCACCACGCCTGCTTCTCGCTGCGCACCGGCGAGGCACTCGGCGCACCCGCCTTCGATCCGATCGCCTGCTGGAAAGTCGAGCGCGAGGGCGAGCGGTTCTTCGTGCGCGAGCAGGCCGAAGCCGTGCCGCAGCCCGCGCGGATTTCAGGGTCCGGCCAACCCGGGAGAATCGTGATCGTCGGCGGCGGGGCCGCGGGGTTCGCCGCGGCCGAAATGCTGCGCCGGCGCGGCTGGCAGGGCCAGCTCACCATGTTCAGCTCCGAGGCCGACGCGCCCTGCGATCGACCCAACCTGTCGAAGGACTATCTCGCCGGCAGCGCGCCGGAAGAATGGATTCCGCTGCGTGCGGACGACTTCTATGCCGAAAACCGCATCGATCTGCGGCTCGCCACCACGGTGAGCCGCATCGACCCGGATGCGCGCACCGTCGTCACCGCCGACGGCGCCAGCCATCCCTGGGATCGCCTGCTCGTTGCCACCGGCGCGGAACCGCTGCGCCTTCCGATCCCCGGTGCGGATCAGCAACACGTCTTCACGCTGCGCTCGCTCGCCGACAGCCGCGCGATCATTGCCCGTGCGGGGGCTGCGAAATCGGCGGTCGTGCTGGGCTCGGGTTTCATCGGCCTCGAAGTCGCTGCGGCGCTCAATGCACGCGGGCTCGAGGTGCACGTGGTCTCGCTCGATGCCCGCCCGCTCGAACGGGTGCTGGGGGCGCAACTGGGCGACTTCATCCGAGCGGTGCACGAAGCCCACGGCGAGATCTTCCACATGGGCACCTCGATCGCCTCGATCGACGCGACCTCGGTCACGCTGACCGACGGCGCGCAGATCCCGGCCGACCTCGTCGTGATCGGCGTGGGAGTGAAGCCGCGCCTTGCGCTGGCCGAGGCCGCGGGCCTCGCGATCGATCGCGGAATCCTGGTCAACGAGCATCTCGAGACCTCGCGACCCGGCATCTTCGCGGCCGGTGACGTGGCGCGCTGGCCGGGCGGCGCGGCCGGCGAGACGGCTCGTGTCGAACACTGGGTGGTCGCCGAGCGGCAGGGACAGGTCGCCGCCGAAAACATGCTGGGCGCACGCCTGGCCTACCGGGACGTGCCCTTTTTCTGGAGTGCGCACCACGACGTGACGATCCGCTACGTCGGCCATGCGCTCGCCTGGGACGAGATCGCGATCGACGGCGACATCGCTGCGCACGACTGCGCGGTCAGCTACCGCATGAAGGGCAGGACGCTGGCGCTGGCCACCATCGGGCGCGATGCGCTGGCGCTGGAAGAGGCGCGACGGCTTGCCGCGCAAGGCTGAACGAGTGAAGCAATCATCGGCTCCCGGAAGGCGCGCCCGATCGCTTCACGCGTTCTGATCATGCACGGGCATACAACGGCAGCACCGCGCCGCTGATCTCCATGTTGGCCGGCGACACGAGTTGCAGCACCGCTTCGGCCGCCGCCTCGGGCGCGAGCCACTTCGAGGTGTCGGCATCGGGCATCGCCCGGCGGTTGGCTGCAGTGTCCAGGGTCGAGGGTGCGATCGCATTGACCAGGATGCGCTCGCCCTTCAGTTCCTCGGCCAGCGACAGCGTGATTGCCGCGACCGCAGCCTTGCTCGCGGCGTAGGCCGCCATCTGCGCCCCCTTGCGCGGATCGAGTCCGGGCCGAGCCGAGACGTTGACGATGCGCCCGCCGCCTCCGGTCCTGCGCATGGCACGCACTGCCGCGCGCGAGCAGAGAAAGGCGGTCAGCGCGTTCGTCTCGATCATCTGCAGGAAGTCCGCGCGCGCGGTCTCGGCAATGGGGCCCATGGCGAAGCCCCCTGCCAGATGCACCGAGCCCCAGAGCGCGGGCAGCGCGTCGTAGAAGCGGTCCACTGCCGCCTGGTCCGCCAGGTCGACGCCGTGCACGATGCGCAGGCGCGTGCCTTCGCCGGCCGGCGCATCGCCGCCCGCCCGGTGGCTCGGCACGTGACAAGTCGCCCCGGCTCGAAGCAGGCGGCGGACGACGACCTCGCCCAGCGCGCCGGTTCCTCCGGTCACGACGACGTTCCTGTCTGCAAGCGGCTCGACCATGATCACTCCACAAAGTGGTGTCGACACCAGTCTATCCCGGCGCTGCCGCAGCGGTCATCGGGGCGTCCCGCCACTAGGGCGTGTTCACACTACGATCGTCCCCGCGTGAGCCCGAAAAAAAGCGCGCAATCAAGGCGCAAAGCGCAGCCGTGGCGGGGCCACGGCGAGCATTTGCAACGCGGAGTGCGCGCTTTTTTCCGGGCTCACCCTCCGGG